>NZ_CP009571.1:2455000-3055000 GCF_000764535.1 Sphingomonas taxi | reverse complement strand
TGACGGCGGAGCCGATTGCCGCTAGTGGCGCCGACTTTCCGGGCAACCGAATTCAGGATCAAAAACCATGTCGCGCATTTGCGAGCTGACCGGCAAGGGCCGGCAGGTGGGCAACAACGTTTCCCACGCCAACAACAAGACCAAGCGTACGTTCCTGCCCAACCTGCAGAACGTCACGCTGATCTCCGATTCGCTCGAAAAGGGCGTCCGCCTGCGCGTCTCGACGCACGGCCTGCGCTCGGTCGAGCATAACGGCGGCCTCGACAATTGGCTGGTCAAGACCAGCGAGGACAAGCTCTCGCTGCGTTGCCGCCGCCTGAAGCGCGAGATCGTCAAGAAGCTGGCGACGACGTCGACGGCGGAAGCCGCCTAAGCGTTTCGCGTCGCGACTGCCGTGGTTCGAAACCCGCCGCTCCCCGGGAGCGGCGGGTTTTCGCCGTTGCGCGCGGCTCAGCGCTCCAGCCGGAATTTGAGCAGCAGGGTGCGTTGCAGCATCGACTGATTGTCGTCCGACACCAGCCAGACGATCGTGCGGCCCCGTTCCACCGTCGTCGCGACGCCTTCGAAATTGTCGTGGATCAGCGGCGCGTCGAGCGTCGCCAGCAGCTTGCCACGCACCACCGCCCCCGGCCGGATCGCCGCGGCGGGCACCAGCGATAGCCGGTTGCTGAACCGATAGGGCAGGCGGAAGGCGCGATCGAGCACCAGCAGATCGCCGTTGGGCAAGGCGGTCGCGTCGGCGGGATCGAAGCGGCCGTAGCCGAGATAGGCGAAGCGATGCGGCCGGCTGACGATCGGATCGCCCGGAAAGATCAGCGCATCGCGGCTGGCGAGCCGTGCCGCCTCGGGGCCATGCCAGCGCGAGCGGGGGACGTGCCGCATCTCGCTGATCGTGACGAATCGCCCGTCGGGCATACGGGCGAGCGATTCGGGGCCGCCGTTGTCGGGCCAGCCCGCCATCTCCCGCGGCGCGCGCTGCGCCTGTGCCCGCGCGAAGCCGGCCGAATAGCGCCAGATCGCGTTCGCGCGTTCGAAACCGACCCAGATCGCCCCCGTCTTCGAATCGCGCGCCATCGATTCGCTGTCGCGGTCGCGCTTCTCCCAGCCGATGCCGGGGCCGCCGGGCAGGTTGCGGAAGCGCAAGGCGCGCGGCGCCCAATCGGCACCCATCGTGAAGGCGACGGCGTTGCCGCCGTCGCTCAGCAGCGTGAAGCGGTCGCCGTCGGCCTGCGGCACGACGCTCAGCGACGAATAGCCACCGAAGGCGGGATCGAGGCTGCGCAGCGCGACCCCGCCGAGATAGGTGAGCGAGCCCAGCCGCCGACGCTGCGGATCGTGCGGGTCGAGCGCGACCGGCGTGGCGATCAGCTGCGGCCGGTTGCCGAGCAGCGCCAGCCGCTCCTCCCCGGTCCAGCCGGGGACGATCAGCAGGACGGCGAGGACGACGAACAGGACGCGCATCGCGCCTCCATAAGCGGCGGGCGCGGCGGCGATAGCCTGAACGCACGATAACGGAGGCATTCAGGGTCCGCTCAACGCGAATCGGGCAAATGATGTGCATCGACGACGGGAAGGTCCCCCACCGGGCCGCCGCCGAGTTGGACAGATTTTCGGGAGAAGACCCATGATGAAGACCCTGAGCCTCGCCGGCGCCGCCCTCGCGATGACCGCCGCCGCCCTCGTTCCCGCCACCCCCGCCGCCGCGCAGCGCGGCTATTACGGCGGCTACGATCGTGGCTACGAGCAGCGCGGCTACGACCGCGGCTATCGTGACGACCGCGTCTATCGCGGCGGTCGCGGCTATTACGGCGATCGCGGCTATCGCGGCGGCCAGCGCTGCAACAGCGGCACCACCGGCACGATCGTCGGCGCGATCGCCGGCGGCCTGCTCGGCCGCACGATCGACACCCGCGGCGACCGTGCGCTCGGCACGGTGCTCGGCGCCGGTGCGGGCGCGCTCGCCGGCCGCGCGGTCGAACGCTCGGATCGCCCCGGTTACTGCCGCTAAGCGGCAGTGCTTGCCCTCGCGTAGCGTTTCGAGGGGTGGAGCCCGGTTGCCGTATGGCGACCGGGCTTCGTGTCGTTCGGGGATGGCGATGGCGAGGCTTGGGGCCGTCCCGGGTTATTCGCTTACGCGCGATTCGCCCGGCCTTTGTCAAACCCTGCATGTGTTCCCGCGAAGGCGGGAACCCAGGGCCAAGCAGAGCAACATCTGATGACGTACGTGACTCCTGGGCTCCCGCTTTCGCGGGAGCACGGGCGTGGTTACGACATGGGATTCGCTCGAGGGACGGGCCGCCCGCGTGCGCTCTCCCAGCCGTTCTCCTCGCTGCGACGTGATGACAGCCGGGGGCCAATCAGGACGCCGGCAAAGCCGTCGTCGGACGGGTTCGGCCTTGGCCGACCCGCCGGCCGTGACCGTTCGTGCGCTGCATGCAGCGGCGCGGGCGTGGCCGCGCCTCGAACGGTCAATACATATGCTGGCCGCCGTTGATGCTCAGCGTCGATCCGGTCACGAAGCCGGCTTCGTCCGAGCACAGGAAGGCGACGCCGCGCGCGATCTCGCTCGCCTGGCCGAGGCGGCCGACCGGGATCTTGGCGACGATCTTCTCCAGCACGTCGCCGGGGACCGCGGCGACCATGTCGGTGTCGATATAGCCCGGCGCGATCGCATTGACCGTCACGCCGACGCGCGCGCCCTCCTGCGCCAGCGCCTTGGTGAAGCCGTGGATGCCCGATTTCGCCGCGGCGTAATTGACCTGGCCATATTGGCCGGCCTGGCCGTTGATCGAGCCGATGTTGACGATCCGCCCCCATTTGCGTTCGCGCATGCCGGGGAACACCGCTTTCGCCATGTTGAAACAGCCGCCGAGATTGGTGTCGATCACCTCTTTCCACGCCTGATAGGTGAGCTTCAGGATCGTGCCGTCGCGGGTGATGCCGGCATTGTTGACGACGATGTCGACCGGGCCGAGCTCCGCGGCGACCTGCGCGCAGCCCTGCTGGCAGGCGTCAAAGTCGGCGACGTCCCATTTGAACGCGCGGATGCCGGTCCGCTCGGTGAAGGCGCGGGCGCGTTCGTCGTTGCCGGCATAATTGGCGGCGACGGTGACGCCCGCTTCCTGCAAGGCGAGGCTGATCGCCTCGCCGATGCCACGCGTACCACCCGTGACGATCGCTACCCTGGCCATCCGTACCTCTCCTTATGCTTAACCCGAGGCTAGGCAGAGGCCGCCGAACTGGCAATGGCCGTAGCGTAATTTTACGTTTCGGCGATCCAGCCGGCGAGCTCGCGCGCGATCAGCGTGCGCAGCATCGCCATCCCCGGCGCACCGTCGTTGAGGCAGGGCAGATAGGCGAAATCGGTGCCGCCGGCGGTCATGAAACTCTCGCGGCCGCGGATCGCCAGTTCCTCCAGCGTTTCCAGGCAGTCGGCGGAGAAGCCCGGCGCGATCACCGCGACCTTGCGGACGCCCTTGGCGGGCAGCGCCTCGAGCGTCTCGTCGGTCGCCGGGCCGAGCCATTTCGCCGGGCCGAATCGCGACTGGAAAGCGACGACCAGCTCGCGCCCCATCGCCTCGCCGAGCAGCCGCGCGGTCTTCTGGCAGTGGCAATGATAGGGGTCGCCGAGCTGGAGCGTCCGCTTCGGCATGCCGTGGAAGCTGGCGATCACCGCATCGGGGACGAAATCGAGCGTCGCGATCTGCATCTCGACCTGCGTCCTGAGCGCGGCGATATAGGCGGGATCGTCGTGATAGGGCGGCAAGGTGCGGATCGCCGGCTGCCAGCGCATGCCGGCGAGCGCGGCGAATGCCTTGTCGTTGGCGGTCGCGGTCGTCGCGGCGCAATATTGCGGATAGAGCGGCGCGATCAGGATGCGCTCGCACCCAGCGTCCTTGAGCGCGGTCAGCCTGTCGGCGATCGCCGGATTGCCGTAGCGCATCGCATAATCGACCATGACGCCGTCGCCGAACGCGCCCTGCAAGGCCTGCGATTGCCGGCGGGTGATCGCGGCGAGCGGCGAGCCCTCCTCGCTCCACACCAGGCCATAGGCGTGCGCCGACTTCTTCGGGCGGGTGTTGAGGATGATGCCGCGCAGGATCGGCTGCCACGCGATCGCCGGGATCTCGACGACGCGCTTGTCGGACAGGAACTCGCCGAGATAGCGTTTGACCGATTTGGCGTCGGGGCCGTCGGGGGTGCCGAGGTTGGTCAGCAGCACGCCGATCTTGCGGGTGGGGATCGGCGGATGGTCGGCGGGGATCAACATCTTACCGCCTTAGCGGCAGGTGACGCAGGCGGATACCGGTTGCGGCATGCAGCGCGTTGGCGATCGCCGGCGCGACCGCGGGGACGCCGAGTTCGCCGACCCCGCCGGGCGGCTCGTCAGAGCGGACGATCTCGACGACGATGTCGGGCGTATCGGCGAGTCGCGGCAGTGCGAGGCCGGCAAGCCCGCGCACGTCGCTGCGCTCGGCGGTGATCCCCGTCGACGCGCCGAGCGCGTGGGCGAGGCCGAAGATCAGCCCGCCCTCGATCTGTTGCAGCACCAGATCGGGGTTGATCGTCCGCCCGCAATCGACCGCGGCGACGAGTCGGGCGACGCGCGGGCGGCCGTTCGCCAGCTCCGCCTCGGCGAGCACCGCGATATGGCTGCCGCGAAAGCTGTGGCAGGCGATGCCCTGGCCCGATCCCGCCGCGCCGCCCGACCAGCCACCCAGCGCCGCCACCGTGGTGAGGCAGCGCGCCAGCCGCGCGTCGCCGCCGAGCATGCCGATCCGGTAGGAGAGCGGCTCGGTGCCGGCGACCTGCGCGAGCTCGTCGACGAACGATTCGGTGAAGAAGGCGGTATAGCCGTGCGCACCGCCGCGCAGATGACCGGTGGGGACGCCGATCTCCGCGGGGTGATGGTCGATCCGCAGCGCCGGGATGCGGTACGGTGGCTGCGCGCCGGCGACCGCATAGGGATCGCCCGTGCCGAGCGCCCAGCCGGCGCCGGGCAGCAACCGGCGGGCGAGCGCATGGCCGGTGGCGGGCGCGGCGATCGCGGCGTGCCACGCCGCGATCGCGCCGTTGCTCGACAGGCGGGCGCGCAGCCGGGCGTGCGCGGGCGGGCGGAAACGGTCGTGCGCATTGTCCTCGCCGCGCGACCAGACGAGGCTGACCGGGCGCTTGAGCCGCATCGCGAGCAGCGCCGCCTGTTCGGCGACCAACGGGTCGAGCGTCGCGCCGAAGCCGCCGCCGGCGAGCGTCGGATGGATGACGACCGCGCTTTCGCTGATCCCTGCGACCTTTGCCGCGGCGGCGCGGGCGGCGGCGGGCGCCGCGGTCGGCAGCCATAGTTCGAGCCGACCGTCGCGCCACGCGGCGGTGGCGCTGGTCGTCTCCAGCGCGGCGTGGACGCCGGGGGCGGCGGTATAGTCCGCGGTGACGACGCCGGCGCCGTCGAGCAACGTGCCGAGGTCGCCGACCGCTGCGATGCGCTGGCCCGGCTTGGCGAGCGCATCGGAAAGGCTGCGGGCGATGCCGGCGCTGTCCGGAAGCGGCGCGTCGCTGGCGAAGCGCGGCGCGAGCGCGTCGAGCGCGCGTTGCGCGGCCCAGCCGGTGGTGGCGATCGCGGCGACCCAAAGCGGCGTCTCGACCACCGTCAGCACGCCGCGGATGCGATCGGCGGCGGCGCGGTCGACGCCGATCAGCCGCGCGTCGCCGATCGGCCCCTGGCGGATCGCGGCATGGACCATGTCGGGCAGGCGGATGTCGCCGGCGAAGCCGGCGGAGCCGTCGACCTTGGCGGGGACGTCGAGCCGCGGCAGTGACCGGCCGACGAGCTTGCCCGCGCCCTGCACGCCGATCGGCAGCGGGTCGGGGATGGTCTCGGCGGCCGCGGCGGCGGCGAAGTCGGCGAAGCGGAGGCGCTGCGTGCCGTGGGTGACGAAGCCGGCATCGACCGCGCAATCGGTCCAGACGACGTCCCAGCGCCGCGCCGCGGCCTTGCACAGCAACGCGCGGGCGGCGGCACCGGCGGTGCGGCAATCGTCCTCGAACATCCGCACCGAGGTCGATCCGCCGGTGACGATCAGCGCGCCGCGGCGGGCGACGGTCATCTCAACCGATTCGGGCACGTGGATGAGCGTGCTTTCGAACAGCTCGTCGAGCGCGAGCGGGTTGGCGTACAGCGGGTTGATCGACGCCGCCTCCACCCCGACGGTGCGCCAGTCCGCGCCGAGCTCGTCGGCGACGATCTGGGGGAGGGCGGTATAGACGCCTTGCCCGTGTTCGAGCTGCGGCACCGCGACCGTGACATGGCCGTCGGCACCGATCTTGAGCCAGGCGCCGAAGCCGGTCTCGCCCGGGATGGTGGCGAGATTGGGCGCGTAGCGGCGCGGCCATATACCCCAGGCGACGACCAGCCCGACGCCGGCACCACCGCCGATCAGGAACGTGCGTCGGGTGGGGCTCATCGTGCGGCTGTATCGGGGCTTGCCGGGCGTGGGAAGGTCGGCGGGCGATCTAAGCGCGGCGGCGTGGCGGGGGCGCCGGGAAGCCGGCTACCGCCTGCGAACCCCGCCCGCATATCCCCCCGCGAGCGCCGTGCTCCCATTCGTCATCCCGGCGGATGCCGGGACCCATGGATACGACGCCGCCGATGTCCGCCCATCATGTCCGCCAGCGCGTCCATGGGTCCCGACTTTCGTCGGGATGACGGACTGGGCATCGCCCGCCACCCAGCAGCATCTCCGCGCCTCCGTGCCTCTGCGCGTAGAACCCGCCCGCTACGCTCAGCACGGATAAGTCTTCGCCAGCACCCGCGCATATCCCTCCTTGAGCGGCAGCTTCTTCTCCGCCGGCGACAGGGCGTCGAGGCCGCCGAGCATCTGCAGGATGCCGATCTTGGCGCCCTCGGGCATGCAGGCGATCGGTTTCTTGCCGGCGGCGACGCGCGCGGCGCTGTCGGCGCGGAGCTGGCGGGTGGCGGTATCGGCCTCCGCCTTGAGCACCTGATAATCGGGGTTGGTCAGCGCGGTGAAGGGATTCTCACGCAGCGGCGCGGCGCGGGTCAGGAAGGTGCCGACGCTCATCGCGGCGCTGGCCGGCGCCGCGGCGGCAAGGGAAACGGCAAGGGCGATCAAGGCTTTACGCGACATCGGCGGCACTCCGAATGGGAATGCCGCCGATTAGCGCGAACAAACTGACGGCGGGCTGAACCGCCGCGGGGGTTACGCCCCCGCCGGTGCCGGGTTGCCGAACGGGCCGCCGGGGCGGCGCGTCTTGGGGATCGAGGTGCCGGCCCGCGGCACGCTCGGCTTGGGACCCGAGTCGATCCGGCCGATCTCCTCGCCGGCGATCAGCTTCTTGATCTCGTCGCCCGACAGCGTCTCATATTCGAGCAGCGCACCGGCGAGCAGATGGAGCTGGTCGACATGCTCGGTCAGCAACTGCTTGGCACGGGCGAGGCCGCCCTCGACGATGCCCTTGATCTCGTCGTCGATCAGCTGCGCGGTCGCATTCGACATGCGAACCGGCTGCGACGACGAATAGCCGAGGAACGATTCGCCCTCTGGCTGGGCATATTCGACCGGGCCGACCTTGTCCGACATGCCCCATTTGGTGACCATGTCGCGCGCCAGACCCGTAGCGTACTGGATGTCGCCGCTCGCGCCCGACGAGACCTTGTTGTAGCCGAAGATGATCTCCTCGGCGACGCGGCCGCCCATCGACACCGCGAGGTTGGCGTACATCTTGTCGCGATGATAGCTGTAGCTGTCGCGCTCGGGCAGGCGCATCACCATGCCCAGCGCACGGCCGCGCGGGATGATCGTCGCCTTGTGGATCGGGTCGCTTGCCTGTTCGTGGATCGAGACGATCGCATGGCCCGCCTCGTGATAGGCGGTCATGCGCTTCTCGTCCTCGGTCATCACCATGCTGCGGCGCTCGGCGCCCATCATGACCTTGTCCTTGGCCTCCTCGAACTCGGCCATCGCGACCAGCCGCTTGCCCTTGCGCGCGCCCATCAGCGCCGCCTCGTTGACGAGGTTGGCGAGATCGGCACCCGAGAAGCCCGGAGTGCCGCGCGCGATCACCCGCGCGTCGACGTCGGGCGCCAGCGGCACCTTCTTCATATGGACTTCGAGGATCTTGATCCGGCCCTCGATATCCGGGCGCGGCACGACGACCTGACGGTCGAAGCGACCCGGACGCAGCAATGCGGGATCGAGCACGTCGGGACGGTTGGTCGCCGCGACGATGATGATCCCCTCATTCGCCTCGAAACCGTCCATCTCGACGAGCAACTGGTTGAGCGTCTGCTCGCGCTCGTCGTTGCCGTTGCCGAGGCCGGCGCCGCGATGGCGGCCGACCGCGTCGATCTCGTCGATGAAGACGATGCACGGCGCGCTCTTCTTGGCCTGTTCGAACATGTCGCGGACGCGGCTGGCGCCGACGCCGACGAACATCTCGACGAAGTCGGAGCCCGAGATGGTGAAGAACGGCACGCCCGCCTCACCCGCGATCGCGCGGGCGAGCAGCGTCTTGCCGGTACCGGGCGATCCGACCAGCAGCGCGCCCTTCGGGATCTTGCCGCCGAGCCGCGCGAACTTGGTCGGGTCCTTGAGGAAGTCGACGATCTCGGTCAGCTCGGCGCGCGCCTCGTCGATGCCGGCGACGTCGTCGAAGGTGACCTTGCCTTCCTTCTGCGTCAGCATGCGCGCGCGGCTCTTGCCGAAGCCCATCGCGCCGCCGCCGGTGTTCTTCTGCATCTGCTTGATGACGAAGAAGGCGATGCCGAGGAACAGCAGGAACGGCAGCGACTGGTAGAGCAGCAGCATCCACATCGACGTGCCCTCGTCGGGCTTGGCGGCGATGGTGACGTTCTTCTGGCGCAGATGCGGGACCAGCGTCGGGTCCTGGATCGGATAGGTGCGGAACGTCTCGCCGCTCGAATAGGTGCCGGTGATGACGTCGCGGCTGATCGCGACATCCTTCACGGTACCTTCGTCGACCTGGTCGAGGAATTTCGAATAGGCGACGGTGTTGCGCGCGCCGGCCGTATTCGGTCCGTTGAACATCGTGACGAACAGCGCGAGCGCGAGCAGGATGCCGACCCAGATGAGCAGGCTCTTCATCCAGGGGTTGCCGCCGTTGCCGCCGTTGCCGCCATCGCCGTTCTGGGGCTGCTTGTCGTTATCGTTCATGGGGAACCTTTCGCAGCACAAGATAGGCGTGTGGAGGTTAATGGCAATGGAACGCTCAGCCTGATTCGGCCGATCCGGAAGAACGACGCGCCGGGGCGGGACGGAAACGCCAGCTGTCGCCGTGCGGCGACACCAGCACGCCCGCCTGCGTCGCCCGCCGGCCGGCGGCGAGCGCGTCGAGCAGCGCCTCGATATTCGCCGAGTCGCTCCACTTCGGCGCGGGCAAAGCGGCGGCCTCGACCACCATGCCGATCGCGCGGCGGGCGAGGCGGCGGACGAGTTCGCGGGGCAGGCCGGCTATGTCGATCCGCACCCCGGCGCCGTCGGCGGCCGCGCGGCTCGACCACAGCCATTCGACGATCGCACGCACGTCGCCATCCGCCTCGGCGAGCGCGGCGGCGGCGCGGGCGAGCTGCGGCGGCCCGAGCCATTCGTTGGCGTCAAGCAGGCGGCGGAAGCGGGTGCGGTCGTGCGCCGGATCGGCGTTGGAGGGATCGTCGACGAACGGCGCCTCGGCGCGCCGCACGATCGCGCGCAGTTCGGCACGGCGCCATTCGAGCAGCGGCCGGATGACGGTGGCGCCCTCGATCGTCGCACGCGGCCGCACCCCGGCGAGCCCGGCGATGCCCGATCCGCGCGCGGCGCGCATCAGGAAGGTCTCGGCCTGATCGTCGGCATGGTGCGCGGTGGCGATCGTCTCGGCGCCGATGGCGCGGGCGTGGTCGGCGAGCAGGCGATAGCGGACCTGCCGCGCCGCCGCCTGGATGCTCGCGCCGGTGATCGGCTGGTCGGGGATCAGCGTCGCATGCGGCACGTGGAGCAACGCGCAATGGTTCGCCACCATCGCCGCCTCCCCGGCCGCGGCGGCGCGCAGCCGGTGGTCGACGGTGGCGACGCGGATACGGCCGGGGAAGGTCGCCGCGGCGAGCGTCAGCATCGCCATCGAATCGGGCCCGCCCGACACGGCGAGCAGGATCACCCCGCGCGGCTCGACCCCGAGCGCGCGGTTGAGGTCGTGATGGAACCGCTCCGCCGCGACGGCGAACGGGTCACTTGCACTTGGCGGCGGTACGGCCCTTCTGGACATCGGCCTTCATGCTCGGAGAGATCTTGGTGCCGTAGACGTCGGTCAGTTCGCCATAGACCTTGCATGCGTCGGCCGGCTTGTTGAGCTTCATCAGCGCCTGGGCGAGATAATAGAGGCTGTCGGGGGCGCGTTCGCCGTCCGGCATCTTCTTGTAATTGTCGTAGAAGGCCATCGAGGCGAGGCTCGGCTTGCCCTCGTCGAGATAGGCGCGGCCGAGCAGATTCTGCGCCCAGCTCGCGCGGCGATGCTTGGGATAGTCGGCGACGACCTTCTTCAGCTGCACCTCGGCCTGCGGATATTGCTTCGCCGCCCACAGGCGATAGCCGTAGAGATATTCGTCCTCGGGCGTGTCGCCGGTGCTCGGCTTGTCGACCTTGGCGCCGGCCACCGCGGCGGCGGAGGGGGCGGTGTCACCGGCGGCGGCGACCGACACGGGCGTGTTGCTCCGGGCGGGCGTGGCGGCGGGGCGCGCAGTGTCGTCGCCTCCACCGAGCGGTGCCGAGCCGGGCGCGGCGGCGAGCGCCGGGGTAGTCGCCAGCGCCTTCAGCTGCGCGTCGTTGCTGCGCTTATAGGCGTCGAACTGATCCTGCAGCTGGCGCAGCTTGAACCCGGTCTGCTCGATCTGGTCGGTCATCGACGCCATCTGCTGTTCCAGCGCGGTGACGCGGCCGGTGAGGTCGGCGACCGCGCTGGTCGCCGGGGTGCCGCCCGCCTGCTGCGGCGCGTCGGGGCGGGTGATCTCCGGCTGGAGATACTGGCCGGCGCCGCCTGGGAACACCTTGCGCTGCACCGCGCGCATCTCGCTCTCGAGCTTGCCGACGCGGCCTTCGACGTTGCTCTGCGCCGCGGCGGCGACCGGTATCAGCGAGGTGGCGGCAAGCGCCCAGATGATCGTACGCATAATCTTGGCACCCCCCGGCGCGGCTTGGGTCAATTCCATGCCGCCATAGCTGCATCCGGCCACCTGTCGCCAGCCTTAAGGTGCGAAAGAATTGCCTGTCGCCGCCGGCTCTTGCGGGACGATGCGGTCGGCGCCGGCGGTGTCGGCGGGGCTGCTGCGCCGGTTGCCGCCGTCGCGCCGCGCACCGCCGCTGCGGGTCGGTCGAGGCGCCGCCGTCGGCGTCCCGGCGGGCTGGGCGGCGGGCTGGCCGGCGAGGCGCAGCGCGACCGCCGAGCCGCTGACCGCGACATCCTTGATCGGGCGCGATCCGTCGCCGAGCGGCGGGATCGCCGAACCGTTGAGCGTGACCGCCAATTTGTCGGGACGGCCGACGTTGATCATCGGATCCTTGGCGGCGGCGGGCACCTCGAACCGGTCGCCTGGCTTCATCGTACCCTGGAACAGCACCTTGTCGTCGGCGTCGTAGACGCGCAGCCATACCGTGTCGGTCGCGGTCAGCACCACCTGCCCGCCGGTCGGGATCGCCGGCGACGGCGCCGCGGTCGGCTTGGGCGCGACCGCCTGCGTGGCGACGTCGTCGGTCGCCGCCGTGGTGGTGGCCTGCGGCTGGAACAGGCTGCTGCCATACCAGAGCGCGACGAGAATCAAGACCGCGAGCGCGACGCCGGCGCCGATCACCGCGACGCCGCGCGAGGGCACCCGCGCCGGGTCGGCGGTGACGTAGGGGACGTATTCGGGCTGGCGCGGCCCGAGCCGGTCGAGCTCGCGGCGTACGTCCTGCGCGATCGAGACCTCGTCGGCATCGACGGCGCGCGCATAGGCCTTGGAGAAGCCCATCGCATAGGTCGGCGAGGGCAGCAGCGCATAGTCGCCGGTCTCCAACGCCTCCAGATGTCGTTGCGGCACGCGCGTCCGCGCCGCGACTTCGGCCAGGCTCAGCCCCCTGATCTCCCGCGCTTGGCGCAGCCGTTCACCCGGGCGAGCCTGGGCAACGGGGGTCGGGTTCGGCTGGCCGGGATCGACCTCGTCCATTCGTGTCTCCAAGGGAGGGCTGCGGATCGCTGACGTGCATGACATTCCCCGATGCCTTGCTGCAAGTCAACGCGGGGTGGCCGCGGTTCGGCAGCCTTTCAGGCCAGATCGACGCCGTGCTGCGCCGCCCATTCGGTCAGCGCGCCGCGCATGTCGCGCGGCGGACGCGCGATCAGCTCGGCGACGAAACGCTGGACCGCGCCATGATCGAGGCTGCGCACCATCGCCTTGATCGGCCCGATCGCCGCCGGGGTGATCGACAGCCGATCGATTCCCAATCCGATCAACGCCATGGCCTCGACCGGCCGCCCACCCATCTCGCCGCAGACGCCGAGGTCGACGCCCGCGTCGCGGCACGGCCCGATCACCCGCGACAGGAAGCGCAGGATCGACGGGCTCAGCCAGTCGTAGCGTTCGGCGAGCCGCGGATTGGCGCGATCGGCCGCGAATAAAAATTGCGTGAGGTCGTTGGTGCCGACCGACAGGAAGTCGATGTCGGGCAGCAACAGATCGAGCTGCTCGGCGAGCGCGGGCACCTCGAGCATCGCGCCATAGCGGATCGCCAGCGGCGGCCGCCGCCCGCGCGCATCGAGCCAGACGCGCTGCGCCTCGAACAGCGCCTTCGCCTCGGCGAATTCCCACGCCTCCGACACCATCGGGAACATGACGTTGAGCGTGCGCCCCGCCGCCGCCTCGATCAGCGCGCGCGCCTGCACCTTCATCAGGCCGTCGCGGTCGAGCGCGAGCCGCAGCGCGCGCCAGCCCATCGCCGGATTCTCCTCGTCGGCATCTTTCTTGTTGAGATAGGGCAATGCCTTGTCGCCGCCGATATCGACCGTGCGGAAGATCACCGGACGCGTCCCCGCCGCGTCGAGCACCTCGCGATAGAGCCGCTGCTGGCGCTCGCGCTGCGGCAGCGTCGCCGAGACGAGGAACTGGAATTCGGTGCGGAACAGGCCGATGCCGTCGGCACCGGTCACGTCGAGCGCGGCGACATCGTCGCGCAGTCCGGCGTTGACCATCAGCGTGACGCGGTGACCGTCCTTGGTCACCGGCGGCACGTCGCGCAGCGCGGCGAAGGCGGCTTTGCGTTTCTGGCGCATCGCGAGCTTGGCTTCGAACGCCTCCTCCATCGCCGCCGACGGGCGGACGAAGACGTTGCCGGCAACCGAATCGAGCAGCAGCAGATCGCCCTCGGCGATCAATCGGCGGACGTCGCGGACGCGCCCTAGCACCGGCACGCCCATCGCGCGCGCGACGATCGTGACATGTGCGGTGAGCGACCCTTCTTCCAGGATCACCCCCTTCAGCCGCCGCTTGTCATATTCGAGCAATTCGGCGGGGCCGAGATTGCGCGCGATCAGGATCGTGTCCTGGCGCAGCCCCATCTGCGCCGCCGTGCCCATCTGGCCCGAGACGATGCGCAGCAGCCGGTTGGCGAGATCCTCGAGATCGTGCATCCGGTCGGCGAGCAGCGGATCGTCGATCTGGCGCATGCGCTGGCGGGTGCGCTGCTGGACGCGCTCGATCGCGGCCTCGGCGGTGAGCCCCGAATCGATCGCCTCGTTGATCCGCCGCGCCCAGCCCTCGTCATAGGCGAACATCTTGTAGGTCTGGAGGACCTCCTCATGCTCGCCGCCGACGCCGAATTCCGCCTCGCGCGTCATCCGGTCGATCTGTTCGCGCATCTTGTCGAAGGCGGCATAGACGCGGTGGCGCTCGGCGTCGGTGTCCTCGGCGACGGTATGTTCGACGACGATGCGCGGCTGGTGGAAGACGGCGTGGCCCGATGCCATGCCCTCGACCAGTTTCTGCCCGGGCAGGCGCACCGCCGCGGTCGATTGCGGCCGGTCGCTGCCGGCGGTCGCGCTGTCGATCAGCCCGGCGTTGGCGATCAGTTCCGACAGCACCATCGCGACGGTCTGCAACGCCTCGATCTCGACGTCCTGATATTTGCGCTGCTCGCTATGCTGGACGGCGAGCACGCCGACCGCGCGCTCGCGGCGGATGATCGGCACGCCGGCGAAGCTGTGATAGCGTTCCTCGCCGGTCTCGGGCTTGTAGGCGAAATCGGGGTGGCTCGCCGCCTCGTCGAGGTTGAGCACCTCGACATCCTCGGCGATCGAGCCGACCAGCCCCTCGCCGAGCGCCAGCTTGGTGACGTGGACCGCCGCCTGGTCGAGCCCGCGCGTCGCGAAGAGTTCGAGCACGCCTTCGCGCAGCAGATAGATCGAGCAGACCTCGCTATCCATCGCCTCGGCGATGATGCCGACGACGGCGTTGAGCTTGGCCTGCGCCGGGTTGCGACCCGCCATCACGTCGTGAAGGCGGGTCAGGATCTCACGGGCGGATGCGGCGGCCGAACTGGGCATGACAGCAGGGCTAACAGATGCCGGGGCAGGGTGCCATGCACCATTCGTCGGGGGTGGGGGTTGGTTTCGCGTAATCGCACACCGACCACTCCGTCATCCCGGAACAAGTCGAGGCCTCCAGGAAAGTCGCCCGGTGCTCCTGCGAAAGCAGGAGCCCAGGATTCCCGAACGCCATAAGACGTTGTTTGCTTGGCTCTGGGCTCCTGCGTTCGCAGGAGCACTGCGCTGATATAGGCCGGGGTCACGGATCTTGCGGGGCTCAGCCCCGAACGTCACCCGTCGCTGGCGCGTTCGATGTCGGCGCCGACCGCGGAGAGCTTCTCCTCCAGCCGCTCGTAGCCGCGGTCGAGGTGGTAGACGCGCGCGACCGAGGTCTCGCCCTCCGCCGCCAGCCCCGCGAGGATCAGGCTCATCGACGCGCGCAGGTCGGTCGCCATCACCGGCGCGCCGACCAGCCGGTCGACGCCCTTGACCACCGCGGTACGGCCGTGGACCTGGATGTCGGCACCCATCCGCGCCAGCTCGGGCACGTGCATGTAGCGGTTCTCGAAGATCGTCTCGGTCAGCACGCTGGCGCCCGACGCCTTGCACAGCATCGCCATGAACTGCGCCTGCATGTCGGTGGCGAAGCCCGGATAGGGCGCGGTCGACAACGTGATCGGGCCGAGCGGCGCATTCGCCTCGACCGACACGCCGTCGCGCGTCTCGGTCACCGTCACGCCCGCCTCGCGCAGCGCGTCGATCGTCGCCTGCATGTCGGCGGCATTGGCGCCGAGCAGCTCGAGCGAGCCGCCGGTGATCGCCGCGGCGCAGGCATAGCTGCCCGCCTCGATCCGGTCGGGCATCACCGCATAGGTCGCGCCGTGGAGCCGGTCGACGCCCTCGATCTCCAGCGTCTCGGTGCCGATCCCCTCGATCCGCGCGCCCATCGCGACGAGGCAGTTGCACAGGTCGACGATCTCGGGCTCGCGCGCCGCATTTTCGATCACGCTGCTGCCCTTGGCCAGCACCGCCGCCATCACGACATTCTCGGTCGCGCCGACCGACACCACCGGGAAGCGATAGCGCCCACCGGTCAGTCGCCCGCCCGGCGCGGTCGCCTTGACATAGCCCGCCGCCATTTCGAGCTCGGCGCCGATCGCCTCCAGCGCCTTGAGGTGCAGGTCGATCGGGCGATTGCCGATCGCGCAGCCGCCGGGCAGCGACACCGTCGCCTCGCCGGCGCGCGCCAGCACCGGGCCGAGCACGAGGATCGACGCGCGCATCTTGCGGACGATATCGTAGGGCGCCTCGGTCGAGGTGAGCTTGCCGGCGCGGATCGTCATCACCCGGCCGAAATCCTCCGGCCGCGTCCCCTCGATCCGCGTCGAGGCGCCCAACTGGTTGAGCAGATGGCCGAAACCGTCGACGTCGGCGAGCCGCGGCAAATTGCGCAGCGTCAGCGGTTCGTCGGTAAGCAAGGCGCAGGGCATCAGCGTCAGCGCGGCGTTCTTGGCGCCCGAGATGCGCAGGCGGCCCGACAGGCGATTGCCGCCACGGATGAGGATACGGTCCATCCCCGTCGTCTAACGCGCCGCCGCGCCCGCGCAAGACGCGAATGCGGCGATGGACGATCGCACCCGCATAACCAACTTTAACCCGGCTTGTTGATTGATTTTAATGCACCGACTTGGGTTGCTGCTACCCAGAATCGATTAATTGGGGGATTTCAACAGCGTGACGACCAGTTGCCTCGCCGAGCGCCTCGGCGAACTGATCGACCTGTCGAACAATGAGAAGGCGGCCCTCGACAGCCTCGAACAGCGCGAACGGACACTGCGCCGCGGCGCGGTGCTGCTGCGCGAACACGACAAATCCCCGGAGCTGTTCGTGGTCAAACGCGGCACGATGATGAGCTATGTCATCCTGCCCGACGGCAGCCGCCAGATCCTGCGGTTCCTGTTCCGCGGCGATCTGGTGGCGATGGCGGGGCTGGTCTATCGCAACTCGCCCGAAACGGTGATCGCGCTCACCGAATGCGCCGTCGCGCCGGTCGAGCGGGCGGCGATCGGCACGCTCAGCGCCGATCATCCCCGACTCGCCGCGCTGCTGATCGCGGTCGACCAGATCGAACGCGTCGCGCTCACCGACCGGCTCGCCGGGCTCGGCCGCACCTCGGCCAAGGCGCGCGTCGCGGCGCTGCTGATCGACATCCGCAACCGGCTGCGCATCGTCGACGGCACCGCCGGCAACACCTTCCAGCTCGGGCTGACGCAGGAGGAGATCGGCGATGCCACCGGGCTCACCGCGGTGCACGTCAACCGCATGCTGCGCCAGCTGCAGGACGAGGGGATGATCGCGCGCGACGGCGGCCGGATGACCTTCGTCGACGAAACCATGTTGGTGCGGACCGCGCATCACACCGCGCGCGACACCGCACGGGCGGCAGGTCTCGACTTCAGCTGGCTGCCGGGCGCGCGGTAACGGCGACGGCGGCCTGTCCGACGTTTACGCCTTCTCCAGCGTACATTGCAGCGGATGCTGGTTCTGGCGGGCGAAGTCCATGACCTGCCCGACCTTGGTCTCGGCGACTTCGTAGGAGAACACGCCGCAGACGCCGACGCCCTTCTGATGGACGTGCAGCATGACCCGCGTCGCCTCCTCCATGTTCATCCGGAAGAAGCGTTGCAGGCACAGGACGACGAATTCCATCGGCGTATAGTCGTCGTTGAGCATCAGAACGCGGTACGGCGTCGGCTGTTTTGTCCGCGTCCGGGTCTTGGTGGCGAGGCCGGTGCCCTCATCCGTTCCATCGTCGCGGCGTTCGGCCATCGTGATCGCTTCAACTGTCATGGTGATCGCCGAAATATGGCACGCCGGGCGCGCGGAGCAAGGGCTTGGAACAGGAAAAGGGCGACCGCATCGCTGCGGCCGCCCCTTTGCTCTGGATCGAATAGAAGTTTACGCCGCGACCTTCAGCTTCTCGGCGGCGAGCGCGACGCGGTTCGACAGCGGCTGCACCACTTCGCCGGCGAGCTTCAGCACCGCTTCGGCATTGTGCGAGCTGTGCTGGACGAGCGCGTCGAACGACGAGCGGACGTAATCCGAATGCAGCTTGAAGAATTCGGTCGGCGACTTGACCGAGGTCAGCGTCTTGGCGACCGTGGCGGCCTCCTCGAACGACTTCTTGGCATAAGCGGCAGCATCCTGGCCGAGCGTCTCGAGGCCGCGCGCGGCGATCTTCGACGATTCGACGAGCGCCTCGATATTGCCCTTGCCGAACTCGCTGGCCTCCTGGAGCAGCTTCTGGCTCTTGTCGACGGCACCCTTGGCGCGGTCGGTCGCATCGGTGAAGGCGGTCTGGGTCGTGGCGGTGACGTTTTCGATCGTTTCCATGGGAACTTCCTTTGCTGCGGGTGGGACAATCGGCGCGACCGCGACCGGGACGGCGGCGGGCACGACGGGAAGCGATGCGGTCGCCGGCTCGGGCGCACGCACCGCAGCCGGCTTCCTGCCGGTCGGCTTGATCTTGGAACGCTGGGACGGGGCGGCGGCGCTATCGGCGCCACGCGCGGCGCCGGCGCCACGGCGGGCGGGCGTGATCGGCGACTTCGGGACGGTATCGTCCATCGATCCTACTCCAGCTATTATGCTGCAACGCACAATAGTCGGTATCGCCCTCACTTTCAACTAAATTTGTTGCGGTGCAGCATGATAGCGTTACCGCGCGCGGACATAGTCTCCCGGTGCCTCGCCGAGCGCGGTCAGCGCCCCCGTGCCGGGCAGCCGTGCGCCCGCCGCGGCGACGGTGTCGCCGTCGATCGCGCGCAGCCAGGCGAGCCAGTCCGGCCACCAGCTACCCTTCGTCTCGGTCGCGCCGGCGACGAATTCGGCGAGGCTCTCCGCACCCGATTCGTTGGTCCAATATTGGTATTTGCCCGCCGCCGGCGGGTTCACCACGCCCGCGATATGCCCCGATCCGGCGAGCACGAAGCGCAGCGGCCCGCGCAGCAGATGGGTGATTCGCCAGACGCTGTCGGCCGGCGCGATATGATCCTCGCGCCCCGCCTGGACATAGGCCGGCGTCGTCACCCGGCGAAGATCGAGCGCCTCGCCCGCCACCGACATCGCGCCCGGCTGGACGAGCAGATTGTCGCGATACAGATCGGTCAGGTACGACAGATGCCATTTCGCCGGCAGGTTGGTGGTGTCGCCGTTCCAGTGGAGCAAATCGAACGGCGTATAGTCGGACCCCAACAGATAATTGTTGGTGACGTAATTCCAGATCAGGTCGCGCCCGCGCAACAGGTTGAACGTCGCGGCCATGTAGCGCCCGTCGAGGAAGCCCTGCGGCGACAAGGTGCCGATCAGCGCCAGTTGCTCGTCGGTGACGAAATGCTGCAATTCGCCGGCCTGCGCGAAATCGACCTGCGCGGTGAAGAAGGTCGCGCTGGCGACCTTGTCCGCCTCGTCGCGCGCGGCGAGCAGGGCCAGCGTCGCCGCCAGCGTCGTGCCGGCGACGCAATAGCCGATCGTATGCACCGCCGGGACGTCGAGCGCGGCGCGGATCGTGTCGACCGCGTCGACCTGCGCGGTGACGTAATCGTCCCACACCACGTCCTTCATCGACGCGTCCGCCGACTTCCACGACACCATGAAGACGGTGATGCCCTGTTCCACCGCCCAGCGGATGAAGCTCTTCTCGGGGGTCAGATCGAGGATGTAGAAGCGGTTGATCCACGGCGGGAAGATCACCAGCGGCGTCGTCATGACGCGGTCGGTGGTCGGCGTATATTGGATCAGCTCGTACAGCGGCGTGCGCTTGACCACCTTGCCCGGCGTCGTCGCCAGGTTGCGGCCGACCTCGAACGCGCCCTCGGACGTATGGGTGAGCTGGCCCTTCTGGATATCGGCGAGCATGTTCCTGAGCCCGTCGAGCAGGTTCTGCCCCTTGGTCGCGATCGTCTTCTCGACCACCTCGGGGTTGGTCAGCGGGAAGTTGGACGGGCTCATCGCCTCGACGAGCCCGCGCGCGGCGAAGCGCAACTGCTCCTTCTGCCGCTCGGGCACGCCGTCGAGCGCGTCGACGCCGCGCAGCATATGGTCGGCGATCAGATTGTAGCTGCGGCGGATCCAGTCGAACCAGGGATCGTCGCGCCACGCCGCCGCCTTGAAGCGCTTGTCGCGCGCGTCGCCGTCCGATTGCGGCGGCGGCGGCACCGCCGCGGCGGGATCGACGAAGCGCTGCCACAGCGCCAGATTGTCGCGCCAATAATCCTGCGTCTGGCGGACCAGCGCGGGATTGACGAGCGGGGAGGGCGCCGCGTCGGGCAGCGCGCCGCCCGCCGTCATCAGGCCCAGGCCCTGCTCCATCATCATCTGCTGCGCGCGGCCCATCACCCAGGTCCAATGCTGGAGCTCGGCGAGATCGGGCGCGCCGGGGGCGGCATCCTGTGCGCGGGCGGTCTGGTCGTCGTGCGGATCGGCCATGGCATCCTCTTCTCCGCGGGCGACGTTACCCGTCGCGCGCCTGCGTGGGAATGGCTATCCGCACCGGCCGCCCCGCGCGCGGTTTGCAGGCCGGGCGAAAGCCGCTAGCGTCGCGGCGATGGACACTCCGGTTCGCGCTATCCCGCGCTCGCTCTTCGCTTTCTCGATCTTCTACGGCGGCATGGTCTGCATCGCCGGCGTGCTCGGCAACAAACAGGTCGCGCTCGGCCCGCTGTCGGCGCTGGGGCCGCTCGTCGGGCTCGGCCCGCTCGCGGTGGAGGCGGGCATCTTCGCCTTCCTGCTGCTCGTCGTCGTGTCGAGCGCGATCGCCGAACTGCACGGCGGCGACACCGCGACGCGGCTGGTGCGGATCGGCTTCGCGCCGCTGATCGTGTCGATCCTGCTGTCGGTGGTGGTGCTGTCGGTGCCCGCCGCCGCGGACATGGACCCGGCGCGGCGCGACGCCTTCACGCTGATGATGGGCGGCACGCCGCGCATCTGGCTCGGCGGCATCGTCGCCTACGGCATCTCGCAGACGCTCAACGTGACGATCTTCGCCGCGCTGAAAGGGCGCGAGGGGAGCGGGCTGCTCTGGCTGCGCGCCGGCATCGCCAGCGTGCTCAGCCAGATCGTCGACACCTTGCTGTTCGTGACGATCGCCTTCGCCGGCGTCTTCCCGATCGGCGAATTGCTGCTCGGCCAGATGATCGCCAAGGTGCTGCTCTCGGCGATCCTGGTGCCGCCGCTGATCTATCTGTTCGTCGGTTTGGGCCGGCGGCTCGACCGGGGGTGATTCGCCGATGGCCAGTGCCCCATCAAGGCTCGCCACTGCGCCATTCGAAACCCGTCACCCCGGACTGGTTCCGGGGTCCACGGGGCCACAGGCGCGCGCTCACGGCTCCGGCCATTCTCCTCGCCGCAGGGTAGACCCCGGAACGAGTCCGGGGTGACGGCGTGGGTGGGAGAAAAGGTGCGGCCACACGCCGCTATCTCCGCACCCAGCGATCAGATCATTCCGAGCGCCTGCATGTACACTTCGAGGATCGCCTCCTCCTCCTGATATTCTTCCTTCTTCTTCTTGCGGATCGAGAGGATCTTGCGGATCGCCTTGGGGTCGTAGCCGCGGCCCTTGGCCTCGGCCATCACGTCCTTGATGTCGTCGGCGATGCCCTTCTTCTCTTCCTCGAGCCGCTCGGCGCGCTCGATCAGGAGGCGCAGCTCGTCCGCCGCGACCTGGCCGCCGCCCATGCCGTCTTGCCGTTCTTCCGCCATTGTCCCACCCCGCCGCAGGCGCCCTGCGGCCCTCATATGATTCGCTGAAAGGATACCGGTCACGACCGGTAGGGGCGGGCGTCTAGGCGCTTAGCCCGCCGGGCTCAACCCCGGCCGGGCTCGGTCATCGCGGGCGGATCGCTCGCCGGGAAACTCTCGTCGAGCGCCTCGTCGAGGGCCGCATCCCCGGCGTCGCGGCCCTCGTTGCGCTTGAGGCTTTCCTCCATGCGGGCGAGCTGTTCGGGGGTCGCCTCGCTCTGGTAGCGCGCCTTCCACTCGGCCTGCGGCATGCCGTAGATCGTCTCGCGCGCCTCGGCCTTGCTCAGGCCGCCCGCTTCCTCGATCCAGTCGGACAGGCAATTGCGGCAGAATCCCGACAGGCCCATCAGGTCGACGTTCTGCGCATCGGTGCGATGGCGCAGGTGGCGGACGAGGCGGCGGAACGCCGCCGCGGCGACGGCGTCGGGCAGCGCGGCGAGTTTGTCGGTCATGAAAACCTTTCGGAAGTTGATCGGTCCTAGATAGGGGCTAGAGGGGAGCGCGGCCATTCCCCAGGAGCCCTTTCTATGACGACTGCCATTGCGCCCCGCGCGCGAAAGGTTCGCGTGCTGGCGACATTAGGTCCGGCAAGCAACACCCCCGAGATGATCGCGACGCTGTTCCAGGCGGGCGCGGACGCCTTCCGCGTCAACATGAGCCACGGCGACCAGCAGTCCAAGGTCGCGGTGATCCAGGCGATCCGCGCGCTCGAACAGGAATTCAACCGTCCGACGACGATCCTCGCCGATCTGCAGGGCCCGAAGCTGCGCGTCGGCAAGTTCGAGGGCGGGCGCACCGTGCTCGAACACGGCAGCACCTTCGTGCTCGACCGCGATCCGACGCCGGGCGACGCCACCCGCGTCGAGCTGCCGCACAAGGAGATCTTCGCGGCGATCGAACCGGGCGCACGCCTGCTGCTCGACGACGGCAAGCTGGTGCTGCGCGTTACCGACCACGACGCCGACCGGATCGAGACATTGGTCGAGGTCGGCGGCGCGCTGTCGAACAACAAGGGGCTCAACGTCCCCGACGTCGTGCTGCCGATGGCGGCGCTGACCGAGAAGGACCGCAGCGACCTCGCCTTCGCGGTCGAACAGGGCGTCGACTGGATCGCGCTCTCCTTCGTGCAGCGGCCCGAGGATCTCGCCGAGGCGCGCAAGCTGATCGGCGGCAAGGCGGCCCTGCTCGCCAAGATCGAGAAGCCCGCGGCGATCGACCGGCTCGAGGAGATCGTCGAGATGTGCGACGGCGTGATGGTCGCGCGCGGCGATCTCGGCGTCGAGCTGCCGCCGCAGACCGTGCCGCCGCTCCAGAAGCGCATCGTCGAGACGTCGCGCCGGCTCGGCCGCCCGGTCGTCGTCGCGACGCAGATGCTCGAATCGATGATCCAGAGCCCGTCGCCGACCCGCGCCGAAGTGTCCGACGTCGCCACCGCGATCTACGACGGCGCCGACGCGATCATGCTGTCGGCGGAAAGCGCCGCGGGCGCGTGGCCGGTCGAATCGGTCGCGATGATGAACTCGATCGGCGTCTCGGTCGAAAGCGACCCGATGCACGGCGACCGCGTCCATTTCACCGTGACGCGCCCCGACCCGACCACCGCCGACGCTCTGTCGGAAGCCGCCAAGCAGATCGCCAAGACCACCTCGGCGACCGCGATCATCTGCTTCACCACTTCGGGCTCGACCGCGCGCCGCATCGCCCGCGAGCGGCCCTCGGTGCCGATCCTCGTGCTCACCCCGAGCAAGGAGACGGCGCGCCGGCTCGGCCTGCTGTGGGGGACGCATGCGGTGCACACCCGCGACGTCGAATCGTTCGAGGACATGGTCGGCAAGGCGAAGCGCATGGCGCTGCGCACCGGCATCGCGCAGGCGGGCGACCGGGTGATCGTGATGGCGGGCGTGCCGTTCCGCACGCCGGGGTCGACCAACGTGCTCCACGTCGTCCGCATCATCGGCGACGAGCTCAAGGACTATAGCTGAGCATCGCGTCGTAGGCGCCGCCCGGCGCCTACGACCATGCGCTGCCACGTTACGTATGGATGACGGGCGTGTGAGCCGCTAAGGACGGGGCGTCATGTACCGTCCCGCCCTGTCCGTCGTCATCCCGTGCTACAACGAGGCCGCGTGCCTGGACCTGCTGCACGCGCGGGTCGCGGCGGCGGCCCGCGCCGCGGTCGGCGACGATCACGAGATCGTCCTCATCAACGACGGCAGCCGCGACGACAGCTGGGCGGTGATGCAGCGGCTCAGCGAACAGGACCCGCGGCTGGTCGCGATCAACCTGTCGCGCAACCACGGCCACCAACTGGCGCTGACCGCCGGGCTCGATCTGTGTTCGGGCGAACAGATCCTCATCATCGACGCCGATCTCCAGGACCCGCCCGAACTGCTCACCGACATGCGCGCGACGATGAGCGCTGAGGGCGCCGACGTCGTCTATGCGGTGCGCCGCAAGCGCGAGGGCGAGACGATCTTCAAGAAGGCGACCGCCGCTGCTTTCTATCGCGTGCTCGACCGCGTCACCGACACGCCGATCCCGCTCGATACCGGCGATTTCCGGCTGATGAGCCGCCGCGCGCTCGACGCACTGCTATCTTTGCCGGAACAGGCGCGCTTCATCCGCGGCATGGTGGCATGGGTCGGCTTCCGTCAGGTACCGTTTCCCTACGACCGTGCCGAACGCCATGCCGGCGAGACCAATTATCCGCTCGGCAAGATGGTACGGCTCGCCTTCGACGCGGTCACCGGCTTCTCGACCGCGCCGCTGCGCTTCGCCAGCCACGCCTCGGTGATCCTTGCCGGCGCCTCGCTGCTGCTGCTCTTCTACATCCTGTGGGGCTTTTTCGAAGGCTCGCCGGTGCAGGGCTGGACCTCGACGATGCTCGTCGTCACCGTGCTGTCGGCGGCGCAGATGTTCGTCCTCGGCATGATCGGCGAATATCTCGGCCGGCTCTACATCGAATCGAAGCGGCGGCCGCTCTATCTGGTCGCCGACATCGCCGGCCCGGTAAAGGGCCGCTCGACGCTCGGCTTCAACGCCGCCGAACCCTCGCCCGAGTTCGAATTGGCGGACGAACGACGGGCGGCCGAATAGCCGCCGTCCGGATCAGTTCGGCTCCGCCAGCGTCACGATCGACACGCCCGGCGTCAGCGGCACGCGGCCGACGGCGTGGCGTTCGAGCCGGAAGATCTTCTCGAACAAGGCGTTGAGCGGCTTGGCGGGGGGCGAATCGTCGCTGTCGTCGCGGCCCGTCAGCCGTCCGGCGATCCGCGCCGCCGCGGCGAGCGGGAACAGCAGCGAATTGAAATAGGTGAGCTTGCGCGGCGCGAGCCCCGCCGCCGCGATCGCCTTGACCAGCGACGCCTTCGAATAGCGCCGGTGGTGGTGATTCACGACGTCGTGCGCGCTCCACAGCCATTGGTGCGCCGGCACCGCGATCAGGATCTTGCCGCCCGGCTTGAGCAGGCTCGCCATCCCCTTCAATGCCGCGACATCGTCCTCGATATGCTCGACCACGTCGAGCACCGCGACGAGGTCGTACGATCCGCGCGCGACGCCGGGCAGGTCGGGCAGCGGCGCATCGCCGACCGGGCGTCCGAGCCGCTCGCTGGCGATCGCGCGTGCGGCGGGATCGATCTCGATCGCATCGACCTCGCCGAAGCTCGCCAGCATCGGCAGATTGTGGCCGGTGCCGCAGCCGATCTCGAGGATGCGAGCGTCCTTGGGCAGGGCGCCGTAGCGGGTCAGATAGTCGCTGAGGATGTCGCGGCGGGCGCGATACCACCAATGGGTGGAATCATGCGCGGCCATGCGGTCGTAGACGATGCGATCCATTAAGCGAACACCAGCCAGCGATTGAGGATGAAGGTGACGATCGTCGCTAGCGCCACCGCGGGCAGCAGCGGTGCCCAGGCGGGCAGACCGAAATGCGCGGTGCCGATCCAGGTGACGATCGCGTTGAGCGCCATGCCGGTCGCCTGCACGCCGACGAACTGCGCCTGCTGCCAGCCGCCACGGCGACGCGTGCCATGGCCCTTGAAGCTCCAGCGGCTGTGCAGGAAGAAGCCCGCGGTGACCGCGACGGCGAAGGCGAACGGCACGGCGTAGACCGCATGCTCGCGCGGGAAGACCCAGGCGGTCAGCGGCAGATAGACCGCCGAATAGATCAGCGTCGAGATACCCCCGGCGATACCGAAGCGGATCATCTGCCCCAGCATGCCGCTGTCGCGTATCGCCGCAAGTCGTGCCGGTGCTTCCCTCGCCATCCGCTCCGCCCTAAAGCCATTGCTCCGGGAACGAAACGGCCAAAACGAAAGTCGCTCAGTTGAACATAGCTCCCCGCGGTCGGCTGGACGACGCGCTCGCCCGGCACTGGATCGCGCTCACTCTCGTCACCTGGCTCGGGGTGATGGTCTGGTACGTCTGGAACGACTGGAACCTGATCCGCTGGCTGTCGCTCGGCGACACCGACGACAATATGCGGCTGATGCAGGTGCGCGCCTGGCTCGCCGGGCAGGATTGGTACGATCTGCGCAACTACCGGCTCAATCCGCCGGTCGGCTTCGACATCCACTGGAGCCGCATCGTCGATCTGCCGATCGCCGGGCTGATCCTGTTCTTCCGCCTGTTCACCAGCAATTTCTGGGCGGAGCGGCTGGCGTGCGGGATCGCGCCGCTGCTGCCGCTCTCGATCGCGATGCTCGGCGTCGCGGCGACGGTGCGGCGGCTGATCGATCCGCGCGCGTGGCCGCTGGCGTTGCTGTTCCTGCTCGGCACCTCGGCGACAATGCTGATGTTTCTGCCCGAGCGGATCGACCATCACGGCTGGCAGCTCGCGATGCTCAGCCTCACCGTCGCCGGCCTGTGCGATGCCAAAGGCGCGCGCGGCGGGCTGATGGTCGGGCTGGCAAGCGCGGTCAGTCTCGCGATCGGGCTCGAGATGCTGCCCTATTGCGCGATGGCGGGCGCGATCCTCGCGCTGCGCTGGGTGTGGGACCGCGGCGAGGCGCGGCGGTTGCAGGCCTATGCGCTCAGCCTCGGCGGCGGCAGCGCGATCGGCTTCGCGGCGTTCGCCTCGACCGCGAATTACGCGATGCGCTGCGACGCGCTGACCCCGGTGTGGCTCAGCGTCACCGTCGCGGCGGGGGCTTTGCTGTTCCTGCTGGCGTGGCTCAACCCGACGTCGCGGGGGCTGCGCATCGGCCTCGCCGTAGCGGCGGGGGCGGGAATCGCGGCGGGGTTCGTCCATTTCTTCCCGCAATGCCTCGGCCGGCCCGAGGGCGTCTCGCCCGAGCTCCAGAAGAACTGGCTGAACAACGTCCGCGAGGCGAAGCCGATCTACAAACATCCGTTCCGCCTCGGCTTTCCGATCGCGGCGCTGCCGATCGTCGGCGTCGTCGGCGTGATCCTCGGCACGTGGCGGGCGCGGCGCTCGCCGGCGCTGATCGGCTGGAGCGCGGTGGCGCTGTTCGTCACCTTCGCCTGCCTGATGCTGCTGTGGCAGGTGCGCGCCGGGCCGGCGGCGCAGCTGCTCGCGGTGCCGGGCGCGACCTTGCTCGGCTGGATCGTGCTGCCCTGGCTGCTCGAGCATCGCTCGTGGCCGGTGCGGATCGGCGGTACGGTGGCGGCCTTCCTCATCGTCTCGGGCCTGTTCGCCGGGCTGATCATCAAATATCTGCCGGTCGACGTCCCCAACGCCTATACCAAGCGGGTCAACCGTTCGACCGGGAGCTGCGTGCGCTATACGGTGCTGAAGGCGCTCGACCGCTATCCGGCGCAGACGATCTTCACCTTCGTCGACCTCGGGCCGCGGCTGATCACGGTGACGCATCACGACGCGATCGCGGGGCCGTATCACCGCAATGGCGATGCGATCCTCGACGTCCAGCATGCCTTTGGTGGAAGCGCGGACCAGGCGCA
This sequence comes from Sphingomonas taxi, assembly GCF_000764535.1. Taxonomy (NCBI): domain Bacteria; kingdom Pseudomonadati; phylum Pseudomonadota; class Alphaproteobacteria; order Sphingomonadales; family Sphingomonadaceae; genus Sphingomonas; species Sphingomonas taxi. The sequence continues at coordinate 3,027,715 of NZ_CP009571.1, read as the reverse complement.
TGCGATCATCAGGCGCCACGGCGCGACGATGCTGATGCTCTGCCCGAACCATTCGGAATCGACCAATTATCGCGCGCGCGATCCGGGCGGCTTCTACGACCAGCTCGCGCATGGCGAGGTGCCGGCATGGCTGACGCCATTGCCGCTGCCGGCCAATTCGCCGCTGCGCTTGTTCAAGGTGCATTGAGCCGGGAGGGCGCCGTGTCCTCCCCCTCCGGCGCGCCGGAGGGGGAGGAAAGGGGGACGCCCGCGGTTACCGCAAACTCACCTGCAACCCGTCCATCACGAACTGCACCGCCAGCGCCGCGAGCAGCACGCCGAGCAGCCGCGTGATCACCGCCTCGATCCGCGCGCCGAGCAGCCGCATCAGCGGCCCCGCCGCGAGCAGCGCCACCAGCGTCAGCAACAGGATCACCCCCATCGCCGCGAGCACGACCAGCGTCGCCTCGATGCCGTTGGTGCGCGCAACGAGCAGCATCACCGAGGCGATCGAGCCCGGCCCGGCGATCATCGGCATCGCCATCGGGAAGATCGACACGTCGTCCGCCTCGGGATCGTGCGCCACCTTGGCAGCGCGATCCTCGCGGCGCTGCGTGCGCTTCTCGAACACCATTTCGAGCGCGATCAGAAACAGCATGATGCCGCCGGCGATGCGGAAGCTCGCCAGGCTGATGCCCAGCCCCTTGAGCAGCGCCTCGCCCGCCAGCGCGAAGACGAGCAGGATCACCGTCGCGACGCCGACCGCGCGGATCGCCATCGCGCGCCGCTGCACCGGCGAGGCGCCCGCCGACAGGCCGGCGTAGATCGGCGCGCAGCCGAGCGGATCGATGATGACGAAGAAGGTGATCAGCGTCGAGACGAACAGCTCGATCACAGGGCAGCCTCGATGCCGTCCCGCCGGCACGCCGAGACATAGGTGTTGCGGATCAGGCAGGCGATCGTCATCGGCCCGACGCCGCCCGGCACCGGCGTGATCGCGCCCGCCACCGCGCTGGCCGCGGCGAAGTCGACGTCGCCGACCAGCCCGTCATCGGTCCGGTTGATGCCGACGTCGATCACGCTCGCGCCCGGCTTGATCCAGTCGCCCTGGATGAAGCGCGGGATGCCGACCGCGGCGACGACGATATCCGCCCTGCGCAGATGCGCGGCGACGTCGCGCGTGCGGCTGTGGACGATCGTGACGGTGCAGCTCTGCTGGAGCAGCAATTGCGCCATCGGCTTGCCGACGATGTTCGACCGGCCGACCACCACCGCCTCCATCCCCGACAGATTGGGGTGGATGTCCTTGAGCAGCATCAGGCAGCCGAGCGGCGTGCACGGCACGAACCCTTCCGCGCCGATCGCGAGCCGGCCGGCGTTGACCGGGTGGAAGCCGTCGACGTCCTTGTCGGGATCGATCGCGAGCAGCACCGCTTCCGCATCGATATGCGCCGGCAGCGGCAATTGGACGAGTATGCCGTCGACCGCGGGATCGGCGTTGAGTTGCGCGACCAGCGCCAGCAACGTCCCGGCATCGGTGTCGGCGGGCAGGCGATGCTCGAAGCTCGCCATGCCGGCGTCGCGCGTCGCCTTGCCCTTGTTGCGGACATAGACCGCCGAGGCGGGGTCCTCGCCGACCAGCACGACGGCGAGGCCGGGGGCGCGGCCGGTGGCCTCGCGAAAGGTGGCGACATGGGCGGCGACGCGGGTGCGCAGGGCAAGGGCATGGGCCTTGCCGTCGATGATCGTGGCGGTCATGCCGCGGCCTCATAAAGCGCGGCGGCGATTTTCGCCAGCGCGGCGGCGTCGCCGGCGACGTGCAACCGCTTCAACCGCGCGGTATCACCGCCGACCAGCGTGACGGCGCGCTTCGGAACGCCGAAGGTTTTGGCGACCAGCGCGATCAGCGCGGCATTGGCCTTGCCGTCGACCGGCGCGGCGGCGAGCCGCGCGGCGAGATGCTCCTCGGTGCCGGCGGCGATCGCATCGCGCCCACCGCGCGGCGTCACCCGGATCGCGACGAGCAGACCGTCGTCGCGGATCGTCCAGGCCGGCATCGGCGGCGGATCAGACTGCGCCGTTGACCAGCAGGCTGGTCGCGATGTTCGGCAGGATGACGCTGTCGAGGATGCGGATGATGATCAGCACCACCAGCGGCGCGAGGTCGATGCCGCTGATGTTGGGCAGGATCCGGCGCAGCGGCCGGTAGAGCGGCTCGGTCAGCCGATCGAGGCCGTAATGCAGCTGGCTGACGAAATTGTTCGAGGTGTTGATGACGTTGAACACGATCAGCAGCGACAGCACGAACTGGATCATGATGATCCACCACAGCACGTTCAGCAGCACCTGGATGATCTGGATGAGGGTAAGCGCGATCACGCGAGGCTCCGGGATAAGAATGTGGCGGTCGATCTAGCCTGTCCGGGGCGCGGCGAACAGCGTTTGTAGGTGCAAGACGCTCGCCGGACCGCAGGGCGGTGGAACATGGCCGTTCCTATTGGCCGCGCGCCATCCGAGCTTACGCCGTCACCCCGGACTCGTTCCGGGGTCCACTCTGCGACGAGGAGAAAGGCTGGCGGCTCAGGCCGATGCCATGCGGCCCGGTGGACCCCGGAACGAGCCCGGGGTGACGGGATTTCCGAAGGGTTCGCCACGATCCTCATGAGCCATCTCCACGCGCCAGCCTGCCCCGGGGCCGACACCGGATCATCAGGGAACGTCGAACAGGCCGTCCTGCGATCCGGCGGGCGGGTTGAGGCCGAGATGCTTCCAGCCGCCCGCATTGAGCACGCGCCCGCGTGCGGTGCGCGCGACGAGGCCGAGCTGGATCAGATAGGGCTCGATCACCTCCTCGATCGTGTCGCGCGGCTCGCTGAGCCCGGCCGCGAGCGTCTCGACGCCTACCGGTCCGCCGCGATAGATGTCGGCGATCATGTGCAGATAGCGCCGGTCCATCGCGTCGAGCCCGAGCGAATCGACCTCGAGCCGGTTGAGCGCGCGGTCGGCGGCGGCGCGGTCGACGGTCGGCGTGCCGGCGACATTGGCGAAGTCGCGCACCCGGCGCAGCAGCCGCCCGGCGATGCGCGGCGTGCCGCGCGCGCGCCGCGCGATCTCGCTCGCGCCATCCGGGGCGATGTCGAGGTCGAGCAGCCCGGCGGCGCGGGTGACGACGCGTGTCAGTTCCTCGACCGTGTAGAATTGCAGCCTGACCGGAATGCCGAACCGGTCGCGCAGCGGCGTCGTCAGCAGCCCCTGCCGCGTCGTCGCGCCGACCAGCGTGAACTTGGGCAGGTCGATCCGCACGCTGCGCGCCGACGGCCCCTCGCCGATCATCAGGTCGAGCGCGCGATCCTCCATCGCCGGATACAGCACCTCTTCCACCGCGGGTTGCAGCCGGTGGATCTCGTCGATGAACAGCACGTCGCCGTCCTCGAGATTGGTGAGCAAGGCGGCGAGATCGCCCGACTTGGCGATCACCGGGCCGGAGGTGGCGCGGAAGCCGACGCCCATCTCGCGCGCGATGATCTGCGCCAGCGTCGTCTTGCCGAGCCCCGGCGGCCCGAAGAACAGCACGTGATCGAGCGCATCGCCGCGCCCGCGCGCCGCCTCGATGAACACGCGCAGGTTTTCACGCGCCGCCTGCTGCCCGACGAACTCGTCGAGACTGCGCGGACGGAGCGCCGCATCCACGTCCTCGGGACGACGGCTGGCGGAGAGGAGACGGTCGTCGGTCAATGTGCTGCCAACAATTCGTCGATCGTCACGCCGGCCTGACGGAGCAGGCCTGCCAGCGTGCCGGTCTTCACCGCCTTGTGGAGGGGAACGACGCAGCCGACATCGCCGCGACGCAGGACGACATGACTGCCGCGCTGCCTCACCTGTTCGAAACCCAGTCGTTCCAGCATCCGGATGATCTCCGCACCCGACAAGATCGGCAGCTTAGGCATGCACCGCGACATCGAAGCTGGTGACAAATGGCGCTGCACGCGTCGCCATCGGGAATTCCTCGAGATACAGTTCGACGGCCTCGCGCAGATTGGCGAGCGCCTCGTCGAGCGTCTCGCCCTGCGTGGCGGTGCCGGTTTCGGGGTTGAAGGCGGTAAAGCCCCCCTCGTCGGCATGGCTCAGAATTGCGGTCACGTGCATGCAAGCCTCCTCGGGAATATTTCGTTGCTAGCTCGCCCCTGCATGCGGCGCCAGCGTGACCACCGGGCCGCCCCGCCTTGCTCGACGACACCGGTCCGGATCGTCGATCGGCTCGCCACCGATCGGACGGGGGCTGTCGATCGATGACAGCTGAAGCCGTTTCCTTCGTCGATCGACGCCTTCACCCGTACCGCGTCGGCATCATGGCCGACCCGGCAGATATCGGTTCATCGCGTGGTCCTCGTCGGCAAGGACACGTGAAGCTGCGCCATGTTCCCGATATAGTCCCGTTTCGCCGGAGCGTCCAGCAATGCGGCGACTACTTGGCCGCCTTGCGCAGCGCCAGCCGCACCAAAGCGTCGAGCGTCGCGGACGGCCCGAGGTCTTCCTCCGCCGCGCCGACCGCGCTCGCCGCCTCGGCGGGGCGGAAGCCGAGGTTGAGCAGCGCCGACACCGCATCCGCCGCCGCGCCGACCGGCATCACCTGCGCCGCCGCCGCCGGGCCGAGCGCGACCGTACCCACCTTGTCCTTCAATTCGCGCACGATCCGCTCGGCGAGCTTCGGCCCGACGCCATTGGCGCGCGCCACCATCGCCTTGTCCTGCGCCGACACGGCGCGTGCGATCTCCGCCGTGTCGAGCGCCGACAGGATCGCCAGCGCGACGCGCGATCCCACGCCCTGCACGCCGGTGAGCAGGCGGAACCAGTCGCGCTCCTCGGCGCGCGCAAAGCCGACGAGGCGGATCGAATCCTCGCTGACCAGCATCTCGGTATGCAGCATCGCCGCCTCGCCGACCGGACCGATCGCCGCCAGCGTCCGCGCCGAGGCGCCAATGAGGTAGCCGACGCCGCCGACGTCGATCACCGCATAATCGATCCCAGTCGATTCGAGCCGGCCTTTGAGATGCGCGATCATGCCGTTACCCGCGCCCGCCGCGCCATGCCCTGCGCCGAGGCGAGATGGTGCGCATGTGTGATCGCCACCGCCAGCGCGTCCGCCGCATCGGGGCCGGCGAGCTTGGCGCCGGGCAGCAGCACCGCCATCATCGCCTGGATCTGTCGTTTCTCGGCGCCGCCGGTGCCGACCACCGCCTTCTTGACGGTCGAGGGATGATATTCGCCAATATGCAGCCCGTTGCCCGCCGCGGCGAGCAGCACGACGCCGCGCGCCTGCCCCAGTTTGAGCGTCGACTGCGCATTGGTGTTGCCGAGCACCTCCTCGACCGCGGCGCCGTCGGGGCGCTCGGTGAGGATCACGTCGATCAGCGCCGCATGCAGGTTCGACAGACGCCGCGGCAGCGGCATCGACGGATCGGTGCGGATCTGCCCGTTGGCGATGTGCGACAGCCGGTTGCCATCGGCATGGATGACGCCCCAGCCGGTCGTGCCGAGCCCGGGATCGAGGCCGAGAATGATCATGATGCCGCCACGCAATAAGGATTTTGCGCGCAGAGGCGCAGAGGACGCAGAGAGAGCGTCAGGAGCGCGGCAGCATGTCCGCTCAGCCATAGGCGAGACGCCCGTCCAGAACGCACCATTCTCTGCGCGCTCTGCGCCTCTGCGCGCAAAACCTCTTCGCGGCTTCGCGTCTTCGCGTGAACCAAAGCTGCTCTACCTGGATAGCCGGGGACCAGATTCGCGCGAAGACGCGAAGACGCGAAGGGCGCGCGTTTGGGACGACGGTCCCGCCAGCGGACAGACATGGGATGAGGCCCGCTGGCGCGGGAAGGCGCAGCCGCGGGCGCGACACTCCGCGCCTCCGCGCCTCCGCGTGAACCCGGCGAGGTCAGCCCAGCTTCTCCATCACCTCGTCGGAGACCTCGTAATTGCCCCAGACGGTCTGCACGTCGTCGTCGTCGTCGAGCGTGTCGATCAGCTTGAACAGCGTCGCCGCATCGCCCTCGTCGACCGCCACCATCGTCTGCGGCCGCCACGCGAGCTTGGCACCCTCGGGCTCGCCGAGCACCGGCTCCAGCGCCTTGGCGACCTCGTGCAGGTCGCCGACCGCGGTCCAGATCTCGTGACCGTCCTCGGACGAAGAGACGTCCTCGGCCCCCGCCTCGAGTGCCGCCTCGAACACCTTCTCGGCATCGCCGGCGCTCGCCGGATAGTTGATCAGGCCGACGCGGTCGAAGGCATGGCTCACCGAACCGGATGCGCCGAGATTGCCGCCGTTCTTGGCGACCGCGGTGCGCACGTTGGTCGCGGTGCGGTTGCGATTGTCGGTCAGCGCCTCGATGATCAGCGACACGCCGCCCGGGCCGAAGCCCTCGTAGCGGATCTCCTCGTAGCTCTCGGTATCGCTGCGGCTCGCCTTGTCGATCGAGCGCTGGATATTGTCCTTGGGCATCGACTGCGCCTTGGCGGCGTTGACCGCGGCGCGCAGCCGCGGGTTCATGTCGGGGTCGGGCATCCCCATTTTCGCCGCCACGGTGATTTCGCGGCTGAGCTTGGAGAACATGCCCGAGCGCTTCTTATCCTGCGCGCCCTTGCGGTGCATGATGTTCTTGAACTTGGAATGGCCTGCCATGACTGCCTCTAGCGAATAATCCTGTGCCTTTAGGCGGTGGGTACGCTTTTCGCCAGAGCGTCGATCTTCGCCTCCAGCGCGGCGAGCCGGTCGAGCACGATCCCGTCCAGCTTCTCGTGCAGCCGCAATATGTCGAGCTCGGCGCGCAAATTGGTCTCGTAGTCGAGGCTGGCGGCGAGCCGGTCCTTCGCCGCCTGGCGGTTCTGGCTCATCATGATCACCGGCGCCTGGATCGCGGCGAGCGTCGACAGCATCAGGTTGAGGAAGATGTAGGGATAGGGATCGAACGCCATGCCGAAATGCGCGAGCACGTCGGTGTTGAGCAGCATCCAGCCGAGCAGCACGACGGTGAAGGCGATGATGAACCCCCACGATCCGCCCACCGCCGCGACGCGGTCGGCGAGCCGGTCGCCGAGGCTCGAGCGCGCATCCGCCTCGTCGGCGGCGTCGCGGCTGACGATCGTGCCGGAATCGATCGAATCGAGGACGCGCCGCTCCTCGGGATCGAGCGCATGCGCGGGTTTGCGCAGCAGGCGCTGGGCGAGATCGGCGAGGGGGAGCTGTGCCATCGGGAGCGTCCTTGGTCGGGGCGGGCGGCGGTGGCGTACCGGACGCGTCGCCGGGCGGCAACCGGACGCAAACCGCTTGCCCCCGCCCCCCCGGATACGCCAAACGCGCAACCAATGACCGTCAGCGTAGACATGGGCAGCGACGACCGCGGCGCGCCCGTGACCATGGACCTCGAAGAACTGCTCGCTACCCGTTTGCTCGTCCAGGGCAATTCGGGGTCGGGCAAGTCGCATCTGCTGCGCCGCCTGCTCGAAGGCTCGGCGGGGCAGGTGCAGCAGGTGGTGATCGATCCCGAGGGCGATTTCGTCACGCTCGCCGGGCCGTACGGCCATGTCGTGATCGAGGCGGCGGATTATTCGGTGCCCGAGATCGCGCGCATCGCCACCCGGCTGCGCGAACATCGCGCCTCGGTGGTGCTCAGCCTCGAGGGGCTGGAGGCGGAAGGGCAGATGCGCTGCGCCGCCGCCTTCCTGTCGGCCTTGTTCGATGCGCCGCGGGAGCATTGGTATCCGGCGCTGGTCGTCGTCGACGAGGCGCAATTGTTCGCGCCGGTGACGGGCGGCGAGGTCGCCGAGGAGGTGCGTCGCGCCTCGCTGTCGGCGATGACCAATCTGATGTGCCGCGGCCGCAAGCGCGGCCTCGCCGGGGTGATCGCGACGCAGCGGCTCGCCAAGCTCGCCAAGAACGTCGCGGCGGAGGCGAGCAACTTCCTGATGGGGCGCACCTTCCTCGACATCGACATGGCGCGCGCCGCCGATCTGCTCGGCATGGAGCGGCGCCAGGCCGACGTGATCCGCGATCTCGCGCGCGGCACCTTCCTTGCGCTCGGGCCGGCGGTGTCGCGGCGGCCGATCACGGTGAAGATCGGCCAGGTCGCCACCTCGGCGCGCAGCGGCAGCCCCAAGCTGACGCCGCTGCCGAGCGCGCCGGCGGAGAACCTCCAGCAACTGATCTTCGCGCCGCCGCCCGACGCGGCGCCGCAACTGCCGATGGCGTTCGACTCGCGCCCGCGCCGGGTGCCGGCGGACGAACTGCTCGACACGATCGAGCGGCCGGCGTCGCAGCAGACGACATTGGCGCCGCTGCCCGACAAGTCGGACGAGGAGGTCGAGGGCATCTATGCGGGCGTGCTGGAAGCGATCGTCGCCGATCGCGATTCGGCGCTGCGCCCGCCCTCGGTGCTGTTCCAGGATTTCCAGGTGCGCTGCCGCATGGCGGGCCTCGCCAGGCCGCCGCTCGACCTGCCCGGCTTCACCCGCCGGCTGTCGGCGGCGCGCGCGGGGATCTTCGACGTCACCGACCCGCAATGGGCCGAGGCGATGGAGCTCGCCTATTCGCTGCCCGACGACATGATCGGCGCCTTCCTGCTGGTCGCGCGCGCCGCGAAGGGCGGCGAGCCGTGTCCGTCGGATACGGCGCTGGCCGAGACCTATGGCACGAGCTCGCTGGGGCGGGTGCGGCGGCTGATCGGCTATATCGAGAGCCGCGAACTGTTCGTCGCGCGGGTCGACCTGTCGGGCAAACGCTCGATCACGATCCCGAGATTGGGCTGGACCACCGCGGCGAGCGAGGCGACCTCCTGAATCGGAATGACGTATCCCAATGCATTCCGTCACCCCGGACTTGTTCCGGGGTCCACTCTGCGGCGAGGGGATCGGCTTGAGCCTCGATCCATGCCCTTGTGGGCCGGTGGACCCCGGAACGAGTCCGGGGTGACGGGACGTTTTTGGCAGGCAGTCGGGCCCTGATAAGGCGCGCCCCTCAATGCCCCTTGCGCGGCAGCAGGTGTAGCAGGCCGACGATCGCGCCGCCGACGATCAGCCCGACGATCCCCGATCCCACCGCGGTCACCACCCAGTTCACCACCCCCGGCAGCACGCCGACCGCATGCGCCGCGCCCTCGGCGGCGGCGTGGAGCGCGTGCGGCAGGCCGGTCACGCCGAACGCTTCCAGCCCGTGGACGATGATCCCGCCGCCGACCCAGACCATCGCCGCGGTGCCGATCAGCGACAGCGCCTTCAGCACCACCGGCATCGCCGCGACCAGCCCGCGCCCGAACGCCTGCGATCCCGCGCCCGGCTTCTGCGCGAGGTGCAGGCCGATATCGTCCATCTTCACAATCAGCGCGACGACGCCATAGACACCGACGGTGATCGCGATCCCCACCAGCGCCAGCGCGATTCCCTGATTGACCAGCGACTGCCCGTTCAGCTCGCCCAAGGCGATCGCCATGATCTCGCCCGACAGGATCAGGTCGGTACGGATCGCGCCCGACACCTGCCGGTCCTCCAGCGCCTTGGGATCGGTCTCGACCGCGGCATCGTCGCCATGGCCGTGGCCGGTCAGCGCGCCGACGATCTTCTCCGCCGCCTCGAAGCACAGATAGGCGCCGCCGAGCATCAGGATCGGCGTGATCGCCCAGGGCGCCAGCGCGCTCAGCACCAGCGCCGCGGGCAGCAGGAACAGCAATTTGTTCTTGAGCGACCCCAGCGCGATCTTGCCGATGATCGGCAGTTCGCGCGCCGGGCTCAGTCCGACGACATAGGTCGGCGTCACCGCGGTATCGTCGATGACGACGCCCGCCGCCTTCGCCCCCGCCTTGCCCGCCGCGCCGGCGACGTCGTCGAGGCTGGCGGCGGCGAGCTTCGCCATCGCCGCGATATCGTCGAGCAGCGCAACCAATCCGCCGGCCATGTCCCATGTCCCCCAATCGTCCGGGGAGCAGCCATGGCGGCGCGGCCGGAACGGTTCAATGGTCGAGGTGTTTCCGCTTTGTTGCTCGACCGTCCGATTGCATGGGGAAGGGCATGACGGCCCCCGATCGCGCAGCTAAGGCATAGGAATGACCGATATCACGCCGCCCGTCGCCGACCGGCGCCCGCACCGCTTCACCACGCACGGCATCACCCTCGAGGATCCCTATGCCTGGCTTAAGGACCCGAACTATCCCGAGGTCACCGACCCCGACGTGCTCGCCTATCTCGCGGCGGAGAATGCCTATTTCGAAAGCGTGATGGCGCCGCACCAGCCGCTGGTCGACCGATTGTACGAAGAGATGAAGGCGCGCATCAAGGAGGACGAATCCTCGGTGCCGCAGAAGGACGGCGACTGGCTCTACTGGACCGCCTACGAGACCGGCGGCCAATATCGCAAATGGTGGCGCAAGCCCGTCGCCGGCGGCCCCGACGAACTGCTGCTCGACGAACCCGCGCTCGCCGAGGGCAAGGAATATTTCCGGCTCGGCGCCTTCGCGGTCAGCAACGACGGTCGCCATCTCGCCTACGCCATCGACGACAGCGGCGCCGAACGGTTCGAGGTGCGCGTCAAGGATCTCGCCACCGGCGAGCATCTGCCCGAGGTGATCCCCGGCATGCTCTCCGACATCGTCTGGACCAGCGACGATGCCGGCTTCCTCTACGGCCTCGCCAACGAGCAATGGCGCACCGACAATGCCCGCTTCCATCGGCTCGGCACGCCGGTGAGCGACGACGTCGAGCTGTTCCGCGAGGCGGACGAGGGCTATCGCGTCGCCGTCGCCGAGACGAGCGATCGCCAGTGGCTGGTGATCGGCACCGGCGACCATGTCACCAGCGAGGTGCGGCTGCTCCCGGCGCACGACCCGCTGGCGACGCCGATCCTCGTCGCCCCCCGCAAGGAGGGGCGCGAATATGACGTCGACGCGCATGACGGCACGCTGTTCATCCACACCAACGACACCGACCCGATGTGGCGGCTGTGCACCGCCAGCGTCAACGCGCCGGGCGACTGGCACGAGCTGATCCCCGCCGACGCGCATTTCTACATGACCGGCGTCGAATGCTATCGCGACTTCTTCGTCGTCGAGGGGCGACTGGACGGCCTCGATCAGATCGCGATCCATCGCTACGACGCGCCGACCGAACCGCAGCGCATCGCCTTTCCCGAAGCCAGCTATGCCGCGGGCCTCGGCGACAATCCCGAATATGCCGTCGACACGTTGCGGCTCGGCTATGAATCGATGGTCACGCCCGGCACCGTCTACGATTACGACGTCGCCACCGGCGCGCTCGAAGTGCTTAAGGTACAGGAGATCCCGGCCGGTTACGACGCCGCGGGCTATCGCACCGAGCGGCTCAGGATCGCCGCACGCGACGGCACCGAAATCCCGGTGTCGATCGTCTATCCCGCGGGGTTCGAGCGCGACGGGTCGCAGCCATTGTTCCTCTATGCCTATGGCGCCTACGGCTATGCGATCCCGCCCGGCTTCTCGACCGGGCGGCTGTCGCTGCTCGACCGCGGCTTCGCTTATGCGATCGCGCATATCCGCGGCGGCGACGACCTCGGCCAGCAATGGTATCACGACGGCAAGCTCGACAAGCGCACCAACACGTTCAACGATTTCGTCGACGTGGCGAAGGGGCTGATCGACGCCGGCTGGACCAGCGCCGGCCGCATCGCCACCGCCGGCCGCTCCGCGGGCGGCGAGCTGATGGGCGCGATCGTCAATTCCGATCCCGAACTGTGGGGCGCGGTGATCGCCGACGTGCCGTTCGTCGACGTGCTCAACACGATGCTCGACGCCGATCTGCCGCTCACCCCGGGCGAATGGCCCGAATGGGGCAATCCGATCGAGGACAAAGCGGCGTTCGAGCTGATCCGCAGCTACAGCCCGTACGACAATGTCGTCGCGCAAGGATATCCGCCGATGTTCATCGCGGGCGGGCTCAACGATCCGCGCGTGACCTATTGGGAGCCGGCGAAATGGGCGGCGAAGCTGCGCGCCACCAAGACCGACGATAACGTCCTGCTGCTCAAGACCAATATGGGCGCGGGCCATGGTGGCAAGTCGGGCCGGTTCGAATCGCTGCGCGAAGCCGCCGAGGAGCACGCCTTCGTCCTCTGGCAGCTCGGGATCGACCGCTGAGCATCGAGACGCTCATCGCCCAATATGGGCTCGCCGCGGTGTTCCTCGGCGCGGGGATCGAGGGCGAGACGATGGTGCTCGCCGGCGGCCTCTTCGCGCATGAGGGGTTGCTGTCGCTGCCCGGCGCGATGATCGCCGCGGCGACCGGCTCGTTCGTCGCCGATCAGGCGTTCTTCGCGGCGGGCCGGCGTTTCCGCGACCATCGCTGGGTGCAGCGCGCGCAGTCGAAGCCCGCCTTCGCCAAGGCGCTCGACACGCTCGAACGCTATCCGATCGGCTTCATCTTCCTCTTCCGCTTCCTCTACGGCCTGCGCACAGTCAGTCCGATCGCGATCGGCACCACCCACGTGCCGACGCGCACCTTCCTGTGGATCAACGCGATCGCCGCGGCGGTCTGGGGCGTGCTGTTCACCAGCCTCGGCTATGTCTTCGGCACCGGCATCGCCGAATTGCTCGGCCGCTATCGTCCGCACGGCCGGCAATGGCTGTGGGTGGCGCTGGCGGCGGTGGTGCTCGGCACGCTGTTCGCCGCCTTCCGCTGGTGGCGTCGGCGGCGGCAGCGGTGAGGGGGCAGCGATGAGCGGGCGCTTCACCCTGTCGATCACCGCCGCGGCGGACGACATCGACGAGCTCGGCCACGTCAACAATGCGGTGTGGGTCCGCTGGATCCAGGACATCGCCGTCGCGCATTGGGAGGCGGTCGCGTCGGCGGCCGACCGTGCCGCTTTGGTCTGGGTCGTGACCCGCCACGCGATCGACTATCGCGGCAACGTCGCCGCCGGCGAGACGGTGACGGGGGAGACCTGGGTCCCCGAACCGCCCAAGGGCGCGCGCTTCGACCGCCACGTCCGCTTCATCGGCGCCGACGGCAAGGTGAATGTGGAGGCGGTCACCACCTGGGCGCTGCTCGACCGCGCGACGGGCCGGCTGCTGCGGGTGCGGCCCGACCTCGCCGCGCCCTTCCTCGACCGCTGACCGGCGTCAGAGCCGGCCGAACACCGCCTCGAACCCCGCGCGGTCGCCCGCGGCGAGGAAGCGCGCCTGTTCGATCCAGCGATCGCGCGTGATCCGCCCGGCGAACGGCCCGAGCTGCGCATCGAGCCGCAGCGCCTCGTCGTCGCTCAGCGCCGCGACCTGGCCGACCGTGGTGATGCCCAGCTCGGCCAGCCGCGCGGTGAGCTTCGGCCCGAGTCCCTTCAACGTCCCCACCGGCGCATCGGCCGGCGATTCGCCCGTCGGAGCGGGGGCGGGGGAGGGGGCCGACACCGCCTCGACCGCCGGCGCGGCGTCGAGCGGCGCGGCGGCGGCGATCGGTTCGTCGGCGAGTGGATCGCGCACCGGTTCGATCGCCGGCTCGGCGGGGGCCGCATCCTCTGCACGCCGCGCCGGCGGCGGGGCCGGCACCGGCGTCGGTTCGGCGGGGGCGGCGGCGATCACGTCCTCGTTGCGGCTTTCGATATCGCGTTCGGCGGTCTTGCGCCGCGCCTTCAGCCGCGCCCCCCAGACGATCGCGGCGATCACCAGCAGCGCGAAGATCGCCAAAACGGCGAGATGCGCGATGGTGAACGCGTCGGTGCTGTCGGGCAGGAGGCTGGCGCCGGTGGCGGAGGCGGTGTCGTTCATGCCGCCGACCCTAACCGCGCCGCTACGGCACGGCGAGCGGAAACGTCAGGGGAATCGCAGCGTCGCCCCCCTTATCGCAGCGCCCGCGCCACCAGCCCGCCGCAATCGGCATCGACCGCACTCGGCCCCTGGCGGCCGGTGATCGCGCGGCCGATCGCCTTGAAGATGTTGCCGGCCGACTTCACCTCCGCCGGCACGGTCAGCCGGGGATCGCTGAGGCTGCCGGTCACGAACGCCGATCCGGGCAGCCGCAGCAGGCTGTGCCCCTTGGGCGCGCCGGTCAGCCGCAGGTCGATCCGCTCGTCGGGGAAGCGCACCGTCCCGGCGCCGTGCAGCTGGCTCGCGCTGGTGTCGACGACCAGCGGCGCCGCGCTGCCGCGCCCGCCGCGCACCGGCAGCGCCAGCACCAGGCAGCGCAGCCGCGCGCTGTCGCCGCCGCCGGCGAGCAGCGCCCGCCCCGCGTCGAACCCCAGCGCCGCCGCATAGCGCGCCGGCAGGCTGCCGTCGCGGATCGTCAGGCCGATCTTGCCGTCGGACCGCCCGACCGCCGCGCGGATCGTGTCGCCGCGCCCGCGCAGCCGCGCCAGCGCCTCGACCCGCCCGGTGAACGCGCCCGCGGCACCGTCGAACGCCTCGACCCGCGTGCCGACCAGCCGCAGGTCGACCGCCAGCATCGGCGTCTTCGCCCCGCCGCGCTGGTCGACCGTCACGCTGCCCCGCGCCGTCCCGCCGGCGAGCCGCACGGTCAGCGGCGCGACCCGCAGCCGCTGGTGGTCGAGCGCCAGCACGCCGTCGATCCCCGTCACCGACGTGCCGCCGCCATGGCTGAACACGCGCGCGACGTGCACCGCGATCCGCCCGTCGGTGCGGTCGATGTTGGCGAGGTTGATCCGCGTGTTCGGCACCAGCCGCGGCCCGATCGCGCGCTCCAGCGCGGCACCCTTGGCGAGCCCCTCGTCCGACGACAGATCGTCGAAGTCGAACCGGCGCGCCGTCACCGCGCCGTCCAGCTTGGTGCGCCCGTCCTGCTTGTCGACGGTGACGTGGCCGGCGATGTCGGACCGGCCGATCGTGCCCTTGAGGCCGGTGACGATCCACCGCGGCGCCGCATGGCGGACGTGCGCGGTCAGCGCCACCGGCTGCGTCCCGAACAGCCCCGCCTCGATCACCGCGTCGATCAGCCGCAGGTCGGCGGCGCGCGCCGCGACGTCGAGCGTCATCGCATCGGTGTCGAGCGGCCGGTCGGTCGTGCCGGTCGCGCGCATGTGCAGCGCCGCGCCGTCGATCGTCGCGGTGAACGCCCACGGCCCCGCCACCGGCTGCGCGACCGAGGCGCCGGTGAGCGCGATCCGCACCGGCGTGCCGCGGATCGTCCCGCTGCCCTTGGCGCGCAGCCCCTGCGCGTCCGACGCGAAGGCGACGCGCACGCTGCGCTGCCGTTTGTCGTCGCGATAGGCGATGATGCTGTCGCTTACGGTCAGCCCTTTGAGATCGTTGGACGATCCGCCGCGCTCCGGATCGCCCGGCCGCGACCAGTTGGTGCGCCCGTCGGCGGCCCGCACCAGAGCGAGCTGCAATCCGTCGACGACGATGTCGCGCGGCTTGAACGTGCCGGTGAGCAGCGGCCACACTGGAAAACTGACCCGCGCCTCGCGCAGCCGCAGGAAGTCGCCGCCGCCCGCCCAGTCCGCCTGCGCGATCCGCACCCCGCGCACCGCGATCGTCGGCGTGAAGCCGAACCCGTCGGTCCGCGTCATCGCCGCGATCGTCACCGGCCGCCCGAAGCGCTTGCTCAGCCGGTCGGCGACGACGCCCTTGAGCATCCCGAACGGAAAGGCCGCGATGACGAGGAGGGCTACCAGCGATATCGCCCCGGCGATGGCCAGCAGGAGGACGCGCCTGTCCGGCCTCAAAACCCCGGCCTCACACCCATCGTTCGGCCCAAGCCTGACGCCACGCTAACATGCATCATGGACGCGCATCAGGCCGATATGGTTCCGTTATGGTCAGAAGTCGATCGCAATACCTTTCAGCTCCCAATCGCCATAGCGCGTCGGATCAAGGCCAAGCGGGTCGGGCTGCGTCGATGTTTTCGCCTCCGGCTGCGGCACCGGCGGATTCTGGCTCAGATAAGCGGGCGGCTTCACATGCTCGGGACGTTGGCCCATTGCGTCTCTCCGGTCTAAGAGGTGGATTCCACATGGTCCCCACCGTCAGGTAAGACAAGTTTGCCCCGTTCTTCCAATACCGATTCCGATGCGCTCGGCACCCCCTCCCGCCGCGCCGCGCTGCGCCTGCTCGATGCGGTCCTGCGCCGCGGCGAGCCGCTCGAACAGGCGCTCGTCGCCGCGACGCGCCACGTCTACGGCCCCGATCGCGGCCTCGCGCATGCCATCGCCGCCGAGGTGCTGCGCCGGCTGCCCGATCTCGACGCGCTGATCGATTCGGTCACCGAACGGCCGCTGCCCGACGATGCCAAGGCGCGGATGGCGCTGCGCATCGCGCTGGTTCAGGCGCTCGTCCTCGGCACGCCGCATCATGCCGCGATCGCCACCGTGCTGCCGCTGGTCGACGGCGGTCCGCGCAAGCTCGTCCATGGCGTGTTCGGCGCGATCGTCCGCTCGGGCGTGCTGCTTCCCGAAATCCCGGCGCTGCCGCCGCTCGCCGAGGCGCGCTGGGAGGGCGAATGGGGCGCCGCGATGATCGACGGCGCGGCGCTGGCGATCGCCGCGCCGCCGCCGCTCGACGTCACGCTCGCCGATCCCGCCGAGACCGACCATTGGGTCGCCGAACTCGGCGGCACCAGCCTGCTGCCTGGCCATGTCCGGATCGCGGACGCCGGCTCGGTCACCGATCTGCCCGGCTTCGCCGAGGGGCGCTGGTGGGTGCAGGACGTCGCCGCCTCGCTGCCCGCGCGGCTGCTCGCCGATGCCGCGCACGGCAGCGCGATCGACCTGTGCGCCGCGCCCGGCGGCAAGACGCTCCAGCTCGCCGCCGCCGGCTTCACCGTGGCGGCGGTCGACGTCTCCAATGCGCGCATCAAGCGGTTGCGCGAGAACCTGTTCCGCACGCGGCTGAAGGCGGAGGTGATCGCCGCCGACGTGCTCAAATGGGCGCCGGCCGAGCCGGCCGACGCGCTGCTGATCGACGCGCCGTGCAGCGCCACCGGCATCTTCCGCCGCCACCCCGACGTGCTCCACCGCGTCCACCCGCCGATCATCGAGGAGATGGCGGCGCTGCAGGCGCGTCTGTTCGCCCGCGCCGCCGACTGGGTGAAGCCCGGCGGCACGCTCGTCTTCGCGACGTGCAGCCTCGAACGTCAGGAAGGCGAGGACCAGCTCGCCCGCTTCCTGTCAGCACGCCCAGACTATGCGATCGACGCACCGGACGCGGCGCTGCTCCCGGCGGGCATCCCCGTCCACCCCGACGGCTACGTCCGCACGCTGCCGAACATGCTGACCGGCGAAGGCGGCTGCGACGGCTTCTTCATCGCAAGGCTGAAACGCGGCTGACCAAGTCCTCCCCCGCCAGGGGGAGGTGGCAGCGCGAAGCGCTGACGGAGGGGGAGGACAGGGCGGGAGCCCGCTTAGCAAGCTCCCACCCCATCCTCCCCCTCCACCACCACGCTTGCGCGCGGCGGTCCCCCTCCCCCTGGCGGGGGAGGACTTGGTCAGCCGCTTCCAATGCTTGCAAGTGGCGATCCCGCGTAACGTCGTCGACGCCGGCCGATCACCGCGAAAATCAGTCACCCGGACGTGTCCGGGCCCCCTTCGAAACTGCCCCAGTGCTCCTGCGAAAGCAGGAGCCCAGGAGTCCCGCACGCCGTAAGACGTTGTTTTGCGTAACCCTGGGCTCCTGCTTTCGCAGGAGCACCGTGCGTCTCCACCGCCGACGCGGACGTTCGCGACGTTTCGACTTTTCCGAAGGTCCACCCTGCGGCGGACCCGGAGCACGACCGCCGCAGATTTGGTTAACCCCGCCCCCAAGCGCATTGTAATAGAAGGACAGGCGGTTAGAGAGAAAGGCCATGCAACCGGTCCGTATCGCCCCCTCCATCCTCTCCGCCGACTTCGCCAAACTCGGCGAGGAGGTCCGCGCGATCGATGCCGCGGGCGCCGACTGGATCCATATCGACGTGATGGACGGTCATTTCGTCCCCAACATCACGATCGGCCCGGCGGTGGTGAAGGCGCTGCGGCCGCATACGAGCAAGCCGTTCGACGTCCATCTGATGATCTCGCCGGTGGACGTTTATCTCGACGCCTTCGCCGAGGCCGGTGCCGACGGCATCACCGTCCACCCCGAGGCCGGCCCGCACATCCACCGCACGATCCAGCACATCAAAGGGCTCGGCAAGCGCGCCGGCGTCGTGCTCAACCCCGGCACCCCCGCCAAGATGCTCGATTACCTCATCGACATGGTCGATCTGGTGCTCGTGATGAGCGTCAACCCCGGTTTCGGCGGCCAGAGCTTCATCGACAGCCAGCTCAGGAAGATCGCCGCGATCCGCAAGATGATTGACCAGACCGGCCGCGCGATCGACCTCGAGGTCGACGGCGGCGTCGATCCGGTCCACGCCGCACGCTGCGTCGCCGCCGGCGCCGACGCGCTGGTCGCCGGCACTGCCGCCTTCCGCGGCGGCCCGTCCTGTTATGCCGCCAACATCGCCGCGCTGCGCGGCACCCCGGCGGCGGGATGAACGACCTGTCGCCGCCGACCGACGCCCCCCTCACCGAATCGCCGCCCGACGGGATCGAGGAGGGCAAGCGCCTGATGCGCGTCGGCGGCGAGCGCGGGCTCAGCCTCGCCGAACGCCTTTCGGAACGGCTGCACAAACTGACGTGGCGCACGCCGATCCACAATATGCGCCTCAAGGGCCGCTACCCGCTCAAGCTGATCGCCGTCCCCGACGACCCCGTCATCGGTGACGTCCGCCGCGGTCAGGCGATGCTGCGCGGCGATCTCAGCTTCCGCGGCGAGACGCATCCGATCGACACGCTCGCGTTCAAGCGTGGCGAATGGGGCAAGCCCTTCGCCGAGTACGTCCACAGCTTCGCGTGGCTGCGCGACCTGTCGACGGTGGCGACGCGCGCGCAGGGCGCGCCGATCGCCGAGGCGTTGATGGCGCGCTGGCTCGGCGATTATGCCGAGCGCGTCGATCCGCTCGCCTGGCGTCCCGACCTGTGGGGCCGGCGGCTGCTGTTCTGGACCGCGCATGCGCCGCTGATCCTGTCGTCGACCGATCTCGTCTATCGCTCCAGCGTGCTCAACACGCTGGCGCGCGGTGCCCGCCACCTCGATCGCGGCGCCGACAAGGCGCCGCCGGGTGCGCCGCGCATCGCGGCCTGGTGCGGCGTCGTCGCGGCGGGGCTGCTGATCCCCGGCGGCGATCCGCGCCGCAGTTTCGGCGAGGCGGGGCTCGCCCGCGCGCTCGCCAACGGGCTCAGCGAGGATGGCGGCTCGGTGTCGCGAAGCCCGGTGATGCTGCTCGACACGATCATGCTGCTCGCCATGCTGCGCGAGACCTATGAGGCGCGGCGCGAGGAGATGCCCGCCGTGGCGCAGACAGCGCTGACCCGCGCCGTGCCGGCGCTGCTCGGCGTCACCCATGGCGACGGCATGCTGTCGAGCTGGCAGGGCGGCGGCCCGGCGATGCCCGATGCGCTCGCCGCGGTGATCGCCGCCAGCGGCGTGCGCACCCGGCCGCTGCGCCAGGCGCGCGACTGGGGCTATCAGCGGCTCGCCGCCGGCGGCGCGGTGCTGATCGTCGATGCCGCGCCACCGCCGATCGCCAAATTGGTCGAGGGCGGCTGCGCCTCGACGCTCGCCTTCGAATTCTCCGACGGCGAGACCCGGCTGATCGTCAATTGCGGCGGCGCGCGCGCCGCGGTGCCGCAACTGCCGGCCGCTTATGCCGAGGGGCTGCGCACCACCGCGGCGCATTCGACGCTGGTGGTGGGCGATTCCAATTCGACCGCGATCCTCGCCGACGGCACGCTCGGCCGCGGCGTCGCCGAGGTCGAATTGTCGCGGCAGGAATCGGACGTCGCCAGCCGCATCGAGGCGAGCCACGACGGCTATGTCCGTCGCTGGGGCTTCGTCCACCGCCGCCAGCTCATGCTGACCGGCGACGGCAAGGAATTGCGCGGCGAGGATGCGCTGCTGCCGCAGGGCCGGCGCCGCAAGCTCGGCGTCGTGCCGTTCGCGGTGCGCTTCCATCTGGGGTCGCAGGTCGAGGCGTCGCCGACCGCCGATGGTCTGGCGGCGCTGCTCCGCCTGCCCGGCGGCGCGCTCTGGCAGTTCCGCTGCCGCGGCGGGACGCTGACGATCGAGGATTCGCTGTGGATCGACGGCGAGGGCCACCCGGTCGCCACGCAACAGCTCGTCGTCAGCGGCGAGGCGCCGGCGGGCGGCGCCAACGTGAGCTGGGCATTGAAACGCGCGATCTGACCTGTTCGGACGCATGTTCCGCCGCTAGGGGGACGCGCGACTGCCGCAAAGGAAGACCATGTCCACCATCTCCATCAAGCGCGCCCTGCTGTCGGTCTCCGACAAGACCGGCATTGTCGAGCTTTCTCAATCACTTGCCGCGAAGGGCGTCGAGCTGGTTTCGACCGGCGGCACCGCCAGGGCGCTGCGCGACGCCGGCCTTGCTGTGCGCGACGTTAGTGAAGTTACCGGCTTTCCCGAGATGATGGACGGCCGCGTCAAGACGCTCCACCCGATGGTCCACGGCGGCCTGCTCGCGGTCCGCGACGACCCCGAGCACGCCGCGGCGATGGCGGAGCATGCGATCGGCGCGATCGACCTGGTGGTGGTGAACCTCTATCCGTTCGAGGCGACCGTCGCCCGCGGCGCCGACCGCGACACGGTCATCGAGAACATCGACATCGGCGGCCCCTCGATGGTCCGCTCCGCCGCCAAGAACCACGCCTATGTCGCGATCGTCACCGACCCCGCCGACTATGCCATCGTCGCGGCCGGCGAGACGACGCTCGACCAGCGCCGCCTGTTCGCCGCCAAGGCCTTTGCCGCCACCGCCAGCTATGACGGCGCGATCGCGCGCTGGTTCGGCACCGTCGATCAGGCCGAGCCCTTCCCCGCGGTGCTGCCGGTGACGATGACCCGCGCCGCCTCGCTGCGCTACGGCGAGAACCCACACCAGTCCGCCGCCTTCTACGCCAGCAACGACGGCATCCGCGGCATCGGCCAGGCGCGCCAGGTGCAGGGCAAGGAGCTGAGCTACAACAACCTCAACGACGCCGATGCCGCGCTCGAGCTGGTCGCCGAGTTCCGCGACGCCGCGCCGACCTGCGTCATCGTCAAGCACGCCAACCCCTGCGGCGTCGCCACCGCCTCCAGCCTCGAAGCGGCCTATGCCGAGGCCTTCGCCTGCGACACCGTCTCGGCGTTCGGCGGCATCATCGCGGTCAACCGCCCGCTCGACGCGGCGACGGCGAAGGCGATTACCGGCATCTTCACCGAGGTGGTCGTCGCCCCCGACGCCGACGAGGAGGCGCTGGCGCTGTTCGCCGCCAAGAAGAACCTGCGGCTGCTGCTCACCGGCGACCTGCCCGATCCGGCGCGCGCCGGCCTGTTCGCCAAGTCGATCGCCGGCGGCTGGCTGGTGCAGGGCCGCGACAATGGTACGCCAGGCGAGCTGAAGGTCGTCACCAAGCGCGCTCCCACCGAGCAGGAGCTGGCCGACTGCCGCTTCGCCTGGACCGTCGCCAAGCACGTCAAGTCGAACGCGATCGTCTATGCCAAGGACGGCGCGACCGCCGGCGTCGGCGCGGGCCAGATGAACCGTCTGGAATCAGCGCGCATCGCCGCGAGGAAGGCGAAGGACGCCGCCGACAAGGCGGGCTGGGCGATGCCGCGCACGATCGGCTCGGCGGTCGCGTCGGACGCCTTCTTCCCATTCGCCGACGGCCTGCTCGCCGCGGTCGAGGCGGGGGCGACCGCGGTGATCCAGCCGGGCGGATCGATCCGCGACGAGGAAGTGATCGCCGCCGCCGACGCCGCGGGCCTCGCGATGGTCTTCACCGGCATGCGCCACTTCCGCCACTAACGCCTATAGCCCTCCCTTGCGGGGGAGGGCTTCAAGTCTACCGGACGGGTGATCCCACGTTGGGCAAGGTGGCCTCCTCGGCATTGGGCATCTTGCCGAACAACGCCCGGTCGGCCGGACCGAACGCCCATTTCCACAGCACGAACAGATAGGTCGCGGCGATCGCCGGTTCGCCGCCGGCGAGTTCGAGCCATTCGAACTGCGGCGGCAGCGCGGTGAACACGCCGCCGACCAGCGTCGCGGCGATCACCGCCCACAGCAGCGGCCAGCGCCACGGCGACACCGGTGCGGACAGGATACGGCCGAGCAGCGTCGCCTTCACCACCGAGGTCAGCGCCACGCTGACCATCAGCGCCACCGCCGGCCCCGCCGCCTGCCACGTCGTCGGCCAGCCGAGCCGGCGCATCGCGACGATCAGCGCGAAGCTCAGCGCGATCTGCACCGCCAGCATGACGATCGAGATGATCAGGTTGCGATGCCGCGCGGTATAGACCAGCGCCGATTCGCACACCGCCCCGGTCGAGGCGAGCACCTCGGCGGTCAGCAGGAAGCCGAGCGCCGCACTCCCAGCGACGAATTGCGGCCCGACCACGCCCATCACCGCCCCCGCGGGGATCGATCCCATCAGTGCCAGCCCGGCCTGCGCCGCCATGATCCAGAACGCCACCTGCCGCACCTGATGCGCGATCGCGGCGCGATCGTTGACCGCGAGGCTCTTGGTGATGACCGGGCCGAGGATCGGATCGAAGCTGGTCTTGAGCTTCTGCGGCAGGCTCGCGACCTGCTGCGCCATGTAATAGATGCCGACGATCTTCGGCTCGAACATCACGCCGAGGATGAAGCGGTCGACGTTGCGGCTGCCCCATTCCAGTGCGTCGGCGCCGGCGAGCGGCGCATTGGCGCGGGCGAGCGCGAACAATTGCCCGGGATGCGGCGACCAGCCGCGCGGCAGGCCGTAGCTGCGCAGGAACGGCACGAAGCTGGCGATCAGCGCTGCGGTCATCGACGCGACATAGGACAGGACCAGCCCGTCCTTGATCGTGAAGAAGGAAAAGACCCAGGCGGCGATCGAGATCGTCCACGGCTCGACCACGGCGCGCGCGGTCACCGCCGCCTTGACGTCGTGGCGATAGGCGAGCGCCGACAGGCTGACGTCCGACCAGGCCACCGCGACGATGATGCACGGCAGGAACCGGTCGAGCCCGGTCACCTGCGTATTGGCGTACATCACCTGCGGGAAGGCGATCAGCACCGCGCTCGCCGCGATCGACAGGATGAAGGCGAGCGCCAGCGCATCCCAGACGACGCAGACATGCGGCTGGTCGGAGGACGACAGCGCCTGCGCGAGGCCACGCTTGAGACCCAGTGTAGCGACCAATGCGGCGAGTTCGACCACGACGACGGCGAGCGCGAAGCGGCCGACCAGATCCGGGCCGTAGAGGCGGCCGGCGATGAACAGGAACGGGATGCGCGCGGCGAGGCGCAGCACGAAGCCGGCGATATTGGTGCGCCCGCCCTTGGCGAGCGCGTCGATGTCCTTCGATTCGGTCACGGGTTGACGATCGCGAGCGTCCCGCACCCACCCTCACCCTTCCGGCGCTGCGCGCCTCCCTCCCTCTCCCGCCGGGAGAGGGAAAAGCCGCCGAAGGCGGCGAAGGGTAAGGGCGAGCGCGCGCCGTCAGCGATCAATGCGCCGCTCCCCAGCTCGCGCCCGTCCCGATCTCGATCCCGAGCGGCACCGACAGCGTTACCGCCGGCTGCGCCGCCTCGGCCATCACCCGCTCGATCACCGGCCTGGCCGCGTCGACGTCGCCCTCGGGCAGTTCGAACACCAGTTCGTCGTGCACCTGCAACAGCATCTGGACGTCGGGCAGCCCCGCGTCGCGCAGCGCCGGCTCCATCCGCACCATCGCGCGCTTGATGATATCGGCGCTGGTGCCCTGAATCGGTGCGTTGATCGCGGCGCGCTCGGCGCCCTGCCGCTCGTGCTGCACCTTGCTGCGGATGCGCGGGAAGTGCGTCTTGCGGCCGAACAGGGTGGTGGTGAAGCCGCGCTCGCGCACGCTCTGCGTCGTCTCGGCGATATACGTGTTGATGCCGGGGAAGCGCTCGAAATAGCGGTCGATCATCGCCTGCGCCTCCTCGGCGCTGACGTCGAGCCGCCCGGCGAGCCCCCAGCGGCTGATGCCGTAGAGGATTGCGAAGTTGATCGTCTTGGCGCGGCCGCGGGTGTCACGGTTGACCTCGCCGAACAGCTCCATCGCAGTCAGGCTGTGGATGTCGTCGCCATTGGCGAAGGCGTCGCGCAGCGCCGGCACGTCGGCCATATGCGCCGCCAGCCGCAGCTCGATCTGCGAATAATCGGCGGCGAGGATGACGTTGCCCGGCTCGGCGACGAAGGCGTCGCGGATCTGCCGGCCCACCTCGGTACGGATCGGGATGTTCTGCAGATTGGGCTCGGTCGACGACAGGCGCCCGGTTTGCGCCCCGGTCAGCGAGTAACTGGTGTGGACGCGGCCGGTGCGCGGGTTGATCTGCGCCTGCAACGCATCGGTATAGGTGTTCTTGAGCTTGGTGAGCTGTCGCCAGTCGAGCACGCGCGCGGCGATCTCGGCGCCGGGCGAATCCTTGTCGGCGGCGATCCGCTCCAGCTCGGTGACGTCGGTCGAATAGACGCCGGACTTGCCCTTGCGGCCGCCCTTGATGCCCATCCGCTCGAACAGCACGTCGCCCAATTGCTTGGGGCTGCCGATCGTGAACGGCGCGCCGGCAAGACCGTGGATCACCGTCTCCAGCCCGGCGATCTGGCCGCTGAACTCGGCGGACAGGCCGGACAGCCGCTCGCGATCGACCTTGATCCCGCGCATTTCCATCCGCGCGATCACCGGCACCAGCGGCCGGTCGACCATCTCATAGACGCGCGTCGCCTCCTCGGCGGGCAACCGCGCCTTGAAGCGCTTCCACAACCGATAGGTGACGTCGGCATCCTCGGCGGCGTAGCGCGTCGCCGCCTTGAGATCGACCTCGTGGAAGCCGCGCTGCGTCTTGCCGGTGCCGACCACGTCCTTGAACGCGATGCAGCTATGCGACAGGTGCGTCGCCGCCAGCTCGTCCATGCCATGGCCGTGCAGCCCGGCGTCGAGGTCGAAGCTCATCACGATCGTATCGTCGTGCGGCGCGATCGCGATGCCATGCAGCCCGAGCACGATCATGTCGAACTTGAGATTATGCCCGATCTTGAGCACCGACGCGTCCTCGCAGAGGACCTTCAGCCGGGCGAGCGCCGCGTCGCGCTCGATCTGCGGCGGCGTCTCGCCGAACAGGTCGCTGCCGCCGTGGCCGAGCGGGATATAGCACGCCTTGTTGGCGCCGAGCGCGAGGCTGACGCCGACCAGATCAGCGCCGGTCGCGTCGGTGCCGGTCGTCTCGGTGTCGATCGCCACCCAGCCCTGATGCTGCGCCTGCGCGATCCAGCGGTCGAGCGTCTCGACGTCGACCACGGTTTCATAGGCGTCATGCTCGCACGGCGGATCGGCTTCATAGGGCACCGAGGCGGGTGCGGGGACGGGATCGTCGGCGACCTGGCCGAGCTTGGCGAGCAGGGTGCGGAAGCCGTGATGTTCGAGGAAGGCGCGCAGCGGCGCGTCGGGGATGCCCTTGAGTTCGAGATCCTCGAGCGGTTCGGGCAGCGCGACGTCGCAGCGCAGCGAGACGAGTTCGCGGCTCAGCCGCGCCATGCCGGCGTGCTCGATCAGATTGTCGCGCAGCTTGCCCTTCTTCATCCCCTCCGCGGCGGCAAGGACCGATTCGAGGTCGCCGTGTTCGAGGATCAGCTTGGCGGCGGTCTTCGGGCCGACGCCGGGGACGCCGGGTACGTTGTCGACGCTGTCGCCCATCAGCGCGAGCACGTCGCCGAGCTGCGTCGGCGCGATGCCGAAGAACTTCTCGGCGACATGCTCCGCGCCGAGCCGGCGGTTGTTCATCGTATCGTAGAGGTCGAGGCCGGGCTCGATGAGCTGCATCAGATCCTTGTCGGAACTGACGATCGTCACTTGCCAGCCCTGCGCCAGCGCCGCCTTGGCGTAGCAGGCGATGATGTCGTCCGCCTCCAGCCCCTCGGTCTCGATACATGGCAACGAGAAGGCGCGGGTGGCGTCGCGGATCATCGGGAACTGGGGGACCAGATCCTCGGGCGGCGGCGGCCGGTGGGCTTTATACTGATCGTACAGATCGTTGCGGAAGGTCTTCGACGATTTGTCGAGGATCACCGCCATATGCGTCGGCCCCTCCGCCGCGTGCAGCTCGTCGGCGAGCTTCCACAGCATCGCGGTATAGCCATAGACGGCACCGACCGGCTCGCCGTGTTTGTTGGTGAGCGGCGGCAGGCGATGATAGGCGCGGAAGATATAGCCCGAGCCGTCGACGAGATAGAGATGGGGCATCGTGGCTGCGTTTACCCGATCGGCCGGGCGGCACCAACCTCTGCTTGGGATGGACGCCGGGTTTGGCGGAGTGTGGCTTTGGGGTAACAGGGCCTTAATCATCCCGACGTTCGCCGGGATGACGATAGGGGTCAGGCGCCCGTCGCCCCGCCCCCCGCATAATTCGCCACCGCCGCCGCGACCGACTGGATCAGCTGCTGCCGTTCGCGGATCGGCCGTCGCGAATCCCCGATCATCACCGCGATCGCATAGCGCCGACCGTCGGGCGCGGTGAGCAGGCCGACGTCGTTGAAGCCGGCATTGCGACCGCCGAGATCCTGCCCGGTGCCGGTCTTGTGCGCGATCTGCCAGCCGGCGGGCAAAGCGGCGCGCAACCGGGCGCGGCCGGTCACCGAGGCGCCCATCGTATCGAGCAGGATGCGCGTCGAGGTCTCGGTGAACAGCTCGCCACGCGCCAGCCGCGACAGCGCGTCGGCGATCGCGAGCGGTGCCGCGCCGTCCGGCGGATCGTTGACATAAGCGTCGAGCGCCGCGGTGCGCGCCTCCGGCGACAGGCGCGAGCGTGCCGCCTCGAAGCCGCCGCCGACCGCCATCGACTGGCTCCACGTCAGCCCCGCGGTCCTCGACTGGAGCAGGCGCTCGCCGGGGCCGAAGCGGATGTCGCCCAATTGTTTGCGCTCGATCATCGCATGCACCGCGGCGGGGCCGCCGACATAGGTGAGCAGCCGGTCGTTGGCGGTATTGTCGCTGTGCGTCAGCGCACGGGTGAGCAGTTCGCCGACGGTGGTGTGATAGCCGTCGCCCTTGACCAGCATCGCGATCGGCTGGTGGAACAGCGTCAGGTCCTCGGGGCGGACGACGACGGGATCGTCGAGCCGCGCCTTGCCCTGGTCGCGCAGGTCCATCAGCGTCATCGCGACCCACAATTTGCTCACCGACTGTTGCGGCAGGCGGATCCGCGCGCCCGGCGAGGTCACCGTCCATCCCGCGTCGACGGCGCGGATTGCGATGCCGAACTTGCCGTCGAAATTGCGCGCGAGCGCATCGATTGCGCTGGTCAGCTGTGCCGGTGCCACCCGGCGCGGCGGCGGTGCGGCGGCGGGGATCGGGATCGACACCGCGAGCGCCGGTGTCTCGGCGGGGGCGGGGCCGCTGCCGATCGGCCGCGAGGTCGAGCCGCAGCCGGCAAGGGCGGCGCAACTGGCGATCATCAGGATCGATCGGGCCGGACGGCCATACGCTATCATACGGGAATAGGGGCCTCAGCTGGCAAGGCGACGATCCTTATCGGAGGAACGGTGCGGAGGAACCGGCGATCGGGTCGACTGCGACGAACCGCGGCACCGGTACGGCGAAACGCGGGGCACCATTGCCGCGGCCCGTCCGTTACTGCCGCAATCGGGCAATCAGGACGACCGCCATGGCACAGATGACCAGCGACTTTTTCGTGGACCGGCTGAAAGCCTGGGGCGTGACCCGCATCTACGGCTATTCGGGCGACGGCATCAACGGCGTGCTCGGCGCGCTGCAACGCGCGGAGAAGGCGGGCGAGGGCATCGAGTTCATCCAGGTCCGCCACGAGGAAATGGCCGCGTTCATGGCGAGCGCGCACGCCAAGTTCACCGGCGAGCTCGGCGTCTGCCTGTCCACCGGTGGCCCCGGCGCGACGCATCTACTCACTGGCCTGTACGACGCCAAGCTCGATCATGCGCCGGTGCTGGCGATCGCCGGCCAGGCGGAGACGACGGTGCGCGGCGCGAGCTATCAGCAGGAGCTCAACCTCGACCGCATCTTCGCCGACGTCGCCGATTACGTGCAGGAGGCGACCGCGCCGGCGCAGGTCCGCCATGTCACCGACCGCTCGATCCGCATCGCGGTGGCGGGCAATGGCGTCGGCGTGATCGTGCTGCCCAAGGACGTGCAGGACGAACCCTATGAGGATCCGAAAGTCCAGCACGGCTTCACCCGCTCGGGCGTCGGCTACAGCCGGCCGCTGATCGTGCCGCAGCCGCGCGACCTCGCCCGCGCCGCGGAGGTGCTCAACGCCGGCGAGAAGGTCGCGATCCTGATCGGCGCCGGCGCGCGCGACGGTGCCGAGGCGGTGGTGCGCGTCACCGACCTGCTTGGCGCGGGTGTCGCCAAGGCGCTGCTCGGCAAGGACGTGCTGTCCGACGAACTGCCCTTCGTCACCGGCGCGATCGGCCTGCTCGGCACCAAGCCGTCATGGGACATGATGCAGGGCGCCGACACGCTGCTGATGATCGGCACCGGCTTTCCATGGGCGGAGTTCCTGCCGCCCGACGGCAAGGTCCGCGCGGTGCAGATCGACGTCGATGCCGGCATGCTCGGGCTGCGCTATCCGACCGAGGTCAATCTGCACGGCGGTGCGCGCGAGACGCTGGAGGCGCTGATCCCGCTGCTCCACGCCAAGCCCGACCGTAGCTGGCGCGAGACGATCGAGGCAGGCGTCGTCGACTGGTGGCAGACGCTGGAAGCGCGTGCGATGGCCGAGGCCAAACCGGTCAACCCGCAGCGCGTGGTGTGGGAGATGTCACCGCAGCTGCCCGCGAATGCGATCGTCACCTCGGACAGCGGATCGTGCTGCAACTGGTATGCGCGCGACTTCAAGCTGAAGCAGGGACAGCGCGCGTCGCTGTCCGGCGGGCTCGCGTCGATGGGGGCGGCGGTGCCCTATGCAATCGCGGCGAAGTTCGCGCATCCCGAGCGGCCGGTGGTGGCGCTGGTTGGCGACGGGGCGATGCAGATGAACAATCTCGCCGAGATGATCACCGTGCAGAAATATTGGCAGCGTTGGGCCGATCCGCGCTTCATCGTCTGCGTGTTCAACAACGAGGACCTCAACGAGGTCACGTGGGAGCAGCGTGTGATGGAGGGCAATCCGCGCTTCCCGACGACGCAGGACCTGCCCGACGTGCCCTATGCGCGCTTCGCCGAGATGATCGGGCTTAAGGGCATCTTCGTCGAGCGACCCGAGGATCTGGCGGGGGCCTGGGCGGCGGCGCTGGCCTCCGACCGGCCGGTGATCCTCGAGGTGAAGACCGATCCCGAGGTCGCGCCGTTGCCGCCGCATCTGACGTTGGCGCAGGCCAAGGCATTCATGTCGTCGATGGCCAAGGGCGACCGCGGCGCCGGCCGGGTGATCGCCGAGACGGCACGGCAATTGTTCAAGGAGGTGACCGGCTGAGGGCGGCGATCGCTTCCCTTACGGGACCAGCACCGTATCGACCGCCTCCGGCAGCGTCTCGGGATAGTCGAGCGTATAATGCAGGCCGCGGCTCTCGTGCCGGTGCAGCGCCGAGCGGACGATCAGCGCGGCGGTCTGCAACAGGTTGCGCAGCTCGATCAGATCGGGGGTGACGCGGAAATGGCCGTAATAATCCGCCACCTCCTCGGTCAGCATCTGGATGCGGTGCTGCGCGCGTTCGAGCCTTTTGGTGGTGCGGACGATGCCGACGTAATTCCACATGAAGCGTCGGATCTCGGTCCAATTCTGCTTGATCACCACCTCCTCGTCCGAATCGGTGACGCGGCTCTCGTCCCACGGGCGGATCACCGGGACAGGCGGCAGCCCGTCCCAATGCGCCGCGATATGGTCGGCGCAGGCCTCGCCGAACACGAAACATTCGAGCAGGCTGTTCGAGGCGAGCCGGTTAGCGCCGTGCAGCCCGCTCTCGGTGCACTCGCCCGCGGCATAGAGGCCGGGTAGATCGGTGCGGCCGTCGCGGTCGATGACGATGCCACCGCAGGTGTAGTGCTGCGCCGGCACCACCGGGATCGGCTGCGTCGTCATGTCGATGCCGAGGCCGCGTAACTTCTCATAGATGTTGGGGAAATGGCCGCGGACGAAATCGGCGGGCTGGTGGCTGATGTCGAGATGGACGTAATCGAGGCCGTAGCGCTTGATCTCGGCGTCGATCGCGCGCGCGACCACGTCGCGCGGCGCCAGCTCCATCCGCTCGGCATCGTAATAGGACATGAAGCGCTTGCCGGTGGTCGGGTTGATCAGCCGCCCGCCCTCGCCGCGCACCGCCTCGGTGATGAGGAAGTTCTTGACCTCGAGATGGTAGAGGCAGGTCGGATGGAATTGCATCATCTCCATGTTGGAGACGCGCGCACCCGCCCGCCACGCCATCGCGATGCCGTCCCCGGTCGCGCCGCGCGGCGCGGTGGAGAAGAGATAGGTGCGCCCCGCGCCGCCGGTGGCGAGCACCGTCGCCTTTGCGGTGTAGAGCGTGACGCGGCCGGTGCCGCGATCGACTGCATAGACGCCCCAGACGTTGCCTGCGCCCGAATAGCGCTGTTCGTGGCGGCTGGTGGCGAGGTCGATCGCGACCTGATCGGGGACGAGCGTGATATTGGGATGCGCCTCGGCGGCGCGTTGCAGCGCCTCCTGCACCGCCCAGCCGGTCGCGTCCGCGACATGGACGATACGGCGATGGCTGTGGCCGCCCTCGCGGGTGAGATGAAGCGTATTCCCCTCGGTGGCGAAGGGGACGCCGAGCTGTGTCAGTCGCTCGATCGCGGCGGGGGCGCCCTCGACGACGAATTCGACGATATCGCGGTCATTGAGGCCGGCCCCGGCGACCATCGTATCCTCGACGTGATTGTCGAACGTATCGCCGGGTTCGAGCACCGCGGCGATCCCGCCCTGCGCCCAGGCGGTCGACCCTTCGTTGAGCGCGCCCTTGGCGAGCACGGTGACCCTGAACCGTTCCGCGAGGTTGAGCGCCGCGGTGAGCCCCGCGGCGCCCGAGCCGACGATGAGGACGTCGCTGTTGCGGGTCGCTTCGGTCACGCGTTGCTGGCGCGCGTCAGGCTGAGGAACACGTCCTCCAGATCGGGCTCCTTGGTCGAGACGTCGACGATGCCGAAGCCGTCGTGCTGGACCGCGGCGAGCACCTCGCCGGCGTTGACCCGGTCCTTGGCATAGGTGATCTCCAGCGTCCGCGCGCCCTTCAGCACGATCTTGCCGAAACAGGCGTTGACCGGCAGCGTCGCGACGTCGCGGTCGACGGTGACCGCCACCACCTTTTCCTGCGCCTTGCCGACCAGCTCCCGGGTCGGTTCGTTGGCGATCAGCCGGCCGTGATTGATGATCGCGATCCGGTCGCACAATTCCTCGGCCTCCTCGAGGTAGTGCGTGGTCAGCACCACGGTGACGCCGGCGTCGTTCAACTGGCGGACATAGGCCCAGAGTTGCTGGCGCAATTCGATGTCGACCCCCGCGGTCGGCTCGTCGAGCACCAGCACCGGCGGCGAATGAACCATCGCCTTGGCGACCATCAGCCGCCGCTTCATGCCGCCCGACAAGGTGCGGGCATAGGCCTTCGCCTTGTCCTCCAGATGCACCGCGCGCAGCAATTCCATGCTGCGCCGCTGGCCCTTTGGGACCCCGTAGAGGCCCGCCTGGATTTCCAGCGTCTCGATCGGCGTGAAGAAGGGGTCGAACAGGATCTCCTGATTGACGATACCGATCGACGCCTTGGCGTTGCGCGGCTGCGCGTCGATGTCGAAGCCCCAGATCTCGGCGCTGCCCTTGGTCTTGTTGACCAGCCCGGCGAGGATGTTGATCAGCGTCGACTTGCCCGCGCCATTGGGGCCGAGCAGGCCGAAGATCTGCCCCCGCGGCACGTCGAAACTGACCCCGTCGAGCGCGCGCTTGCCGCCCTGATAGGTCTTGCAGAGGTTCTGGATGCGGATCGCTGCCTCGGTCATGCAGGCGGAATACGCGGATCGTGATGGGGTGCAACCCATTCCTCCCCGGCACGGCGGTCCCCTTCCCCGCGTCGGGAGGATTGAAGCGGCTCGCGCGTCTTGCTATCCGCCTCCGCATGATCCCGCCGCCCGAAACCATCCGCGTCTCGCAACGCCGTGTCGCCTGTGATGGCGCTACCGATATTCCGGGTGGCGCCGCGCTCGGCCATCCGCGCGTCTTCCTGCAGATCGACGACGAGGGCTATGTCGATTGCGGCTATTGCGATCGGCGCTTCGTGCTGATCGGCGGACCCGCCGACGGCGCCGACCAGTCGAAATTGCCCGATCATCCGGATGGCGCCAGCGTTTAACGCCCCTATATCGGGGGTATGACTGTAGCCGCCGATCCCCGCTCGTTCCTCTACCGCGACGCTCTGTCGCCCGACGCCGCGCTCCGCCTCACCGCGGATGCGCTCGGCCGCGCCGATGACGGCGAACTGTTCCTGCAATATCGCAAGGCCGAGGCGTTCGGCTTCGACGATGGCCGGCTGAAGACGGCGAGCTACGACACCAACGCCGGTTTCGGCCTGCGCGCGGTGTCGGGCGAGATGACCGCCTTCGCGCACGCCAACGAACTGTCGGAGGCAGCGATCCGCCGCGCCGGCGAAACGATGGCGCTGATCGATCCGACGACGAGCGCCAAGGCGCCGCCGCCGCAGGGCAACAACCGCCACCTCTATACTGACGCCGATCCGCTCGACCTGGTGCCGTTCGCCGACAAGGTGAACCTGTGCCAGACGATCGACGCCGCGGCGCGGGCGCGCGATCCGCGCGTCGCGCAGGTCTCGGTCGGCCTGTCCGGCACGTGGAGCGTGGTCGAGATCGTCCGCCCCGACGGCTTCGTCGCCACCGACGTGCGACCGCTCGTGCGGCTCAACATCCAGATCGTCGTCGAACAGAACGGCCGCCGCGAGACCGGCACGTTCGGCATCGGCGGGCGCTATCTCTACGATCGATTGTTCGACGCGACGGTGTGGAACCGCGGCATCGATGAGGCGCTGGCGCATGCGCTCGTCAATCTCGACTCGGTGGCG
This sequence comes from Sphingomonas taxi, assembly GCF_000764535.1. Taxonomy (NCBI): domain Bacteria; kingdom Pseudomonadati; phylum Pseudomonadota; class Alphaproteobacteria; order Sphingomonadales; family Sphingomonadaceae; genus Sphingomonas; species Sphingomonas taxi. The sequence goes on along the minus strand of NZ_CP009571.1, from coordinate 2,994,642 downwards.
GCGCCGGCGGGCGAGATGACCGTGTTGCTCGGGCCGGGCTGGCCGGGGATCGTGCTGCACGAGGCGATCGGCCATGGCCTTGAAGGCGACTTCAATCGCAAGGGCACCAGCGCGTTCTCGGGACGGATCGGCGAGCGCGTCGCGGCGCCGGGCGTCACCGTGGTCGACGACGGCTCGCTTCCCGACCGGCGCGGCTCGCTGTCGATCGACGACGAGGGCACGCCGACGTCGGAGACGGTGCTGATCGAGGACGGTATCCTCAAGGGCTATATGCAGGACCGGCTCAACGCGCGGCTGATGGGCGTCGCGCCGACCGGCAATGGTCGTCGCGAGAGCTTCGCGCATGCGCCGATGCCGCGGATGACCAACACCTTCATGAAGGGCGGTACCGACGATCCCGCCGAACTGCTGAGCCGGGTGAAGCGAGGCATCTTCGCCAAGAGCTTCGGCGGCGGGCAGGTCGATATCGTCTCGGGCAAGTTCGTGTTTTCCTGCACCGAGGCGTATCTGATCGAGGACGGCCGGATCGGCGCGCCGATCAAGGGCGCGACGCTGATCGGCGACGGCCCGACGGTGCTGACCAAGGTCGCCGGGATCGGCAACGACTTCGCGCTGGACGAAGGGATCGGCGTCTGCGGCAAGGGCGGGCAGAGCGTGCCGGCCGGCGTGGGCCAGCCGACGCTGCTGGTCGACGGGCTGACGGTGGGCGGGACGGCAACGGGGTAATCCCTGCGTTACACCCCCGTCAGCATCATGTCGAATGCGCCGATGATGTCGAAGCGATAAGCGCTGAGATCGGCTATGTAGGTTTGCAACGCGCCGCGGCTCAATGCTGCGGCGAATTGCGTGACCATCGCATAGCGTTCCCCTTCTATGTCGAACATCGGATTGAGACGCGCACGGCGAGGCGGCGCTTCCTCAAGCCGCATCAACGGTACGACGAGACGGCTGCCGAGAAACCCTAGCGAGTCCGCCTGACAATCTAGGATAAGCTGGCCGTCCGGCGTGCGATACACGTCGAACTGCGCCATCAGAACAGCCGATACTTTTCCAGCGGCAACCCGTTCTGTTCCACCCAGCGATTGACGGCCTCCGCCCACTCGCGACTCTGCTCGCGCCAGCGATGATCGAGTTCATGTTTCAAGGCTGCGCGTAGGGACTCGACATCGTCATCATGGGCGACGCCGAAGCGCGCGGCCTCGGCGCGAACTTCAGTCACGCTCATTTGACGCGTGCTCTTCAGCGGCAGGTCGAGCGTACTTGCCATGAAGTGATGATATGGACGATGGGTCGGCCGGTCAACGGACGCCAAGGGGTGGCCGTGCGACCATAGAGGGATGTCCCATGAGCCTCGTCGAACTGGGTCGCTACGATCGCAACCTCGCCAATATCATCGTCGGGCGGCTCGACTCCGAGGGGATCGATGCGATCGCCTTCGACGGCGGGGCGAGCATCGCCGACGGCAGCTATCTGCTGATCCCGGTACGGGTGATGGTCGATGACGAAGATGTCGATGCCGCCAAAGCGATCGTCGATGCTGCCCAATTTTAAGGCAGTCTTTCGCATCTGCACAATTATCTAACGGGCAAACCCCACGACGCGTCACAAAGCGCGCCTATATCTCCCTTTCAGCGATTGGCACGATGATTGCGATGCTTCCCTCGGACAATCGAGGGGGCAGGGATGAAGCTGGTCATTGCGATCATCAAGCCGTTCAAGCTCGACGAGGTGAGGGAAGCGCTCACCACGTTGGGGGTGGCGGGAATGACGGTTACCGAGGTCAAGGGGTTCGGCCGCCAGAAGGGGCAGACCGAAATCTACCGCGGCGCCGAATACAGCACCAACATGGTGCCCAAGATCAAGATCGAGGTGGTCTGTCCGGGCGATCTCGCCGACCGCGTCGTCGAAGCGGTGCAGGCCTCGGCGAACACCGGCGCGATCGGCGACGGCAAGATCTTCGTGCTCGAAGTCGGCCAAGCGGTGCGCATCCGCACCGGCGAAACCGACGATTCGGCGCTCTGAGGGGGGTAACAGGATGAAGCACGGATTGAAGATCGCCGGCACCGCGGGGCTTGCCGCCCTCGCGTTCGCCGCGCTGCCCGCCTGGGCACAGGACGCCGCCTTGCAGGCGCCCGCCGCCGCCGCGCCGGCCGCGACGGTGAACAAGGGCGACACCGCCTGGATGATGACCTCGACGGTTCTCGTCATGATGATGATCCTGCCCGGCCTCGCGCTGTTCTACGGCGGTCTCACCCGCTCCAAGAACATGCTGTCGACGATGACGCAGATCGGCGCGGTCGCCTGCCTGGCGATGCTGCTGTGGGTGATGTATGGCTACAGCCTCGCCTTCGGCCCCGACGTCACCGGCGGCCTGTCGAACGTGATCGGCAGCCTCGACAAGGCATTCCTCAAGGGTGTCACCGCCTCGTCGCAGGCGGCGACCTTCACCGCGGGGGTCGAGATCCCCGAATATGTCTTCATCTGCTTCCAGATGACCTTCGCGGCGATCACCGTCGCGCTGGTACTGGGATCGGTGGTCGAGCGGATGAAGTTCAGCGCGGTGATGGTGTTCGCCGCGGTTTGGCTGACGATCGTCTATTTCCCGATCGCGCACATGGTCTGGGCGTCGTCGGGCGTGTTCTTCAAAGCAGGCGCGCTGGATTTCGCCGGCGGCACCGTCGTCCACATCAACGCCGGCGTCTCGGCGCTGGTCGCCTCGATCATGCTCGGCAAGCGGATGGGCTATCCCACCACGCCGATGCCGCCGCATTCGCTGACGCTGACCGGGGTCGGCACCGGCCTGCTGTGGGTGGGCTGGTTCGGCTTCAACGCGGGTTCGGCGCTGGAGGCGAATGGTTCGGCAGGGCTGGCGATGCTCAACACCTTCGTCGCCACCGCTTCGGGCGGGCTGTTCTGGATGCTGGTCGAGCGGGCGCGCGGTCACAAGGGGTCGGCGCTGGGCTTCTGCTCGGGCATCATCGCCGGGCTGGTCGCCGTCACGCCGGCGGCGGGCAATTCGGGGCCGTTCGGCGCGATCGTGCTCGGCGCCGTCGCCTCGGTGGTCTGCTTCTTCGCGGTCTCGGTGCTCAAGCCGAAGCTCGGCTATGACGACGCGCTCGACGCCTTCGGCGTGCACGGCGTCGGCGGCATGATCGGCGCGGTCGGCACCGGCATCGTCTATGCGCCCTCGCTCGGCGGGCCGGGTGCGGCGGATTATGCGATGGGCGCCAAGCTGCTCGTCCAGATCGAAGCGGTGGTCACCACCGTCGTCTGGGCGTCGATCGGCACGGTCATCGCGATCCTCGTCGCCAAGGCGATCACCGGCCTGCGTGTCGCTCCCGAAGTCGAGCAGGAAGGCCTCGACCTCGGCGAGCACGGCGAGCGCGCCTATAATTGATCCTATCGGGGGCGGGGGCACGAGACCTCCGCCCCCCACGACGTTCCTCCTGCGGACGACCTTGACCCGGTACGGCGACGTACCGGGTCTTTTTTGGTTCGCGCGAAGACGCGAAGACGCGAAGGGGGTGTGGGTGGCGCAGGCGTCAGCCTGCTCTTCGCATGACGGCGGATCGGGGCATGGCGTCGGCACGAAGGCGACACCTTCGCGCCTTCGCGTGAGTCGATGTTCGCGCGAAGGCTCAGAGGATATCTGGGCGGGGTGAGCGGTGCGGAATTTCGCTGGGCCGTGGCCGCCGCAGCGGGCGAAACCCCTCTGCGTCCCCGCGTCTCTGCGCGCCAAAACCCTTACGTGATTACGCCAGCCGCTCGCGCAGCGCGAGCATCGCCAGCGCCGCCTGTGCCGCGCCGGCGCCCTTGTCGAGCTGCGCCGGGTCGGCGCGGGCGATCGCCTGCGCCTCGTTCTCGGTGGTCAGGATGCCGTTGCCGATCGCGAGGCCGTCGAGCGTCAGCGCCATGATGCCGCGCGCGCTCTCGTTCGAGACGATCTCGAAATGATAGGTCTCGCCGCGGATCACGACGCCCAGCGCGACGAACGCGTCATACCGGTCGGTATCCGCCGCCAGCGCGATCGCACCGGGCACCTCAAGCGCGCCCGGCACGGTCACCGTCTCGTGGCTATGGCCCGCCGCCTCGATCGCCGCGCGGGCGCCGGCGAGCAGCATGTCGTTGAGATGGTCGTAGAAGCGCGCTTCGACGATGAGGATATGCGCCATGTCAGTCGTCCGCCTCGATTGCCCGTTCGCCGACGATCGACAGGCCATAGCCGTCGAGCCCGACCAACGTATGGTGGGTGTTGGTGAGCAGCACCATTTCCTCGACGCCGAGCTCGGTGAGGATCATCGCGCCGACGCCATAGTCGCGCAATTCCTCCATGTCGGCCGCCGGCAGCGTCCCGGCCTTGGCCTGGAGCGCGACGGTGAACTGGTCGGCGCGCGGACGGTTGATGACGACGATCACGCCGGCCCCTTCCTCCGCGATGATCTCCATCGAGCGACGCAGCAGCCCCTCGCGCGCGCCATTCTCGCCGAAGATGTCGGCGAAGGGCGACAGCGCGTGCATCCGCACCAGCGTCGGCTTGGCCGGATCGACCTTGCCCTTGACCAAAGCGATCTGCTCGGTGCCGGTCGCCTTGTTCCAGAAGGTGAGCGCGGTCCATTCGCCGCCCCATTCGCTGGTGAAACGCGCCTCGGCGCGCTTCTCGACGAGATGGTCGTAGCGGCGGCGATAGGCTATGAGGTCGCGGATCGTGCCGATCTTGAGGTTGTGGAACTGCGCGAAGGTGACGAGGTCGTCGAGCCGGGCCATCGTCCCGTCCTCGTTCATGATCTCGCAGATCACGCCCGAGGGGTTGAGCCCGGCGAGCCGCGACACGTCGACCGCCGCCTCGGTATGGCCGGTACGCACCAGCACGCCGCCGTCGCGCGCGACCAGCGGGAAGACGTGGCCGGGGGTAACGATCTCTTCGCGCGCCTTCGACGAATCGATCGCCACCGCGATGGTGCGCGCCCGGTCGGCGGCGGAGATGCCGGTGGTGACGCCGTCGCGCGCCTCGATCGAGGTGGTGAAGGCGGTCTCGTAGCGCGTGCCGTTGTTGCGGCTCATCAGCGTCAGGCCGAGCTCGTCGACGCGCTTCTTGGTCAGCGCGAGGCAGATCAGGCCGCGACCGTGCTTGGCCATGAAGTTGATCTTCTCGGGCGTCGCCATCTGCGCGGGAACGACGAGATCGCCCTCGTTCTCGCGATCCTCGTCGTCGACGAGGATGAACATCCGGCCGTTGCGCGCCTCGTCGATGATCTCCTCGGGCGAGGACAGGAAGGCGTGACGCAGACGCCCCAGCTCGGGTTTAGCGGCCACGATAATGCTCCATGCGTTGCAGATAGCGGGCGAGCACGTCGATCTCGATATTGACCGCCTGCCCCTCGGCGAGGCCGCCGAGCGTGGTGACCGCCTGCGTGTGGGGGATGAGGTTGACCCAGAAGCGGGTCGTCGCGCCGTCGTCCTCGACGTCGTTGACGGTCAGCGAGACGCCGTCGATCGTGATCGAGCCCTTGGGGGCGATGAACGGCGCGAGCGCCGCCGGGACGGCGAAGCCGATGCGATGCGATTCGCCGTCCGGCGTGACGTCGAGCACCTCGGCGATGCCGTCGACATGGCCGGTGACGATGTGGCCGCCGAGTTCGTCGCCGAGCTTCATCGCGCGCTCGAGGTTGAGGCGGCGACCTGCCGTCCATTGATCGCGGGCGGTGCGCGCGATCGTCTCGCCCGACGCCTGCACGTCGAACCAGCCGCGATCCCCCTCGTGCCCCTTGTCGATGACGGTCAGGCAGACGCCCGAACAGGCGATCGATGCGCCGAGGTCGATCGTCTCGGTATCATAAGCGGTGGCGATGCGGACGCGCGTGTCGCCGCGGACCTCGACCGTCTCGATGGTGCCGATATCGCTGACTATGCCGGTGAACATGGGGTGCGCTCGTAGACCTCGAGACGGTCGGTGCCAAGGTCGCGCGCATCGTGCAACAGCCAGCGACCATGGGTGGTGCCAAGATCGGCTATGCCGAGGTCGCCGAGCGCCGCCTTGCCCGCGCCGATCAGGATCGGCGCGCGGTAGAGCAGCAGGCGATCGACCAGATCGGCGCGGAGAAAGGCGGCGGCGGTCGCCGCGCCGCCCTCGACGAGGATATGGTCGGCGGGGAGGGTGGCGATGGCGGCAGGCGAGTCGATCGATACCGTCTCGCGCTCACCCTCGCCCTTCGGCGCTGCGCGCCTTTTCCCTCTCCCATCGGGAGAGGGAGGGAGCGCCGCAGGCGCGGAAGGGTGAGGGCGAGACGACAGGATGACCCGCAACGGGCTACGCTCTTCCAGCCCCGGCAGCCGCACGTCGAGGCTGGGTCGGTCGGTCTCCCATGTCCCGCGACCGACGAGGATCGCCTCGTGCCGGCTGCGTTCGAGATGCGCGTGGGCGCGCGCCCCGGCGCCGGTGATCCAGCGGCTGCTGCCGTCGGGCAATGCGATGCGGCCGTCGAGCGAGGTGGCGAGCTTGAGCGTCACGAACGGCCGGGCGAGGCGCCGGCGTGTCAGAAAGCCGGCCATGCTGCGCGCGGCGTCCTCGGCACGCACCCCGGTCGCGACGGCGATCCCGGCGTCGTGCAGCCGCGCGATGCCCGCGCCGTCGGTGCGCGGATCGGGATCGCCGAGCGCCACGACCACCCGCGCAATGCCCGCAGCGACGAGCAGATCGGCGCAGGCGGGGCCGCGCGGCGAGACATGCGCACAGGGCTCCAGCGTCACATAGGCGGTGGCGCCACGCGCAGCCGCGCCGGCGGCGGCGAGCGCCTTCGCTTCGGCATGCGGCCGGCCGCCGGGCTGCGTCCAGCCCCGGCCGACGACGCGATCGTCCGCGACGAGGATGCAGCCGACGTTGGGATTGGGCGCGGTACGGCCGCGCGTCCGTTCGGCGAGCGCGAGCGCCGCGCCCATCCAGCGCGCGTCGTCGCCGCTACTTACAGCCCCCACTTGGACATCGCGTCGTCGACCGTCTTGAACTGGCTGCGCAATTTCTCCTCGCGCGCCTTTTGCGCGGCGATGCGCTGGTCCTGCTCGACCTTGTCGATCTCCTGCTGCGCCTTGATCTGCGCATCGGTGCGATTGGCGGCGTAATTCTTGAAGTAGATGATGTTGGGCTGATACGGCTCGGGCGGGATGTCGTTGCGCATGAAAGCGTAGACGAAGAAGCCGGTCACCGCCATCGCCGCCACCAGAAAGCCGAGATCGCGCGGCTCGCGCTGCGACAGGAAAAAACGCAGGTCGCGAAAGGCGTGGAGCGGCGAGAAGCGGCGGAAGAACTGCATGGCGGCAAGATAGGTGACGGGGGGCGGCGAGGCCAGCCCCCCGGGGGGAAGCGACGGGTGGGACGACCGTGCGCCTCAGTCCGCATCCTCCATGCGGAAGGTCAGCGTCATCGTCCGCCACGCCTCGACCGGCACGCTGCCGCGGGTGGCGGGTTTGAAGCGCCAGGCGCGGGTGGCGCGCTCCATCGTCGCTTGCCAGAAGGCGTCGCTGGTCGCGCTGAGCCGCTCGATCTGCTTCACCCGGCCGTCGGTGCCGATCAGCACGCGCACCGTGACGCGGCCGTCGCGGTTGGCGCGGCGCTCGACGGCGGGATAGACCGGCTGGAAGGCGTCGGCATAGCGCGGGTCGATCTGCGGCCCTACCAGCGGCGGCAATGGCGGGGCGGCCGGCTCGGCGGCGGCCGGGCCGGGGTCGGTGCCGATCGTCGGACCGGCGGGCGGGGTCGGGTCGACGGCGCTGGTGGTGAAGTCCGAGGTCGACGGGATTGCGATCGGCGGGATCGGCGCGATGATCTGCTCGGTCGGATGGTTGGCGACTCGCTCCTGCGGCCGGGGCTGCGGCACCGGCCGTTCGGGCGGCGGCGGGTCGAGGGGGATGTTGCGGGTCTCGAGCACATGCTCGGGAGCGCCCGGGAGAATCTTCGGGCCGGCGAACATCAGCGCGGCGACCAGCGCGGCGTTGATCGCGATCGCGGCGGTGAGGCCGCCGGGGTTGAAACGGGTCGGCTGGGCGTAGCGGTCGGCGTACATCGTCCGTCTCCTTGAAGGGTGCGACTCGATCGATTCTCCTGCAGTACATGGATGGTACGTTGTATCGTTACGGCGTCAAGTGTCGGTGCACGGCGCGCAAAGCGTCATCCTGCCCGATGGGGTGGGCGCCCGGACGGCGGGCTAGGCGGACAGCCGCGCCAGTGCGCGGTCGCGCCCGATCAGCGGCAGCAGCGCCGCCATGTCCGGGCCGTGATCGCGGCCGGTCAGCGCCTGCCGCAGCGGCAGGAACAATGCCTTGCCCTTGCGGCCGGTCGTTTCCTTGAGCGCGGCGGTGAGCGCGTGCCACGGGTCGCCCGCCCAGTCGATCGCCTCCGCGGCGGCGGCGGCCTGCGCCAGATAGGCCCGCGTCTCGTCGTCGAACGCGGGGGCGGCGATCGGCCCCTCGATCACCTGCCACCAGTCCGCCGCCTCGGCGACGCGCGTCAGATTGGGGCGTACCGCATCCCATTCCGCCGCGCCCATGCCGGCGGGCAGGCGATCGGCGACGGTATCGAACGGCAATTGATGGACGATGCGCGCATTGACCTGCGCCAGTTCCGCTTCGTCGAACCGCGCCGGCGCCCGGCCGAAGCGCGCGAAATCGAACGCGGCGATCAACGGCGCGGGATCGGCGAGCGGCTCGACCGGATCGCTGGTGCCGATCCGCGCGAGCAAGGCGATCACCGCCTGCGGCTCGATCCCCGCCTCGCGGAAATGATCGACGCCGAGCGAGCCCAGCCGCTTCGACAATTTGCCCTCCGCGCCGGTCAGCAGCGCCTCGTGCGCGAAGCGGGGCGGCGCTACCCCCATCGCGTCGAACATCTGCAATTGCAGCGCGGTGTTGGAGACATGGTCCTCGCCGCGCACGACATGCGTGATGCCGAGATCGGCGTCGTCGATCGCCGAGGGCAGCATATACAGCCACGAACCGTCGGCGCGGCGGATCACCGGATCGCTCATCGTCTTCGGATCGAAGCTTTGCGGGCCACGGATCAGATCGTCCCAGGCGATCGGCGCGTCATGGTCAAGCTTGAAGCGCCAGTGCGGGCGGATGCCGTCGGCTTCGAGCGCTGAGCGCGCCGCTGCGTCCAACGCGAGCGCGGCGCGGTCGTAGACCGGCGGCAGGCCGCGGCCGAGCAGGATCTTGCGCTTGAGATCGAGCTCCTGCGCGGTTTCATAGGCTGGATAGATCCGCCCCGCCGCGACCAGCGCGTCGAACCGCTGCTGGTAGAGCGCGAATCGCTCCGACTGGCGCACCTCGGCGTCGGGGGTGAGGCCGAGCCAGGCGAGATCGGCGCGGATCGCCGCGACGAATCGCTCTTCCGACCGTTCGGCATCGGTATCGTCGATGCGCAGCACGAAACGCCCGCCCTGACCCCCCGCGAACATCCAATTGTGCAGCGCCGCCCGGATGTTGCCAACGTGCAGCATGCCGGTGGGCGAGGGGGCGAAGCGGGTGGTGACGGTCATCGCTGCGGCCTAGTCAGTCGGCCGCGCGGCGACAAGCATGTGGCCTTCGCGTCTCGATGCTTTCGATTTTGTGACGGTGGCTCTAAGGCGCGGGGCGATACGGGCGGGAGCTGACCAATGAAATTGATGACCGGCAATTCGAACCTTCCGCTCGCGCGGGCGGTGGCGGCCTATCTCGAGATCCCGCTGACCGATGCGCTGGTCCGCCGCTTCGCCGACGAGGAGATCTTCGTCGAGATCCAGGAGAACGTGCGCGGCGAGGACGTCTTCGTGCTCCAGTCGACCGGCTTCCCGGCCAACGACAACCTCATGGAAATGCTCATCATGATCGACGCGCTCAAGCGCGCGTCGGCGCGGCGGATCACCGCGGTGATCCCCTATATGGGCTATGCCCGGCAGGACCGGAAGCCGGGTCCGCGCACGCCGATCTCGGCCAAGCTGGTCGCCAATCTGATTACCGTCGCCGGGGCCGACCGCGTGCTGTCGGTCGACCTGCATGCCGGTCAGATCCAGGGCTTTTTCGATATTCCGACCGACAATCTCTATGCCGCGCCGGTGATGAGCGCGGATATCCACGCGCGCTTCAAGGGCAAGAACCTGATGGTCGTCTCGCCCGACGTCGGCGGCGTGGTGCGCGCGCGCCAGCTCGCCAAGCGACTCGACAATGCGCCGCTGGCGATCGTCGACAAGCGGCGCGAACGCGCCGGCGAATCGGAGGTGATGAACATCATCGGCGACGTCGAGGGGCGCTTCTGCATCCTGATCGACGATATCGTCGACTCGGCCGGGACGCTGTGTAACGCTGCGGCGGCGCTGCGCGAGGCGGGGGCGGAGGATGTCGTCGCCTATGTCACGCACGGCGTGCTGTCGGGCGGCGCGGTGGCGCGGGTCGAGGGCTCGGCGCTGCGCGAGCTGGTGATCACCGATTCGATCGGCAATCACGAATCGATCGGCAAGGCGGCCAAGATCCGCCACCTGCCGATCGCGCCGCTGCTCGGCGAGGCGATCAAGCGAATCGCCGACGAGACCAGCGTGTCGTCGCTGTTCGATTGACGGCCGCCGCGCGGTTTCGTTTGTGCCAAGGCAGCACGGGGTAAGCGACAGCCCCCGTCGCTGCGTGCCGCTCAGCGTTGCGAGAGCGCGACGATATGGTCGAACACCGCCGGATGCAGCGGCTTGGCGAAGGCGCAGCCGTATTTGAACTTGTCGCGCCACGCGACCACCGCCTCCAGCCCCGCAAGACCCGGCAGCGTCAGCCACACGACCGTTCCCGGCCACAAGGTGAAGCTCGTTTCGGCGCGGAAGCCCGAGAGCGACAGATCGGTCACCTCGATCTCGAATCGCGTCTGGCCGCGGTCGCGCAGATGCGCCCGCATCTTGACCGACTTGCGCAACGCCTGGCGGGCTTCCTCACCCGGTTCGACCGGGTCGTAGGGTGGCGTGAAGGTCGGCTGTTCCATGGCCGCGACACTGGCAGCGATTGGTTACTTTTCTGCCAACGTCTGCTCCGCGGCCGGTGCGCGCACCCCCTGCCGGCCGCGTCGTTTGAGTTCGGCCTTGAGGTCTTCGGGTCGCGGCGCGACGAGGAAGCCGAAGCTGACGTTGCCCTCGCGCGTCTCGACGACGTGATGCAGCCGATGCGCCTGGACGATGCGACGCATGTACGCCGATCTCGGGAGATAGCGCGTTGGGATCCGCTGGTGAACGATGATGTCGTGAAAACCGAAGTAGATCGCGCCGTAGGCGGCGATCCCCGCGCCGATCCAGACGAATCCCGGCCACCAGCCCCATTGCAGCCCGCCGAGCAGCAGAACGAACGACGGCACCGCGAAGATCGCGGCATAGAGGTCGTTGAGCTCCCATGCGCCTGTCCGTTTGCGATGATGGCTCGCGTGCAGGAACCAGCCCGGGCCGTGCATCACCCAGCGGTGCGCGGCATAAGCGAACGCCTCCATGCCGATCACGGTGACGAGGAAGAGGGGGATGCCGTGGAGCCAGGGCATAAGCGTTCCGTCTAATGCGATGCGATTGCAATAACGATCGAACGTGGTTGTCGATCCGGGGTGGATTCGGCGCGCCGCCTGTGCAAAAGGCCGCACCAATCTCCTCTTCATAGCATAACGCGAGGCAGGCCATGAACATCCACGAATATCAAGCCAAGGAACTGCTCGCCAAGTTCGGCGTCCCCGTTCCCGCCGGTTTCGCCGCGCTCAGCGTCGAAGAGGCCGTCGCAGCCACCGAGAAGCTTCCCGGACCGCTCTACGTCGTCAAGGCGCAGATCCACGCCGGCGGCCGCGGCAAGGGCAAGTTCAAGGAACTCGGCCCGGACGCCAAGGGCGGCGTCCGCCTCGCCAAGACCGCCGAGGAGGTCCGCGCCGCGGCGACCGACATGCTCGGCAACACGCTGGTGACGATCCAGACCGGCGACGCCGGCAAGCAGGTCAACCGCCTGTACGTGACCGACGGCGTCGACATCGCCAAGGAATTCTACCTCGCGCTGCTCGTCAACCGCGCAACCGGCCGCGTCTCGATGGTCGCCTCGACCGAGGGTGGCATGGACATCGAAACCGTCGCCCACGACACGCCCGAGAAGATCCACAGCATCGACATCGACGCCGCGACCGGCTTCATGCCGCACCACGGCCGCGCCGTCGCCGCCGCGCTCGAGCTGACCGGCGACCTCGCCAAGCAGGCCGCCAACGTCGCGTCAAAGCTGTACGACGCCTTCCTCGGCACCGACGCCGAGCAGATCGAGATCAACCCGCTCGCCGTCACCGAGGATGGCAAGCTGATGGTCCTCGACGCCAAGGTCGGCTTCGACGGCAACGCGATGTTCCGTCACAAGGACCTGATGGAACTGCGCGACACCACCGAAGAGGATGCGATGGAGCTGGAGGCGTCGAAGTACGACCTCGCCTACATCAAGCTCGACGGCGATATCGGCTGCATGGTCAACGGCGCCGGCCTCGCGATGGCGACGATGGACATCATCAAGCTCAACGGCATGTTCCCGGCCAACTTCCTCGACGTCGGCGGCGGCGCCAACAAGGAGAAGGTAACCGCGGCGTTCAAGATCATCCTCGCCGATCCGGCGGTGAAGGGCATCTTGGTCAACATCTTCGGCGGCATCATGAAGTGCGACATCATCGCCGAGGGCATCGTCGCCGCGGCGAAGGAAGTAAATCTGTCGGTGCCGCTCGTCGTCCGCCTCGAAGGCACCAACGTGCAGGCCGGCAAGGACATCCTCGCCAATTCGGGCCTCGCGATCGTGCCGGCGAACGACCTGGGCGATGCCGCCAAGAAGATCGTCGCCGAGGTGCAGAAGGCGGCGTGATCCGTCGCGCTTCCCCGCGCGGGGAAGAAGATGCGTAAAAATCTTCGGGCCCGGGCATCATGTCCGGGCCCGATTCGTTTGGCACAGGAAGACTGCCGCTACGGCAAGCGGCATTTCCCGTACCGGACTTGCGAAAGCCGCGGAAAATAGCCATCTCACCCGCCGATGCGACGCCGGAAACGGGTGTCGAGGGCGCAATCGGAAGGAAGCTGATGAAGGTGCTGGTGCCGGTCAAGCGTGTGCTTGACTACAACGTGAAGCCTCGCGTGAAGGCGGACGGGACGGGCGTCGATCTGGCGAACGTCAAGATGAGTATGAATCCGTTCGACGAGATCGCGGTGGAAGAAGCCATCCGCCTGAAGGACAAGGGCGTCACCGAGATCGTCGTCGTCTCGATCGGCGAGCCCAAGGCGCAGGAGACGCTGCGCACCGCGCTGGCGATGGGCGCCGACCGCGCGATCCTCGTCACCAGCGACACCAAGGTCGAGCCGCTCGGCGTCGCCAAGATCCTCGCCAAGATTGTCGAGGAGGAGCAGCCGCAGCTGGTCATCCTCGGCAAGCAGGCGATCGACGACGACAACAACCAGACCGGCCAGATGCTCGCCGGCCTGCTCGGCTGGGGCCAGGGGACGTTCGCGTCGAAGGTCGAGCTGGGCGACGGCAATGTCACGGTGACGCGCGAGGTCGACGGCGGGCTCGAGACCGATTCGTTCCCGCTGCCGGCGATCGTCACCACCGACCTGCGCCTCAACGAGCCGCGCTATGCGTCGCTGCCCAACATCATGAAGGCCAAGTCGAAGCCGCTCGCGCAGAAGACCGCCGCCGATTACGGCGTCGACGTCACGCCGCGGCTGACGACGCTCAAGGTCGTCGAACCGGGCAAGCGCCAGGCGGGCGTCAAGGTCGCCGATGTCGACGAACTCGTCACCAAGCTGCATGCGATGGGGATTGCCAAGTGAAGACGCTCGTCTGGGTCGAACACGACGGCAGCGCCGTCAAGGATGCCACGCTCGCCGCGGTGACCGCCGCGTCGCAGCTCGGCGAGGTCCATCTGCTGGTCGCCGGCCAGGGCGTCGACAGCGTCGCGCAGGCGGCGGCGAAGATCGCCGGTGTCGGCAAGGTGCACGTCGCCGACGATGCCGCCTATGCGCATGCGCTGGCCGAGAATATCGCGCCGCTCGTCGTCGAGCTGATGGGCCATCACGACGCCTTCGTCGCGCCATCGACCACCACCGGCAAGAACGTCGCGCCGCGCGTCGCCGCGCTGCTCGACGTGATGCAGATCAGCGACATCCTGTCGGTCGAGAGCGAGGACACGTTCACGCGGCCGATCTACGCCGGCAATGCGATCGCGACGGTCCAGTCGTCGGACGCCAAGAAGGTGATCACCGTTCGCGGCACCGCCTTTGAAAAGGCGGCGACCGAGGGCGGATCGGGCGAGATCGAGGCGGTGGCGTCGCAGGGCGACACCGGCGTGTCGCGCTTCGTCAACGCCGAGATCGCGCAGAACGCGCGGCCCGAGCTGACCAGCGCGAAGATTATCGTCTCGGGTGGCCGGGCGTTGCAGAATGGCGAGAACTTCCATTCGATCATCGAGCCGCTCGCCGACAAGCTCGGCGCCGGCGTCGGTGCGAGCCGCGCCGCGGTTGATGCGGGCTATGTCCCCAACGACTATCAGGTCGGCCAGACCGGCAAGATCGTCGCCCCGGAAGTCTATATCGCGGTCGGCATTTCGGGCGCGATCCAGCATCTCGCGGGGATGAAGGATTCGAAGGTCATCGTCGCGATCAACAAGGACGAGGATGCGCCGATCTTCCAGGTCTCGGACATCGGCCTGGTCGGCGACCTGTTCAAGGTCGTGCCGGAGCTGACCGAGAAGCTGTGAGGCCAAGGCGGCGGGCAGCGAAGGCTGCTCGCCGCTGCGATGCGCCCGACCGTGATACGGAGCGGCGTCGCACGCAAAAAAGCGGCCCGACACCAGCAATGTCGAGCCGCAGTCTACGCCTAGGGAGCTGACCTGGCGTGTTCGTCGAACCGAAAGTCTAGAGTGCGTTGCCCGCGGCCGGCGCGAGCGCATTGTCGGCGGCCGCGTCATTGGCGAGCGTGATGTCGTTACCGGTGGCGAAGTCGCCGCTGTTGCTCAAGCCGGCGTCGCCTTCCTCGTTGAGGGTCAGCGTGTCGGTGGCGGCGGCATTGTTGCCGGCGTCGGTCTTGGGGCCGCAGGCGGCGAGGCTCAGGGCAGCGAGCGCAAGCGCCGGAGCCAGGATCGTGATCTTCATTCAGTCCTCCGTGTTGAAACTGGGTCGGTGCCGCCGCGCAGGCCGGCGCCGATCAGGGAAAAGAAGGCGCGGCTCGCAGGAGAGTTCGCCGTATCCCATTCGGGATGCCATTGGACGCCGAGCACGTCGGCCCCGCACGGCCGCGCCGAGACGGCTTCGATCAGCCCGTCGTCCGCCGCGATCGCCTCCACCGTCAGGCCGCTGCCGAGACGGTCGATGCCTTGCTGGTGGACCGAATTGACCCGCACCCGCTGCACGCCGGTGGCGTCGGCCAACCGGCCGCGCGCGCACAGTTCGACGTCGTGGCCGTGGTGGAACAGCGAATCGTAATCGCCCGACCAGGCGCCGCGATGATGGCGGCCGGCGTCGGCGGCGGCGCACAGGCTGCCGCCGAACAGGACGTTGATCTCCTGCAGGCCGCGGCAGATGCCGAACACCGGCTTGCCCGCCTCGATCATCCCGCCGGCGAGCGCCAGCGCGACCTCGTCGCGATCCTCATCGACGATCTGGTCGTCGGGCAGCGGCCGCGCGCCATAGCGCCACGGCGCGACATGCGAGCGCGATCCGGTCAGCAGCAGCCCGTCGAGCACCGCGGTGAGCGTCGCGACATCGGTGGCGTCGGGCAGGGCGGGGACGAGCAGCACCGTCGCACCGGCGAGGCGGGTGAGCGGCGCGACGAAGCGACTGGCGACGGCCTGTACCGGGCGCTCCGCCATCTCGTTGCAGCAGAGCACGCCGATGATCGGGCGTCGTTCGGGATCGGCGCGGCGTCCCATCACACCACCGCCGCGACGAGCGTGTCGCGCAATGCATGGCCGGCGGAGGGCGCGAGCAACTTCGCTTCGGGCTGCACCACCACGCCGCCGGGCGGCACGTCGTCGAGCAGCCAGACGTTGCCGCCGATCGTCGCGCCCGCGCCGATCGTCACCCGGCCGAGGATCGTCGCCCCCGCATAGATGACGACATCGTCGCCGACGATCGGATGGCGGGCATAGCGTTCGCGCGGACCGCGCCGCGCGGCGCCGAGCGGACTGCGCGCACCGAGCGTGACATGCTGGTAGAGGCGCACGCCGTTGCCGACGATCGCGGTTTCGCCGATCACGACGCCGGTGCCGTGATCGATGAAGAAGCGTTCGCCGATCCGCGCGCCCGGATGGATGTCGATCCCGGTGCGTTCGTTGGCGAGTTCGGAGATCAGCCGCGCGACGATTGGCGCGCCGAGGTCGTACAATTGATGCGCGATGCGATGGTGCAGGCTGGCGATCGCGCCGGGATAGCAGACGAGGATCTCGTCGGTGCTGCCCGCGGCGGGGTCGCCGAGGAAGGCGGCCTCGACATCGCTGTCGATCAGCCGGCGGATGTCGCCGAGCGTGTCGGCGAACAGGCGGACGATCGTCGCGGCCTGGTCGGGATCGAAGGCGGTGCGCGCCTCCGCCTGCCAATAGCCGAGCTCATGGCCGATCTCGCGCTCCAGTTCGGTGAACGCGCTGCCGAGCTTGGCGGCGACGAACCGGTCCTCGTCCGCCGGTGCGATCTGTTGCAGGCCGAGGCGGCGGGGATAGAGCGCCTCGGCGAAGAGCAGGACGATACGCTCGATCGCGCCGCGCGAGGGGAAGGCGGCGGCGGCGCGGGCCGGGGTCTGCCGCGTGCGCCAATCGGCGCGGGCGGCGCGCAACGCATCGACCGCCTCGCCGAGCGTGGCGCCGGGGGTGCGCGACGGCAGCGGGGCGGCAGCGGCCGTCACCGGCGCACCTTGCGCGGTCGATCGGCGGAATACAGCGTCGTCATCGTCCGATACCTCCAGCGTGGAAGATATCCCATCGGCTTAGTGGGAATACGAAGAAAAGCTATCCCGTCGCCAAGAACGACTCATCGGTTCACGGCTCGACCGCGGCAGGCTGGCGTATTTCGGGGTCGGGCAGCGGCGGGATGCGCGCCAGCACGACGCCGAGCAGCAGCGCGAGGCCGCCGAGCGCGAGGCAGAAGAGCGCGACGCCCGTCCAGCCGGCGTGCGTCCAGGCGAAGCCGCCGGCCGAGCCGAGCACGCTTGACCCCAGATAATAGAAGAACAGGTAGAAAGCGGCGCCTTGGCCGCGGTTGGCCTGCGCGCGGCGGCCGACCCAGGCGCTCGCGATCGAATGCGCGCCGAAGAAGCCGATCGTGACGAGGGCGATGCCGAGGATGACGAGTACCAGTGCGCGCGCCTCGGTCGCGGCGACGCCGGCGATCAGCAGCACGATCGGCAACCAGAAGACGCGCCGCCGCCCGACGGTGCCGGCGAAGGCACCGAACAGCGCCGAACTCGCCGAGCCGAGGATATAGAGGAGGAAGACGCCTCCGACCGCCGCCTGGCTGAGCCCGTAGGGCGGGGCGAGCAGGCGGAAGCCGGCGTAATTGTAGATGGTGACGAAGACGCCCATCAGCAGAAACGCCTCGGCATAGAGCAGCGGCAATGCGCGGTCGCGGAACAGCGCCGCGGCACCGGCGAGCGGACTGCCGCCGGCGCCGGCGACGAAGCCGTGCGACGGCGGCGCGAGGCGGCGGAACGCCTCGGCCATGACGAGGCCGGCGAGGCCGACGCTGCCCAGCGCCCAGCGCCAGTCGGCGACATCGGCGACGAGGCTGGCGACGAGGCGCCCGCCCATGCCGCCGATCGCGCTGCCACCGATGTAGAGGCCCATCGCCGCACCGACCGAGGCGACGTCGACCTCTTCGGCGACATAGGCCATCGCCACCGCAGGCACGCCGGCGAGCGCGACGCCGGTGAGCAGCCGCAGCGCGAGCAACGTCGTCCAGCCCGGCACCAGCGCGGCGGCGAGGGTCAGCGCGCCGGCGGCGAACATCGCGGCGACCATCAACGGTCGCCGCCCGACGCGATCGGAGAGGATGCCGGCGAACAGGATGCCGATCGCCAGCGGCCCGGTGGCGAGCGACACCGCCAGCGACGCCGCTTCGGCGCTGAGGTGATAATCGGCGGCGAACAGCGGCAGCAGCGGCTGCACCGAATAGAGCAGCGAGAAGGTCGAGAAGCCGGCGAACAGCATGGCGAGGGTCAGCCGCCGGTAGGCGGGCGTCCCCTTCGCCAGCCGCGGGTCACTGGCGGGCATGACGCCGCCCGATCGCGAACGCCGGCAGGCCGCGCTCGACGATGAGCGCGATTCCCCAGATCGCCAGGCCGCCGAGCGCCAGCCCGCACCCGACGATGCCGGTCGAGGTCCAGCCGAAGCCGGCGGCGATGGCGAGGCCGCCGAGCCATGGTCCGATCGCATTGGCGGTGTTGAACGCCGAATGGTTGAGCGCGGCGGCGAGCGACTGTGCGTCGCCGGCGACGTCCATCAGCCGCGTCTGCAGGACCGCGCCGAGCGCGCCGCCGAGGCCGATCGCGAAGACGTCGAGCGTCATCGTCCAGACGTTGCCGGCGGCGAGCGGGTAGAGCAACAGCGCCGCCGCCGACCAGAGCAGCAGCACGCCTGCGGTCGGCATCAGCGCGCGGTCGGCGAAGCGCGGCACGACGAGGTTGCCGAGCGTCATGCCGGTGCCGAACACGGCGAGCATCAGCGGCACGCTGCGCGGCGTGAGGCCGGTGACCTCGACCAATGTCGCGGCGAGATAGGTGTAGACCGCGAACATGCCGCCGAAGCCGATCGCACCGATGCCGAGCGTCAGCCACACCTGCGGGCGGCGCAGCGCGGTGAGTTCGTGCAACGGGCTGGCATCGCGATCGGGCGCGTCGACCGGCGCGAGCAACGCGACGAGGCCGGCGGTGGTGAGCGCGAGCAGCGCGACCAGCCCGAACACCCAGCGCCAGCTGGCGATCTGGCCGAGCAAGGTGGCGAAGGGCACGCCGACGATGGTCGCGACGGTGAGGCCGAGCATGACCCTTCCGACCGCCTGCGTCCGCCGGTCGGCGGGCACCAGCGACGCGGCGACGAGCGAGGCGATGCCGAAATAGGCGCCGTGCGGCAGGCCGGCGAGGAAGCGGAAGACGAGCATCCAGCCATAGCTCGGCGCGAGGGCGGACAGGCAATTGCCGATCGCGAACAAGGCCATCAGCCCGATCAGCAGCGTGCGTCGCGACATCTTCGCTGAGAGCACCGCGATCGTCGGCGCGCCGACGACGACGCCGAGCGCATAGGCGCTGATGACGTGACCGACGGTCGGCGCATCGATGCCGAGCCCGCGCGCGAGATCGGGTTCAAGGCTCATCGCCGCGAATTCGGTCGTACCGATCGCGAAGCCGCCGACGGCGAGCGCGAGATGGACGAGGCCCGGATGGGCCTCGGCGGTTTGGCGTAGGGTCATGTGGATCTTTTAGCCGCCGTTGCTGCGTTGCAGCAAATCAACGGCCGGCGGGCGGGGGTGGTTCCGTGAGGAAATCTTCCCTCGCGTAGCGGGAGTGCAAGGTTGGATTGCCGGGGGCCGTTCAACCCGGCCCTCTTGGCAGGGGAGGAATTAAGAGGCTTTCGCCAGTGCCTCGGCGATCAGCGTGCGGCTGTTGGCGATGCCGTACAGCGCGATGAAGCTGCCCATCCGCGGGCCCTGTTCGGACCCCAGCAGCGTCTCGTAGAGCGCCTTGAACCAGTCGCGCAGCGTGTCGAAGCCGGCGGTCTTGCCGATCTCGTAGACGACGTTCTGGATATCCTCGGCGCTCGCCTCGGCGGGCAAGGCGGCGAGATCGGCGTCGAGCCGACGCAGCGCCGCGACCTCGACGCCCTCCGGCGCACGGCGCTTGAGCGTCGGCGCAACGAAATCGCGGGCATAGGCCAGCGCATAGCCGATCAGGCGGTCGAGTTCGGGATCGCGCTCCGGCGTCGCGTCGGGGACGTAGTTGCGCAGATAGCCCCAGACCTGCTCCTTGCTCGCCTCGCCCATCACGCCGACGAGGTTGAGCAGCAGGCCGAAGGTGACCGGCAGCGTCGCGGTCGGCACCTTGCCGTCGTGGATATGATGCACCGGATTGCCGAGCCGCTGCGCGACCTCTTGCGTCGGGTAATTGCCGCGGAACTGCCAATAATCGTCTACCGCGCGCGGGATGACGCCGAAATGCAGCGCCTTGGCCTTCTTGGGCTCGCGATAGGCGAAGAAGGCGAGGCTCTCCTCGGGGCCATAGGTCAGCCACTGGTCGAGGCTGAGGCCGTTGCCCTTCGACTTGGAGATCTTCTCGCCCTTTTCGTCGAGGAACATCTCGTAGTTGAAGCCCTCGGGCGGACGGCCGCCGAGCACGCGCGCGATCTTGGAGCTTTGCGTCACCGAATCGATCAGGTCCTTGCCCGCCATCTCGTAATCGACGCCGAGCGCGACCCACCGCATCGCCCAGTCGACCTTCCATTGCAGCTTCGCAAGACCACCGAGCGCCGACTGGACGACGCGTTCGCCGCTCTCGTCGGTGAAGGCGATCGTGCCGGCTTGCGGGTCGACCACCTCGACCGGCACCTGCAGCACGATGCCGGTGGTCGGGCTGACCGGCAGCACCGGCGAATAGGTCTCGCGGCGCTCGGCGCGCAGCGTCGGCAGCATGACGTCGAGGATGCCCCGATAGTGGCGCAGCACGCCCTTGATGGCATCGTCGAAGCGGCCGCCCTCGTAATAGTCGGTGGACGAGGCGAAGTCGTAATCGAAGCCGAAGCGGTCGAGGAACTGGCGCAGCATCGCATTGTTGTGCGCGGCGAAACTGTCGAACTTGCCGAACGGATCGGGGATGCGCGTCAGCGGCTTGCCGAGATGCTCGCGCAGCATGTCGCCGTTGGGGACGTTGTCGGGGACCTTGCGCAGGCCGTCCATATCATCGCTGAACGCGATCAGCCGCGTCGGCTGGTCGGAGAGCGCGTGGAAGGCGTTGCGCACCATCGTCGTGCGCAACACTTCGTTGAACGTGCCGATATGCGGCAGGCCCGACGGGCCGTAGCCGGTTTCGAACAGGATCGGACTGCCATCCGCCTTGCCGTCGGGATAGCGCTTGAGGAGCTTGCGCGCCTCCTCATAGGGCCAGGCCTTGGAGTCGAGGGCGGCGGATCGCAGGTCGATATCGGTCATGGTGCGCGCGGGACTAAGCACCCCGCGCGCTCACGGCAACTCTCTTGACAGCGGGACTTAGCGGCAGCGGTCCTTCGCGGTGATCGTGCGGTCGATCGCGCGGCCGGCGAACGCGCCACCGACGGCGCCGCCGACGGTGCCGAGCGCACCATGGCCGAGCACCGAATTGCCGAGCAAGGCGCCGCCGACGCCGCCCGCGACGAGGCCGGTGGTGCCGCTCGAATGGCGGCAGCGCTTGACGTGACGATAGCCGCGCTCGTGCGAATTGCGGTAATGATGGCGCGCCTCGGCCTTGCTGACCGGCAGCGCGATGCTGGCGGGGAGGGCGAGCGAGACGGCGCCGAGCGCGAACAGCAGAGTACGCATAAAGACTGATCCTTATCAGGCGGATGACCCGTGCCGAACGTGCGATGCGCCGCCGAGTTGCACCCGGGTCCGGTTGCCATTCTGTTCCGGCGGGCTATGGCGGCACGGGTGATCCCCTATCCCGCCCTTCACGCCAGCCATGGCGGCATCTGGATCGCCACCGCGGAGGGGACGCGGCCGATCGGGCGCGGCGAGGCGATCCGCATCGCCGCCGACACGCCGGTGATCCTGCTCAACGCGCCGCTCGTCGGGCAAAGGCTCGGCTATCCCGAATTGTCGGGGCTCGACCTGCTCGAACTGTTCGCCTTTCTTTATCCGGCGCGGTTCGCGGTGCCGACGCCCAGGGGGCTGGCGCGCGCGGTCGATCTGTCGCCGCCCGACACCGACGAGGGCGTCGCCGCCTTCCTGCGCGAGGCGGCGGCGGCGCTGCTCGCGGTGACGCAGGGCGACTGGCCCGAACGCGAGGGCGCGTGGACCGCGGCGCAGTCGCTGACCCGGTTGCGCTGGCCGTGGGGACCCGCGCTCGCACCGCTGCTCGCCAAGCCGCAGGTCAACGAGCGCTGGCTGTTCTCCACCTTGCCCGAATGGGAGGAACAGGCGCCGCGGCCGGCACCGTTGACCGTCGCGATCCCGCCCGCCGACGCCGAGGCGCGGCTCGCCGACCTCACCGGCCATGGCGCCGAGGAGCGGCTCGGCCAGCGCGCCTTCGCTGCGGCGGCGACCGATGCCTTCGCCCCGCGCGCGATGCGCGACGCACCCAATCTGGTGCTCGCCGAGGCGGGGACGGGGATCGGCAAGACCTTGGGCTATCTCGCGCCCGCCTCGCTGTGGGCGGAGCGGGCCGGCGGCGCGGTGTGGATCAGCACCTATACCAAGGCGCTGCAACGGCAATTGTCGAAGGAGACCGAGCGGCTGTTCCCCGATCCTGCCTTGCGCCGGCAGAAGGTGGTGACGCGCAAGGGCCGCGAGAACTATCTGTGCCTGCTCAATCTAGAGGATGCGTTGCAAGGCGGCTTCGCCGGCCGCGCGGCGATCCTCGCGCAACTGGTGGCGCGCTGGGCGGCATATAGCGCGGATGGCGACATGGTCGGCGGCGACCTGCCCGGCTGGCTGCCGACGCTGTTCCGGCGCAACGGCCCGACCGCGCTGACCGACCGGCGCGGCGAATGCGTCTATGCCGGCTGCCCGCATTACCGGAAGTGCTTCATCGAGCGCGCCGCGCGCGCTTCGGCGGAGGCGGACGTGGTGATCGCCAATCATGCGCTGGTGATGGTCAATGCGGCGCGCGGTCGCGAGACGACGACGCGGCCGACGCGCTACGTCTTCGACGAGGGCCATCATCTGTTCGAGGCGGCGGATTCGATGTTCGCCACCGCGCTGACCGGACAGGAGACGATCGAGCTCAGGCGCTGGATCCTCGGGCCGGAGAGCGGCGGGCGCGGCCGGCGGCGTGGGCTTCAGGCGCGGCTGTCCGACGTCGCCAGTTACGACGAACAGGGCGGGATCGCGATCCAGGACGCGATCGAGGCGTCGCGGCATCTCGCCAGCGACGGCTGGCTGGGGCGGATCAACGAAGGCGCGCCGTTCGGGCCGATCGAGCATCTGCTCGCCGCGGTGCGCGGCCTGACCTATGCGCGCGCCGAACAGCCGGGCGACGCCGGGTACGGGCTGGAGACCGAACTCGCCGAGCCGACCCCCGAGCTGATCGAGGCGGCGGCGCCCGCCGCGGCGGCGCTCGATGCGCTGGTGCGGCCGCTGGTGACGCTGGGCCGGCGGCTGGAGGCGGTGCTCGCCGAGGCGCCCGACTGGATGGATGCGCCGGCGCGCGCGCGCGTCGAGGGGGCGATCGCCTCGATCGGCTGGCGCGCCGAGACGGTGGCGGCGTGGCTGTCGCTGCTCGCGCGCGTCGGCGGCCCGGTCGATCCGGCGCATGTCGACTGGCTCGCGGTCGACCGGGTTGAGGGGCGCGAATATGATATCGGCCTGCACCGCCACTGGCTCGACCCGACGCGGCCGTTCGCCGAGATCGTGCTGAAGCCGGCACATGGCGCGCTCGTCACCTCGGCGACGCTCACCGGCGGCGGCGACTGGGAAACGGCGGAGGCGCGCGTCGGGGCGCCGCATCTCGCCCGCGCCGCCTCACGGTTCGAGGCGAAGAGCCCGTTCGACTATCCCGCCAATGCCGAGGTGCTGATCGTCACCGACGTCAAGCGTGGCGACCTGCCCGCGCTCGCCAACGCCTATGCGCGGCTGATCGTCGCCGCGGGCGGGGGCACGCTCGGTCTGTTCACCGCGATCCGGCGGCTGCGCGGTGTCCACGGCCGCATCGCCGACCGGCTGGCGCGCGAGGGGCTGCCGCTGCACGCGCAGCACGTCGATCCGATCGATACCGGCACGCTCGTCGATATTTTCCGCGACGATCCGCACGCCTCGCTGCTCGGCACCGATGCGCTGCGCGACGGCGTCGATGTGCCGGGATCGTCGCTGCGGCTGGTGGTGATGGAGGGCGTGCCCTGGCCCAAGCCGAGCGTGCTGCACGCCGCGCGGCGGCTGGCGGGGGGCGGGTCGGCCTATGACGATCGCATCGTGCGGGCGCGGCTGGCGCAGGCGTTCGGGCGGCTGATCCGCCGCGCCGACGATCGCGGCGCGTTCGTCATGCTGTCGTCGGCGATGCCGTCGCGGCTGTTGTCGGCGTTTCCGCCCGGCGTCGGCATCGCGCGGGTGACGCTCGACGAGGCGGTGGCGCGGGTGCAGGCGCGGCTTTCCTTACCGACTCACATCGGGCATGAGGCGGCTCCCGCGATGCACCACGGAGACGCCGGTTGAAGACGCTGACGCTGCTGCGCCACGCCAAGTCCGGCTGGGACGATCCGGTGAGCCGCGATTTCGACCGCCCGCTCAACGCCAAGGGCAGGCGCGCCGCCGAAACGGTGGGCCGGAAGATGCGCAGCCTCGACCTCGCCTTCGATCACGTCGTCGCCTCGCCGGCGGTGCGCGTCGGCGAGACGCTCGATGCGGTGGCGGCGGGCTATGGCCGCGACTTGGCGCCTGCGTGGGAGCGGCGTATCTATCTCGCCTCGGCGGCGACTCTGCTCGACGTGGTGCACGACCTGCCGGCGGAGGCCGAGCGGGTGCTGCTCGTCGGGCACAATCCGGGGCTCGAGGATCTGGTGCTGATGCTGGTGCCGGCGGCGCCGGACGGGCTGCGGGCGCTGGTCGAGGAGAAGTACCCGACCGCGACGCTGGCGGAGATGACCTTCGATATCGCCGACTGGTCGGCGGTGGCGGAGGGCGGCGGCGATCTGCGCCGGTTCGTACGGCCGCGCGACCTCGATCCGAGCCTCGGGCCCGACGAGCGCTGATTTTCACGCGAAGGCGCGAAGAAGACCGGTTCACGCGGAAGCGCGGAGGCGCGGAGAGAAGAAGGGTTTTGCGCGCAGAGGCGCAGAGGCGCCGAGAAGCGTGCCCGTTGCGCCGAAGGCGCTTCATCTTTCCGGCGCAGATCGGCATCGCGACGGAATCGCGCTCGTCCCTCTGCGCCTTTGCGCGCCGATCTGGTCAGGACCACGCTTGTGGTACGCGGTGACCGTCCGACAGGCGCAACCTCTCCGCGCCTCCGCGCCTCCGCGCGAACCAAATCGTCCTTCTTCTTCGTGCCTTCGCGCCTTTGCATGATTCACCGCAGGACCGAGACGGACCCGAAACGGTCCTGACGGGTTCTTGCCCCGGTCCGCACGGGGACGGACGACGAAGGGGAATGACGTGATCGATAGACGACGGCTCGAATCGGGCGGGCTGATCCTGTTCCTGGCGCTGATCACCGGCGGGCTGTTGCTCGTCGTGTCGTCGTTCGTCGCGGCGCTGCTGTGGAGCCTGCTCGCGGCGATCCTGTTCCAGTCGCTGTTCCACTGGCTGCTCGCCAAGATGCCGGGGCGGCGCAACTGGGCGGCGGCAGCGACGTTGCTGATCATCCTCGTCGCGGTCATCATCCCGGCGCTGGCGATCACCGGCATGGTCGTCGACCAGTCGGCCGGCGTCTATGCCAAGGTGCAGAGCGGCCAGATCGATTTCGCGCGCTACTTCGAACAGGTTCACGACGCGCTGCCGCAATGGGTGCAGCATCCGCTCGACCGCGCCGGGCTCGGCAGCTTCGACACCGCGCAGGCGCGGATCGCGCAGGGCCTGCGCAGCAGCTTCCAGTCGATCGCGTCGCAGGCGCTGTCGATCGGGCGCAATGCCGCGGCGTTCCTGCTCGCCTTCGGCGTTGGGCTGTACGTCACCTTCTTCCTGCTGCGCGACGGCGACCGGCTCGGGCCGGTGATCCGCGACGCGCTGCCGCTGGAACGGCCGGTCGCCGACCGGCTGATCGACAAGTTCGTCGCCGTCGTCCGCGCGACGATCAAGGGGTCGGTCGTCGTCGCCCTCGTGCAGGGTGCGCTGGGCGCGGTGACCTTCTGGATCGTCGGGGTGCCGGCGGCGTTGCTCTGGGGTCTGCTGATGGCGCTGGCGGCGCTGCTGCCCGCGATCGGGCCGGCACTGGTGTGGGTGCCGGTCGCCATCTACCTGCTCGCCACCGGCGCGGTGTGGCAAGGCGTCGTGGTAATCGTCTCGGGCGTTGCGGTGATCGGGCTCGCCGACAATATCCTGCGGCCGATCCTCGTCGGGCGCGATACCGGCATCCCCGACTGGCTGGTGCTGGTGACGACGCTCGGCGGCATCGAGGTGGCGGGGATCAGCGGCATCGTCGTCGGCCCGCTGGTCGCGGCGCTGTTCATCACCGGGTGGCAGATCCTCACCGAGCAGCGCCATGGCGGGCGCGGCGGCGAAGCGTAGGAATCGCCCACACCACCCGCCCTCTCGTCATCCCGACGAACGTCGGGATGACGAGAGGGCGGGGGTGGAAGCGCTACCCCTTGCCCAGCAGCGACTTGAGGTCCTGCAACGGGCTGTACGGGCGATGATCGTCCTCGCTGATCACGCCGGCCTCGCGCAGCACCGTCTCGGCATCCGGACTGCGCGGGAAAGGATCGAGCGCCAGCGCCATCGTCTCCGCCGCCGCCTCGCCGAGGTCGACCGCGCCGCCCTCGATCTCGACCGTGTCGAGCGCGCCGGCGTCGAGCTCGACCTCCTCCTGCTCGTCGAGCGCCTCGACGAACAGCAGCGCGACCGGTTCGTCGATCGTCGCGTCGAGCGGCACGTCGGTGACCGAACAGGCCTGGACCACCGCGCCGGTGACGCGGCCGCGCACGACGATCCCCGCCGCCTCGCGCTTGACCCGGAGCGTGGCGTCGAGCCGTTCGACCGACAGCACGCCGAAGCGCACCGCCAGTGCCGCCCGTTCGGCCTCGGTCGCGGCGATGCGCACCTCTCGCTCGCCCGCGCCGATCGCATCGAGTCGTTCCGGGCGGCTGAATTCGGGGGTCATGGCAGGTCTCCGGCAACGAGGCGGTCGAGCGGGGCGGTGGCGAGCGCGTCGTGCAGCGCGGTCAGATCGGCGGCGACCGCGGCCAGCGCCTGCGGCGCAGGCGCCGCGCCGCGATAAAGGTTGCGGACCAGCGCCGGGCCGAGATCGCCGCTCGCCAGCCCGTCGCGATAGGCGCCGATCCGGCCGCCGAGCATACTCATCATCTTGCCGATATGCTTGCCGACGACGATGTCGCCGATGCCCATCTGGCGCAATTGCCCGTCCATATCGTCGACGAACCGCTCGGTGAGATGCGCCGACAGCGCCGCCGCGGCGGGCTCGCGCTCCAGCCGCAGCAGCACCATCGCCAGCACCGCGGCGATCATGTCGAAGCGGCCGTCGACCGTGTCTGGTACGCCGCCGGCCAGATACCAATGTTCGGCGCGTCCGCGCGTCACCACCGCATTGTACAGCGGCAACGCCTCTTCACGGCGTTCGCCAAACAATCGTCCCCACCAACCCACGGCATATCCTCACCATTCGCGCCAACATGGCCCCGGCGCTTGAAGCCCGCCCGTGCTTCGCATATCGAGGCGATCGGCGGGCGATGCAATCGACATGGCGTGGCGCTGCCGCTGGAGATAGTGATGAGCGTATCCTTTGCCCGTATCGGCCTCGGGCTGACCCTCGGGCTGACCGTCGCCATGGGCGCCTGCGCGCCGCTGCGGTCGCATCAGGGCTATATCATCGATGCCGATCTGGTGAATTCGGTGCAGCCGGGTGTCGACAACCGCCAGTCGGTGGCGAGCACGCTCGGCCAGCCGACGATCGCCAGCCAGTTCGGCACGCGCGACTGGTATTATGTCGCGCGCGACAGCCGCAACCTCAACTTCCAGAAGCCCAAGGCGAAGGACCAGATCGCGCTGAAGATCAGCTTCGATCCCAACGGCACGGTCAAGTCGGTGACGCGCACCGGCGTCGAGCAGATCGCCAGCATCGATCCATATGGCAAGACGACGCCGACGCTGGGTCGCAAGCGCGGCTTCTTCGAGGATCTGTTCGGCAACATCGGCACGGTCGGTGCTGCGGGTGCGGGTGGCGGCGCGGGCCGCGGCACCGGCGGCGGTCGCGACACGCCGTAACCCGCCCAGCACGTTGGCCGCGCCGCCTGCTACGCATCGGCGCGACCGTGCCGTGCTTGGACCGGCACTGATCCCGAAAGGGGAAAAGGGATCAGTGGCGAGTAACGCGCCGACCACGGAATGGTTCGCACCGTTACTGCGAGCCGGCGCGATTTATGTGGGCGGCAGGACCGGTCCGGCACCGCTCGCGTGACCCATATTTCCCGCCCCGTCAGGCATCTTATTGATAATTCGAGATAAGCATGCCGCCGTATTGCGATTTGCATGAAGGATTGGCCGTTCGGCCTCAATATTCCTAATGGCTTGACGAATTCTCCTTGCTCAAAAGCATCCGTTGCGGATGTTGTCGCCTAGAAATGCGGGGCGGGGGTCTTGGATTTTCTGATGGTCGTCTTGGACGGCGCCGTGCGCGAGTCGATGTTGTTCGCGGCGACCTGGTTCCTGATCGGCGGGGTCGACGATCTTGGTGTCGACCTCTGCTTTTTCGTCGATCGGCTGCGGCACTGGCAGGCACCGCGCCGGTGGGTGAGCGATCTGCCCGAACGGGCGGTGCCCGCATTGTTCGCGATATTCGTCCCGGCCTGGCGCGAGGAGGCGGTAATCGGGGCGATGCTGGCGGCGACGACCTCGCGGTTCGGTGATTCCGGCTATCGCGTGTACGTCGGGGTCTATCCCAACGATCCCGCGACGATCGAGGCGGCGCAAGGATTTGCCGAACGTGATCCACGCATCCGTGTGATCGTCGGTCCGCGCGATGGTCCGACGACCAAAGCGGATTGCCTCAATATCTTATGGGCTGCGCTGGAACGGGACGATGCCGCGGCGGAGCGGCCGACCGAGGCGATCGTCATCCACGATGCCGAGGACGTGGTTCATCCGGCCGAACTGCGGGTCTTCGACGCATTGTTGCAGAGCTATGCGGTGGTGCAGGTGCCGGTATTGCCGCTGATCCGATCGGGATCGCTGGTGTCGGGCCACTATGCCGACGAATTCGCCTATGCGCATGGCATGCAGCAGCCCGTGCGCGCGATGCTGGGTGCGCCCTTGCCGCTGGCGGGAACCGGATGCGCGATCCGGACAGACGTCCTCGGCGAGATCGCCGTCGAGCGGGGCGGCGCGCCGTTCGATGCGTCCTGCCTCACCGAGGATTACGAACTCGGCCTGCACGTCGCCGGCCGCGGCGGCGGCGTCTGCTTCGCGCGGATATGGGACCCGCACGATCGCAGCCTCGTCGCCGTGCGGGCCTATTTCCCCGAGACGTTTCAAACCGCGATCCGGCAGAAGGCGCGGTGGATGACCGGCATCGCCCTTGCCGGCTGGGACCGGATCGGCTGGGGCCTGCCGGGGGCGTTCGCCGACCATTGGATGCGGATGCGTGACCGGCGGGCGCTGATCTCGGTGGTCGTGCTCGGCGTCGCTTATGGCGCGATACTGTTGTGGGTGGCGGTAGCGACGGCGCATTGGCTGAGCGGCGTTCCCGATACCGGGCAGCATATCGCCGGCTGGTTGTGCTGGACGACGACGCTGCTGCTCGGTTGGCGCGTGGCGGTGCGGATCGTGTGCACGACAAGCGCTTACGGCTGGCGCGAGGGCTGCTGGTCGGTGCCGCGGGTCCTCGTCGCCAATCTGATAGCCTTGCTCGCGACCCCCTTGGCGCTGCGCCGCTACGCGCTGTTCCTGCGCGGAGACTCGCCGGTATGGGACAAGACGGTCCACGCCTTTCCCGACATCGATACGCTGGGATGAAGGTCAGCCGGCCGTTCCGGTTCCTGCTGCTGTGGCTCGGGTTCTGGGCGGGGATGCGGGTGACGGACGTGTGGCGCCGGGCGGTCACGGAGCGATCGGAAATGGCGGTGGACGTCGGTCGCGAACGGCGCGTGGGGAGCCCTTCCCGCAAGAGGCGAAGACTATCGGGTGCCGCTGGAGCGTCTTTGGCTGCTTCGGAGCAGGCGGCGTCGCAATCCCAGTCCCGTGCGGGCGTGCACCCAAAGGCGGACGTGGTGACGGCCGTCGTCATACGGGCACGTCAGGAGGTCCAGAGGCCATACCGGCCGAACGAGATGACGCTGGTGCCACCGTTCCCGGCCATCGCGTCGCGCGCCTTCCCGCAGGATCGCAACGCCGTCATACCCGTGGCAAGGCTGGAGATGGTCGCTCTGCCGCCGCCGCCGATCCGCAATCGGCTGGCCGGCAGCGGCTGGCTGATCGTCCGCGCCGGCGGCGGTGAGGCGCACGTGCCGGCAAGCCAGCTCGGCGGATCGCAGGCAGGATTGCGGCTGACCTATCCTCTCGACGGCGCGCAGCGCGTCGCGGTGTCCGCGCGGGTGTCGGCGCCGCTCGCCGGGCCGGGCAGGGAGATCGCGCTGGGGATCGACTGGCAGCCGACGCATGCGCCGATCCATGTCCTCGCCGAACAGCGCTTCTCGATCGATGGCGCTGCGAGCGGGCCGATGCTCGGGCTGGTCGGAGGGTTCGGGCCGATGCCGGTCCAACGCGATCTGATGGTGGAAGGCTATGGCCAGACTGGCGTGGTCGCGCGGCGCGACATCGGTTTCTTCGCCGACGGCGCGATTCGTGCCGCGCATCCGTTGGGCGCGATTCGCGGCATGGCGATCGATGCCGGCGCCGGACTGTGGGGCGGCGTTCAGCCCGGTGCGGAACGGTTCGATGTCGGGCCGACGATAGGCCTCGACCTGCCCTGCGAACCGCGCATCCGCGTCGCCGTCGACTGGCGGCAGCGCGTTGCCGGCCGGTCGCGGCCGGGTTCGGGGCCGGCTTTGTCGCTCGGCAGTGGGTGGTGACGGCTGGTCGGCAGCCGCCAGCCGCGTATAAAGCCGCCCCGTGGACGTCTATCTTCCCATCGCCAATCTGTCGGTCAACGCGCTGGTCATCGTGCTGCTTGGCGGCGGCGTCGGGCTGTTGTCGGGGATGTTCGGGGTCGGCGGCGGCTTTCTTACCACGCCGCTGCTGATCATCTACGGCATTCCGCCGACCGTTGCCGCCGCCTCCTCGGCGAGCCAGGTCACCGGCGCGAGCGTCTCGGGAGTGATCGCGCATTTCGGCCGCAACGGCGTCGACACCAAGATGGGCGGGGTGCTCGTCGCGGGCGGCATCGTCGGCAGCTTCGCCGGCGCGTGGATCTTCCGCCTGCTACAGGCGAGCGGACAGATCGATACGGTGATCGGCATCGTCTATGTCGTCATGCTCGGCTCGATCGGCACGTTGATGGCGCGCGAATCGATCGGTGCGATCGGCGTCGCGCGCGGCCGGCGGCCGATGAAACCGCGCAAGCGCCGCCATCATCCGCTCGTCGCCGCGCTGCCGCTGCGCACGCGCTTCTACGCCTCGGGCCTCTACATCTCGCCGCTGGCGCCGCTGCTGCTCGGCTTCGGGACGGGTATCCTCACGATCCTGCTCGGCATCGGCGGCGGCTTCATCCTGGTGCCGGCGATGATCTATCTGCTCGGCATGGCGACCAGCGTCGTCGTCGGCACCTCGCTGTTCCAGACCCTGTTCGTCACCGCGGTGGCGACGATGGTCCACGCGCTGACGACCAAGGCGGTCGACATCGTGCTTGCCGGGCTGCTGCTGATCGGGTCGGTGATCGGCGCGCAGCTCGGCGCGCGGTTCGCGACCAAGGTGAAGCCCGAATATCTCCGCCTCGCGCTGGCGATCATGGTGCTGCTCGTCGGCCTGCGCATCCTGCTCGGCCTCGTCTGGCGGCCGGAGGAGATCTTCACGGTCGAGCTGACGTGAGGCGCTGGCTGCCGTTCGCCGCGCTGCTGCTGTCGGCGCAGGCACCCGCCCCGGCCGACAAGCCGGTGCTCGTCCCCGACGTGTCGCAGCGCGACATCGAGATCGCCTACAGTTTCACCGGTGCCGAATTGCTGCTGTTCGGCGCCATCCTCTACCCCGGCGGCCGCCTGCCGCGGGGCGAGGCGCCGACCGACATCGTCGTCGTCGTGAAAGGACCAACGCAGCCGGTGCTGGTGCGCGAGAAGAAGAAGGTCGCCGGCATCTGGGTCAATGCCGAGCATCAGCGCTACAGTTCGGTGCCGAGCTTCTATGCGCTCGCCTCGTCGCGGCCGATCGAGCGCATCGTCGACGAGCGCACCCGTGCGATCTACGAACTCGGGCTCGACAGCCTGCAATTGTCGCCCGGATCGAATAGCGCGATCACGGTCGAACAGGGATTCCAGCGCGGGCTGGTCGATCTCAAGCGGCGCGCCGGCCTGTATTTGGAGGCACCGCACGCGGTCGAGATCAGCGAGGGCGTGCTGTATCGCGCCCGGCTGACCATCCCCGCGCGCGTGCCGGTCGGGCGGTTCACCGCCGAGACCTTCCTGATCCGCGACGGCCGCGTGCTCGCCGCCGCGGTGCGCGAGATCGACATCCGCAAATCGGGGTTCGAGCGCTTCGTCGCGCGCGCTGCCGAGCGCCGGTCGATCCTCTACGGGCTGGCGGCGGTGGTGCTGTCGGTCGGTCTCGGGCTTGCCGCCGGGTGGATCGCGCGGCGGATATAGCATGCGATGACGGTATCTTAACGGCTCCCGGCTAGCGCTCGGCAGACGATGGACAGGATGCTGCCGCAATGACCGAGATGCCCGGCCCGAGCGTATTCGCGGGTGCGACGCCCCTTTCGGCCGCCGCGGCGGTCGGCCACGGCGCCGGGCCGGCGGCGATCGGCTGCGTCCTGGCGGTCGCCGGCGGCGGCAGCCGCGTGCTGTTCGATCGCAACGCGCTCGAGCTGGTCGCGCAGGATGCCGATCCGGTGGTCGCCACCGCCGGGCAGGTCGGCGGTCAGATCAAGATGCGCGTCGGCGGCGCGTGGCTGATCGCCAACATCCGCAGCCTGGTGCTGGACGGCGCCGGCAACGACTGGGTCGCGGCCGACATCGACTTCCTCGGCGAGGGCGACGAGGAGCGGCTGACCGGCAAGCTCTACCATTTCCGCCGCGGCGTGACGCGCTATCCGATCCCCGGCTGCGACGTGTTCGCGATCACCACGCGCGACCTCGAACAGATCTATTCCGCCGCCGATCAGCCGCACATCAAGATCGGCACCGTCTATCCGACCCGCGACGTGCGCGCCTCGCTGTACGTCGACGCGATGCTCGGCAAGCATTTCGCGCTGGTCGGGTCGACCGGCACCGGCAAGTCGACCGCCGCGGCGCTGATCCTCCACCGCATCTGCGAACTGGCGCCGCAGGGCCATGTCGTGATGATCGATCCGCATGGCGAATATGCCGCGGCGTTCCGCACCAATGGCGCGATCTACGACGTCAACAATCTCGCCATGCCCTATTGGCTGATGAATCTCGAAGAGCATTGCGAGGTGTTCGTCACCGCCTCCGCCGCGGATCGCCAGGCCGACAGCGACATCCTCGCCCGATGCCTGCTGATGGCGCGCGCCAAGAACCGGCTGGGGCAGGAGATCGCCAAGCTGACTGTCGACGCGCCGATCCCCTATCTGCTCAGCGACCTCACCAACATCATCAGCGCCGAGATGGGCAAGATGGATCGCGCCGGCGACACCTCGCCCTATCTGCGGCTCAAGAGCCGGATCGACGAGATCAAGGCCGATCCGCGCTACAGCTTCATGTTTTCGGGGATGCTGGTCGCCGATACGATGGCCGACTTCCTCGCGCGCATCTTCCGCATGCCCGGCGGCGGCAAGCCGATCTCGATCATCGACGTGTCGGGCGTGCCGTCGGAGATCACCTCGGTGGTGGTCGCGGTGCTCAGCCGGATGACGTTCGACTTCGCGATCTGGTCGCGCAACGAGCCGCAGCGGCCGATCCTGCTCGTCTGTGAAGAGGCGCATCGCTACATTCCAAGCAGCGCGCGCGACGAGGGACGCAACGCTTCGGTCGGGCGCATCCTCGGCCGGATCGCCAAGGAGGGGCGCAAATATGGCGTCAGCCTGGGGCTGATCACGCAGCGGCCGTCCGACCTGGAGGAGGGCGTGCTGTCGCAATGCGGCACGATCATCGCGATGCGGCTCAACAACGAGCGCGACCAGGCGTTCGTCCGCGCGGCGATGCCCGAGGGCGCGCGCGGGTTCCTCGATTCGATCCCCGCGCTGCGCAACCGCGAATCGATCATCTGCGGCGAGGGCGTCGCGGTGCCGATCCGGGTGAGCTTCGACGCACTCGAGGAGGGCAAGCGGCCGGCATCGGGCGATCCGCTGTTCTCTGCGCTATGGCGCGACGCGGGCGGCGAGGATGCGATCATCCAGCGCACCGTCCTGCGCTGGCGCGCGCAGGGGCGCTAATCCAAATTCCTCCCTCGGCAAGGGGAGGACTTAAGAGGTATGCCCCGGTTTCACCGCCAGCAGTCCCGCGACGCGCGCCTTGAAGCGGCGCAGGCTCTCACCGGACAGCGCCTGGACGCTCGCGAACGAGATCGAGCGCGGGTTGATCGTCTGGCCGTTGCGCCAGACCTCCCAATGGAGATGCGGCCCGGTCGACAGGCCAGTCGAGCCGACATAGCCGATTACCTGTCCCTGGCGGACGTGCTCGCCCCGCGCCACCGCGATCCGGCTCATATGGCCATAGCCGCTGGCGAGGCCGCCGCCGTGGACGAGCTTGACGAAATTGCCGTAGCCGCCCGACCGGCCCGCACCCTGGACGACGCCGTCGAGCGCGGCGAGGATCGGCGCTCCGTAAGGCGCGCCGATGTCGAGCCCCTTGTGCATCTTGAGATAGCCGAGCAGCGGATGCATGCGATAGCCGAACGACGAGGTGATCCGCCCTGCCACCGGCATGCCCATGAAGCCGCGGCGTTCGCTCTGGCCGTGCGCGTCGAACCATGACGGTTTGCCGTCGTCGTCCCAGCGTACCAGTTGCACCTTGCGGCGGCCCTGATCGATGCCCGCATAGAGCAGGTCGCCCAGCCGCACCTCGCCGGTGGCGGCGCGCTGCTGTTCGACGATCAGGTCGAAGCCGTCGGCGGCGGTGACGTCGCGGCCGATCGACAGACGGGTGGCGAGCGCCTTGATATAGCTTTCGACGACACGCGCCGGCGCACCCGCGGCCCGCGCCGAGCGATAGAGGCTGGAGCCGACGAGCCCCTGGATGCGCAGCGGCGTGCTGTCGACCGCGATCGGCTTGCGGGTCATGGCGAGGCCGCCGGCGCCGCGATCGAGGCTGAGCGCCAGGTCGAAACGCGCGCGCAGCGCCAGTTTGTCGAGCGGGCGCGCCACCGTCTTCGCCGGGCGGCGCCCGAGGGTCAGCGCGATGCGCGTGCCCGGCGCGATGTCGCCTAGCGTCACCGCCTGCGCTACGAGCCCGGCGGCGGCGCGCGCATCGTTGCGGCCGACGCCGGCGCGCATCAGCACATGGTCGAAATCGTCGCCTTCGCCGAGCGTCGCGTTGAGCTCGACGATCGGGCGTTCGGGGGCTTCGGCGAGCGGCGCGACGAGGTCGTTCGCCGCCATGCGGTGGCCGGTGTCCCCGCCCCAGGCGAGCGGCGCGATCGCCAGCGCGCGGCTTTCCTCGAGCGCGGTGCCGGCGAGCGGTGTGGGGGTGGCGCCGATCAGAGGCGTGATACCGGGAGCGAGCGCCCAGACCGCGCCGATCAGCGTCCCGAAGGTGGCGAGGCCGCGCCACCAATCACCGCTGCCGATCTGCGCGCCGAGGTCGGGCGTCCAGTCGCGCCCGCGCAGCCGCTCCAGCGGCCCGAGCCGGCGCGGTACGGCGAGCGCGCGGCCGAACGGCCGGGCGGCGGTGCCGCCGGCGAGATCGAAACCCTGATCGGTGCGCAAGAACACGCGGGAAGGCGCCTCATCGTGGAATTGGTCGCCGATCGTCCCCCGGCGTCGGGTCGCAGCACTGTGGGGGGCAAAGTCTAAAGTCAAATTAACCGGGGGGTGCGGTGCGGTGGACGGGTTCGCCGGTGCGGTAGGGGGGAATTGGGGTCGCCCCGCTTGCTTTGCCTCATTGCGCGATCGGTCGCGACACCCGATGTTGCCCGCATGAAAGCGGCGGTCACCGCGGTCCTCGGGCCGACCAACACGGGCAAGACCCATCTCGCCGTCGAGCGGATGTGCGCGCATTCGAGCGGGATCATGGGCTTTCCGCTCCGCCTGCTGGCGCGCGAGGTCTACGACCGCGTCGTCAAGCTGAAGGGCGTCGACAGCGTCGCGCTTGTCACCGGCGAGGAGAAGATCGTCCCGCCCAATGCGCGCTGGCATCTGTGCACGGTCGAATCGATGCCCGAGCACGACGCAGCCTTCGTCGCGCTCGACGAGGCGCAGCTCGGCACCGATGTTGAACGCGGCCACGTTTTCACCGACCGCCTGCTGCGCCGGCGCGGGCGCGAGGAAACGATGATCCTCGGGTCCGAGGCGCTGCGGCCGATGGTGCGTGCGCTGGTGCCCGATGCCGAGATCATCGTCCGGCCGCGCTTCTCCAAACTCACCTATGCGGGCGCGAAGAAGATCAGCCGGCTGCCCAAACGCTCGGCGATCGTCGCGTTCAGCGCCGAGGAGGTCTATGCGGTCGCCGAGATGCTGCGCCGCTTGCGCGGCGGTGCCGCGGTGGTGATGGGCGCGCTGTCGCCGCGCACCCGCAACGCGCAGGTTGCGATGTTCCAGGCGGGCGAGGTCGATTATCTCGTCGCCACCGATGCGATCGGCATGGGGCTCAACATGGACGTCGCGCACGTCGCCTTCGCCGGCCTCAGCAAGTTCGACGGTCGTCGCAGCCGCCGACTGACGGTGGCGGAAATGGCGCAGATCGCCGGCCGCGCCGGCCGCCACCAGCGCGACGGCACATTCGGCGGCGTCACCGAAGAGGGGCCGGGCGCGTTCCTGCCCGAGGAGGTGTTCGCGATCGAGGAGCATCGCTTCCCGCGCATCGAACAGCTCTACTGGCGCAACGGCGAACCCGATTACGCCAGCGTCGATGCGCTGATCGCCAGCCTCGAACGGCGGCCCGAGCCGGGCGTGCTGCTCGCCGCGCCGCAGTCGACCGATCTCGCCGTGCTCAAGCGCATGGCGGACGAGACGTGGGTGCGCGATCGTGCGCGGCATCCGGCGATGGTCAAACGGTTGTGGGCGGCGTGCGGCCTGCCCGATTTCCGCAAGCTCGGGCTCGACCCGCATACGCGCTTCGTCAGCCGGATCTTCGGCTATCTCAGCGAAGGCCGCGGCGTCGTGCCGAACCAGTGGTTCGCCGACGAAGTGACGCGGCTCGACACGATCGCCGGCGACGTCGAGACGATCGCCGGGCGGATCGCCGCGATCCGCAGCTGGGCCTATATCGCGCAGCGCCCCGACTGGCTCGCCGACCCCGCCGCGGGCGCCGAGCGGACCAAGACGATCGAGGAGCGATTGTCCGACGGGCTCCACGCCAGCCTGACGCAGCGGTTCGTCGACAAGCGGACCACGGCGCTGATCCGCCAGATCGGCGCCGATGCGTCGCTGCTGCCGGTGGTGATCGGGCCTGAGGGCGAGGTGCTGGTCGAGGATCATCCGATCGGGCGGCTCGACGGCTTCCGCTTCACCGTCGACCCCGCCGCGCGCGCGACGGATCGCCGGCTGCTGCTCGCCGCGGCGGAAAAGCATCTCAGCGGCGAGCGGCGCCGCCGCGGCGAGGCGCTGGTCGCCGCTGAGGACGCGGCGTTTGCCTTGGTCGATGATGCGATCGTGTGGAACGGCCATGCGGTCGCGCTGCTGACGCCAGGGCCGTCGCTGGCGCGGCCGCTACTCAAGCTCGATCGCGATCTCGACTGTCTCGCGAGGCCGCAGCGCGAGGCGGTGGCGGCGCGGGTCAACGGCTGGTTCGCGGCGATACTCGGCCGGCATCTGCCGGCGCTGGTCGCGCTCGCCGAGGCGGCGCGCGATCCGCAGGCGACGCCGGCGCTGCGCGTCGTCGCGGGCGAGCTCGAGGCGGCGGGCGGGCTGATACCGCGGATCGCGCTGCACGAATCGCTGGACGCGCTGACGCAGGACGAGCGCAAGCGGCTGCGCCGGATCGGCATCACGATCGGCGCGCTCGACCTGTTCGACCCGCGCCTGCTCAAGCCCGGCGCGGCGCGCTGGCGGCAGGCGCTGCTCGGCGTGCGCGGCAAGCGTCACGTGCTGCCGCGCGAGGGAGCGACGGTGTTGCCGCGCGGCGTGCCCGGCGCGCAGCTCGCCACCGGTTACCGTCCGCTCGCCGCGCAGGCGGTGCGCGTCGACCTCGTCGAGCGGATCGCGCGCGCTGCGCACGACGCGCGGCAGGGGCGCAAGCCGTTCGCGCCCGATCCCGCGCTCGCGACCTCGATGGGGATCACCGCGCCGACGCTGGAGCGGCTGATGGCCGAACTGGGGTTCCGCACCGTACGTGGCGAGGCGGAAGCGCCGCCCGCCTGGGTGTGGCGCGGCCGCCGGCCGCCGCAGCGCGCCGAGCGGCCCGCGCCGTCGCCGACGGGGGCCTTTGCCGCGCTGGCGGCATGGAGCGGCCATGGCTGACACTATGCGGATCGACATGTTCCTGTGGTTCGTGCGGCTCGCCAAGACGCGCAGCCTCGCGCAGGACCTCGCCTGCGACGGCCGCCTGCGCATCGACGGGCGGCGGATCGAGCGCAGCGCGGCGCCGGTCCGCGTTGGCAATATCCTCACCTTCGCGCTGCACGACCGGGTACGCGTGCTGCGCGTCGAGGCCTTGCCGACGCGACGCGGACCGGCGCCCGAGGCGCAAAGCTGCTATCAGGAACTGGCTGCAAACGTGTCGCAACCGAACGGCTTCGATTGACGCGGGGGGGAACGCGGCATAGCAGCCTCGCGTTCATACCCGGCTTCTTTCGAGCCGATGCACTCTAGCCGGCGCACAGGGCCGCAAGGAACCAGAATGACCTACGTCGTCACCGATGCCTGCATCCGCTGCAAGTATATGGACTGCGTCGAGGTGTGTCCGGTCGACTGCTTCTACGAGGGCGAGAACATGCTCGTCATCAACCCCAGCGAATGTATCGACTGCGGCGTGTGCGAGCCCGAATGCCCGGCCGAGGCGATCCTGCCCGATACCGAGAGCGGGCTGGAGCAATGGCTGGAGCTCAACACGACCTTCTCGGCGCAATGGCCCAACGTCACGCGCAAGCTCGACCAGACGCCGCCCGACGCCGATGCGATGAAGGGCGTCGAGAACAAATATGAGCAATTCTTCTCGCCGGAGCCGGGCGCGGGCGACTGAGCGACCCGAATCGGGTTCGATCATACAGGGTAAGTCAGTCCAACTGGCTTATCCACGCTGGTAATTTTGTTGCGACTGTGTTAAAAGTGTCCACGACGGGCATGATGAGTCCTGCCCGTCAGGAGACACTCGTACCAACCATCCTCGCCGTCCGGACCCGCGGGTATCCCGCCCCGGACGATCCTCGCGACGGATGCGATCCAGAAAGGCCCGTTCATGGCTGCCAAGGCATTGTCCTTCGATGTCGGTGATTACGTTGTTTATCCGAAGCATGGCGTCGGCCGTGTGATCGAGCTGCAGAAGCAGGAGATCGCCGGTACCAGCCTCGAGCTGTACGTGCTGCGCTTCGAGAAAGAGCGGATGACGCTCCGCGTCCCCACCAACAAGGCCGAATCGGTCGGTATGCGCAAGCTCTCGTCGGACAAGACGATGCGCGAGGCGATGGAAACGCTCAAGGGCAAGCCCAAGGTGAAGCGCACCATGTGGTCGCGCCGCGCGCAGGAATATGAGGCGAAGATCAATTCGGGCGACCTCGCGTCGATCGCCGAAGTGGTCCGCGACCTGTTCCGCGCCGACGACCAGCCCGAGCAGAGCTATTCGGAGCGGCAGATCTTCGAGGCGGCGTGCAGCCGACTCGCCCGCGAACTGGCCGCGATGGAAGAGGTCGACGAGCCCAAGGCGCAGGAGAAGATTCTCGACATCCTCCGCGCCGCGGCCGCGATCTACAACAAGGAGAAGGTGCCGGCGTAAGCCGCGCATCGTTCCGGTGAAGCAAGAGGGCGGTCCTGCGGGGCCGCCCTTTTTCTTAGGGGGCGGGCGTTGCGCTACGCCCGCGCGAGGGCAGGGAGGCAGGCTATCGCATACGGCCGTTCACATCAGTCGCTCGCTTTCAAAGCCCACCCCGTCACCTTGGACTGGTTCCGGGGTCCACTCCGTGGCGAGGAGAAACGCTTGAGTCGACACCGTTCCCTTGCGGTCCGGTGGACCCCGGAACGAGTCCGGGGTGACGGATATGATGAGGAAACCGATCGAGCCTCGCCACCCCATCGATATGCAATCGCGCTGCATCAATGAGGACTGCTTGCCCTCACCCTCCTTGTGTATTATTGAAGCAATACACAAGGAGGGTTGAAGGATGCAGGCGGTCGCATTTGTCATGGTCGGTACGATGCTCGCCGGCTGCTCGATGGGGCAGGACGACGGCCCCGGCGTCACGCCGACCGGCAGCGGCACCACCCGCAGCTACGCCGTCACGGATTTCTCCAAGATCGATCTGACCGGCAGCGACGAGGTCGAGGTGCGCGCCGGCAAGGCATTCTCGGTCCGCGCCGAAGGCAAGCCCGAGGATCTCGACACGCTGCGCATCGCCAGGGACGACGAGACGCTGGCGATCGGGCGCAAGCGGTCGCTCCGCTGGGGGCACGGCGGCAAGGTCAC
Source organism: Sphingomonas taxi (assembly GCF_000764535.1). Classification (NCBI taxonomy): domain Bacteria; kingdom Pseudomonadati; phylum Pseudomonadota; class Alphaproteobacteria; order Sphingomonadales; family Sphingomonadaceae; genus Sphingomonas; species Sphingomonas taxi. The sequence goes on along the minus strand of NZ_CP009571.1, from coordinate 2,953,943 downwards.
CGTCTATGTGACGCTGCCGCGCCTGACGGAGGCAAGCATCACCGGATCGGGAACGATGGCGGTCGACCGCGTGTCGGGCGACGCGTTCAAGGCGGACGTAAGGGGATCGGGCGATCTCAACATCGCCGCGCTCATGACCGACCGCGCCGAGGTCTCGATCGCCGGGACCGGGAACGTCCGCGCCGGTGGCGCGGTCAAGGATCTGGCGGTCGAGGTCGCGGGCACCGGCAGCCTTGATGCCGCCGGGCTGCGCGTCGAGCGTGCCGACGTCTCGGTCACCGGCACCGGCGACGTGCGCGCTGCGGTATCCGGAACCGCGAAGGTGCAGGTCGCCGGAACGGGCGACGTCGATCTCGGCGCGGCGGCGCGCTGCACCGTGTCGAACACGGGCACCGGCTCGGTGCGCTGCGGGCGCTAACGTCGATCGGCCGTAAGTCCTTGCCGCACCGACAAAGCGGTGCGACGCTCGGCGCGATGATCCGTCTGTTCGCCCTGCTGCTGCTCCTGCCCTCGGCGGCGATGGCCGAAGAGCGCCGCGTCGCGCTCGGCAGCTTCGAGCGGGTGCGGATCAATGGCGCGTTCGAGGTGACGATCACCACCGGATCGCCCGGCGCCACGGTGATCGGCGATCGCGGCGTGATCGGTGACATCGACCTGCGCGCCGAGGGCACGACGCTGACCGTGCGTCAGACCAGCACCAGCCGCTGGGGCGAGCAGCGGCAGGCGACCGCGAGGGCGCCGGTCCGTATCCTGCTCGCGACGCCGCGGCTGAGCGGGATCACGGTGAACGGCGGCAGCAAGGTGACGGTGGCGCGGCTGGTTGGGTCGCGCGTCGACCTCTCCGCTGCCGGCACCGGCACGATCGAGGTCGCCGCGGTGCAGGCGGATCAGCTTATCGTGCAGCTCGCCGGCGACGGCAGGATCGGCCTCGCCGGCCGCGCCACCGCGATGCGGCTGGTCGCCAGCGGCGCGGGCACGATCGACGCGGCGGGGCTGGAGGCGAACGACCTCGACCTGCATCTCGACGGCCCGGGCACGGTGCGCGCACGCGCACGCTACACCGCGGTGGTGGCGAGCAGCGGGCTGGGGGCGGTGACGGTGACGGGGCGCCCGAAATGCCGGGTCATCGCCGCCGCCGGCGCGCCGGTGACGTGCGGCGCGGGGGAATAAAGACGGCGGGTGCGTGATCCCGCGCGTCGTTCAGATCAGCGCCAGTTCCGCCAGCCGGCCGACCAGCGCCGGCGGCATCGCCGCGAGCCCATCGGTCTCGCCACCGAGATCGGCCGGCGCATCCGCCGCTTCGAGATAGCGCCAGCCCTGATGCGCGCGCTTGGGGCGCGCCTGGACCAGCACCAGCGCCGGGTCGATGTGGATCGCGACGCGGCCGCCCTCCGCCTCGCCGAAACCGAGGATCGCCGAGCGCGCGACCAGCTGGTGCTTCAGGATCCAGAACAGCGAGCCCTGGCCCGCGACCTCCTCGTGCCGCTTGGGCAAATAGCGGGTGGTGAGGAACACCGGTCCGTCGGCGGCGCGCAGGGCAAGGCGTTCGGCGAGATGCTCGACACTGGTCGCGCCGAAGGCCACTTTCGTCAGGTGCAACATGGACGTGCGATGTGGGTCAGGCGTGCAGTCCCCACAAGGTCGCCAGACCCAGGAACGAGAAGAAGCCCATCGTATCGGTCAGCGTCGTCACGAACACTGCCGATGACACGGCGGGATCGATGTTCATCCGATCGAGCGTCACCGGCACCAGCACGCCGCCGAGCCCCGCGGTGATGTTGTTGGTGAACATCGCCGCGGCGATGACCAGCGCGAGGTCGGTGCGCCCGAAGACGATGAACGTGCCGAGCCCGATCAGCACGCCGAGCGCCAGGCCGTTGGCGGCGGCGATGCGCAACTCGCGGAACACCATCCAGCGCGTGTTCGAATCGGTAAGCTGGTTGGTGGCGATCGCGCGGACGACGACGGCGAGCGTCTGCGTGCCGGCATTGCCGCCCATCCCGGAAACGATCGGCATCAGGATGGCGAGCGTCGCGAAACCGGCGATCGTGCTTTCGAACAGGCCGACCACCGACGAGGCGATCATCGCGGTGCCGAGATTGACCACCAGCCACATCAGCCGCGTCCGTACGGTCAGCCGGATCGGCTCGTTGATGTCGCCGTCGCCCGCGCCGGACAGGAGCAGCGTATCCTCGCCCGCCTCTTCCTGGATGATGTGGACGATGTCGTCGACGGTGATCATGCCGACGAGGCGATTGGCCGAATCGACCACCGCGGCGCTGATCAGCGCATATTTCTGGAAGCGGAGCGCGACCTCTTCCTGATCCATGTCGACCGGGATCAGCGTCTGCTCGCGCTTCATCACGTCGGCGATGGCGATATTGCCCGGCGTGCGCAGGATCCACGACAATTGGCAGGTGCCGACCGGGTGATGGCCGGCGTCGACGACGAAGATCTCCCAGAAATCGGTGGTCAGTTCCTCGTGGCCGCGCAGGAATTCGATCGCGTCGCCGACCGTCCAGTGATCGGGCACCGCGATCAGCTCGCGCTGCATCAGGCGGCCGGCGGATTCCTCGGGATAGGACAGCGCCTCCTCGATCGCGGCGCGATCGTCGGGGTCGAGCGCGCGCAGCACCGCGCGCTGGTCCGCCTCTTCCATGTCCTCGATGATCGCGACGGCGTCGTCGGTATCGAGTTCGGAGGCGAGGTCGGCGACCTCGGTCGGCGTCAGCGCGTCGATCAAATCCTCGCGGACGTAATCGTTCATCTCCGCGAAGACGTCGGCGTCGAGCAGGTCCTTGAGCGCCTTGGCGAGCGGCCCGCGATCCTCGTGCGGGGTCAGCTCGAACAGATCGGCGATGTCGGCGGGATGGAGCGGCTCGACCAGCGCGCGCGCCGCCTCGTCGTCGCCGTCGGCGACCGCGTCGCGCACCGCATCGACGAATTCGGGACGCAACCGGTCGTCCTCGTCCAGCTCGTCCTGTTCGGGGGCGGGGGCCTCGGGAAGTTCGGTCTCGCTCATCGCTGCCTCCTCCCGGCGTTGTCCGCTCGCGCTCTACCGCGCTGCGGCACGATTGGCCACCCTCGCGGATTTGCCCTTCGGCGTCAGCGATACTACCTGCACGTCAACCATAAGAGGACGAACCATGGCCGATACGTACAATACCCTGACGCTGACGCTCGCGGACGGCGACGTCACGATCAAGCTGCGCCCCGATCTCGCGCCCAATCACGTCGCGCGCATCGCCGAGCTGGCCAATGAAGGCTTCTACGACGGCGTCGTCTTCCACCGCGTCATCCCCGGCTTCATGGCGCAGGGCGGCGACCCCACCGGTACCGGCACCAGCGGATCGGACAAGCCGAACCTCAAGCAGGAATTCAGCAAGGAGCCGCACGTGCGCGGCGTCTGCTCGATGGCGCGGACCAGCGATCCCAATTCGGCGAACAGCCAGTTCTTCATCGTCTTCGACGATGCGCGCTTCCTCGACAGCCAATATACCGTCTGGGGCGAGGTCACCGACGGCATGGAGCTGATCGACGCGCTCCCCAAGGGCGAGCCGCCGCGCGAGCCGGGCAAGATCGTCAAGGCCCGCGCCGAATAAGCCGCCTCCCCCTCCCCGCACGGGGAGGGGGACCGCGTCGCGGGCGTGCCGTTCGTGGAAGCCCCCTTCCGTCAGCGCTGACGCGCTGCCACCTCCCCATGCCGGGGAGGAACGAGATTCACACCTCGCCCAGCGTCTGGATCAGCCAGTCGTGGAACATGCGGACCGGACGCTGGTGGAGCGCGCGCGGGCGGCAGACGAACCAGTAACTGTACGGGCTCTCCACGACGATATCGAAGAGCCGCACCAGCCGCGGATCGCGTGCCTCCTGGAAGTGACTCTCGTGCATGAAGGCGACGCCGAGCCCCTGGGCCGCCGCCTCGAGCATCAGCGCACCCGAATCGAAATAGTCGATCGCCAGCGGTTCGATGCCGGGATCGACCTTCGCCGCGTCGCGCCAGGCGGTGAAATTGTCGGGCATCTCGCGGTGGATCAGCGCGGTGAGGCGGGAGAGCTGCTCGGGCCGCGTCACCGGATCCGGCCCGTCGAGCAGCGTCCTGGCACCGATCACATAGACCGAATTGCGATCGAGCCGCTTGGCATAGAGCGTCGGCTCGATCTCGCGCGACAGCGCGATCACCGCGTCGAGCCCCTCGCCGAGCCGTGCGACGCCATGGCCGGCGGTATCGATGTCGAGATGCAGTTCCGGATGCGCCGCACGCAATTCACCCAGCCGCGGAAATAGCCGTTGCGACGCGAACAAGGGCAGGATGCCGAGCCGCAGCCGCAACACCTCGACCGTCCCGGTCATCGCCTCGACCGCATCGGACAGGCTGTCGAGCACCGGCGCGATCTGGCCGAGCAGCCGTTCGCCATCGGCGTTGAGCACCATCGCCTGATGCCGGCGCTCGAACAACGGCCTGTCGATAAAGCGTTCCAGCGACTGGACGCGGCGGCTGAGCGCCGGTGCCGACAGCGCCAGTTCGGTGGCGGCGGCCTTGACCGAACCCAGTCGCGCGACCTGGACGAATGCCTCGATCGCGCCAAGCGGCGGCAGTCTGCGCATGACGATCCTCTCCTTGCATCCGTTCCTGACCGATCACGCCGACGAATGCAACTTCTGCAATCGTAACGTATCTTTTCGCACTTGCAACATAAAGCTGCGGACGACAAAAGGGACGGGCCTTTCAGGCATCCTCTCCTAAAACTTTCACGGGCCGGCCCTTCGGGGCTGGCCCTTTTTTTGGGTCGGCGCGCGGTGGCGCAGGCGGAACCGTCTTCCTATCTCGCACGCTCGAAACGGTTTCGAGGATCAACGTGCATGGCCGATAGCGATACCACCACCCGCAAGATCCAGGTGGCGAACAGCCGTCCGGAAGATTCCGGCCGCGGCCTGGCGCATCTGCCGCGCAGCCTGATGGCGGCGCTGGGGGTGGGCGAGGGCGACGTCATCGAGATCGTCGGCAAGCAATCGACCCCCGCGCGAGCGGTCGGCCCCTATACCGAGGACGAAGGCATCGAGGTGCTGCGCATCGACGGTCTGCAGCGCGCCAATGCCGGCGTCGGCGCGGGCGATTTCGTCGAGGTGCGCAAGGTCGAATCCAAGCCGGCGACGCGCGTCGTCTTCGCACCGGCGCAGGCGAACCTGCGCCTGCAAGGCCAGCCGCAGGCGCTCAAGCGCACCTTCTTCGGCCGGCCGTTGTGCCAAGGCGACGTCGTCGCGACCGCGGGGCACCAGCGCGTCGGCAACATGCCGCCGGGCATCCAGCAGTTCATGAACGCGCCCGCTTATGCCTTGCAGGAGATCCGCCTCGCGGTCGTCTCGGCGAGCCCCAAGGGTGTCGTCCATATCGACGAGAATACCGAGATCGAGCTGCGCCCCGAATATGAGGAGCCGACGCAGCGTCGTGCCGACGTCACCTATGACGATATCGGCGGCATGGCGACGACGATCGACCAGTTGCGCGAGATGGTCGAGTTGCCGCTGCGCTATCCCGAGCTGTTCGAGCGGCTAGGGGTCGAGCCGCCCAAGGGGCTGTTGCTCTACGGCCCGCCGGGGACGGGCAAGACGCGGCTCGCGCGCGCGGTCGCCAATGAATCGGACGCGAGCTTCTTCCTGATTAACGGGCCGGAGATCATGGGCTCCGCTTATGGCGAGTCGGAAGGCCGGCTGCGCGAGATCTTCGAGGAGGCGGCCAAGTCGGCGCCGTCGATCGTCTTCATCGACGAGATCGATTCGATCGCCCCCAAGCGCGGCAACGTGCAGGGTGAGGCGGAGAAGCGCGTCGTCGCGCAGCTGCTGACGCTGATGGACGGGCTCGAATCGCGTGCCAATCTCGTCGTCATCGCCGCGACCAACCGGCCCGAGGCGATCGACGAGGCGCTGCGCCGGCCGGGCCGCTTCGACCGCGAGATCGTCGTCGGCGTGCCCGACGAGCGTGGACGGCGCGAGATCCTCGGTATCCATACGCGCGGCATGCCGTTGGGCGACAAGGTCGATCTCGCCGAGTTGGCACGTACCACCTACGGCTTCGTCGGTGCCGATCTCGCCGCGCTGACCCGCGAGGCGGCGATCGAGGCGGTGCGGCGGATCATGCCGAAGCTCAACCTCGAGGAGCGCACCGTGCCACCCGAGGTGCTCGATACGCTGTCGGTGACGCGCGAGGATTTCCTCGGCGCGCTGAAGCGCGTCCAGCCGTCGGCGATGCGCGAGGTGATGGTCGAGGCGCCGCGCGTGCGCTGGGAGGATGTCGGCGGGCTCGATGCCGCGCAGACGCGGCTCAAGGAAGGCGTCGAACTGCCGCTCAAGGACCCGGACGCGTTCCGGCGACTGGGTATCCGGCCGGCGAAGGGCTTCCTGCTCTACGGCCCTCCCGGCACCGGCAAGACCCTGCTCGCCAAGGCAGTCGCGCGCGAGGCGGAGGCGAATTTCATCGCCACCAAATCCTCCGATCTGCTGTCGAAATGGTATGGCGAGAGCGAGCAGCAGATCAGCCGGCTGTTCCAGCGCGCGCGTCAGGTCGCGCCGTGCGTGATCTTCATCGACGAACTCGACAGCCTCGTGCCGGCACGGGGCTCGGGGGCGGGCGAGCCGCAGGTCACCGAGCGCGTGGTCAACACGATCCTCGCCGAGATGGACGGGCTGGAGGAGCTGCAGTCGGTCGTCGTGATCGGCGCGACCAACCGGCCCAATCTGATCGATCCGGCGCTGCTGCGGCCGGGGCGGTTCGACGAATTGGTGTACGTCGGTGTTCCCAATACCGAGGGGCGACGGCGCATCCTGTCGATCCAGACGCAGAAGATGCCGCTCGCCGGCGACGTCGATCTCGATCGGGTGGCGAAGCGGACGGATCGCTTCACCGGTGCCGACCTGGAGGACGTGGTGCGCCGCGCCGGCCTGATCGCGCTGCGCCGGTCGCTGCAGTCGACCGAGGTGACGATGGCCGATTTCGAAGAGGCGCTGACCGAATCGCGGGCGAGCGTCACCCCCGAGATGGAGAAGGATTACGAGCAGATCGCCTCGCGCCTGAAACAGGATGCGGCGGCGATCCAGCCATTGGGCTTCATCTCGCCCGGCCAGTTGCAGAGCCGCGGCGGCAAGGCGGATTATTGACCTCTTTCCGTTCGCGCTGAGCCTGTCGAAACGCCGCTCTCCCCAAGCGTCATGCCGGCGGAGAGATGGGCTTCGGCAGGCTCAGCCCGAACGGATCGGCTAGCCCCGCTCCCTCAGGCTCGCCCAAGCGTAGCCGAACAGCAGCAGGAGCGCGGCTGCCGCCGTCAGATACGGCAGCGGTCGCGCGATTTCGTACAGCCCGACGCCGATCGACGGACCGAGCACGAAACTGGCGCCGTTGACGCTGGTCACCTTGCCCGCCACCGAACCCTGCGCCGCCGGGCCGACCGCGAGGCTCGATCCGGCGGTGAATCCGGGGCGGGTGAAGCCGAAGCCGAGATTGGCGAGCGCATAGGCCGTGGCGATGCCGTACAGCGACGTCGCCACCCCGGTCAGCGCGACGCCCGCCGCCGCTAATATCAGGCCGGTCAGCACCAGCCGGCGCGGGCTGAGCCCGAGCAGCGGGATCACGCCCCATTGCACCAGCAGCGCCGCGCCTGCGCCCATCATCAGCACGATTCCGGTCGGCTCGAGCGCCTGGGCGGGCGGGATCGCCAGCCGGTCGATCACCAGGAAGCCGATCGCCTGGCTGGTCATCGCCTGCGCATGCCCCATCACCAGTCCGGCGATCATCCAGCCGCGCACGCGGCGGTCGAGATAGCCGACGCGCTCGGCGTGCGGTGCGGTGGCGGCGGCGACGCTCGCGCCGGTCGGTGCGCCGCCGATCGAGGGATAGGCGGACGACGCACCATGTTCGCGATGCCCCGCACGCCGGTCGTCGGGGAGCAGCACCCGTACCGCGATCCACACGCCGACGCCGAACAGCGCGAAGACGAAGGCGGGGCCGGCGAGCCCGATCTCGACCCCGCCGATCGTGCCGAGCAACAGATAGGGCGCGATCGCCGGGCCGAGGATGGTGCCGAGCCCGAACGCGCTCGCCAGCAGCGTCAGCGCGCGGGTGCGATCCTGCCGGCTGGTCTCGCCGGCGACCAGCGCCTGTACCGCCGGCGGCGCGGCCGAGCCGAACGTGCCGTAGATCAGCCGGCCGCCGATGAAGCAGCCGAACGCCGCGGTGCCGCCGATCCAGCCGTTGATCCCCGCCGCCAGGAACAACCCGCACAGGCCGAGCGACACCGCGAAACCGCCGACGCCGAGCAGGATCAGCGCGCGATGGCCATGCCGGTCGGACCGGTTCGCCCAGAACGGCGCAGCGATCACCCACAGCAACGCCGATACCGAGAACGCCGCGGCCACCGCGCGATCGGCGACGCCGAGCGAGCGGCCGAGCGCCGGCAGGATCGACTGCAAGGCGGTATTGCCCGCCGCGATCGTCAGCATGACGAGGAAGAGCAATGCGAAATGCGGATCGATCGTGCGCGGGTCCGCCCTCACCTCTGTGTGCTCACGGACGCGTCCAGGCATAAGCACGCGTCGTCGTCGCCACCGTGACGCGATACCAATCGTACCAGCATGCGCGACCGCGTTCGCGGATCGTCACATGCTCGGGATGGTCGCGCCACGCCTGCGCGCTCACGGTATCCGCCCAATAGCTGATCGTGATGCCGACCCCGTCGCCGTCGCGGACGCTGTCGACGCCGCGATAGCCGGGCTGCGCCGCCGCCAGCGCGTCCATCGCCGCGGCGGCGGCGTCGTAGCCCGCCGCATCCTCGCCATTGCGCCGCGATACGAAGATCACCGCGACCTCGCCTTCATCCTCCCGCTGCATCGCCGCTCATCCCCCGTGCCGCCCCCTTCCTACGCCTCCGTTCGGGCGGGGCAAGCGGGCACCGCTGCGATGAACCGCGTGGCCAAACGCAACCGTGTGTCTTGAAACGCGTTCGGAAAACGTGGCACGGGGTGTCACCCGCGTGTCGACGCGGGCCGATCACGAGAACGACAGGAACACGATGCCCAGTCCGACCACCGCCGCTCGGCGCAATTCCCGTCCTGCCGGCGTGCCGAGTCCGGTCGCGATGTTCTTTCAGGGGTTCCTCAAGCATCCGGTGATGGTCGGTTCGATCATCCCGTCGTCGGACAAATTGATCCGCAAGATGCTCGGCCCGGTCGACTGGAGCACGTGCAAGCTGTTCGTCGAATATGGGCCCGGCGTCGGCACCTTCTGCCGCCCGATCCTCGAGCGGATGGCGCCGGACGCGACGCTGATCGCGATCGACACCAATGCCGACTTCATCCGCTATCTCGATCATACCATCACCGACTCGCGCTTCGTCGCGGTCGAGGGATCGGCGGCGGACGTCGAGCAGATCGTCCGCGACCACGGGCACGACCATGCCGATTACGTGCTGTCCGGCCTGCCCTTCTCGACGCTGCCCGCCGGCGTCGGCCCGGCGATCGGCGCGGCGACGCACCGCGTGATCCGCCCCGGCGGCGCTTTCCTCGTCTATCAATTCTCGCCGAAGGTGAAGGATTTCCTCACCCCGCATTTCGAGCGGATCGATCACGACATGGAATGGTGGAACGTTCCGCCCGCCCAGCTCTATTGGGCATGGAAGGATTGATCGCAAAACGCGACGATCGCGAAATTTAGCAACGTTTTCGGATGTGAATCCGCTTCCCTTTTATCCAGGGTTAAGTTAGCCCGTCCGTTATGGACGCACCCAAGCTCTCGTCTGCCTTGTTCCTGCATGATTCGGCGATCCGTCGCGGCATGGAATTGATGATCTTCGCCCAATCGCGGTTCGTCCGCAGCGCAGACGACAAGCTCGCCGAGATCGGCCTGGGACGGGCGCATCATCGCGCGATGTATTTCATCGGCCGCAAGCCCGATATCACCGTCGGCGAACTGCTCACCCTGCTCGGGGTCACCAAGCAATCGCTCGGCCGGGTGATGAAGGATCTGGTCGATCGCACCCTCGTCCAGATGCGCCATGGCGATCACGACCGTCGCCATCGGCTGCTGCGGCTGACCGACGCCGGCGAGGCGCTCGAACAGGCGCTGTACGAGGAACAGCGCGAGAAGATGGCGCGGGCCTATTCGCACGCCGGCCAGGAGGCGGTGGCGGGCTATTGGTCGGTGCTCGAGGCGCTGATCCCCGAGGCTTCGCGCGTTCATGTCGACGCACTGGGACGCTGAGGGGCGGGATAGCCCTCGCCTTATTCGTCGATGCCGAAATTGAGCCCGCGCGACACGCCGGGATCGACCACCGCGATCATCAGATAGGCGAAGAACTGGCGGATGCGCTGCACCGGGCCGGTATGCGCCTTGTACCATGCCTTGGTGATCGGCTGCGACCGCGCGATCTCGCCCTCGACATAGCTGCGCACATGATCGGCGAAGGCGCGATCCTCGACGCGGAACATCAGCTCCATGTTGATGAACAGGCTGCGCATATCGAAATTGGCCGAGCCGACGTGGACGGCATCGTCGATCACGTACAATTTGGTGTGCAGCTTGGTCGGTTGATATTCGAAGACCTGCACGCCCTTGCGCAGCAGGCCGGCATAGGTGAAGCGCGCCGCGGCGATCGTCGCGGCATTGTCGGACTTGGCGGCGGTGACGATCCGCACCTTCGCCTTGCGCCGCCCCGCCTTGTCGAGCCGGCGCAAGATGGTGGGCGAGGGAGTGAAATAGGCGGCGATGATGTCGATCCGCTTGCCGCGGCGCAGGTCGTCGCGCACCGCCCGCGCCCAGGGCGACAGCCGCCGCGTCGGGCCGCCGATCAGCCACCGCGTCAACCCGCGCGTCTCGCTCCACCGCGACAGCGCCCTGTTGAGGTGGCGCACCTTGCCCTTGGGCGCGCGCACCCAATCGTGCAGCGCGTCGAAATAACCGGCGAGCCGCCCCGCCGCCGGCCCCTCGACCAGCAGGCCGAGGTCGCGCCACGCTTCCTCGGCGGGGGTGCCGAAATAATCGTCCTCGACGTTGAAGCCGCCGATGATGATCCGCTGGGCGTCGCTGCCCGCGTCGGCGAGCGCGAGCTTCTGGTGGTTGCGCAGCAGATAGCGGCGGCCGAAGCGCGGCGAGAAGCGGCACACCGATACGCCCGCCGCGCGCAGCGGCGCGTAGAAGGCGTCGTCGGTCTCGCTGCCGAAGCCATCGACGATCAGCGCGGTGGCGACGCCGCGATCCGCCGCGGCGATCAGCGCGGCATTGACGCGCCGGCCGGTCTCGTCGTCGGCGTAGATATAATAGAGGATGCGCAGATCGGTCTGCGCGCCGTCGATCAGCGCGAGCAAGGCGTCGAGCCGTCGCGGCCCGGTGTCGAGCAGCGTCAGCCGGTTGCCGTCGACGGTGAACGTCGGTTGGGGGGCGGGGGCGGCCATCGCCCGTCTGTGGCGATTGCGCCGCCGCCGCACAAGCGCGCCCGCGCATTTCTTGACTTTGCGGGCACAGGCGCCTAGTCCCCCGCCTTCACTGCATCGGTATTTGCGAAGGAAAGCGTCCATGGCGCGCGTCACTGTCGAGGATTGCGTCGACAAGATCCCCAACCGCTTCGATCTGGTCCTGTTCGCCGCACAGCGTGCGCGACAGATTTCGGGCGGCGCAGAACTGCTGCTCGATCGCGATCGCGACAAGAATCCGGTCGTCGCGCTGCGCGAGATCGCCGACGAGCTGGTCCGCCCGGACAATCTCGAAGAGGCGGTGATCAACAGCCTGCAGCGCGTCCAGATCGACGACGACGATGAGGTCGATGCGGTCGGCTCGCTGTCGGCCTCGGCCGAGGCGCTCCGCCTGACCGCCGCCGCGCCGCCGCGGAACCAGAATCTGGGTGCCGATTACGACGGGTGAGGGATCGGCCGACGGATTAGCCTGGCTAGTCCGCGCCTCGGCCAGCGGGCGCTAGCGCGACTGACGACGTGGCTTTGCCGCGTCGTTTGCGTTTGGGGGGATGCCTACCCCCCTTGTCATCCCCGCGCAGGCGGGGATCCATAAACGCTGACGCTCGTGACAAGAGCCGCGACATCCGCGCGTATGCATCCCCGCCTGCGCGGGGGTGACGAGGGTAGGGGTGGGACGACGTCTCGGCCCCCGCCGCGGCAAAGCCGCGTCGTCAGTCGTCGCGTGCCGCGACGCTGGCCGGGGCAGGTCCGCGACGCGGACTAGCTGCGCTACTCCGCTGACCTGCCCTTGAACCCCTGCGCCACGACGAACCATTCCACCGAGCCCTTGCGGCTCGACGGCGGCTTGGCGTGCTTCACCGTTGCGAAATTGCGCTTCATCTCGGCGACGAGCTGCTGGTCGGCGCCGCCGGCGAACACTTTCGACACGAACGTGCCGCCCTTCTCGAGCACCTCGACCGCGAACGCCAGGGCGGTCTCGACCAGCGCCATGGTGCGCAGCGCATCGGTCTGCGGATGGCCGACGGTGTTCGCCGCCATGTCCGACAGCACCAGATCGGGCGCGCCGCCCAGCGCCTCGATCAATTTGCCCGGCGCGGCATCGTCCATGAAGTCCATCTCGAAGATCGTCACGCCGTCGATCGGATCGACCGGCAGCAGGTCGATGCCGACCACCGCCGCCTTGGGCAGGCGACGCTTGATGACCTGGCTCCAGCCGCCCGGCGCGATGCCGAGATCGACGACGCGTTTCGAGCCGCGGATGATGCCGAACCGCTCGTCGAGTTCGATCAGCTTGTAGGCGGCGCGGCTGCGATAGCCCTCCGCGCGCGCGCGCTTGACGTAGGGATCGTTGAGCTGGCGTTCGAGCCAGCGCGTCGATTGCGCGGTGCGGCCGCGCGCCGTCTTGACCCGCGTGCGCAGGCCGCCACCATCACGGCTCACGCGATATTCCTCTTCACGGTCGGGGACTCCCCATCAGGCGTCGCAAAATGCCCTCGCGGATGCCGCGATCGGCGATACCCAGCCGTTCGGCGGGCCAGAGGTCGAGGATCGTCTCGAGGATCGCGCAGCCGGCGACGACCAGATCGGCGCGCTCCGAGCCGATGCAGGCGAGCTGCGCGCGCTCGCGCACCGATTTGCGCGCGAGGTCGGCACTGATCCGCCGCATCGCATCGGCGGGCACGATCAGCCCGTCGACTTGCGCGCGGTCGTAATGGCTGAGCCCGAGATGGACGCTGCCGAGCGTCGTCACCGTGCCGCTGGTGCCGAGCAGGCGCGGCCGCGCCACCTCCCTGGGCAGGCGCGCGGCGAAACCGGCGAAGCTCTCCGCGACAATGCCGCGCATCCGCGCATAGGCCGCGAGCCGGCCGCTCTCACCCTCGCCGCCGCCGGCATGTTCGGTCAGCGACACCACGCCCCAGGGCGCCGAATGCCAGTCGAGCACGCGCGGCATCGCGCCGGGTCTGGTGTCGATCAGCACCAGCTCGGTCGAGCCGCCGCCGATGTCGAAGATCAGCGCGGGGTCGTCGCCCGGCTCGATCAGCGCATGGCAGCCGAGCACGGCGAGTCGCGCTTCCTCCTCGGCGGAGATGATGTCGAGATGGATGCCGGTCTCGGCATAGGCGCGCGCGATGAAGTCGGTACCGTTGGCGGCGCGGCGGCACGCTTCCGTCGCCACCGAGCGGGCGAGCGTGACGTTGCGGCGCTTCAATTTGTCGGCGCAGACGCGCAGCGCCGCGATGGTGCGCTCGATCGCGGTGTCGCTGAGCCGTCCGGTCGCGGCGAGACCTTCGCCGAGTCGCACGATGCGCGAGAAGGCATCGACCACCGCGAAACCGTCGCCCTGCGGGCGCGCGATCAGCAGCCGGCAATTGTTGGTGCCGAGGTCCAGCGCGGCGAACGCCTGCGCATCGGACCAGCGGCCGCGTGGCGGCCGGCTCGGCGCCGGACGGGCAGGGGGCTCCTGCCGGTACGGCATTCGGGCGGATCGATCCCCCATAGCCGTGGTGACTTTCTGTTTTCTACTGCCGTCGCGGGACGATACCCGCTCGGTGCTTACCCCCTAGGTAGCGCGGACCGGGGCTTGCGACAAGCGGAGGCGTTTGCCCCGTTGACAGCCCTGCACCTGCCCCCTAAATGCGCCGCCTGCGATTGCCCGATCCTCTAATGGTAAGAGAGCGGACTCTGACTCCGTCAATCAAGGTTCGAGTCCTTGTCGGGCATCCAGTTTTTATCGCCGCATGCGCGATATCCCACCCCCTCTGAACGCTGACGTCGTGCTCGGCATCGACGCCGCCTGGACCGCGACGCGGCCAAGCGGGGTCGCGCTTGCCGTGCGGCAGGCGGGGCGGTGGACGCTGCGCACGGTGGCGCCGTCCTATGACCATTTTCTCGCGCTTGCCGAAGGTGCGCGGCTGACGACGCGGCCTGCGGGGTCGCTGCCGGATGCGGCGGCATTGCTCGCGGCGGCGGCGCGGATCGCAGGGGAGGCCGTGGCGCTGGTCGCGATCGACATGCCGCTGGCACATGCGCCGATCGTAACGCGGCGGCCGTCGGACAATGCGATCGCCCGTGCGTTCGGGGCGTGGCATTGCGCCACGCATTCGCCGAGCGCCGACCGGCCGGGGGCGCTCAGCGACACGCTGCGCGCCGGCTTCGCTGCGGCGGGCTATCCGTTGCGCACAGGTGACGCGAGCGCGGGCGGCCTGATCGAGGTCTATCCGCATCCGGCGCTGGTGCGGCTCGCCGGCGGGACGCGGCGGCTGCCGTACAAGGCGGGCAACAGCGCGAAATACTGGCCCGGTGAGCCGCTCGCGGTGCGGCGCGGGCGGCTGCATGCCGAGTGGCGGCGGATCGCCGCGTTGCTCGCGACGCGCTTCGACGGGCTGGCCGATCAGCTGCCGCCGCTCGGCGATCACCCTGCCGGCGTGGCGGCCAAGGCGCATGAGGATATGCTCGATGCGATCGTCTGCGCCTGGGTCGGCGTCACTGCGCTGGAAGGCGAGGCGGACGCGTTCGGCGACGACGGCTCGGCGATCTGGGTACCGCGGGCGCTGTCGGGAACCGGGGTGGATGCGGCCGGTTGAAGCCGGCATGCCGACCTTCGATCCCCGCTCCACCGCCCTCATCCTCATCGACTTGCAGGACGGCATCGTTGCCGGCGACAAGGGGCCGCACAGCGCGGCGGCGGTCGTCGCCGCCGGCAAGACGCTTGCCGACCGCTTCCGGGCGCAGGGCGCGCCCGTGGTGCTCGTCCACGTCGGCTTCACTGCCGGCGCTATGCCGAGCCTGAACGTCGATCAGCCGCGCCTGCCCGCCGAGGGGACGCCACCGGCGTTCAGCGTGCTGGTCGAGGGGCTGCGGCAGGACGGCGATATCGTCGTGCTCAAGCATCATTGGGGAGCGTTCACCGGCACCGACCTCGACCTGCACCTGCGTCGCCGCGGCGTGGAGACGGTGGTGATCGCCGGGATCGCGACCAATTTCGGCGTCGAATCGACCGCGCGGACGGCGTGGGAATTGTCCTATGACGTGGTGATCGTCGAGGATGCGTGCACCTCGCGCTCCAGCGACCTGCACGACTTCGCGATCCGCCACATCCTGCCGCAGATCGCGCGGGTGGTCAGTGTGGAGACGGTGACGTTGGGGTGAGGGATCAGGTCTCACTTGCCCTTCGACGGGCTCAGGGCGAACGGGAGGAAATCGGGTCCGATCAGGGGCACCCACTTCACCGTTAGCGCTGAGCCTGTCGAAGCGCGGTGGCATTCAGCTCGCTTCGGCGATCAGCTTCGCCGCCGCGGTGCCGTTCCAGTCGTTGCCGCCGTTCCAGCGCCAGACTTCCTTGCCGGCCGAATCGAACAGGATCGTCGTCGGCAGATTCGCGCTCCAACCGGTCGACAGCGCCATCTTGTCGTCGAGATAGGGCGTCAGCGTCGGCGCGCCATGCTCTTTCAGGAACGCCGGCACCTTCGCCGCGGCGCCGGTGTCCTGGCTGATCGCGGCGACACGGATCTTGCCGCTTTTCGCCAGCGCCTCGAGCGTCGGCAGTTCGGCGACGCACGGCCCGCACCAAGTCGCCCAAAGGTTTACGAGCACCGGCTTGCCCTTGAACGCCGCCAGCGTCGTCGGCTTGCCGGCGGCGTCCTTGAACGTGGTGGCGGGCGCGGCCTCGCCCTTGTGGCTGCGATCGACGCCGATCTGCGCGGTCGCGGCGGCGCCCGTCGCCTCGTCGGGCGAGGCGCCGGTCACGTTTGCTTGCGCGTTCGCTTGCTCGGGGGGCGGGCTTTGCCTATCGCAGCCCGCGGCGGTGAGCGCCAGGAGACAGACGATCGCGACGCGCGCGGAAGAGGCCAAGAGCATGAGCGGTTCCAATTCG
Organism: Sphingomonas taxi; assembly: GCF_000764535.1. Classification (NCBI taxonomy): domain Bacteria; kingdom Pseudomonadati; phylum Pseudomonadota; class Alphaproteobacteria; order Sphingomonadales; family Sphingomonadaceae; genus Sphingomonas; species Sphingomonas taxi. The sequence goes on along the minus strand of NZ_CP009571.1, from coordinate 2,937,613 downwards.
ATGTGGGGCGGCAGGTTCGCCGAGGGCCCGGCGGCGGTGATGCGTGAGATTAACGCATCGATCCCGTTCGACAAGCGGATGTGGCGACAGGATATCGCCGGATCGAAGGCGCATGTCGCGATGCTCGCGCAACAGGGCATCGTCTCGGCCGCGGATGCCGCGACGATCGACGCCGGTCTCGACGTCGTCGCCGCCGATTATGCGGCGAACGGCGTGCCGGAGGATCTGGCGCTCGAAGACATCCATATGCTGACCGAGGCGAAGCTGGCGGAGGGCATCGGCCCGGTCGCCGGCCGGCTGCACACCGCACGCTCGCGCAACGACCAGGTCGCGACCGATTTCCGTCTGTGGGTGCGCGATGCGATCGACCAGGTGCTCGCTGCGCTCGACGCGCTGACGCAGGCGCTGCTGACGCGGGCGGAGGAACATGCCGATGCGGTGATGCCCGGCTTCACCCATCTGCAATCGGCGCAGCCGGTGACGCTCGGCCATCATCTGATGGCCTATGTCGAGATGGTCGCGCGCGACGTGTCGCGCTTCCGCGACGCGCGGGCGCGGATGAACCTGTGTCCCTTGGGCTCGGCGGCGCTGGCGGGAACGAGCTTCCCCCTCGACCGGCAGATGACTGCGGCGGCGCTGGGCTTCGACGGGCCGACGCGCAACAGCCTCGATGCGGTCAGCGACCGCGACTTCGCGATCGACTATCTGACCGCGGCGACCCAGACCGCGCTGCACCTGTCGCGGCTCGCCGAGGAATTCGTGCTGTGGGCGTCGCAGCCGTTCGGCTTCGTCGCTTTGTCCGATCAATGGTCGACCGGCAGCTCGATCATGCCGCAGAAGCGCAATCCCGACGCCGCCGAGCTGGTGCGCGGCCATGCCGGGCGCATCCTTGGCTGCCAGACCGCGCTGATGGTGACGATGAAGGGCCTGCCGCTCGCCTATTCGAAGGACATGCAGGACGACAAGCCGCCGGTGTTCGAGGCGCACGACCTGCTCGGCCTGTCGATCGCGGCGATGACCGGGATGATCGAGAGCGCGACCTTCCGCACCGACCGGATGCGCGGGCTCGCCGAAAGCGGCTTCGCCACCGCGACCGATTTCGCCGACTGGCTGGTGCGCGAGGCGGGGCTGCCGTTCCGCGAGGCGCATCACGTTACCGGCCGCGCGGTGAAACGCGCCGAGGAACTGGGCGTGCGGCTCGACGAACTGCCCTATGCCGAATTCGTGGGCATCGACGCGCGGGTCAACGAGAGCCTGTACGACGTGCTGTCAGTCGATGCCTCGGTCGCCAGCCGGACCAGCTTCGGCGGCACCGCGCCCGCCAACGTGCGCGCCGCGATCGCGGCTGCGCGGGAGAGCCTGTCATGACGCGCCTGATCCCTCTCGCACTGGTGCTGGCGCTTGCCGGCTGCGGTGCCGCCAAACAATTGCAGCCGGCACCGGGCGCGTCGTTGCCGCCCGCACCATATGGCGCCAAGGCGACGCCGACCCCGGCGCAACTGCTCACCCCGACGACGCAGCAGCGGCCGCAGCGCAGCGACGAGTTGCTCAGCAATTCCGAACAGCGGCGCAGCGACGATTTCGACCTGCCCCCCAATTGATCCAGGCCCGATGAACCATTTCGATTACCGCGACGGCATCCTCCATTGCGAGGACGTGCCGTTGACCCGCATCGCCGACGAGGTCGGCACGCCGGTCTACGTCTATTCCACCGCGACCTTCCGCCGCCATGCGCAGGTGTTCCGCGACGGGCTGAAGGACCTCGGCCGCGTCCATCTCGCTTATGCGATCAAGGCCAATCCCAACGTCGCGGTGCTGCGCGTCCTCGCCGAGGAAGGCTATGGCGCCGACGTCGTTTCGGGCGGCGAGATGGCGCGTGCGCTGGCGGCGGGCATTCCGGCGGCGGACATCGTCTTCTCGGGCGTCGGCAAGACCCGCGCCGAACTGTCGCGCGGGCTCGACGAGGGCATCGGCCAGTTCAACCTCGAGCTGGAGGAAGAGGGCGCCGTCCTCGCGCAGATCGCCCATGCCAAGGGCAGGCGCGCGCCCGCAGTGCTCCGCGTCAATCCCGATGTCGACGCCGGCACGCACGCCAAGATCTCGACCGGGCGCGCCGAGAACAAGTTCGGCGTGCCGATCGACCAGGCGCCGGCGATGTTCGACCGGCTCGCGCCGCTGGACGGCCTCGACCTTCGCGGTGTCGCCTGCCACATCGGCAGCCAGCTCGCCGATCTCTCGCGGCTGGAGGAGGCGTATCGCCGGATCGGGCAGCTCGTCGCCGATCTGCGCGCCGCCGGCCACACGATCACGCGTGTCGATCTCGGCGGCGGGCTGGGCGTGCCGTACAAGGCGGGCGACGTGCTGCCGAGCCCGGCCGATTACGGCGCGATGGTCGCGCGCGTCACCGAAGGCTGGGACGTCGAACTGATGTTCGAGCCCGGCCGCGTCATCGCCGGCAATGCGGGCGTGCTGCTGACCGAGGTGATCTGGGTCAAGCCGGGCGTCACCAACCCCTATGTCATCGTCGATGCGGCGATGAACGACCTCGCCCGCCCGGCGCTCTACGACGCCTGGCACGATTTCGACGCGGTCGCACCGAGCGGCGAGCGGATGACCGCGAATATCGCCGGCCCCGTCTGCGAGAGCGGCGACACCTTCGCGATGGGCCGCGACATCGACGCGGTGAAGAGCGGCGACCTCGCCGTGTTCCGCACCGCCGGCGCCTATGGCGCGACGATGGCCTCGACCTACAACAGCCGCGCGCTGGTGCCCGAAGTGCTGGTCGACGGCGACCGGTTCGCGGTGGTCGCCGACCGCATCGCCGCGGAGACGATCCTCGCCGCCGAGCGCGTGCCCGAATGGCTGACGCCGGGGCGCGCGGCGCGGTGACGCTGCACAGCCTGCCGCTGTTCGTGCGGCTGGCGGGCCGCCCGGTGATCCTGCTCGGCAGCGGCGAGCCCGCCGACGCCAAGCGCCGGCTGCTCGAACGCGCCGGTGCGGTGATCGTCGGCGAGGAGGCCGCGGCGGCGCTGGCCATCGTCGCGATCGAGGACGAGGACGCGGCGCTGGCGGCGGTGACGCGGCTCAAGGCGCGCGGGCTGCTGGTCAACGCGGTCGATCGGCCGGAGCATTGCGACTTCACCACGCCGGCGATCGTCGATCGTGCGCCGGTACTGGTCGCGATCGGCACCGGCGGCGTGTCGGCAGGGCTAGCCGCGGCGCTGCGCCAGCGGCTCGAGGCGCTGTTGCCCGCCGGCCTCGGCGCACTGGCGGAGCGGCTGCAGGCGGCACGGCCCGCACTGCGCCGGCGCTATCCCGATGGCGGCGAGCGGCGCCGGGCGCTGGGCGCAGCGATGGCGGCGGGCGGCGCGCTCGATCCGCTGGCCGGGGAGGGCGACGTCGCGCGCTGGCTTGCCGCCGACCAGCCACGGCCGACCGGACACGTCCGGGTCGTGCTGACCTCCGCCGATCCCGACGACCTGACCCTGCGGCAGGCACGCGCGCTCGCCAATGCCGATCGCTTGCTCCACCATCCCGGCGTGCCGGCGGCGATCCTCGACCGTGCGCGCGCCGATGCGGCACGGCAGCCGTGGACGCCCGGACTCGCGGTGTCGGACGGCCTCACCGTCGAACTGGCGATGGCATGAGCGGGTTCGGCTATCGCATCACCGACGGCAAGGTCGAGCGGGTCGCGGTCAAGGCGGCGCTGTCCTGCACCGCCGACTTCGTCTGGGTGCATCTGACCAGCAACGAGGCGGAGGCGCAGGCGTGGTTGCGCGATCAGGCGGGGCTCGACGATTATGTCGTCGATGCGCTCACCGCGAGCGAGACGCGGCCGCGCTGCGAGGCGTTCGCCAATGGCGCCTTGCTCAACCTGCGCGGCCGCTCGACCGAGGAGGTCACCTCCGGCGACGCGCTCGCCTCGGTCCGGATCTGGGCGATCAAGGGCCGGGTCTATTCGGTGACGCGGCGTGCGCTGATCGGCATCGCCGAGGTAGAGAAGGAGGTCGAGGCCGGCGAGATCGTCGATCCCGGCGACTTCATCGCCGCGGTGTCGACCGCGATCACCAGCGATCTCGACCCGCATGTCGCCGATCTCGGGGACGAACTCGACGATTGCGAGGAGCGGCTCGACGCGAACCGCGTCTTCGACCTGCGCCGCACCGTCACCCGCGTCCGCGTCGCCGCGATCGGCTATCGCCGCTTCCTCAGCCCCCAGCGCGCCGCGCTGGAGAAGCTGGCGACGCTGCCCGGCGCATGGCTGGCGGAGGACGATCGCCGCCATCTCGCCGCCGCGGCGGATCGTGCGGCGCGCATGGCCGAGGAACTCGAAGCGATCCGCGAACGCGCCTCGCTGATGCACGAGGCGCTCACCGACCTCAGGAGCGAACAGATCGACGGCCGCTCGCTGGTCATCTCGATCATCGCGATGATCTTCCTGCCGCTGACCTTCATCACCGGCGTCTACGGCATGAACGTCGCCGATCTGCCCTATGCGCAAAAGCCTTGGGCGTTCGACGCGATCATGGGCCTGTGCGCGGCGATCGCGGTGCTGGTGCTCGGCTATTTCACGCGCAAGCACTGGTTCCAGAAGTAACCGCCAGACTCCATCGCTGTAGGATGGTTTGGTGCCGTGTTCCTGCGGAAGCAGCGTGGGTTCAACGGACCGCTGCTATGCAGGAGCGATCCCGAAGGCATGGAAGCCTAAGCCGCGCGGGCGATGCGCCAGGCTTCGGCGATCTCGCTGAGGCTGCTCGCCGCCTCGCGGAACGGGGTGGGGTCGTAGCCGACCGAGGCGTGGATCACCGTCTGGCGGATGCCGGCGTACAGCCGCGCCAGCGTGGTCGACACCTCGCCGCCGCGCTCGAAATCGAGGCCCGATTCGAGCGCGAACAGGATCGCGGTCGCGCGGGTCACGCGCTCGCTCTTGGTGCGCAGCTGGTCGTGCTCGACCGCCCAGGCCGCGGCACGCAGCGCCGAGACGAGTTCCTCGTAGAGCAACTGGACGAGACCGGCGCCATGCGCCTCGGCGGTGCGGCCGACGACGTCGATCTGGCGATAGGTGGCATAGGGGTCGCCCCGAAGTGCGGTTGCGTAGGCCATCAGTTGCTCTTGTTCCACGCGGCGATCTGGTTGGTCATGAAGGTCTGCGTCGCCTTGTAGGCGGCGACCTTGCTGTTCATCGTCGAGAATTGCTGGGTCAGCCGCGTCGACATCGCGTCCGACTGGGTCGTGATCTTGGCCTGCGCATCGGTCAGGTCGGTCTGCGCCTTGGTGTAGCGCGACATCGACGCACCAAGCCCGGTGATGCTGCTCGACGCGGCGAGCGAGATGCCGCTGATCGTGCTCGACAGGCCGAGCGCATTGCCAGACGTGGTCGCGAACATCGCCTCGACCTCGTCGGGATAAGCGGCGAGCACCTTGTTGAGCGTCGCGGTGTTGACGCTCAGCGTGCCGTCGCGATTGGTCGCGACGCCGAGTTGCGCCAGCGTCGTCGGCGCACCGCTGGTGCCGGTGGAGACCAGCGACTTGGTGGTGAGCGTCTGCAACGACCGCAGCAGCGTCTTGGCGGCGGTATCCGACTTGAGGTCGCCGGTGCCCGTATCGGTCAGGCTCTTGGCGCTCGCATAGACCTGATTGTAGGTGTCGACCAGATCGCTGACCGCCTGCGTCAGCGCGCTGGTCGGCCGGCTGCTGGTCAGCGACACCGGGCCGCTGGTCACTGCGTTCAGTTGCAGCTTCACGCCCGTGACGAGATCGGTGATCGTGTTGCTGCTGCGCTCGACCGAGACGCCGTCGACGGTCAGCTGCGCATTGGCGGCGGTGCCGGTGAGCGTCGTCTTGGTCGCGCCGGTGCCGTAACCGACGTTGAAGTCGGCGAGCTTGCTGCTCGAATCGTCGGCCTGCAACGTGAAGGCCTGCGTCGCGCCGGTGGTTCCCTTGAGCGACAGCACCGCCTTGCCGTCCTGATCGGTGATGACGCTGGCGGTGACGCCGGCCTTGGCGGCGTTGATCGCGCTGGCGATGCCGTCGAGGCTGCCGTCGGTGACGTTGATCGACACCGACGAGCCCGAATTGGCGGTGAAGCCGGTCATCGACGTGCCGTCGCTGCTATAGGTGGCGGTGCCGAGCTTGAGCGTCAGCGTGCCGGTGGCGATCGTCGCGGTCCGGTCGGCGACCGCGGTCGAGCGCGACCCCTGCGCCGCGGCGAGCGCGGTCACGGTGACGCTGGAGGACAGATTGCCGGTTTTGGTGCCGCTGATCGCCGAGACGCCGAGTGCGGTCGGGTTCGAACTGACCGGCTGCGTCTGCAGCGTGCCACCGCCGCTCAACGAGCCGAGCGCGGTCGAGAAATTGGCGATCGTGCTCTTGAGCGTGCTCGCCGCGGAAATCTGGGCGGTGAGCGTGGTGTTCTTGGCGGTGATCGCGGCATTCTTGGCGGCGAATTGCGCCTGTACCAGCGCCGTCACCAGCGAGGCGGTGTCGATGCCCGAGCCGGTGCTGAGCGAGGTCAGAACCTGCTGCGCGGTGTTGCGGGTGACGCCGGCGCTGCTGGTCGCGGTCGTCGACGTGGCCGTCGGTGTGGGCGTGCTCGTCGTGGCAGTGGTCGTGGTCATCGTCGAACTCCGCGCGCTTCATTCCTCTAAACGGCCGTGGGGCGGCACAATTTAGGGCGTTTTCCTGGTAATCTTGATGCCGTGCTCGTCGAACCGCGCGCCCTCGGGCACGTCGATCGGCGGCTGGACGACGCCGCCCGCCGCGGCGTTGACGTTGAAGACGAAGGCGAGGACGGTGGCGATCGCCACGTACAGATCGTCGCGCACCTCCTGGCCCTCGCGGCTGGTGTAATAGACCGCGCGGGCGAGCATCGGATATTCGAGCACCGGCACGCGCATCTCGCCCGCCGCCTCGCGAATCGCCAGCGCAGTGGCACCGCGGCCCTTGGCGACGACCACCGGCACCTGGTCCTGGCCACGATCGTAGCGCAGCGCGACGGCGAAATGCGTCGGGTTGGTGAGCACGACATGCGCCTCTGCCACCGCCTTGCGGACGCCGCCGGTCGCCATCGCGCGCTGCATCGCGCGCTGATGGCCCTTGGCCTCGGGCGAGCCCTCGGTTTCCTTGTGCTCGTCGCGCACTTCCTGTTTGGTCATGCGCAGCTTGCTGAGCAATTGCATGATCTGCACCGGCACGTCGAACAGCGCGATCGCGAACAGCCCCGCCGCCATCGCGATCATGATGCCGATGAAGGTGCCGCCCAGCTCGGTGATCGCGTCGCCCAGGCTCGACGAGGTGAGGCCCAGCGTCGCGCGGCTCGACTTCCACAGCATATAGCCGCCGATCACGCCGAGCAGCACGACCTTGAGCAGCGACTTGCCGAGTTCGATCCACCCCTGCGGCCCGAGGATGCGCTTGAGCCCGGACGCGGGGTTGATGCGATTGCCCTTGAAGGCGATCAGCTTGTTGTTCCAGGTCAGCGAGCCGAGGCCCGCCGAGCTGACGATCGTCGCAATCACGCTGACCGCGAAGAGGGTGATGAGCGAGGGCAGCAGCTTGAGCCCCGCTTCCTGCAACGGCCGCCACGGCGAGAAATCCTCGACGTCGGCGCGGTCGAACTGGAAGCTCGCCGCCATCACCGCCTTGCACGCCGCAAGCAGCGAGGGGCCGGCGAAGATCAGCCAGGCGACGCCGGCCATCACCACCAGCGCGGTGGCGAAGTCCTTCGACTTGAGGATATTGCCGTCTTCCGCCGCCTTCTGCTTGCGCTTGGGTGTCGGGGCTTCCGTCTTGTCGCCACCCTCCGACATCAGCCGGTCACCAGCGCCTGCGTCGCGGCGAGGCCCTCGCGGACGATGACGAGCATATAGTCGCCCATCGCCGGAAAGGCGACGGCGAGCGCGATCACGCCGACCGCGAGGCTGGCTGGCATGCCGACCGAGAAGAGGTTGAGCGCGGGCGCGGCGCGGCTGACCATGCCGACGATGATGTTGAGGCAGAGCAGCAGGAAGCCGACCGGCAGCGCCAGCAGCAGCCCGGCGAGGAAGGCATAGCCGCCGAAGAAGGCGATCTGCTTGAGTCGATCGGGCGCGATCCAGGTGCCGGGCGGCATCGTCTCGTAGCTTTTCACCAGCAATTCGACGAGAACGAGATGGCCGTCGACCGACAGGAACAGCAGGGTCAGCATCACGCTGAAGAACTGGCCGAGCGCGGGCGTGGACCGGCCGTTCTGCGGATCGATCGACGAGGCGAAGCCGATCCCCATCGACCCGCCGATGATCTCCGACGCGATCATCGGCGCGGCGAAGGCGATCTGGAGGATGAAGCCGATCGCCGAGCCGACCAGCGCCTCGGCGAAGATCGCGAGGAAGGTCGCGACCGCGAAGATCTGCGCGGGCGGCACGATCGGATGGACGTTGAGCACGAAGATGCCGATCGCGCCGGACAGGCCGACGCGCACCGGCAGGGGGATCGCCACCGCGCCGAACACCGGCGCGACGATGAACGCCGCGCCGATCCGCACCATGACGAAGATCAGCGCCCAGAGCTTGGGCTCGATCGCGAGGCCGAAGCCGAGCATGGGTCTACTTCACCAGGTCCGGGATGCGCTCGAACATGCCGACGGTGAAATCGGTGAGCAGGCCGAGGATCAGGCTGCCGAAGATCATGATCGAGAAGGCGACGACGACGAGCTTGGGGACGAAGCTCAGCGTCTGTTCGTTGATCGACGTTGCCGCCTGGATCATGCCGAGGATCAGGCCGGCGAGCAGCGCCGGGATCAGGATCGGCGCGCTGGCCAGCGCCAGCACCCACATCGTCTGGTTGGCGACGGTGAGGAAATAATCAGCGTCCATTGGGAAATCCCGAAGCGACGGTGGCGACATCCGCACCGTTCGTGCTGAGCCTGTCGAAGCACCCGTGTCCCATGTCCCCTTCGACGCCGCCTGCGGCGTCGCTCAGGACAGGCTTCGACAGGCTCAGGGCGACCGGGCGGGGGTGGATGGGCGCGGTCATGTCGCGAACGAATTGGCGAGGCTGCCCATGGTCAGTGCCCAGCCGTCGACCAGCACGAACAGCAGCAATTTGAACGGCAGCGAGATGATCGTCGGCGACAGCATCGCCATGCCGAGCGCCATCAGCACCGTCGCGACGACGAGATCGATGACGATGAACGGCAGGAACATCAGGAAGCCGATCTGGAAGGCGGTCTTGAGCTCGGAGGTGACGAAGGCGGGCAGCAGCACGGCGAAGGGAATGTCGGTGGGCGCGGCATAGGGGCCGGACTTCGCCATGTCGGCGAACATCGTCACGTCCTTGATCCGCGTTTGCTTGACCATGAAGGCGTGGAGCGGCGCGCCGGCGCGCTCGATCATCTGCGTGCCGGCGAGCTGGCCGGCGGCATAGGGCTGGATCGCCTGCGTGTTCATCTGGCTGATCGTCGGCGCCATGATGAACAGCGACAGGAACAGGGCGAGGCCGATCAGCACCTGATTGGGCGGCGTCTGTTGCAGGCCGAGCGCCTGGCGCAGCACCGCGAGGACGATGACGATGCGGGTGAAGCTGGTCATCATCAGCAGGATGCCGGGCAGGATCGTCAACAGGCCCATGATGATGAGGACCTGGAGCGACAGCGACAGCGGCGCCGACTGCGTACCGCCCGAGGCGGCGCCCGAACTCAATTGCCCCAGCGCGCGGTCGACCGCGTCGCCGACGCCGGGCGCCGGCGCGGCGGGCGTGGCTTGCGCGAAGGCGGGCATCGCGATCAGCAGCGCGAGTGCGATCGCTAGGATCGCCCACAGCCATTTGTGCGCACGGTCGCGGCCACCCCGGCGCGACGGGCGTGCGGGCCGGATCAGCGCGGGGCCATGGCCGTTGCGGGTGACGGTGATGCTCACTGGTCCACCTTGTCGATCAGCGTGACGCCGCCGCGACCGACCGAGACGAGCAGCCGCTTGCCTTCAAAATCGAGCACCGCGAGCCGCAGGCCCGGCGAGATCATCATCGTTTCCTTGATCGCGATCAGCCGGTTGGGCGCCTTGCCCGGCATCCGCGTCTCGAGCTTGCGCCAGGCGTAGAGACAGCCGATCATCAGCCCGCAGACGAGCGGCAGCAGGATGACGAGCTTGAGGATATAGGACCAGAGCATGGGTCTGCCTTCAGCCGCGCGAGGGAGCGGATTTGTCGGGGGTGACCAGCTCGGTCATCCGCACGCCGAAGCGGTCGCCGACGGTGACGACCTCGCCGCGGCCGATCAGCGTGCCGTTGACGAAGACGTCGAGTAGTTCGTTGGCCTGGCGATCGAGCTCGATCACGCTCGATTCGCCGAGCGCGAGCAATTCGCGCAGCGTGAGCTGGGTGGAGCCGATCTCCACGGTCAGCTTGACGTCGACGTCCTGGAGCAGCCGGAAGTTGGCGGCCACCCCCGCATCGAGCGGGAAGCCGCCGGTCATATCGTTCATGCGTCAGGTCCTTCGTCGTCGAATCGGGCAATGGAGGTAAGGCGGACGGCGGCATGGCCGTTCGAGGTGCCGACGGTGCCCTTGCCGAGGCAGTCGCTGCCGACCATCACCGGCACTTCCGGGCCGAAGCTGATCGGGATCACGTCGCCCGGCTTGAGGTTCATCAGCATCGACAGCGGCACCACCGGCTCGGCGAGCACCGAGCGGATCGGAAAGCGGACGTTCATCGCGGCGCGGGTCAGCGACGTGCGCCAGGCGGGGTCCGCTTCCTGCTTGTCGAGCACCTTGCCGGTCAGCGTCGGCGCATGCGGCTTGAGCGCCGTCACCGGGTAGAGCAGGTCGATGAAGACGGGCTTGTCGTCCCCCGCGGCGAGGCCGAAGCGGGTGACAATCATCGCATCGTCGCTATCGGTGGCGAGCATCGCGGCGTTGATCTCGACGCGCGTCGGGGTGAAGTCCATCCGCGCCAGCGGCTCCCAGGCGGAGCGCAGCGGGCCGGCGATCGCGGCGCCGATCTTGCCGACGATCGCCTCGGCGGCGGGCGAGAATTCGGCCGGCACCACCGCGGGGGCGGCGCCGGTGCCGCCGAAGAACAGGTCGAGCATCTCCAGCACGAAGACGCCGTCGAGCACGCACAGGCCGGTCGCGCCCTGCGGCGACATGATCAGCGGCAGCCACGCGGTCAGCCCGTCGGCCCGCTCCGTGCGATAGTCGCCGAAACGCTGGACGACGAGCGGCTCGGCCCAGGCGCGCACCTCGCGCCGCAGCAACGGCTCGAACACGCCGCGCAACGCCCGCGCGAGCCGCGCGGACAGGTGCTGCAGCGTATGCAGGTCGCCGAACGGATTGAGCTTGGTCTCGCCGAGCCGCGCCGCATGCGCGGCGGGGCGGCGTTCCCTTGCCCGTCGTTCGGAGGTTTCTGCGGCATTAACCATGGGCTCACTGAACAACGAAATTGGTAAAGTAGACGTTACTGATGCCGCCGAATCCTTCTTTTTGTTCGAGAGTCGCGTTGATCGCCTTGGCGATCCGCTGCTGCATCTGCAGCTTGCCGGCGGAGCTGAACACCTGCTCCTCGGGCGTGTCGCCGAGCGTCAGCAGCACCGCCGAGCGGACGGCGATGTCGTTGGTCTTCAGATTCTCGATGACCGTATCGTCATAGGGGGTCGAGACGGCGATGCCGACCTGGATGACGTGCACCGAATCCTGCAGGTTGGAGGTGAATTGCGGGTCCATCGCGTAATAATTGGAGGCATATTTGTCGCCGTCGCCGCCCGACGGCGTGTGCTTGCCGCCGCTCGACGCCGCTTCGCCGCCGCCATGGCCCTCGCCACCTTCGCCGCCCGCGGCGGGGCGCTTCTGTTCGGACTTGGGGATCAGCTTGGGGCCGTGCTCCTCGGGCGCCGCGGCATGGCCGCCGCCGATCAGGCCGCTGCTCGCCGCATAGACGCCGGCGCCGACGCCGCCGCCGACCAGCACGATCAGCGCGATCACCATGATCAGAATCTTCTTCATCCCGCCCTTCTTCTTGGGGGCGTCTTCGGGTTTGTCGCTCATCGTCTCGGATCCTCAGAATGTCAGGCGACGCGGCCGTCGGCGGCGGCGTCGGTGTGGGGGGAGGGCGCCCGCGGCGGCGAGGCCGGCTGGCGCGCGGAGGTCTGGTTCTGGCGCGGCTGCTGCTGCTGGCCGGTCTGCGCCTGATTGGCTTGCGGCTGACCGCTCGCGCTCTGGCCGGCGGACTGGCCGGTGGACTGGCCTTGGGACGACTGGCTTTGCGACGCCTGGCCCTGCGGCTGACCCGTGTTCGTCTGGCTGGCCGGCGCCGCCTCGACCACGGTCTGGCCGATGCGCAGGCCGCGTTCCTCGGCGATCGCGGCAAGGCGCGGCTGCGCCTCCTCGATCAGCGTCCGCGTCGTCGCGTCGGCGGCGGCGAAGCGGACGTGGATCGCGTCGCCGACCGTCTTCACCGCGATGTCGATCACGCCGAGCGCATCGGGGACGAGGCGGATGCGCGTGTCGGTGGCATTGGCCGCATCGCGCAGCGTCTCGATATGGTCGATCATCGCCGCCGGCCAGCCGTTCTGGCGCAGGTCGAGCGTCGGCTGCGGATCGACGACGGCATTGCCGCCGACGACCGGCGCCAGCGCGGGCGCCGCGGTCGGCGCCAGCTCGACCGGCTCGGCGGCGCGGCGCTCGTCGGCACCGGCGGCGGCGTGGATCGCGGCGCCGAACACCTGCGAGGCCGGTGCGGTCGTGCCCGCGGGCGGTTGCGGCAGCGCCGCCGCCTGCGGGCGCAGCGCGACCGTCTGCCGGACCGTGCCGCCGACCTCCCGCACGAACGCGCGCGGCTGCGGTGCCGGAGTGGCGGGCGCGGGACCGGCGATCACGGGCGCGCCGGCGACCGCGACCGGCGCTGCCGCTGCGATGACGGGGGGCGCGACCGCGGTTGGTATTGCGGCGGGCGCGGTCGCGGGCACCGGCGCAGCGACCGTCGGTTGCGTGGCGGGGGTGACCGGGGTGGCATCTGCCGGCGTGGCCGCCGCGAGGGTGGAGGGCGGTGGGACGTTGGCGGTGGCGGCGGTCGATGCGATCGGTGAGGAGAGCGGCGCGGTGACGGTCGTGACCGGTGCGGTCGCGACCGCAGCACGATCGACGATCATGGTCGGCGGGGCCGGGTCCAAGGCCGTTTGCGGGACCGGTGTCGTCGTCTGACGTTGTGCGGGCCGCGCCCGCGTCGTCGCCGGGCTGACGGTAGCGCCGCCACCCGGCTGCGACCGCGCGATCTGCACCGGCGCTGCGACCGGCGCCATCGCCCCGGTCACTGGCACCGCGGATGCAGGAGGCGGAGCGATGTCGGCAACGCGTTGTGCCACGACCGGCGAGGCATCGTCCGAGCGCTTTCCCGGCGGCGGTGCCGCTGTGGCGTGATCGATCACCGGATTCGGCGCGGAGGGCGTCGGTGCCGCTGCCGGCGCTGCCGGTACGGGCGAGCTCATCGGTGCCGTGACAGGGACGGACGCTTCCGTCTGTGGGGTCGGTGCGGCGTCGCGTGCGGCGACCTGCGGCATCGCCGATGGAGTCATGGGGGCAGTCGCCGTCGTTTTGGTGGCCAGCGCGACGCGGCGGGCCGGCTGCGGCTGTTCCGCGATGACTGGCGTCGGCGTCGGCGGCGGTGTGGGTGCCGGTACGGCCTGGGCGATCACCACGGCGTCCGGTCGCGGCAAGGCCGGTGTGTCGACTGCCACCGGGACGGCGGCCTCGTCACCCTGATTGCTGGCGGATACGGGGGCCTCGTCCGGTTCGGGCAGAGTCGGCATGACCGGTTCGGCGAGACGCGGTGCGGCGGTGCGCACGCCGCGCATCGGCACTTCGGCCTTGCCGGCGGTGCGCTTCGTCGGGGCATCGGGCGTGATGACGATTGCATCCGCGACCGGCGCCGCTTGTGGAGCGTCGCCGGCTTGCGGTGCGACCGATGTGATCAACGGGACGGTCGTGACCACCGGTGCACTATCGAGTGCCGGTGCGGCAGCCGGCATCGCGGCGGCCGGCGTCGGCTGACGTTCAACCGTCTTGGCCGCCGGACGTGTGGCCGCATCGGGCTGCCGCGCCGGGATATCCGGTGTCGCCGGTGCCGTCGGCGCGTCGACCGGTGCGGCTGCGATCGACAGCGGATCGGCCGGCGCGACGGCCGCATCGGGTGCGGTCGCCGCGAGCGCCATCACGGATGCGCCGTTGTTCGCCACCGGCCGGAAGCTACGCGGGGTCGGCGTAATCACCGTCGCCACCTCGGCCCCCGGCACCGCGGCGAGCGCCGGCGGCACCTCGAGCGGCGCGGGCACGGGAATGTCGACCGCCGCCAGCCACGCGAGCGCCGGATCGACCCGCGCCGGCACGGCCTCGGTCGGCAGCGGCATGCCGGGAGCGGCAAAGCCTTGCCGGCCGGTCTCGATCGGCGCGACCGGTCCGGTCATCGGTACCGGGGCGGCCGCCGGCATGGCGGGCAAGGCCGCCGCATCCGCCTCTCTGCCCACCGCCAGCATCGACAGCGCGAACATTTCGCCACCGGCCGGCGACGCGCCCTTGCCCGGCAGGCCGGGGGCGATCGTGGCGACGGCAGTGGCGGGAGTGATCATCGGGGCAATCTCGTCGAGAGGGTGTCCCGCTGCGATCAGCAAGGATCGTGCCGTTTTGCCTTCAGCGGCGAAACGGGCGGCGTTTCCTCCAGCGCGCGCATTTCGGCAACCGCGGCGGCGCGGCGTGCCCGCTCGAGCAGTTTCTCGATCGCGCTCTGGTCGCGTTTGGCGGATCGCGTCGCCTCGGTGGCGCGGTTGACGAACGCTTCCGCGGACTGGAGCCGCGCCTGCGCCGCTGCCGACGATTGGTGTAGCCTATCGCGGAAATGCGCCTGTGCGCCCATTGCCGCGGCGCTGGCGCGCGTGTCCGGCGCCGGCGACACCGCATCGGCGAGCGCCTGGATGCGGCGGGCGAGATGCTCCTCGCTGGCGAACTTCTCGTGCGCGCGCACCTCGTCGGCGCGGGTCAGGCCGAGCTGGAGCGTGCGCACGCGATGGATGCGCGCGAGCTTCCTGGCGTCAGGCACCGAACACGCCGGTCAGCTCGCCGATCGCATCGCCCAGCGAGACGATCTCGTCCGACCCCTGTTTGATATATTCCATCACCGCCGGATGCGCAGCGATCGCCGCGTCGATCGCCGGATCGGCACCGGGGCGATAGGCGCCCATCAGCACCAGGTCGCGATTCTCCTCATAGGTCGCGAGATGGCGGCGCAGCACGCGTGCGGCATGGATGTGATCGGCATGCGCGATGTCGGTCATCACGCGGCTGACCGAGGGGCCGATGTCGATCGCCGGATAGACGCCGCGCTCGGCGAGATGGCGGTTGAGCACGATATGGCCGTCGAGGATCGAGCGCGCCGAATCGACGACCGGATCGTTGCCGTCGTCGCCGTCGGCGAGCACGGTGTAGATCGCGGTGATCGAGCCGCCGGTGCGCACGTCGGTGCCGGCGCGTTCGATGAGGTTGGGCAGCATCGCGATCGCCGACGGCGGATAGCCGCGCGCGGAGGCGGGTTCGCCCAGCGCCAGCCCGATCTCGCGGCCGGCGTGGGCGACGCGGGTGAGGCTGTCCATGATCAGCAGCACCTTCTTGCCTTCGTTGCGGAAGGCTTCGGCGATCGCGGTAGCGCGCAGCGCGCCGCGGATGCGCAGCACCGGCGAATGGTTCGCTGGCACCGCGACGACGACCGAGCGCTGGCGCGCGGCGCCGGCGACCTTGGTCTCGAGGAAGTCGGCGACCTCGCGGCTGCGCTCGCCGATCAGGCCGATGACGATCACGTCCGCCTGCGCGGCGCGAACCATCATGCCGAGCAGCACCGACTTGCCGACGCCCGAGCCGGCCATGATGCCGACGCGCTGGCCCTGGCCGATCGTCAGCAGCCCGTTGATCGCGCGCACGCCGACGTCCATCGGTTCGAGCACGCGGCCACGGTCGAGCGGCGATTGCAGCTTGCCGGCGAGCGGCCATTTGCCCGCGCCGCGGATCGGGCCGAGCCCGTCGATCGGCCGTCCCGCGCCGTCGACGACGCGGCCGAGCATCGCCGCGCCGACCTCCGCCTCGCCGGGCGCGCCGATCGGGCGTACCGGCGCGCGCGGCAGCAGGGCGGCGGGGCCGCCGAGGTTCATCAGCAGCGTCCGGCCGTTGCGGAAGCCGATCACCTCCGCCTCGACCTTGGCGTCACCATGGCCGCCGATCTCGCAGATCGTGCCGACGGGCAGCGACAGGCCGACCGCCTCCATCAGCAACCCGTCGTAGGACGAGAGCCGCCCCGACACCTTGGGCGTCGGGCGGAAGTCGGCGGCGGCGAGCGTTTCGAGGTAATCGGCGGTGAAGCGGTTCAACACCCGCGCTCCTCCAGCGTCGGCACGGGCACGCGGTCGATCGCCTCGGCGAGCTGGCCGAGCCACAATTCGGGGCCGTCCTCGACCAGCGTCGAGGCGCTTTCGAGCACGAAGCTGCCGCGCGTCAGCGAGGCGTCGCCGGCGGCGAAGATCGTCTTGGGCAGCGATCCCTCGACCAGCGGCAGGTCGTCGGGATGGAGCCGCAGCAGTGCCGATTCGCCGGCCTCCGCCAGCAGCTCCGCCGCCGCCTCGATCCGGGCGTTGAGCACCGCGGGGGCGACGCCGCATTCGCCGACCAGTTTGTTGACCAGCAGCAGCACCGTCTGGCGCAATTGCCCGGCGATATGGTCGCGGTCGAGCTGGTGGCCGTTGGCGAGCGCCGCGGCGAGCTGGGTGAGCAGCGCGCGGTCGCGGTCGCCGGAGGCGCGCGCGGCGGCGGCGGCGGCGGCCAGTCCCTCGGCATAGCCGGCGGCGTGCGCGGTCTCGACCGGGTCGATGAAGCCGCTCGGCTCCGCCTCGGTGTCGAGCGGGTCCCAGCCGCGCGTCGGCTTGTCGCCGCCGGGGTCGGCGGGGCTGAAGTGGCGCGGGCCGCTGCGCGGCTCGGGTGCCGGCGCGGCGGCGGCAGCGCCGCCCATCGTGCGTTCCAGCGTCGCCCACATCTCGCGCGGCGAAAAGCCGGCGGGGGGCGCGAAGGCGGCCTGCAACAGATGCGCGGCGGTGTCGTGGCGTGCGGCGAAACCCGCGACGAAGTCAGACATAATCGTCGTCGCCTGCGCCCATCATGATCGTGCCGTCCTTGGCGAGGTTGCGGGCGATGCCGATCATCGCCTTCTGCGCCTCCAGCACCTCGGCGAGCTTCATCGGCCCGCGTGCCTCCATCTCGTCGCGGATGCCGTCGGCGGCACGCGCCGACATACAGCCGAGGAAGCGGTTGCGCGCCGTCTCGTCGACGCCCTTGAGCGCGCGCGACAGGATGTCGCCGTCGACGTTGCGGATGAGCGTGCCGAGATTCTTGTCGTCCATGTCGAGCAGATTGTCGAAGACGAACATCGCCTCCTCGATCGCCTTGGCGACATCCTTGTCGATCTTGAACAATTTCGGCAGCACCCGCTGTTCGGTCGCCTTGCGCGCGCCCTGCAGGATCTTCGCCGCCTCGCGCGTGCCGCCCAGCGACAGGCCGCTCGCCGAGCCGCCGCCGCCGCTGCCGCCGCGCCGGTTGGCGAGCACCGTCTTCAGCGTGTCGATCGCATCGGCGTTGATCGGTCCCAGCCGTGCGATACGGTGGAGGATATCGGGCTGCACCGCGTCGGGCAGCAGTTCGAGCACCTGGCCACCGACCGCGGGATCGAGGTTGGCGATCATCACCGCGGCGATCTGCGGATGCTCCTTCTCGATCATCTGCGCGATCTCGCTGGCGTCGAGCCAGTCGAGCAATTCGAGTTCGCACGCCGCCTCGGGCGGGGTGATGCGGGCGAGGACGCTCTCCGCCTTCTCGGCGCCGAGCGCGCGGTTCATTACCGCCTCGATCCGCGGGCGCGGTTCGAAGGTGACGCCGGTGCGCTCGCGCGCCTTGCCGACGAAATCGTCGAGCACGTCCTCCATCTCCTGTTCGGAGACGTCGGCGACCGCGAACATCGCCGAGCCGAGCTGGCGCACCTCCTCGGGATCGAGCTTCTGGAGGATGGCCGCGGCCTCGTCCTCGCCGACCAGCATCATCAGCACTGCGGCGCGTTCGACGCCGGTATAGGTGCGGGCGGGGGCAACGGCGCTCACTTGGCGTCGGCCTTGATCATGTCGCGGATCGCCAGCGCGGCACGCGCCGGATTGTCGCGGGTGAAGCCGCGGACCGCGCCGATCCGGTCGTCGACCGTCTGCGACGCCTCGAGCCGGTCGAGGCTGACCGCCTCGTGCACGGTGATGCCGTCGGTCTCGCCGCCGCCGACCGGCGTGGCGCCCGGACCGGCGAGCGCCGGCGTGGCATCCTCGCGCTTCTTCATCAGGCCCTTGGCCAGCGGACGCACGCCGAGCAGCAGGACGAGCAGCGCGATCAGGATCGCGGTGCCGTTGCGGGCGAGCACCGGCAGCCAGGCATTGTCGTACCAGGCCGGGCCATCGGCATCGGCGGAGGTCTCGGCGAACTTGCGGCTGATCACCGTCACCTGGTCCTGGCGTGCCTGGTCGAAGCCGACCGCGCTCTTCACCAGATCGGTGATCTGGCCGATCTCCATCGCGGTGCGCCGCGTCTTGTCGGGATCCCGCAGCAGCACCGCGACCGACAGCCGCTTGACCGAACCGGGCGCCTGGCGCGTCACCGACACTTCCTTGCCGAGGTCGTAGGCGCGCTGGAAGCTGTCGCTCTGCTTGTTGGGATTGGGGGCGGGGCCACCGGCGACCGGCGTCGGCGCCGCGGCGGGTGCACCGCTCGCACCATTGGCGGGCTGCGGCGTCTGCAACTGGCTGGCGGGCGGCGGCGTGTTGGACAGCGCACCGGGTATGCCGCCGGGCGTCGCCGGGCCGTTCGCCTGATTGCCGACCCAATTGCCCGTCTCGGCACGCAGCGTGCCGGCCTTGTCGTAGGTCTCGCGGGTCGCCTGCGTCTGGTCGAGGTTGATGTCGGCCTGCACCTCGGCGGTGAAATTGCCCGCGCCGACCAACGGCGTGAGCAACTGGACGAGCTGCTGACGCACCTTGTCCTCGGTCTTGCGCTGCATCTCCAGCCGCGCGTCATTGTCGCCGTCGACGCCGCCGGCGCCGGGCTTGGACAGCAAGGCGCCCATCTGGTCGACGATCGTGACGCTCTCGGGCTTCATCCCCGGCACCGACGAGGCGACGAGGTTGACGATCGACTGGACCTGCGCCTGGCTGAGCGCGCGGCCGCCCTGCAATTTGACGACGACCGACGCCGATGGCGCGGCATTGTCGCGCACGAACACCGACGCTTCGGGCATTGCGAGATGGACGCGCGCCTCGGCGACCGCGTCGATATCCTCGATCGAACGGGCGAGTTCGGTCTCGCGCGCCTGGCGCAGCCGTTCGCCTTCGACCGCGCGGCTGACGCCCATCGGCAATTGGTCGAGGATCGCGTACCCGCCCGGTGCCTGCTTGGGCAGGCCCTGGCCGGCGAGCAGCATCCGCGCCTTGCTGAACTGGTCCTCGTTGACCGTCAGCGCGCCGGTGCCTTCGTCGATCTTGCTGGTGATATTGGCCTGCGTCAGCGCGCTGGTCACCGCCTGCTTGTCGGCGTCGGTCAGGCCGGTGAACAGCGTCTTCTGCGTCGGCGTCGCGAAGGTCATCCAGGCGAGCGCGGCGGCGCCGATCAGCGCGACGAGCATCGCCATCGGCAGGCTGCGCCGCACCGCGGGCTGGGCGAGCATGCCCTTGATCTGCAAGAGCGGGTTGGCGAACTTCTCGGGCAGCGCCGAGGGCGAGGCGGGGGCGAGGGCAGTGCTCATCGATTACACCGGCATGCTCATGATGTCCTTGTAAGCGGACAGCAATTTGTTGCGGACTTGCAGCGTCGCCTCGAATCCGACCGAGGCCTGCTGGCGGGCCAGCATGACCTTGGCGATGTCGACCGTCTCACCGCGTTCGTAGCTTTCGGACAGCGCCGAGGCCTTGTTCTGGCCGGCGTTGACGTCCTTCAGCGCGTCCTGCAGCGTGTCGGCGAAGCTGGTCGGCTTCGTCGCACCCGCGGGGGCGGCGCCGTCGGTCGCGCTGGCGCGGCTCAGCGCCTGGTTGCGTTCGAGGATCTGCGCGCGCAGCTGCATCACGCGGTCGACGCTCATCGCGCCGCCCACTCCGGCCACGCCGCTCATGCCGACGCCGCCATGCTGAGCGGACGGGCCAGGTCGTTACCCTGTTCGCGCGCCTTGGCGAGGCGATAGCGCAGCGTGCGTTCGGAGATGCCGAGCCGGCGCGCGGTCTCGATCCGGCTGCCGCCGCACGCCGCCAGCGTCTCGCGGATCGCCTGGAATTCGCTCATCTGCACGACGTTGCCCAAAGTGGCGGGCTCGCTCGCGGTCGCTGCTGCCGGCGCGGCGGCGGGCGCCTGCGGGAACAGCTGCGTGACCGGGGCGGGCTCGCGGTGGAAGGTGAAGCTAACCGGGCGGTCGAACACGATGTGGCTGGCGTCGATCGTGTCGCCGCCGGCGAACAGCAGCGCGCGCTGGATCACGTTCTCCAGTTCGCGGACGTTGCCCGGCCAGTCGTGGGCGACCAGCGTCTCGACCGCCTCGGCGGTCGGCCACGGCACGACGGCGCGGGTGCCGGCATGGCGCAGGATCATCGTCGCGGCGAGCGCCGGAATGTCCTGCGGACGCTCGGCAAGCGGCTTGGTCGACAGCGGGAAGACCGACAGGCGGTAATAGAGATCGGCGCGGAAGCGGCCGGCGGCGACTTCGCCCTGCAGGTCGCGGTTGGCGCAGGCGATGACGCGGACGTCGATCGCCTGCGGCACCGAGGCGCCGATCGGCACCACCTCGCGCTCCTGCAGCACGCGCAGCAGCTTGGCCTGCAGTTGCAGCGGCATCTCGGCGATCTCGTCGAGCAGAATGGTGCCGCCGTCGGCGGCGCGGAAGAAGCCTTCGCCGCCCGACGAGGCGCCGGTGAACGCGCCCTTCTGGTGACCAAACAGCAGCGCCTCCAGCATCGTCTCGGGCAAAGCGGCGCAATTGATCGCGATGAACGGGCCGTTGCGGCGCGGCGACTGGTTGTGGATCGCGCGGGCGAGCACTTCCTTGCCGGTGCCGGTCGGGCCGTTGATCAGCACGGTGATGTCCGCCTGGGCGACGCGCTCGGCGAGCGCCAGCAGCGCGAGGCTTTCGGGATCGGCGGCGGTCGGCATCTCGGCACCGGCGACGAGCGCGCGGGCGAAGCCGTTGCCGACCGCGGCATCCGCCGGCCCGAAGGCGATGCGTGCCGGATTGCCGTTGCGCGACGGCAGCACGTGGCGGCCTTCGCTGCCGATGATGACCGAGCGTGCCGGCGCCGGCGGCGCCTCGCCCTCGGCGATCAGGAACAGATCCGCCGCACCGGGCTGCCCGGTCTCGTACGAGCCGAGACCGAAGCCCTGCGAACGCAGGCTGGAGACGAGCGGATAGTGACGCTGCAACACCGCAGCGGAAGAGAAAATCGAACGCATTGCTATCCCCCAAGGACGAGCTCTCCAATGCGGGTTCCAGAGTAAATGCCGGATTAAAATTTGTTCCTGACCGGCAAAATTTTTCCGGGCGCGACGCGCGCGTGCCGCTCGCGCGTCTACGCGCGCGTGTACGCATGCGAGGGCCGAGCAAAATCGCGGCGGCCGAATTTTTCCGCTAAATCCCCGTCGGGACTGGCCGTTCTCTCATTTGGCGGCTCGGCCCTCCGCTCTGGGGGCGGCGGGGAGCGCCGCAGCTTTTGGAGACATCTCATGACCGTCATCGGTACCAACATCGCGTCGATGCGTTCCGCGAACGCCAACACCACCGCCAATGCCCAGCTGTCGAGCGCCATGGAGCGCCTGTCGACCGGCAAGCGGATCAATTCGGCCAAGGACGACGCCGCCGGCCTCGCCATCTCGACCTCGATGGGTGCGCAGGTTCGCGGCATGAACCAGGCGATCCGCAACTCGAACGACGGCATCGCCCTGGCGCAGACCGCCGACGGCGCGCTCGGCGAAGTCACCAACATCCTGCAGCGGATGCGCGAACTGGCCGTCCAGTCGGCGTCGGGCACCTATCAGGCCGACGACCGCTCGAACATGAAGACCGAAGTCGCCGAACTGCAGAAGCAGCTGACCAACATCGCCGGCACGAAGTTCAACGGCGTCAGCCTGTTCGACTCGGCGAACGACAAGACCGTGACGATCCAGGCCGGTGCGGGCTCGACCGATCAGGTCGACCTGAAGATCAGCAAGCTCGACATGGCGTCGGTGAGCGGTGTGGCGGGTGCCACGGTCGCTGCCGGTCTGGCAACCGTCGCCGCCGGTCCGCTGGTCGGCACCAGCCGCGTCATCACCGCCGAAGACGTCGCTTACGGCGGCAAGACGGGTGGCGGCGCCACCGCGCTGACCTCGACCGACATCGGCACGTCGAAGACGCTCGCCGCCGGCGACAAATATTACACCCCGGCGACCACCGGCGACAACACCGGCGGTATCGACATCAGCTCGGCGGCGGGCGCCAAGACCGCGATCGACACGATCGACGCCGTGCAGAAGTCGGTCAACACGACCCGCGCCTCGATCGGTGCCGGCCAGAGCCGTCTGACCTCGGTGGTCAACAACCTGACCACCAACGTCACCAACCTGACTTCGGCGAAGAGCCAGATCGAGGACGCCGACTTCTCGGCCGAAACGACCGCCCTCGCCAAGGCGCAGATCCTCAGCCAGGCGTCGACCGCGATGCTCTCGCAGGCCAACCAGAGCCAGCAGGGCGTGCTGAAGCTGCTCCAGTAAGCCGCTTACCGGCGCTGGCGCCGCCCCCCAAGGGCATCAGCGCCGACCAAGCTCGCCCCCCAAGGACGAGCGAAGCCAGAACCCCGGTGGTCCGCCACCGGGGTTTTCGGCTGTGCAGACCCCTTCGATCCGTCTTCCTACCGGTGCGCCGCGCGGCCCAGCCGATCGTTGATCGCCTCGCCCAGCCCGTCCCGCGGCACCGGTGCCACGGCGATGCCGGTGCGATCGCTGGCATCGGCGCGATGCAGCGCATCGAACAGCCGCGCCGCCGCCTCGCGCAGGTCGCCCGCCGCCGAAAGCGTGTCGTCCCCCGATATCGCGCCGAACCCGATCAGCCACTCGCCCGGCCGCGCCGCAGCCGCATCCAGCCGCAGCGGTTTGCGCGGCGCATAATGGGTCGCGAGCTGCCCCGGCGCGGTGATCGCAGACTCCTTTATATAGGGGGTCGTCGCGAACGGCAGGTCGGCGGCGGTGATCGGCCCCGGCCGCAGGACCGTCCGCCCGGCGATAATCGTCGATTCGAGCCCCGCCTCGGTCGCGCCGTCGTCGAGGATCAGCGGCACCCGCGAACCCAGACTGGCCGCGACATGGCTCGCACGGGTCGGACTGATGCCGTTGCTCGCATTGGCGGACGGCGCGGCGAGCGGTCGGCCCGCCGCGGCGATCAGCCCCTGCATCGCGCGATGCCGCGGCACCCGGATCGCCACCGTCGTCAGGCCGGCGGTGACCAGCGAGGTGATCGGCGCGCCGTCGCGCAAGGGCAGCACCAGCGTCAGCGGCCCCGGCCAGAACAGCGTCGCCAGCATCCGCGCATCGTCGTCGAACATCGCCAGCCGTTCGGCGGCGGCGAGATTGGCGACATGGACGATCAGCGGATTGAAGCTCGGCCGCCCCTTGGCGGCATAGATCCCCGCGACCGCATCGGCGTTGCCGGCATCGGCGGCGAGGCCATAGACCGTCTCGGTCGGCACCGCGACGCATTCGCCGCGGGTGATTCGCGTGGCGGCCTCGGCGAGCGCGGCCATGCCGTAGGGTAAGATGCGCGGGTTTGGATCGGCCATCCGTCCGGCCTATATCGTGCGCAATCCCAGGAGAGAATGATGTCCTTTACCGCAGCCGTGGCCGACCAGCGTTTCGTACTCGAGCATGTCGTCCGCATCGGCGAACTCGCCGCGACCGAGCGTTTCGCCGCCGCCAGCCCGGACGTGGTCGACGCGGTGCTCGAAGGCGTCGGTCAGTTTGCGAGCGGCGAGTGGGCGCCGCTCAATCGCGAGGGCGACACGGTCGGCGCGAAATGGTCGCCCGACGGCGTCCATATGCCGGCGAGCTTCGTCAAGGCATATAAGGAGTATGTCGAGGGCGGCTGGGGGACGATCGGCGTGCCCGAGGATTTCGGCGGCCAGGGCCTGCCCTTCGCGATCCAGACCGCGGTGCTCGACACGCTCGGCTCGGCCAATATGGGCTTCGCGCTCTGCCCGACGCTGACCGTCGGCGCGATCGAGGCGCTGATTCACCACGGCAGCCCCGAGCAACAGGCGCTGTATCTGCCCCACCTCGCCACCGGCGACTGGACCGGCACGATGAACCTCACCGAGCCACAGGCGGGCAGCGACGTCGGCGCGCTCCGCGCCACGGCGAAACCGCTCGGCGACGGCAAATGGTCGATCAAGGGCACCAAGATCTACATTTCGTTCGGCGACCACGACATGGCGGACAATATCGTCCACCTCGTCCTCGCCCGCACTCCCGATGCGCCCGCCGGCACGCGCGGTATCAGCCTGTTCCTCGTGCCGAAGTTCCGGTTGAACGAAGAGGGCACGCCGGGCGATTTCAACGACGTCCGCGTCGTCTCGATCGAGCACAAGATGGGGCTGCACGCCTCGCCGACCTGCGTGCTGAGCTTCGGCGATCATGACGATTGCGTCGGCGAGCTGATCGGCGCCGAACATGCCGGGATGCGCGCGATGTTCACGATGATGAACAACGCGCGGCTCAACGTCGGCCTGCAAGGCGTTCAGATCGCCGAGGGTGCGACGCAGAAGGCGGTCGGCTATGCGCTCGAACGCGTCCAGTCGGCACGCGCGGGTTCGCCGAACAAGGAGGCGGTGCGGATCGTCGATCATCCCGACGTGCGCCGCATGCTGTTGCGGATGAAGGCGCAGACGCAGGCGGCGCGCGCGCTCGTCTATTATGCCGCGGGGCAGGTCGATCGCGCCGGGCTCGGCGACGGTGCGGCGAAGAACCGGCTCGAAGTCGTGACGCCGCTTGCCAAGGCGCACGGCACCGATATCGGCAACGAGGTGGCTTCGCTCGGCATCCAGGTTCACGGCGGCATGGGCTATGTCGAGGAGACCGGCGCCGCGCAATATTTCCGCGATGCGCGGATCACGCCGATCTACGAAGGCACCAACGGCATTCAGGCCGCCGATCTCGTCGGCCGCAAGCTGGCACTCGACAATGGCGGCGCCTTCGCCGCGCTCGTCAGCGACATGCGCGCCGAGGCCGAGCATCCCGAACTGGTCGCCCTGATCGACGCGGTCGATGCGATCGCCCGCCGCCTCGCCACTGCGGATGCCGACGACAAGCTCGCCGCCAGCTATCCGTTCCTGACGATGACCTCGGTCGCGGTCTGCGGCTGGCTGATGGAGCGCGAAGGTCGCCATGCGACGGGCGACGAGGAGTTCGCGGTAGTAAAGCGCGCCTCGGTGCGCTTCTACCTCGACCAGATCGTCCCCGAGGCCCACGGCCTGAAGGCCGCGGCGACGGCGAGCGCCGAGGTGCTCTACGCCGTACCGGCCGAGGCGTTCGCCGCCTGACCTGAAGTCCTCCCCGGCAGGGGGAGGGGAACCGCCCGGCGCAGCCGGGTGGTGGAGGGGGGCTTCCCCGGACGCTATACCATGAGGAAGCCCCCCTCCGTCGCCGCTGCGCGGCGCCACCTCCCCGTGCCGGGGAGGATTAGGATTGCTTCCAAGGACCTATCATGTTCGACCTCGACGCCTATCTCGCCCGCATCGGTCTGCCTGCCCGTGTCACGCCCGACGCCGAGGGGCTCGGCCGGCTCCAGCGCGAGCATCGCCTGTCGATCCCGTTCGAGAATCTCGACGTCCGCCTCGGCCGCGGTATCGCGATCGACAGCGATGCGGTCTTCGCCAAGCTCGTGACGGCCAAGCGCGGCGGCTATTGTTTCGAGCAGAACCGCCTGTTCATGGACGCGCTGATCGCGCTGGGCTTCGCCGTCCGGCCGCTGCTCGCGCGCGTCTGGCTCGGCGTCACCGACGCGCCGCCGCTCACCCATACGCTCAGTCTGGTGACGATCGACGGACGCGCGTGGATCGCCGACGCCGGCTTCGGCGGCAGCTATGCGCCGGTGATGGCGCTCGCCGACGGCTGGGAAGCGGAGGCGTCCGACGGCGCCTGGTTCCGTCTCGACCGCCATGCCGAGCACGGCTGGATGCTCAGCCGGCGCGGCGATCCCGGCTCGACCGATGGCCGTGGCACCGGCGAGGGCTGGCAGCCGCAATATAGTTTCCACGATACCGCGGTGTTCGACGCCGACCTCGCTCTGTCCAACCATTGGGCGTCGACCGCGCCGCAGAGCCGCTTCACCCAGCTCACCATCGCCAGCATCGTCCTGCCGCACGGCCTCGCCGGTCTCACCGACTGCCGCTATCACCGCCGCGCCGGCGACAATAGCAGCGTCGCGGAGATCACCGACCCGCGCGTCTATCGCATGCGCATGTCGCTGATGTTCGGTATCGATTTGACCACCGAGGAAGTGGAGAGCTTGGGGCTGTTCTGAAGAAGAGTGGATTCGCGCGAAGACGCGAAGACGCGGAGGTGTCTTGCCAGCCGCGCGTACGGTCTATCACCACGCAGCTCGGAATATCGCGTCAGCCTGCGGCGCAAACTGTCGGCGCGAACACGCTTTTTACGCTTGTTCGCGCTCCAGCAGGTCGGCGGCGTCCAGGCCGAGCAGGTCGATATAGCCCCGGATCCGCGGCCATTGCGTCTCGACGAACGCCGCCCGCTCCGCCGCGCGCAATTTCTCCGAGGCACCCGGCAGCACGAACATGCCGACGCCGCGGCGGACCTCGACGTAGCCGTCGTCCTGGAAGCTCTGATAGGCCTTGGCGACGGTCAGCGGATTGGCGCCATGTTCGGCGGCGAAGGCGCGTACCGAGGGAAGCTGGTCGCCGGCGCGATAGTCACCGCGCAGGATGCCCGCCGCGATGGTGCCGCGTAACCGGATGTAGACCGGGCTGTCCTCGTTGCTGAACGCTGTCATGCTGACTTAATACACCAACGGCGGAAAAGGTCCATAACAACCTGGCTGGACTATCCCATGTTGGGCCAATGCGAGATGATCCGTGCCGGCTCCGGGCGGGGCCGTTCGTCGAGCGGCCGGCTCGGGGTGCCGATGAACACGAAACCAGCGATCCGCTCGGGCGCCGCCCCCAGGCCGTCGCGCACCGCGTCCGAAAAGGTCGGCCATCCCGTCAACCAGCCCGCCGCGAAGCCCAGCGCATGCGCGGCGTGGAGCAGGTTCATCGTCGCCGCGCCAGCGGACAATTCCTGCTCCCACAACGGGATCGGACTTGTCGTCACCGGCGACGACAGCACCACGACCAAAGTCGGCGCCTGCCGTGCGAACTGGTCGAGCGCCTCGAGGTCGCCGCGCGGCGCCTGCGGCCGCTCGGCGCGATAGGCGTCGGCGAGCAGCCGCGAGAGTGCGTCGCGATCGTCAATGACGACGAAGCGCCACGGCGCGAGCTTGCCGTGATCGGGGGTGCGCGCGGCGATGGCGAGCATCTGGTCGAGCTGGGCGGCGTCGGGGCCGGGGGCGACGAGGTCGCGCGGCTTGCCCGAGCGGCGAGTGGCGAGCAGCGAAAGCGGCGTGCTGGTGTCGTTGAACATGATGCCGCCTCATAGCGGGTGGCGGCGATGTTTACAGCAGGGGATCAGCCGTTAGGTTGCCGCGATCCGCCGCCCGGTCGGGCCGGCGCCATGAATGTGTTGGAGTTTGCAGACCTTATGGCCATCGCATCAGCGAGCGGGGGCGGCGTACCGGCCCACGCGCGCACCTTCCTCGGACACCCGCTCGGGCTGTTCCTGCTGTTCTTCGCGGAGATGTGGGAGCGATTCTCTTATTACGGCATGCGGGCGATCCTGGTCTTCTATTTGACCAAGCATTTCCTGTTCGGCGAACAGCCCGCCTTCGCGGTCTACGGCGCGTACACCGCGCTGATCTACGTCACGCCGATCATCGGCGGCTATATCGCCGACCGCTATCTCGGGCCGCGCAAGGCGGTGCTGGCGGGGGGCGTGTTCATCACCGTCGGCCATCTGATGATCGCCGCGGTCGAGGGGCCGGTCGGCATGCAGGGCAGTGCGCTCAACGGCTTCTATCTCGCGCTCGCCTTCATCATCGTCGGCACCGGCTTCCTGAAGGCCAATATCTCGGTGCTGGTTGGCAAGCTCTATCCGCGCGACGACACCCGTCGCGACGGCGCCTTCTCGATCTTCTACATGGGGATCAACACCGGCGCGTTCATCGGCCCGCTGCTGGTCGGCTATCTCGGCGAGCGGATGGGCTGGTCCTACGGCTTCGGCGCCGCCGGGATCGGCATGGCGCTGGGCCTGATCGTCTTCGTGCTGTTCCGCCGCGAATTGTACGACGTCGGCGAACCGCCGGTCGCCGGCGCGTTGCAGACGCGCACCCCGATCGGCCTGTCGATCGAATGGGCGATCTACGCCGGTGCGCTCGTCGCGGTCGCCTTGTCGTGGTGGCTGGTGCGCAACCAGGGCGCGGTCGGCATCGTGCTGATCGCCGGATCGGTGTTCACCGTCGGCTATATCCTGCTCACCTCATTCCGCGCTTTGCCGAAGGTCGAGCGCCACCGGATCTTCGCCGCGCTGTTCCTCGTCGCGCTGTCGCCTTTGTTCTGGGCGCTGTTCGAACAGGCGGGTTCGTCGCTCAACCTCTACACCGACCAGTCGGTCGACCGGACGGTACTGGGCTGGGAAATGCCGGCGTCGTGGTTCCAGTCGGTCAATTCCTTCTTCATCATCACGCTCGCGCCTTTGTTCGGGCTGGTGTGGACCGCGATGGGCAAGCGCGGCATCGAACCCTCGGCGCCATTCAAGTTCGGCATCGGCCTCGTGCTCGTCGGGGCGGGCTTCTTCGCGCTGATCCTCGGTGCGCCGGCGAGCGGCCTCACCCCGGCGATCTTCGTCATCCTGCTCTACATGCTGCATTCGATGGGCGAATTGTGCTTCTCGCCGATCGGCCTGTCGTCGATGACGCGGCTGTCGGTGGCGAGCATGACCGGGCTGATGATGGGGACGTGGTTCCTCGCCACCGCGGCGGGCAATTTCATCGCCGGGCTGATCGCGCAGGCGACCGGCGGCGAAGGGGCCGGTCCGGCGCAGGTGCTGGAGGTCTACGGACGGATCGGCTGGTTCTCGATGGGTGTCGGCGTCGTCGTGCTGGTGCTCGCGCCGTTCGTGACGAAGCTGATGCATCTCGACACGATCGGCGACGATGCGCACGCGCTGGCGGGCGAGGCGGCGATCGGCGAACCTGCCGCGGCCGGCGTGAACACGCGCGACGAGCGGCGCCCCTGAACCTCCCCGGCACGGGGAGGGGAACCGCCGCGTAGCGGTGGTGGAGGGGGCTCGCCACGCAGCATACCGCCTGTGGAAGCCCCCCTCCACCAGCTGCGCTGGTCCCCCTCACCGCCAGCGGGGAGGATCAGTCGCGCTTCCCCACCACCCCGGTCACCGCGACGTCCATCGTCACGTTGCCGACGGTGCGGAACAGGTCCGGCACCGTCTCCACCGCGACGAGCAGCCCCAGCGCCTCGATCGGCACGCCCATCGCGAACGCCACCGGCGCGACGCTGGCGAAGAAGCTGACCGTTCCCGGCAGCGACACCGATCCCATCGTGGTGATCGCCGCGGTGGCGATTCCGGCGGCGAGCTGCCCCGGCCCGATCGGCACGCCGAGCCAATGCGCGACGTACAGCGCCACCGCGAGGTTCATCGCCGGACTCGTCGCGCGGAAGATCGCGACCGCCACCGGCAGCACGATCCCCGCCGTCGCCGGCGCCACGCCGATCTCGGCCGACCCCTTGAGCATCGCCGGCAGCGAGGCAAGCGAGCTTTGGGTACTGATCGCCACCGCCTGCGCCGGTGCCACCGCGCGCGCGAAGCGGCGCAGCGGCACGCCGCCGGCGAAGCGCGCCACCGGATAGGCAGCGAGCAATACGATCAGTCCGATCGCCGACACCATCACGATATAATGGATCAGCGCGCCGAACGCCGCCGCGCCGGTCCGCGCGCCGACGCCGTAGGCGAGCGCGAAGATGCCGATCGGCGCCAGTTTCAACACCCAGCCGATGATGACCAGCATCGCGTCGGTGATCGCCTGGAACAGGTCGGTCAGCCGCTGCCGCGCCGCATCCTCCAGCCGGGTGATCGCGAAGGCGAAGGCGAGCGTGAAGACGGTTAGCGGCAGGAAGGCGTCGCCCGATGCCGCCGCGACGACGTTGGTCGGCACGATCGTGGCGAAGAAATCGGCGAGCGTCGGCACCTTGCCGAGCGGCGCGGTCGCGGTCAGCGCGCTGCGCAGCGCGACCGACCACGCCTCGGGCAGCGGCCACAGATCGAGCAGCACCGGCATCACCATCGCCGACATCAGCGTCGTGCACCACAGGACGACGACGAACAGCACCACCGCGCGTCCGGCGATCCGCCCCGCCCGGGCCGCCTCGGCGGTGGCGGCGATGCCAGTCACCAGCAGCCCGACGATCAACGGCACGATCACCATCTGCAGGCCGTGCAGCCACGCCTCGCCGATCGGCTGGGTGACGCCGGTGACGCGCAGCGCCCAATCCTTGTCGAACGCCACCGCGGCGATACCGAGCGCGATGCCGGCGACGAGCGCCAGCAGGATACGGGTGGCTTGCGACATCGGGTTCCTTGGCGCATCGGGGGATCGAGCAAGCGGCATAGCGGAACGGATCGCACGCAATGGCAAGGAAATATTTCGGTACCGACGGCATCAGGGGCGCGACCAACGCCGGCGCGATGACCGCCAGCATGGCGATGAAGGTCGGCATGGCGGCCGGCACCTATTTCCAGCGCGGCGATCACAAGCATCGCGTGCTGATCGGCAAGGACACGCGCTTGTCGGGCTATATGCTCGAATCCGCGCTCGTCGCCGGCTTCACCAGCGTCGGCATGGACGTCATCATGGTCGGGCCGCTGCCGACCCCGGCGGTGGCGATGCTCACCCAGTCGATGCGCGCCGATATCGGCGTGATGATCTCGGCGAGCCACAATCCCTTCGCCGACAACGGCATCAAATTGTTCGGCCCCGACGGCTACAAATTGTCCGACGAGGCCGAAGAGACGATCGAGCAACTGATCGACAGCGCCAAGGAGGGCGACGTCGCGCTGTCGCCCTCGGCGCAGATCGGCCGCGCGCGCCGCATCGACGACGCGCAGGGCCGCTATATCCACTTCGCCAAATCGACCTTTCCGAGCGACCTGCGGCTCGACGGGCTGCGCATCGTGATCGATTGCGCCAACGGCGCCGCCTACAAGGTCGCGCCACTGGCATTGTGGGAACTGGGCGCGGACGTCGTTTCGATCGGGATCACGCCGAACGGCACCAATATCAACGACGGCGTCGGCTCGACCGCGCCGCAGACGCTGTCGGAGACGGTGGTCGCGGCGGGCGCCGACATCGGCATCGCGCTCGACGGCGACGCCGACCGGTTGATCGTCGTCGACGAGACCGGCCGGGTGATCGACGGCGACCAGCTGATGGCGACGATCGCCGCGGGCTGGGCACGCGCCGGGCGGCTGGCGGGCGGCGGGCTGGTCGCGACGGTGATGTCCAACCTCGGCCTCGAACGCCATCTCAAGGCGCAGGGGCTGGGGCTCGTCCGCACCAAGGTCGGCGACCGCTACGTGCTCGAGAAGATGCGCAGCTCGGGCTATAACGTCGGCGGCGAACAGTCCGGCCATATCATCCTGTCGGATTACGGCACCACCGGCGATGGCCTCGTCGCCGCGCTCCAGGTGCTCGCCGAGTTGAAGCGCGCCGGCGCGCCGGCGAGCGAGGTGCTCCACCGGTTCGCGCCGCTGCCGCAATTGCTCAAGAACGTCCGTTTCGCGGGGGGCAAGCCGCTCGACGATGCGTCGGTCCAGTCGGTGATCGCCGCCGCCGAGGCGGAGCTTGCCGGCACCGGCCGCCTCGTCATCCGCCCGTCGGGCACCGAGCCGGTGATCCGCGTGATGGCCGAGGGCGACGACGCGCGCCAGGTCGAGACCGTGGTCGACCGGATCTGCGACGCGGTGCGGCAGGCGGCGGCCTGATGCTGGCGATGCGTCCCGATTGCGAGTGCTGCGGCGCCGACCTGCCGGCGGATGCGCCGGGGGCGTTCATCTGCTCGCTGGAAAGCACCTATTGCAGCGAATGCTCCGATGAACTCGACGAACGCTGTCCCGATTGCGGCGGCGAACTGCTCGACCGGCCGACGCGGATCGGCAAGGTGCTCAAGGCGCATCCCGCCGTCGCGGAACGGCGTTTCCAGAGCTGAGCGGGGTTTCTCGCACGAAGACGCGAAGACGCGAAGATGGTGCCCGCGCGGCAGCGTCACCTGCTGCCGCCGCGGCTGCTCCTGCGGCTGGGGGGAAGAGCTGTCGCAAAGCCGCACGAAACACCTTCGCGCCTTCGCGTCTTCGCGTGAATCAATAGCCTTTCGTATTCTCTGCTCGAGCTGTCGCGTTCGAGTCCCATTGTGCTTCGACAGGCTCAGCACGAACGGTCGGGAAGGAGAAAGCCCTGCCCACCGGGGGTCATTCTCCGCGCCTCTGCGCCTCCGCGCGAACCACCTTCTTCTATTCTGCACCCCCCGACCTGTGGCATGGGCGGCCGCCATGGCGCATACGATCAGCCACCCCATGACCATCGCCATGTCCTGCGAGCGATGCCGCCGTGCCGACACCTTTGGAGCCGGGCGGTGATCCCGCGTGTGCTCATCGTCGCCGGGTCCGATTCGGGTGGCGGCGCCGGGATCCAGGCGGACATCAAGACGGTCACGATGCTCGGCGGCCATGCGATGACGGCGATCACCGCGATCACCGCGCAGAATACGCTCGGCGTACAGGCGGTCCATGCCGTCCCGGTCGACATCGTCGTCGCGCAGATGCGCAGCGTGATCGAGGATATCGGCGTCGACGCGGTCAAGATCGGGATGATCGGTTCGGCGGAGACCGCGCATGCGGTCGCCGACCTGCTCGACCAGCTCGATGTGCCGATCGTCTTCGATCCCGTAATGGTCTCGACCAGCGGGTCGGTGCTCGCCGATGCCGCCGCCATGGCGGCGTTCGAACGGTTGATGGGCGTCGCCTCGGTGGTGACCCCCAATATTCCGGAGATGGCGGCGCTCGGCGGGGAGGCGGCGGTGCTCGCGCACGGATGCCATGTCGTCGCCAAGGGCGGGCACGGCGAGGAGGCCGAGATCACCGATCGCCTGCTGTCGCCGCAGGGCGAGCTTCGCCGCCTGATCGGCAAACGCTTCGACACGGTCGATACGCACGGCACCGGCTGTACGCTGGCCAGCGCGCTCGCCACCGGGCTCGCCAGCGGCCTCGGTATCGAGGCGGCGTTCGAACAGGCGGTGCGCTTCGTCCGTATCGCGATCGTCAACGCGCCGGGTCTGGGCGGCGGCCATGGCCCGATCGGTCATACGCTCGGCGTCGTCCCCTTCGACGAACTGGAGGGCTGAATGCCCGGATGGAAGCATGAGAAGACCTGCCTGCCCCCCGTCGCCGGGGTGGACGAGGCGGGACGCGGGCCGCTCGCCGGGCCGGTGGTCGCCGCCGCGGTGGTGCTGCCCGCAAAGGGCACGCCGCGTGGCATCGACGATTCGAAGAAGCTCTGCGCCACCGAGCGCGAGCGGTTGTACGGGCTCATCACCACGCGCGGCGTCTATGGCGTCGGCATCGTCGAGCCGGCGGAAATCGACACGCTCAACATCTATTGGGCGACGATGAAGGCGATGACGCTCGCGGTCGATGCATTGGTCGCGCGGCTCGGCTGCGATCCCGGCCATGTGCTGGTCGACGGCAACCGCCTGCCGCGCTGGACCTATCCGGCGACCGCGATCGTTTCGGGCGATGCGCACAGCGTGTCGATCGCCGCCGCCTCGATCGTCGCCAAGCATATGCGCGACGGCATCATGCTGGAGCATGCCGCGGTCCATCCGCAATACAATTGGCATTCGAACAAGGGTTACGGCTGCAAGCACCATCTCGCCGCGCTGCGCGACCATGGACCGACGCCGCTGCATCGCCGCAGCTTCGCGCCGGTCGCCGCCGCCTACGCCCGAATCACGGGTGGCGACGCGTCGGCCGCTATCCAGCTCGACTTGCAGGGCATGGACAGCAAAAATTTGCAGCAAAGCGCGCGCTGAGTCTTTTGAGTCACAGACCCCAGCACTTGGGGTCGGTGGCGGCCGCGCTTCCCAACATCTGGGTCGAGAGCGTAGCGGCCCGCCGCGGCGACCGAACGGCGGGACCCGACGTTAACCAATCATCCCTTGACGGGAGTCCGCTGTTTCGCGCGAATAGGGCGGCAAGGGGGACGTAATGGCGGTTATCGAGAAGGTCAGGCAGTCGCGGGTCGCGGCGCGCGCAGCGGCGCCGGCGACGGCGCGCCCGGCCGCGCCCCTGCCGCTGGACAGCATCATCCGCGGCGATTGCATCGCGGCGATGCGCGCGCTGCCCGACAAGTCGGTCGACATGGTCTTCGCCGACCCGCCCTACAATCTCCAGCTCGGCGGCGAGCTGTTCCGCCCCGACGGCACGCACGTCGATGCGGTTACCGACGATTGGGACAAGTTCGACACCTTCGCCGCTTATGACGCCTTCACCCGCGCCTGGCTGGCCGAGGCGCACCGTATCCTCAAGGACGACGGCACGATCTGGGTGATCGGCAGCTATCACAACATCTTCCGCGTCGGTGCCGCGGTGCAGGATCTCGGCTATTGGATCCTCAACGACATCGTCTGGCGGAAAGCCAATCCGATGCCCAACTTCCGCGGCACCCGCTTCACCAACGCGCACGAGACGCTGATCTGGGCGGCGAAGGGCGAGGGCGCCAAATACACCTTCAACTATCGCTCGATGAAGACGCTCAACGACGAGCTGCAGATGCGCTCGGACTGGGAATTTCCGATCTGCGGCGGCGGCGAGCGGTTGAAGAAGGGCGGCGTCAAGGTCCATCCGACGCAAAAGCCCGAGGCGCTGCTGTATCGCATCCTGCTCGCCTGCACCAAGCCGGGCGACGTGGTGGTCGATCCCTTCTTCGGCACCGGCACCACCGGCGCGGTGGCGAAGCGGCTGGGGCGCCGCTGGATCGGCATCGAGCGCGAGGGCGATTATATCGCGGCGGCCGAGGAGCGGATCGCCGCGGCGCTGCCGCTCGACGAATCGGCGCTGGCGACGATGCAGAGCCCGCGCCAGCAACCCAAGGTCGCATTCGGCGTGCTGGTCGAGAACGGCTATCTCACGCCCGGCGCGGTGCTAACCGATTCGAAGCGCCGCTTCCGCGTGACGGTGCGCGCCGACGGCAGCCTGTTGTCCGATTGCGGCGCGGCGGGATCGATCCACAAATTGGGCGCGGCACTGCAAGGCGCGCCGGCGTGCAACGGCTGGACCTTCTGGCACCATGACGGCGAGGGCAAGCTGAAGCCGATCGACACGTTGCGCCAGACGTATCTGCTGGCGACGCAGCCGTAAGCCATTCCTCCCCGTTCCGGCAGGGCTATCGCATATGGCTGCGGTGATGAGGCTTGATCGGCTTCCTTACCAATTTCGTCACCCCGGACTTGTTCCGGGGTCCACCGGGCCGCGAGAGAACGGTGTCGACTCAAGCCTTTCTCCTCGCCGCAGGGTGGACCCCGGAACAAGTCCGGGGTGACGGGGTGGTCTTGGAAGACGACAGGCCCACACGAGCTTCCCTATGCGATTGCCTTGCCCGTTCCGGGGAGGAATGCGCGGCGCTTGCCTTGTCGGCGGCGCCGTCGGATGGACCGGCGATGAGCCTCCATCTTCGCCCCGTCCAGTTCGTCGACACCCCCGTCACCCAGCCGGACGGTGCGGTCGCGCGTCTCGCCGGCGGCCTGCAATGGTTCGCAGCCTACGAGGTCATCGAAGCAGGCCGCCGCCGCACCATCCCCGTCGCCGACGTCGCCACCCTCGGCGCGCGCGCCATGCACCTCCACGCCGCGATCACCGCGCCGCGCCCGCCGCTCCAACTCGGCGAGCGCGTGCTGCGGCTCGACCAACCACTCGTCGCGGGCATCCTCAACGTCACGCCGGACAGTTTCTCCGACGGCGGCCGGCACAGCGACGACCCCGCCGCCGCGGCCGCGGCCGGCGTCGACATGGCCGCCGCCGGCGCGGCGCTGATCGACCTCGGCGGCGAATCGACCCGCCCCGGTGCGGCGCAGGTCTGGGAGGGTGACGAGATCGCCCGCGTCGTGCCCGTCGTCGAGCGGCTCGCACGCAGCGGCACCCCCGTCTCGATCGACACCCGCAAGGCCGCGGTCATGGACGCCGCGCTCGCCGCCGGCGCGCATATCGTCAACGACGTCTCCGCCTTGCTGTGGGACGACCGCGCGCTCGACGTGGTGGTCCGGGCGCGATGCCCGGTGGTGCTGATGCACTCGCCCGATCCGAAGGAGGGCGGTCACGCGCGTACCGGCTATCGCGACGTGCTGACCGACGTGTTCGACTGGCTTGACGCGCGCATCGCCGCGGTCGTCGCGGCGGGGATCGAGCGATCGCGGATCATCGTCGATCCCGGCATCGGCTTCGGCAAGACGCTTGCCGAGAATCTCGCGCTGATCAACGGTCTGGCGATCTTCCACGGTCTCGGCTGCCCGATCATGCTCGGCGCCAGCCGCAAACGGATGATCGGTGCGCTCGACAACGAAGCCCCGGTCGACGCGCGGCTCGGCGGCAGTCTCACGCTGGCGTTGAAGGGTGCGGAGGCGGGGGTGCAATTGCTCCGCGTCCACGATGTCGCGGCGACCGTCCAGGCGCTGCGGATCTGGCGCGGCCTGCGCGACCGGGCGCTGGTGGGTGGCTGAATTGTGATTTTGCGTTGCAGCAGATCGATTGTTGATGCGTTCGGACCGTTCCGATCCCATCTGGACACGCTATGATCGTTGCAACCACTCCCCGCTTCACCCGTGTCGTCGCCGAAGTCTGGAAGCCGCTGGTGATCCTGTTCATCTGGGATGTCATCGTCACCGTCAGTTACTATGCGCTCGAATTCAAGGCGCCCTCCCTGCCGCTGACGCTGTTCGGTACGGTGCTCGCGCTGCTGATCGGCTTCCGCGACAATTCCGCCTATCAGCGCTGGTGGGAAGGCCGCGTGCTGTGGGGGGCGATGATCAACGCCTCGCGCAGTCTGAGCCGCGAGGCGCGCAATTTCCTGCCGGTCGACGAGGCGCACGACCTGCGCCGCACGATCGTCATCCGCCAGATCGCCTACGTGAATGCGCTGCGCTGCCAGTTGCGCCGCCAGCCGGTCGACGAACAGGTGCTCAAATTCCTGTCGCGCGGCGAGGCGGAGCCGGCACTGACCCGCAGCAACATCGCCAACGGCCTGCTCGACGGCACCGGCCGCCGCATCGACGATGCCCGCCGCCGCGGCTGGATCGATACCATCCAGCAGACGCGGATGGAATCGACGATGGTCGACATCGCCAATGCGCAGGGCGGGATGGAGCGGATCAAGAACACGCCGCTGCCCAATCAATATCGTTTCTTCCCGACCCTGTTCACCCACATTTTCTGCATCCTGCTGCCGATCGGGCTGGTCGAGACCTTGGGCTATGCGACGCCGCTCGGCTCGACGCTGGCCGGGCTGATGTTCCTTGCGGTGCTGCAGATCGGCGACGATCTGGTCGATCCCTTCGCCAATACCGTCCACGACGTGCCGCTGACCGCGATGTGCCGGACGATCGAGATCGACCTCCTCCAGTCGATCGGCGATCCCGCCCCCGAACCGACCAAGCCGGTCAAGGGAGTCCTGTGGTGATCACAACGTATAGCCGCCGTCGCTGACCAGGCAGGCGCCGGTGATCAGCGCCGCGGCGTCGGAGAGGAGGAATCCGATCTGCGCGGCGATCTCCTCGGCTTTCGCATAGCGGCCGAGCGGCGTCGCCAGCGCGGCGAGTTCCGCGAAGGCGGCATCGCGGCCGATCGCGGCGACGCGCTCGGCGAACATCGGGATCGCATCCCATACCGGCGTCTCGACCCCGGCGGGTGCGATCGCGTTGACGCGGATGCGGTTCGCGGCGCCCTCCTTGGCGGCGACCTTGACGAGATGGATCAGCGCCGCCTTGGACGCGCCATAAGCGGCGACGCCGGCCTCCGCCTTGATCCCCGCCGCCGATGCGGTGGCGACGATCGCGCCGCCGCCGGTCATCGCGTGCATCGCGGCGCGCAGCGTCAGGAACGCACCGTCGAGATTGACGCCGAGGATGCGCCGCCATTCGGCGAAGGACAGGTCGGCGATCGGCCCAGCGCCGGCCACCCCCGCATTGACCACCGCACCGTCGATCCCGGCGAGATCGGCGGCCGCTTCGTCCCAGAAATGCTCGTCGGCGACGTCGCCTGCCAGTGCCCTGATCGGACACGGCAAAGCGACCCGCGCCAATGCCGCGGCATCGACATCGACCAGCACCAGCCGTTCCGCTCCCGCCGCGGCGAGATGCTGCGCGGTGGCGAGGCCGATGCCCGATGCGGCGCCGGTGACGAGGATGTGGCGACAGGGCATCGGCCGATGCTAGCGCCGGCCCGCCGCCGGGGGAAGTCAGGCGGCGTTGTCGATACCGAGTTCGCCGAGCTTGCGGTAGAGCGTCGAGCGGCCGATGCCGAGGCGGCGGGCGACCTCGGTCATCCGGCCGCGATAATGGCCGATGGCGAGGCGGATCACGTCGGCCTCGATATCCTCGAGCGGGCGCAGATTGCCGTCCGGCCGGAACAGCGTGATGCCTCCGGCCGAAGCGCTCGCCGAGCCGATCGTGCCGACGCGGCGGTCGCCGAGCGCGGCGATCTGCGGGAAATCGGCGCGGGTCAGCGCCGCGCCCTCGCAGAGCACCGCGGCGCGGAACAAGGCGTTCTGCAACTGGCGGACGTTGCCCGGCCAGTCGTATTGCACCAGCAGCGCCAGCGCGTCGTCGGTGATGCCGAGCGGCCGCAACCCCGGCTGCTGCGCGATCCGCGCGAGCAGATGGCGGGCGAGCGCCGGCACGTCGCCGAGCCGCTCGCGCAGCGGCGGGATCGCCACCTGGACGACGTTGAGCCGGTAATAGAGGTCTTCGCGGAACCGCCCCGCCTCGACCTCCTCGAGCAGTTTCTTGTTGGTCGCGGCGATGACGCGCACGTCGACCTCGCGGGCATGGCGCGCGCCGATCGGCTGAATCTCGCCCGATTGCAGCACGCGCAGCAATTTGACCTGCGTCTCCAGAGGCATCTCGCCGATCTCGTCGAGCAGGATGGTGCCGCCGTCGGCATCGACGAACTTGCCGATCTTGCGCTCGAACGCGCCGGTGAAGGCGCCCTTCTCATGCCCGAACAGCTCCGATTCGACGAGATTGGCGGGGATCGCGCCGCAATTGACGGTGACGATTGGTTTCTTCGCGCGCGGCGAGGCGGCATGTATCGCATCGGCGACCACCTCCTTGCCGACGCCGCTTTCGCCCTCGACCAGCACCGGCACCCGCGCGCGTGCCGCCTTGGCGGCGATCGCCAGCGCGGCGCGGAAATCGGGCGACGATCCGACGATCTCGTCGAACGCGAGCAGCGCCGGGATCTTCTCGGTCAACGGACGCAGCTCCCCGGCGGCGGTGCCCGCCACCGCCGCCTCGAGCGCGGCGAGCAGGCGTTCGGGGGCGAGCGGCTTGACCAGGAAATCGGTCGCGCCGGCGCGCATCGCCGCGACCGCGTGCATCACCGAACCGTTGGCGGTGAGCATCAGGATCGGCAGCGCCGGCCGCCGCTCGCGCAATTCGGCGATCAGCGGCGCGGCATCGGCGTCGGGCGCCCAATGGTCGAGCAGGATCGCATCGAGCTGCATGCCGTCCTGCGTGCCGAGCTGCGCCAGCGCCATCTCGCCGTCGGCGGCGAAGATCGAGCGCCAGCCGGCGCGGGCGGCGAGCGCCGACACCAACCGGCGCTGCGCGGGCTCGTCGTCGATCAGCAGAAGCAGGCGCTGTCCGTTGCGCGTCATGGTATTTTCCTGTCCCGGTTCGGGGCACCTGATACAAGCCACCGGTAAAGGCCGACTTAAGCCCGCCGGCCGCCGGCCGCCTTGACGGCCGCGGCGCTTTGCGGGCAGGTATCGCCACAAGGGCGCAGACGCCACGAGCAGACGAGGGTTGGACGATGGCCGGCAATGGTGACCTCAAGGCGCATGAATCGACCTATATCAGCGTCACGAAGATGCTGTTCTGGGGCGCGATCGCCTGCGCGGTGATCGTCGCGCTGGTGATCTGGGCGATCGCATAGGCACCGATGGCATGAAGATCGCCGTCCTCAGGGAACATGCAGACGGCGAGCGGCGGGTCGCGGCGACGCCGGAGACCGCCAGGAAGTTCGTCGCGCTGGGTGCCGCCGTCGCGATCGAGGCCGGCGCGGGGATCGCCGCCAGCTACGCCGACCGGGCCTATGCGGAGGCCGGAGCCACCGTCGCCGATCGCGCCGCGACGCTGGCCGATGCCGACATCATCCTCGGCGTGCAGGGCCCCGATCCGGCCGGCCTCGCGGGGGCGGCGCAGGGGGCGTGGATCGTCGCCGGCCTCAATCCGTTCGGCGATCGCGCGCGGATCGACGCCTATGCCGCCGCGGGCTACGAGGCGCTGGCGATGGAGTTCATGCCGCGCATCACCCGCGCGCAGTCGATGGACATCCTGTCGTCGCAGTCCAACCTCGCCGGCTACAAGGCGGTGCTCGACGCCGCGTCGGAATATGGCCGCGCCTTTCCGATGATGATGACCGCGGCGGGGACGGTCAGCGCCGCCAAGGCGTTCGTGATGGGGGTCGGCGTCGCCGGCCTGCAGGCGATCGCCACCGCGCGGCGGCTCGGCGCGCAGGTTTCCGCCACCGACGTGCGCGCCGCGACGCGCGAACAGATCCAGTCGCTCGGCGCCAAGCCGATCTTCGTCGAGGCCGTCGCCGGTATCGAGGGCGAGGGCACCGGCGGCTATGCCGGCGAGATGAGCGAGGAGTATAAGGCCGCGCAGGCCGAGCTCGTCTCCGGCCATATCGCCAAACAGGATATCGTGATCACGACGGCGCTGATCCCCGGCCGCCCCGCACCGCGGCTGATCAGCGACGCGCAGGTCGCATCGATGAAGCCGGGCAGCGTGATCGTCGACCTCGCGGTCGAGCAGGGCGGCAACGTCGAGGGCGCGGTGGCGGGCGAGATCGTCGAACGTCATGGCGTCCGCATCATCGGCCACCGCAACATGGCCTCGCGCCTGCCCGCCGACGCTTCGGCATTGTTCAGCCGCAACCTCTACAATTTCCTGTCGACCTTCTGGGACAAGGACGCCGGCCGCCCGGTGCTCGACGCCGAGATCGGCGACGCGGTGCGGCTGACCCGGGACGGGCAAATCGTCAACTCGCGGTTGCTCGCCTAGACGTGAGGGCGGAGGCGCTCCTCGAACGGATGCGGGAGGCGCCGCGCGACTGGCGCATGGCGGACATCGAAACGTTATGTCGTGGCTTCGGTATCGCTTGTACGCCGCCCCGTCAGGGGTCACACTATAAGGTGAAGCATCAATCGGTCGCGCAGATCCTGACCATCCCTGCGCATCGTCCGATCAAACCCGTGTATATCCGCGAACTCGTGAAGTTCGTGGACGCGGTTCGGGAGCAGGCTGAATGAACCCGCAGGATTACGAAGTCGACATCGTGCCCCTCCGTGACGACGACGGTGGCGGTTACGCCGCGGTCGTACCGGAGCTACCGGGCTGCCGCTCGGACGGCGATACGCCGGAAGAAGCGCTGGCCAACGCCTATGATGCCGTACGCTGCTGGATGGAAGCGGCCGAGGAGATGGGGCGGGCGGTGCCGTCGCCCCGCCGCATCGCCGCCTGAAGGAGTGGGATGATGGACTTCGTAGCGATCCTGTCGATCTTCGTGATGGCGTGTTTCGTCGGCTATTACGTCGTCTGGTCGGTGACGCCGGCGCTGCACACGCCGCTGATGGCGGTGACCAACGCCATTTCCAGCGTCATCATCGTCGGCGCGCTGATCGCCGGCGCGGCGGCGGGAAGCAGCGCGTCGAAATGGCTCGGGCTGCTCGGCGTGGTGCTCGCCAGCATCAATATCTTCGGCGGCTTTGCGGTGACGCAGCGGATGCTGGCGATGTACAAGAAGAAGGAGCGGCCGGCGGCGGCCAAGCCGTGATGCGCCACGCCGACGGCCGTCGTCTTTCGAAAACCCGGGGGTAGGATGGAACACGCAACCGCAGGCAGTTCGTTCGCGGCGCTCGCCTATCTGATCGCGGGGGTGTGCTTCATCCTCGCGCTGCGCGGCCTGTCGTCGCCGACGTCGAGCCAGCGCGGCAACCGCTTCGGCATGATCGGCATGACGATCGCCGTGGTGACGACGCTGATCACGCACGTGCCCGTCGACCGGCTGCTGATCAGCGGCTCGACCGCCGCCTACGACTATAGCGCGATGATCGCGCGAATCGATTATCTCACTGTGGTCGAACTGCTCGCGGCGATCGGCATCGGCGCCGCGATCGGCCTCGTCACCGCGCGGCGGATCGCGATGACCGCGATGCCGCAGCTCGTCGCCGCCTTCCACAGCCTCGTCGGGCTCGCCGCGGTGCTGGTCGCCGCCGCCGCCTTCCTCAACCCGATCGCCTTCGGCATCGCCGACATGGTGATCCCGATGCTCGGCCAGCCGTTCGCGGCGATCCACCCGGTCAGCCGGATCGAGATGGGGCTCGGCGTCGCGATCGGCGCGATCACCTTCTCGGGCTCGGTGATCGCCTTCCTCAAGCTCAACGGCAACATGGGCGGCAAGCCGATCCTGCTGCCCGGCCGCCACGTCCTCAACCTCGGAATGCTCGCCGCGATCCTGCTGCTGATCGTCGCCTTCACCCAGGACCAGAGCCGCTGGATCTTCTGGACGATCACGATCCTCAGCTTCGCGATCGGCTTCCTGCTGATCATTCCGATCGGCGGCGCCGATATGCCTGTGGTCGTGTCGATGCTCAACAGCTACTCGGGCTGGGCGGCGGCGGCGATGGGCTTCACGCTCCACAACAGCGCGATGATCATCACCGGCGCGCTGGTCGGCTCGTCGGGCGCGATCCTCAGCTACATCATGTGCCGGGCGATGAACCGCAGCTTCGTCTCGGTCATCGCCGGCGGCTTCGGCGCGGAGAGTGGCGGTGGCGGCGACGGTGCCAAGGTCGATCGGCCGTGGAAGCGCGGCAGCGCCGAGGACGCGGCCTTCCTGATGAGCCAGGCCGAACAGGTCATCATCATTCCCGGTTATGGCATGGCGGTGGCGCAGGCACAGCATGCGCTGCGCGAAATGGCCGACAAGTTGAAGGCGCACGGTGTCCGCGTCAAATATGCCATCCATCCCGTCGCCGGCAGAATGCCGGGCCATATGAACGTGTTGCTCGCCGAAGCCAACGTGCCGTACGACGAGGTCTTCGAGCTCGAAGACATCAATTCCGAGTTTTCGCAGACCGACGTCGCCTTCGTCATCGGCGCCAACGACGTCACCAATCCCGCTGCCAAGACCGACAAGAGCTCGCCGATCTACGGCATGCCGGTCCTCGACGTCGAGAAGGCGAAGACGGTGCTGTTCATCAAGCGGTCGATGGGTGGCGTCGGCTATGCCGGTGTCGATAACGATGTGTTTTACATGGACAATACAATGATGCTCCTCGCCGATGCGAAGAAAATGGTCGAAGAGATCGTCAAATCGCTCGACTGATCATGGTGCATCCGATTCGGAGGTGATAACCTTCTAAACATGCTTACCGCAGCAGTGATGATGCCGGAACGGAGATGAATGCGGGCGAACCGTTCGCGGTGCCGCTTATTCTGCGTCTATGGGGATCACAACGCTGGCTGACGCCAAAACGGAGAGACGCCCGGCGCGTCCTTATGGCGATCGCGGCCACCCCATGCTGCTGATCGCCGATGCCACCGCGGCCGCGCCATTCCATGCCGCGATCGACGCCGTCGGCGCACGCCTGCTCCAGCGCATCGGCTGGGCGGAGGTCGCGGGGCTGCTGCCGCGGCTCGGCGGCCGGCCGGTCTTCGCGGTCGAGGCACGCGACGTGGCGGCGGCGACGCTCGATGCGGTCCTCCCGCTCCTCGCCGATCATCTCGCCGCGGAGGAGGGGCGGGCGGTGCTCGCGCTCGCCACGGCGCAGATCGATCTCGTCGCGCGGCATCTGCTCGGCGAGCGCATCGAATTGCTCTGCGACCCCAGTCCGGCGCAGCGTGTCGTGGCGCTGGCCGAGGCGTGCCGGCGGATGCCGCCGACGCTGCAGGAGGGGCTGTCCGATACGGTGCGCAGCGACCGCGAGCCGTTCCTCCACCCCGGCCGCGAGAGCGACGAGGAGCGGTTGCGGCGGCTGACCGACGGCATGGCGCGTAT
This sequence comes from Sphingomonas taxi, assembly GCF_000764535.1. Taxonomy (NCBI): domain Bacteria; kingdom Pseudomonadati; phylum Pseudomonadota; class Alphaproteobacteria; order Sphingomonadales; family Sphingomonadaceae; genus Sphingomonas; species Sphingomonas taxi. Next base: position 2,893,073 of record NZ_CP009571.1, on the reverse strand, counting down.
CTCGCGCTTCGCCGCCGACTTCGTGCACAATCAGCCGGTGACGGGCGCGTCCGAACTCGGCGACCGCCGCACGCGCTTCGACGGCGAGCCGGCGATCGGCCACGCCGTGCGGCCGCAGGACGTGCGCCGCGTCATCCATCGCCGGCAGTTGCGCAGCAAGTTCTTCGGCCAGTTCGGCGGCGAGGCGCTGTTCGAGGACCCGGCCTGGGACATGCTGCTCGACCTGTTCGCCGCCGAGCTGGAGGGCGTGCAGGTCAGCGTGTCGAGCCTGTGCATCGCCGCCGGCGTCGCGCCGACGACCGCACTGCGCTGGATCGCCAAGATGACCGAGATGGAGCTGTTCATCCGCCACCCCGATCCCGCCGATCGCCGCCGCGCCTTCATGACGCTGTCGCCACGGGCCAGCGAGGCGATGCAGGCCTATATGATCGCGCTGCGCAAGATCGAGGCGGCGGGGTGACTGCACCCCCTTGCGGATCGCCGCGCGCTTTGGCAGGGCAGGCGAACCCGTGATGGGGCGATTAGCTCAGTTGGTAGAGCGTCTCGTTTACACCGAGAATGTCGGCGGTTCGAGCCCGTCATCGCCCACCATCACCGGTCGCCGGCCTCGTCGCGATATTTGATCTCCAGGAAGCGCCCGCGTGTCGACAGGCTGTCGAGGTCCGACTGCGCCAGCCGCGCGGTCATGTCGGCGATCTCCTGTTCGATCAGCCGTAGCCCCGCGACCAGCTCGGCATCGGGCGTGCGGCCGTTACGCTCGACCCGGCGCAGCGGTTCGGGGACGCGGGCATAATCGTTGACGAAGGCGGGTAGCTGCTCGCCGATCAGGCGGCGAACCTCATAGGCTTCCTCCTCGCGGCCATCGAGCCGGCCGAGCTGCGGCGACAGCGTCTCGAGCCGCACGCCGATCTGGTCGATCAGGCCGCGCGCCGGCGCCGGCAGGGCGGGGCGCTGCGCTTCGAGCCAGCGTTCGGTCTTGGCGGGAAGCGCCTTGATGTCGACCTCGCGCAGCACCTTCTCGCTTGGTGCGCGGGCGATCGGGGCGAGCGCGATGCCGATCGTCACCGCCGCCATCAGCAGCATGACCGCCAGAAAGCCGAAGATGCCCAACGGGATGAACATGCCGGCGACCCCGGCGGCAAGGAGGATCAGCGCATCGACCGCGCAGATGATCGCCAGCCGCGTGCCGACGCTGGTCGCCTTGCGCTTGAGCCGCTTGCCGTGCGCGCGATAGGTCGCGCCCGCCTGTCCGCGATAATCCTCGCTGATCCGTGCCATCGCGGCGCGGGCGCGTTCGATCTGCTGGTCGACCTCGGTCATTCGATCACACCGATTCGAGACGGTAGGAATCGCTCGCGCCCGGTCCCTTGAGCGCGGCCTGGTTGGCGCCCTCGGCGCGGGCGATATAGCCCTTCGACTTCTCCACCTCGCTGCCCAGCGCGGTGACGGTGGTCTTCATCGAATCGAGCGCCTTCAGTTTGAACGAATCGATCGCGTCCATCGTGTCGTAGATGTTCTGGAAGGCGCGCTGCAGCGTCTCCAGCGGGATCGTCGAGGCGGCGGCCTGTTCGTGGATCGCCGCGGTGTTCGAGCGCAGCAATTTGCCGGTCGAATCGATGATGTTGGCGGTCGTCGTGTTGAGCTGGGTGATCGATTCGAGCACCAGTTTCTGGTTGGTCAGCGCCTGCGCCACGGTGACCGCCGTGCGCAGCGCCGAGACGGTGGTGGTCGAGGCGCGGTCGACGCCTTTCACCAGCTCGACGTTGTTCTTCTTGACCAGATCGAGCGCGAGATAGCCCTGCACCGTCACCGCCATCTGGGTGAGCAGGTCCTGCGTGCGCTGGCGGGTGTAGAAGAGCGCGGTCTCGCGGATCGCCTTGGCCTTGGCGGGATCGGTGTGGTCGAGCTCGTTGGCCTTGTCTTCGAGCTTCGCGTCCATCGCCTTGCTGAGGTGGATCATCTGTTCGAGCCGCCCCATTGCGCTCCACAGATTGGCGCGCTCGGTATCGATCGCGGCATTGTCCATCAGCAGCTCGTCCTTGCCCGCGGCGAGGTTCTTGAGGATCGAGCTGATATGCGTCTGCGACGACTGGTAGCTGTCGAAATAGTCGCGCATCTTCGACCCGAAGGGGATGATGCCGAAGATCTTCTTGGGGCCGGACAGCGCGCCCTTGCGACCCGGATCGAGGTCCTCGATCACCCGGCGCAGTTGCGAGAGATCGGCGCCGACGCCGGTGTCCTTGTCCATCGCGCGGATCGGCCGGTCGAGGAAGCGGTTCGACTGGCCCGCGGCCTCGCGGATTTCCTTGGCGCCCATCGCGGTGATCGCGTCGACGCGTTTGCCGAATTCGGGACTGTTGACGTCCTCGGCGACCAGATCGGCGACGAAGGCGTCGACGCGCGCGTCGAGCTGCGTCTTCTTGGCGTCGTCGATCGGCACCAGCCCGGCGGCACGCTCGGCGCTGACGGTCGGCACCGGCTCGGGCGGGGTCAGCACCAGATCGCGTTCGGGCGTGTCCAGATTCGTCGCCATTCCATTCGTCTCCCAAGCCGTTGCCCGCAAAATGGTCGCGTTCGGGCGCGACGGCAAGTGTGTTGGCGCTGTAATACGCGAACGCGTCGTCTTCAATGCCGGCTCCGCGCGGCGCGGGGAAACGGCTCCCCTTCCCGCGGCGCAACATTTCGGCTATGGGGCGCGCACTCCAAGCTCCATCTATTCAGGAATTCCCATGAGCCTCCGCAACGTGGCGATCATCGCGCACGTCGATCACGGCAAGACGACGCTGGTCGATCAGCTCTTCCGCCAGTCCGGCACCTTCCGCGACAACCAGCGCGTCGAAGAGCGCGCCATGGATTCGAACGACCTCGAAAAGGAGCGCGGGATCACGATTCTCGCCAAGCCGACCTCGGTCGACTGGGCGCCTCCGGGCGGCGGCGAGAGCATCCGCATCAACATCGTCGACACGCCCGGCCACGCCGATTTCGGCGGCGAGGTGGAGCGGATTCTCAGCATGGTCGACGGCGTCGTCCTGCTGGTCGATTCGTCGGAAGGCGCGATGCCGCAGACGAAGTTCGTCACCGGCAAGGCGCTGGCGCTCGGCCTCAAGCCGATCGTCGTCGTCAACAAGGTCGATCGTCCCGACGCGCGCATCCAGGAAGTGCTCGACGAAGTGTTCGACCTGTTTGTGTCGCTCGACGCCAATGACGAGCAGCTCGACTTCCCGGTGCTCTACGCCTCGGGCCGCAACGGCTATGCCTCGACCGACATGGACGCGCGCGAAGGCACGCTGATCCCGATGTTCGAGACGATCGTCAATCACGTGCCCGCGCCGAAGGTGGAAGTGGAGGACGTGCCGTTCACCTTCCTCGTCACTTTGCTCGACCGCGACAATTTCCTCGGCCGCATCCTTACCGGCCGCGTCAATTCGGGTACGGTGCGCACCAACCAGGCGATCCACGCGCTCGATAACGACGGCAAGATCGTCGAGACCGGCCGTGCGTCGAAGATCATGTCGTTCCGCGGCCTCGACCGCGTGCCGGTCGACGAAGCCAAGGCGGGCGACATCATCAGCCTCGCCGGCCTGACCGTGGCGACCGTCGCCAACACGATCGCCGACATCACCGTCACCGAGCCGCTGCACGCGCAGCCGATCGATCCGCCGACGCTGTCGATGCGCTTCGCGGTGAATGATTCGCCGATGGCGGGCCGCGAGGGCACCAAGGTGACCAGCCGCATGATCCGCGATCGTCTGTTCCGCGAAGCCGAATCGAACGTCGCCGTGAAGGTGACCGAAGCCGCCGACCGCGACAGCTTCGAAGTCGCCGGCCGCGGCGAGCTTCAGCTCGGCGTGCTGATCGAGACGATGCGCCGCGAGGGCTTCGAACTGGGTATCAGCCGTCCGCGCGTGCTGTTCGGCGAGGACGAGAACGGCAAGAAGACCGAGCCGTATGAAACCGTCATCATCGACGTCGACGAGGAACATTCGGGCACCGTCGTCGAGAAGATGAACCTGCGGAAGGCCGAACTGACCGACATGCGTCCGTCGACCGGCGGCAAGACGCGCATCACCTTCTCGGCGCCGTCGCGCGGCATGATCGGCTATCACGGCGAGTTCCTGTCGGACACCCGCGGCACCGGCATCATGAACCGGCTGTTCGAGAAGTACGGCCCGCACAAGGGCACGATCGAAGGCCGCAAGAACGGCGTGCTGATCTCCAACGGTGCCGGCGAGGCGCAGGGCTATGCGCTCGGCCCGCTCGAGGACCGCGGCGTGCTGTTCGTCGGCCACGGCGAAGCGCTGTATGAAGGCATGATCATCGGCGAGAACGCCAAGACGGACGACCTCGAGGTCAATCCGATGAAGGCGAAGCAGCTGACCAACTTCCGCGCGAGCGGCGGCAAGGACGATGCGATCCGCCTCACCCCGCCGAAGAAGATGACGCTGGAGCAGGCGATCGCCTATATCGACGACGACGAGATGGTCGAGGTGACGCCGAAGACGATCCGTCTGCGCAAGCGCTACCTCGATCCGAACGAGCGCAAGCGCGCGAGCCGGTCGAAGCAGGCGGCGTAAGCCGGCGGCTATCGGAACGTAAAAGGGGGCGTCCGAGCGATCGGGCGCCCCTTTTGCGTCAGGTGTCTACCGAGACGCGATAGCGGGCGGCGGGGCGGTTGCCGCCGAGCACCGGCACCATCGCCGCGCGCGCCTGATCGGCGGCGATCCACAGCCCCTCGTCGGCGAGCGGCGGGATCGTCACTTCTTCGCGCGCGTCGAAGCCGACCAGCGCGGCGTCGACGAGGTCGCCGACCTCCATGACGATCTCCGCCGGGAAACTGTCGATGTCGATCCCCGAGCGTTCCCAGATCTCGGTGCGCGTCGCGGCGGGCAGCACCGCCTGCACGTAGACGCCGCGATCGCCGAGCTGGCGGTTGAGCCAGCGGCTGACGGTGAGCAGATGCGCCTTGGTGCCGTTATAGGCGCCGTCGAACGTCTCGACGACCTGCGACAGCACCGACGAGACGTTGACGATCGCGCCGCCGCCGCGCGCCGCGAAGGCACGGCCCGCCGCAGCGGCGAGCCGGGTCGGGGCGGTGACGTTCAGCGCGATCAGCCGCGTGATCGCCTCCGGTTCGGCGGTGAGCAGATTGCCGGTCAGGCTCATCCCCGCATTGTTGACGAACAGGCCGATGCGCGCGTCCTCCGCCAGCCGCGCCTCGACACGGGCGACATCCGCCTCGTTCGTGAGATCGGCACGCAGCACCGTGACGCTGCGGCCGGTTTCGGCGTGAAGGCGATCCGCGAGTGCGGTCAGCCGGGCTTCGTCGCGCGCGACGAGGATCAGGTCGTGGCCACGGCGGGCCAGCCGGTCGGCATAGGTGGCGCCGATGCCGGCCGAGGCGCCGGTGATCAGGGCAGTGGGCAGGGGGGTATCGGTCATCGCGCATCTCCCTCACCCCGCATCCACGCCGGGTGACTTGCGAAAAGATAGAGAGTCACTATCTTATTGCAATGGACTGTGAAGGATTATCCAAAAGCGACTGCCCGCTCGGCCGCGGTATCGCCCGCGTCGGTGATGGCTGGAGCATGCTGGTGTTGCGCGACGTGGCGCGCGGCGTGCATCGCTTCGACGCGTTGCAGAAGGGGCTGGGGATCGCGCCCAACATCCTCACGCGGCGGCTGGTCGCGCTGGTCGAGGATGGGCTGCTGGAACGGCGGCGCTATTCGGAGCGGCCGCCGCGCCACGACTATGTGCTGACCGCGATGGGGCGGGACTATCTGCCGGTGCTCCATGCGCTGGGTGCGTGGGGGGCGCGGCATTTCGGCGATGAGACGATCGTGCGGCTGGTCGCGGCGGACGGCCATGTCGTCGAGCCGGTGGTGATCGACGCGGTCACCGGCACGCCGCTTGCGGAGATGGACCTGACGGTAACGGCGGCGGCGCCGTGAGACGCCGCCGCTATCGGCTCAGCGGAACTTGCCGCTGACCGAGACGCCGATGATCCGCGGTTCGTTGAACACCGCGGCCATGTAGTTTTCGATGACGCCCTTCAGGTTCTTCTCGTTGGTGATGTTGCGGGCGAAGGCGGCGATTTCGTAATTGTCGTCCGGCGTGGTGTAGCCGATCTTCAGGCCGCCTTCGAAATTGCCCGTCGCGTAGAATTCGCGCGTCTTGTAGAGCACGAAATTGGTGTAGCCCTGGATGTTCCAGTCGGTCGCGATGAACAGCTTGCCGTCATTGGCGAGCGGCAGGTCGTACCGCGCGGTGGCGTCGAGGTTCCAGCGCGGCGCGTTGGGCAGCGGGTTGCCGTCGATTTGCGCGAAGACGTTGCTGCCCACGCGGATCGTCGGATCCTGTACGGTGCAGACCACCACGCCGTTGAGGATGCAGACCTGCGCATAGACGCGCTTGTCGCGGATCTTCGACGCCAGCGCGCTCGCGCCGAGCGTGAAGGTGAGGTTCGGCACCGGGCGGAACTGCGTGTCGATCTCGACGCCATAGGCACGCGCCTTGTCGGCGTTGAAGAGCACGCCGTTGCCGTTGACGTCATTGCCGTTCAGCTGGATGTCGTTGACCGTATAGGTGAACAGCGACGAGTTGATGCGCAGCCGGCCGTCGAGGAAGACGCCCTTCGACCCGATTTCATAGGAGGTGATCGTCTCGCTGTTCGCGGTCGAGAAAGGCGAGTTGAACACCGCCGAACGCCCCTGGATCGTCGGGCCGCGGAAGCCGCGCGCGACGCGGGCATAGACGCTGTTGCGGGGATCGAGCTGGTACAATGCCGAAACGTCCCAGCTCGGCTCCTTGCCCTCGAGGCGAACCGCGGTGGGGGCGGTCGCCGGGAACAGGCTGGCGGTGCCGGTCACGTTCAGCACCGGCTTGACCAGCGTCGTGCGCTTGACGTCCTCGGTATAGCGGCCGCCGGCGGTGATCGTGAAGTCGGGCGTCACCTTGAAGCTCGCCTGGCCGAACGCCGCCCAGCTAGTGTTGATGTCGCGCAGGCGCACCCAGTTGTTCGGGTTGCGGGCCGCGGTGTTCAGGAAAAAGCTGCGCTGGTAGAATTCGGTCGTGTCGTTCTGGCGGAAGTAGAAGCCGCCGACCTGCCAGGTGAAACGCTGGTCGGATTGCGAGGCGAGGCGGACCTCCTGCGTATATTGGCCGAGCGCGCGGATATTGCCCTGGCTCTGGCCGAAGCCGTTCGCCACGCCGTTGACCGGGAAGTTCGCCGCCGCGCCGCCGTCGGTATCGCCGCGGCTGTAGCCCGAGGTGGTTTCATAGGCGCTGATCGAGGTCAGCGTGACCGGGCCGAAGTCATAGGCCGCGTTCACCGAGCCGCCGTAGGTGTCGTAATCCTGCGGGTTGTTGTCGCCCTCGTCGAGCGCGATGCTGCTCCGCGGCTCGGCCGAGACCGAGTTCGAGCCCTTCTTGAGCGCGGCCCGGTGGAAGATCGTCGAGGTGCCGTGATAGCCGCGGGCGTGGCCCGAGACGTTGACCGAGAACGCCTCGGTCGGGGTGAGCAGCACCTGCAGGCGCACGTCGCGCTCGTCGAAACCGCCCATCGCATCCTTCTGCGGGGTGCGCGTGCCGTCGGCGCTGACCCCGGCGAAGCGATTGTCGACCCAATCGTTGCGATGCTGGATCAGGCCCGACAGGCGCACCGCGACCTTGTCCTGGACGATCGGGCCGCCGACGCCGGCGTCATAGGTGAAGGTGCCGAGGCTGCCCGCCGACGCCGACATGCGGCCCTGCCAGGTCTGGCTGGGGCGGATCGTGTCGAACTTGATGATGCCGGCGGTGGTATTGCGGCCGAACAGCGAACCCTGCGGCCCGCGCAGCACCTCGACCTGGTTGACGTCGTAGACCGGGTTCGACTTCAGCACGACATGTTCGAGGACGACGTCGTCCTGGATGATCGACACCGGCTGGCTGGCGCCGAGATAGAAATCGATGTTGCCGAGGCCGCGGATGTAGAAGCGCGGGAAGATGCGCCCCGTCGTCGTCTCGATATACAGGCCGGGGACACGGCCGGAGAGCGACAGGATGTCCTCGCCGCCCGCCTGGAAGGTGCGCAGGTCGCTGCCGCCGACGACGGCGACCGACAGCGGCACGCGCTGCAGGTTTTCCGAACGGCGCTCGGCGGTGACGACGATGTCGCCGAGATCGCCGCTGGCGTCCTGCGTCGCGGTCGTATCGGTCGCGGCGGCGTCGGTCGCCGGCGTCGCGGTCTGGGCGAGCGCGGGCGCGGCGAAGCCGGCGGCACCGAGCAGCAACATGGTCTTGAGCAAACGCGTGGTCACGAAGGTCCCCCTGATGGTTACGGGGAGCCGCCGCCGGGCGGGACGCCAGGATATTCCCTTGGCGCGACCTGCCGGCGATGATGGCGACCGCCCCCCGGCGGACCCTCGCGCTAGTCGGCGATTGTGTCGGCTTCGTGAAATTATGTGTCTGAAAAGACACACCTTCCCCGTTTTCGACGGAGAAGGTGTGGCGGCTTATTTGCCCTGCACGACGCGGACCAGCCCAGCGGCGTCCTGCCCGGTGGGCAGGCGGCCTGACGCGGCGAGCTTGCCCGTCGCCTGGCTCCAGCGCAGCGTCGCCGTCCGGCCGCCGGTCTTGCGATTGGCGTTGGTGACGCCGTCGTCGTCGTAGAGCGTGAAGCTCGCGTCGCGGCCGGGATAGACGCAGATGCTCTCCAGCGGCTGCGCGGTCGCGGTGCTCCGCACCTGCACCCCCATCGGCACGATCGATCCGGCACGGACGAACAGCGGGATCTTGTCGATCGGTGCCGCCGCGTCGATCGTCTGGCCGCCGGTATAGCGCCGCTCGGTCCAGTAATCGTACCAGTCGGCGCCGGCGGGCAGATAGACCTTGCGGCTGGTCACGCCCTGATCGGTGACCGGCGCGACGAGGAAGGCCGGGCCGAACATATATTGGTCGCCGATCGTCGCCACCGCGGGATCGTTGGGGAAGTCCATGAACAGCGCGCGCATGAACGGCGCCCCAGTCTGCGCGGTCTGATGCCCCAGTGCGTAGAGATAGGGGATCAGAGCATAGCGCAGCCGCAGGAAGCCGGCGAGCACCGGCTCGGCGGCGGTGCCATACTCCCATAGCGCGGTGCCGGCACGCTGGCCGTGGATGCGCAGCGTCGGCGTGAAGCTGTTATAGGCGAACCAGCGCGTGAACAGCTCGGGGTAATCGGCATAGCTCGGCGGCATCGCGGCCGCGCCGGCGGGGTCGAGCAAAGGCGCGTGCTCGGCCTTGGGGCCGGCGGGGTTCTGCCAGCCGCCGGTGTCGCTGCTCCAATAGGCCATGCCGGTGGCGGTGAAGCCGAGCCCGGCGGGCACCTGCCGGCGCAGCGCTTCCCAGGTCGATTGCACGTCCGACGACCAGAAGAGGGCGCCGTTGCGCTGCGTACCGAGATAGGCGGCGCGCGACAGGATCAGGTTGCGCATGTCTGGCCGGTCCTTCGCCGAGCCTTCCGCGACGCTGCTGGTGTGCACCAGCGGATAGAGATTGTGGTAGCGGTCGCCCGAGCCGATCGAGAATTGGTGGCCGTCCGGGACGAGATCGGGCTCGGTCTCGTCGAGCCAGAACCAGTCGAAGCCCTGGCTGGCGATATTGTCGCGGATCTTGGTCCAGAACCATTGCCGCGCGTCGGGATTAGTCGAATCGAGCAACGCGCCGGCGCGGTCGGCGCGGATCGGCAGGCCGTCGACGACGCTGCCGTCCTTGTCGTGGAGCAGCCAGCCCTTGGCGCCGAGGAAATCGTAATAGCGCGACTCCCGCTCGAAGCGCGGCCAGACGCTGATGATCGAATGCATCCCCAAATTGTGGAGCGTATCGTTCATCCCCTTTGGATCGGGGAAGAAGGTCCGGTCGATGTCGAGCTGGCCCATCCGCGACCAATAGAACCAGTCGAGCACCATCACGTCGAGCGGCAGATTGCGCTGGCGATAGCCCTGCGCGACGTCGAGCAATTCCTTCTGCGTCTCGTAGCGCGCCTTGGACTGGATCAGGCCGAACGCCGCCTTGGGCGGCAGCGGGGTGGCGCCGGTCAGTTTCGCATAGCCGGCGTAAAGCTGGTCGGTGGTGTCGCCGGTGATGACGAAGAAGGACACGCGCTCGCCGACGTTCGACTGCCAGTGAGTGGCGTTGTGCAGGCCGGGCGAGACCGTCGTCGCCGAGGCATTGTCCCAGACGATTCCGTAGCCCTTGTTGGTGACCATGAACGGCACGCAGACGCTCTCGCCGGCGGGCGCATCGTAATTGTGGCGGCAGTCGATCGTGCGGCCCTTGAGGTCGAGCACGCCCTCCTGATTCTGGCCGAGGCCGTAATAATGTTCGCCCGGCTGCACTGCGAAGCTGGCGCCGACGCGGAAGGTCTTCTCGTCGTTGACGGTGTGCGGCGCCATTTCCCAGCCGGTCATGTCGAGCAGGGTGCGGCCGTCGGCACCGCGCACCGAGATCGCCACCGGCGGCAGCGACGGCGCGAAATAGCGTTGCATCTGCGTCGGCGCCTTGGGCCAGGGCTGCGCGGCGACGGTCAGGGTCAGCGCCGGCGAGGCGAAGACGTCGCCGCTCGCATCGCTGCGGTGGCTCCAGCCGGCGGCATCGGGCTTGGCGTTGGGGCCTTCGCCCGGCGGGGCGACGGCGAGCGCCTTGTCGAGCGCGATCGTCACCCGGACGATGTTGGAAGCATAGGGTTCGATCGAGACGATGCCGCCGTTGCGGTCGACGATCGCCAGCGGATCGGCCGCGGCAGGCAGCGCGGCGAGCGATGCGATCGCCGTCCCCGCGGCCAGCAGATGGCGCAGAAGGCTTGGCTTGCGGATGGCGCGCGTCGGCTGAGTCATCGAATCTCTCCCCCCGGACCAATCACTTGCCCGTTGCATCTTTTACTTATGAGGGGATCGTTCACCCGTGCAAGCGGCAACCGTGGCTAGCGCGACCTTCGTCGCGCTATGCGACTAGCGCGGCGCGCGACAGTGCCGCGCAATGAAATCCTGATGCGGCGGCATATGGGCGGCGGCGGCGGCGGTGACCTTGCCGATCCGGTCGAGCGCCGCACGCGCATCGGCGAGCGGCAAGGCGGCGCCGAGCGGATCGTACCCCGATGCGGTCAGCCCCTGGCCGTCCATCACCGCCAGCCAGCTCGTCTTGGTGAACAATTCGTCGGTCTCGCGGAACACGCGGCCGGTGCGGCGATAGATGGCGATCCGCTCCGCCAGCGTGTCCGGGATCGGCATCTCGGCGAGCCGTCGCCAATAAGCGGTGTCGCGGCGGCCGGTGGCGTGGAAATGGAGGATGACGAAGTCGCGGATGCTGTCGAACTCGGTCGCCATCAGCCGGTTGTAGCGGCGGATGTCGGCAGGCTCGAACGCGCGCGTCGGCAGCATCTCGAGCAGGCGCGCGATGCCCGACTGGATCAGGTGGATGCTGGTCGATTCCAGCGGCTCGAGAAAGCCGCCGGACAGGCCGAGCGCGACGCAATTGCGCACCCAGAGCGCCGATCGCCGCCCCGCGCGGAAGCGCAACGTGCGCGGCTCGGCCAGCGCCTCGCCTTCGAGATTGGCGAGCAGGGTCGCGGTCGCCTCGTCTTCCGAGATATGGTCGGCGGCGAAGACATAGCCGTTGCCGACGCGATGCTGCAGCGGGATGCGCCATTGCCAGCCGGCGGTGCGGGCGGTGGCGCGGGTATAGGGCGGTGGCGGCCTGGTGACCGCGCTCGGCACCGCGACCGCGCGATCGTTGGGGAGCCACGCCGACCAATCCTCGAACCCCGCACCGAGCGTGTCGCCGAGCAGCAGCGACCGGAATCCCGAACAGTCGACGAACAGGTCCGCCTCGACCCGTCCGCCGTCGGCGAGCGTCACCGCCTCGATGAAGCCGTCTGCACCGCGCAGCACGACGTCGACGACGCGCCCCTCGCGACGGACGACGCCGGCGGCCTCGGCGCGACCACGCAGGAAGCGGGCATATAGCGCGGCATCGAAGTGGAAGGCATAGCCGATATGCGCCAATGGCGTGTTGCCGGGCTGCGGCCGCATGAATTTGCCCGTGGCTGCGGCGGCCGCACAGATCGAATAATCGGACAACGGACCCGCCGCGCCCTCGGCGTGCAGCCGTCGCCACAGCGCCTCGAACGGCACCGCGCCGAGATCGATGCCGTAGACGCCGAACGGATGGAAATAGCGCTGGCCGAGCGCGCGCCAGTCGACGAATTCGATGCCAAGCTTGAACGTGCCGCCGGTCGCACGGACGAAATCGTCCTCGTCGATGCCGAGCAAGGCGTTGAACGCCTGGATCGGCGGGATCGTCGCCTCGCCGACACCGACGGTGCCGATCTCCTCCGACTCCACGAGCGTGATCGCCGGACCGTGCGGCCCGAGCACGCGCGCGAGCGCCGCCGCCGCCATCCAGCCCGCGGTGCCGCCGCCGATGATCGCGATGCGGCGGATCGCGCCGTCTTGCCCGCTCATGCGCTCGCCCGGCATTGGAGGAACAGATTGCCGGTCAGCCGTCCGCGTCGCGGGTCGGCGGCGGCGTCCGGCAGGTGCGCGATCAGCCCCGAATGGAGCAGTGCCGCGCGATAGAGCACGAGCCGGTCGCAGCGTGCAGCGACCGCACCGATCCGCTCGAAGCGCGCGTCGGACTCGATCCGATAGCCGGGCGGCGGTGGATCGGCGCGTTCGCGGTCGAGCGCAGCATGATAGGCCGGCAGGCGTTCGGCATCGATCGTCTCGAACCCGGTGGCGCGATGGCGGAAGAAGCCGGTGCCGTCGGCATTGTCCGGCGACAGGAAATGCACGGTCGCGAATTGCAGCCGGTCGGCGGTGTCGACGTGCGGGACGCGCTGGTCGGGGCTCAGCGCATCCGCCGGCGTGGTGACCAGCGAGAAATTGCCGCGGGCGCGTGCCGGCACGACCGGGCCGGTGCCGAAATGCGCGGCGATCAGCGGCAGTACGAAACGCACCATCGCATCGAGATAGCCGACCGGCGCCGGACCGAGCAGCCCGGGATAGCCGCTGCCTGCGCGCGCCGCGTCGGTGAACCGCGCGCGCGCGGCGATCTCGACCAGCGCCGCCGGGTCGCCGCTGGCGCCGTCGATCACCACGACCGGCTCCCGCTCCTCGCCGACGCGCAGGATCTCGATCGCGCCGGGAGCGGCGAACCAGGGCGTGGCGGCGGCATGCGGCGCGGCGGTCGGCATCGGTGTCAGAACTCGTTGTTGATATAGAAGACGAAACCGCGGCTGCCGTCGCCGGCATCGGCGACGAGCACCGGCCCCGGCGTATAGCCGCGGGCGAGCAGATCATGCTCGAACTGCTTGTCGCGAAAGGCGGTCACCATCGTCGCCTCCGTCTGCCCCGCCGGCAGCGGCCCCGCAACCTCGCAGGCGGTCCGCACGCAACTGACGTGGACGGGCGCGGCGGCGGCGAAGACCGGGAGGCGCGCGACTGCGGCGGTCATCGCCGCCTCCACCGGCGCGGCGGCGGCCGGGGGCGGCGGCTGCGTCGTCATGACCGCCGCCATCATCCGCACGTCGCCGCCGCGACGATCGTGTGTGGCGAGCGTCTCGACCAGCTTGCGCTCGGGCCGCTCCCGCACCGGCGCGGGCGGGGCGCTCGGCGTGGCAGTGGGGTGGACGACGGTGACAGGCGCGCTGACCACCGCGACCGCCGCGGGGGGCGATGCGGGCGGACGGGGCCGGTGATGCACGGCATAGCCGCCGGCGAGCGCCAGCGTTGCGGCGGTGGACACGGCGGCCCAGCCTTTCCTCTGCATAATCCTCTCCCCAGGCATGATCGTCCTGCCTGTTGTCCGACATGATAAAGGAAGGTCCGGCGCTGTAAAGCTGGCGAAACCCACGGAAATGCGATGGTAGCGCTAGCGTTAGCGCCTCTGTCTATTCTCAACATGACATCCATATGTCATACATAATTGCCGACGGAGATCGGCTGATGAGGAGAGGAATGATGTTCAGGAAAACTTTGGCGCTGGGCGCCGCGATGGTGGCGCTGGCGCTGCCCGGCATCGCCTGGGCGAGCGCGCAGACCGTCAACAACGGCTCGCAGTTCGTCACCACGACGGGCGGGCAGATCGACGCGCACGGCGGCGGCGTCATCAAGGTCGGCAGCTATTATTATTTCCTCGGCGAGAACCGGAACCCGGATTATTCCTTCCGTGCGGTGTCGATGTACCGGTCGACCGATCTCAAGACCTGGGAATTCCGCAACGACGTGCTGAAATCCTCGTCGGCGAGCGAGCTGAACGGCGCCAACATCGAACGGCCCAAGATCCTCTACAATGCCGCGACCCGCAAATACGTGCTGTGGGCGCATTGGGAGAATGGCAAGGACTATGGCGAGGCGCGCGTCGCGGTGGCGACGTCGGACACGGTCGACGGCAATTACACCTATCTCGGCAGCTTCCGGCCACTCGATTATGATTCACGCGACATGACGGTGTATCAGGACAGCGACGGCACCGGTTATCTGATCTCGTCGTCGAACGTGAACTACGACCTCAACGTCTACAAATTGAGCGCGGACTATACCAAGGTCGATTCGCTGCTCACCGTGATCAAGGGCTATCACCGCGAGGCCCCGGCGCTGGTAAAGCGCAACGGCGTCTACTTCCTGATCACCTCGGGCGCCACCGGCTGGAACCCCAATCGCGCCGCCTATTTCACCGCGACCAGTCTCGCCGGGCCGTGGACCGGGCCGACCTATTTCGGTCACGACACCACCTACAATTCGCAATCGACCTATATCCTGCCGGTGCAGGGATCGAGCGGCACGTCCTATCTTTATATGGGTGATCGCTGGGGGCCGGCGATCGGCCAGATCGTCAACGATTCGACCTATGTGTGGCTGCCGCTGACCTTCCCGACGAACACCTCGCTCGATTTCACCGGCACCGCGTCGCAGATCACGATCGATGCGGCGGCGGGCACGATCGCGCTCGGCTCGCCCAACACGCAATTGGTCAAGATGCAGGTCGCGCACAGCGGCCAGTGCGCCAACATCAGCAACGATTCGCCTTACTATAACGGCACGGCGATCCAATGGACCTGCACCAACACCAGCAACGAACTGGTCGAGCGCCGTCCGATCGGCAATTACACGCAATATGTCGTGCAGCGCAGCGGGCTGTGCCTCGCCCAGGCGGACGACAACGGCAGCGGCGGCGCGGTGGTGCAGACCTCCTGCTCGATCGGCGACAAGTCGCAATGGACGTATAACGGCACGACGATCGTCAACCGCGCCTCGGGCTCCTGCCTCGACGTCAACGAAGCCTCGACCGACACGGGCACCAAGCTGATCGTCTGGCCGTGCAACGGCGGCGGCAACCAGCGCTGGACGATGATCAACTAAACGACAGGCGAGCGGACCGGCCGCGGCCCCCCCGGCCGCGGCCGGTTTTTTGTGCCTGTGCCCCAGGCACAAAAAAGCCGGCGCGATCCGAAGACCGCGCCGGCAGTGGGGAAGCCGTTTAGTAGGTGGCGCGCAGCGACAGGCCGAAGCGGCGGTCGTTGAGCTGATATTGCAGCGGCTGCGCGGCGGTGCCGATGTAGGTGACGTTCATCCGGTTGGTGAGGTTCACCGCATCCGCCGACACCGCGACATGATCGGTGACGTTGACGCTGATCGACGCATCCAGCGACGCATAGGGCTTGGCATATTGCGGAATGCCGTTGGCGCCCGCGCCGGTCGTTTGATCGAGGTAGCTCGACCGCCAATTGTAGGCGAGGCGGGCGGTCAACGGTCCCTTTTCGTACAGGCCGATCAGATTGTAATTGTGCTTCGACAGCTTCTCCAGCGGCACCTGCGTCGGGATGTTCGATCCCGCCGTCGCGAACGGATTGCTGACGTTCGAATCGACATAGGTGTAATTGGCCTGGATACCGAACCCGCTGAGCAGGCCGGGCAGGAAGTCGAAGAACTGCTGATAGCCGATCTCGGCGCCCTTCACCGTGCCATTGCCGGAATTGAGCACGGTATTCACGTCATAGGCGCGACCCTGGAAGTTCTGGACGACGACGCCGCTGGCGAGGAAGCCGTCGACCTTCTTGTAGAACAGGCCCGCGGTCAGCGACCCGGTCGGGGCGAAATACCATTCCGCGGTCAGATCGTAATTGTCCGACTCGATCGGGTTGAGCCGCGGGTTGCCCGAATTGGCGCTCGGTCGACCGGTGATCGGGCTCACCTGATTGGGGTTGTTGAGCGTCAGGTTGGTCGACAATTGGTCGAAATTCGGCCGCGCGAGACCCTTCGAATAGGCGAAGCGCATCTGGATCTCGTCGGTGAACCGTGCCCGCACGTTGAAGCTCGGCAGCGCCCGGGTGTAGCTCTTGTCGATCGAGAGCGGCGAAATCGTGCCGTCCGAGTTGAAGAGCGTACCCGACGAGACGACCTTGGTCTTCACCAGCCGGACGCCGGCGCCGCCATCGAAGCGGACGCCGCCAGCTTCGAAGGCGTAATCGGCGATGCCCCAGGCGGTGTAGGTCTTCTCGTTCTGCGAATTGAGATCGCCGGGCGTGAACGCGTCCTTCGTCTTCGCGCCGAAGATCGCATAGAGCGCCTTCGTCTGCGCCCACACGCCATTGGCCTGCGGGAAGGCGGGGTACAGCAGGCCGCCGGTGACGCTGTTGCCGTCGAAGAAGTTCTTCGAGGGGCCGGGCATCGCCAGCTGCGGATTCTGGGTGAGCGGGATGAACGGCGTTCCCGCCGGTGCCGAGCAGCTGCCGTCGGGGCCGGTCTGATACAGGCAGACGCCGTTCCAGGTGCCGCGCAGATCGATCGAATTGTCCGAATAGCGGGCGCCGCCGCGCAGCTTCTTCAGGAAGCCGCCCTCGAGATCATATTCCAAATCGTAGGACAAAGCGAGCTGATCGGCGTCGTTGCGCTGGAGCGAATCGGCGATGAACGTCGTCGCATATTTGCTTGGATCGGTCAGCAGCGCCTTGTTGCGCACGTCCCAGCGTGGCCGGCTGCCGCGCAGATCGAAATCGACGATCTCCTGATTGGGCGCGTTCGCCTCGGTCTGCCCCGCAGCGGTGAACAGCGACAGGACGTTGCCGTTGCGATCGGCGTTGTAATAGCTCTTGAGATATTGCGCGTCGAAGTGGATCTTCGCGCGGTCGGTCGGGCTCCAGTCGGCGCCCAGCGTGAAGTTCTGGCTCTGGCTCCACAATTCCTGGTCGAAGCGGCCGGTCTCGAACAATTGGTTCTGCAACGCGCCCGACGTGGCATAGCCCTCGTCGTTGAAGGTGAAGGTGGCGCTGGGCAGCGGCCGCGACTGCGTCCCGCCGTTGACCGAATAATAATAGGCGCCGCGGCGGTTGAACCAATATTTGGTATATTGATACTGGCCGGTGAGCAGCAGATTGTCGGTCGCCTGCCACTGGAGGGCGCTCGCGATGCCGAGCCGGCGACGGTCGCCGAGATCGTCATACACCTGGAAGCCGAGCGGCGCCTTGGCATTGGCCGGCGCGCCCGTGACCGAACCCGCCGGGATCGGCTGTTGCTGGTTGGCGAGGATGCCGTCCTGCCGATATTGACTCTTCGAATAGACCGCATTCACCAGGAAGCCGATCTCGCCGATGCCGGTGTCGAAGCGGTTGCTGTACAGGCCCGACACCGAATATCCCGGCTTGTCGACACGGTCGTAGTAATTGCCGCGCGCGGTCAGGCTGACGACCTGCTTGTCCGAATCGAACGGCCGGCGGGTGCGCAGATTGACCGCGCCGCCGACGCCGCCTTCGATGATGTTGGCGGGTGCGTTCTTGTAGACGTCGACGCCCGACAGCAGTTCCGGCGGAATGGCTTCGAGGTCGAAGGCACGGCCGCCGGAGGCCGAATAGACCGCACGGCCGTCGAGGAAGTTCTGCACCTGGGTGAGGCCGCGCACGGTGATCGCGGGCGAGGTACGGTGATCGAAGTCGGTCGCGCCTTCGCCGTAGCGGCGCTGGATCTGCACGCCTGTGACGCGCTGCAGCGCCTCGGTCGTGTTCACGTCGGGCAGCTTGCCGATGTCCTGCGCGCTGATCGAATCGACGATCTGATCGGAATTGCGCTTGATCGCCTGCGCCGACCGCAGGCTGGCGCGAACGCCGGTGACGATGATGTCCTGATCGTTCGTCGGATCGCTCGCCGCCTGATCGCTGGTCTGCGACACGGTGCCGGTTGCTTGTGCGGCTGGTATCGTCGTCTGTGCATGCGCCGCGCCGGCCAGTGCGACGAACGATGCGCCCGCGAACAGACGCACGTAAGTGCCCTTCATGGTCCCTCTCCCCAATAATACCGACATGAGTGCCGTGTAATGTCCTACATATAACGAGTCGGATTATGCCGGACAAATGAAATTTGCAGGTGGATCGGTTGCGGCCTATCGATGGGACGGCGATCCCTCGCCATGCCCTTGGGAAGGTTCATAAAAAATTGGCGAAACGCGAACGGATCAGGCCAGCGCACGTGACGATCGCGCGGACGCTCGGCGTCGCGATTGTCACCGGCGACTATACGCCGGGCGAGACGATTCCCGGCGAGTTCGATCTTGCCGACCGGTTCGGCGTGGCGCGCAACGTCATCCGCGAGGCGCTGCGTATGCTGACCGCCAAGGGCTTGATCGAAAGCCGCCGCAAGACGGGAACGCGGGTGCGCGAACGGGTCGACTGGAATCTGCTCGATACCGAGATGCTCGGCTGGATGTTCGAGGGCGAACCGCCGGTCGGCTTCGTCAAAAGCCTGTTCGAACTACGGCTGATCGTCGAACCGGCCGCCGCCGCGCTCGCCGCGACGCATCGCACCGCGCGGCAATTATCGCGACTCGGCCATGCGCTCGAACTGATGACGCACCACGGTCTGGAGAGCGTCGCGGGTCAGGCGGCGGACGAGCAATTCCATGCGGTGCTGCTCGAGGCGACCGCCAACGAATTGCTCGGCAGCCTGTCGAGCAGCATCTCGTCGGCGGTGCGCTGGACGACGTTCTTCAAATATCGCGTCGTCGCCGATTACATCGATTCGATCCCGCAGCATCAGGCCTTGTTCGAGACGATCGCGCGTGCCGACCCGGCGGCGGCGCATGCCGCGGCGACCGCGCTGATCGAACAGGCGCAGCGCGATACCGAACAGGCGATGCGGATCGCTTGATCCAAGTTGCGTCTTGACCGTCTTCGCAGCGGAAGTCATGTCCTACATATAAAATAGGGCAGGAGCGGGCGATGGAGCGACGGTCGGTGACGCGATGTGCCTGGACGTCCGGCATCGGGCGTGCCGCTGCCGCGCTGCTGCTCGCCTGCGGCGTCGTGGCGGCGCCGCTGGCGGCGCAGGACAGCCGCTTCGTCGCCACCGACGCGGGCAAGCTGGCGCTGCACGTCGATGGCCAGCCGTTCCTGCTGCTCGGTATCCAGCTCAACAATTCCAGCGGCTTCCCCGCCGAACTGCGCCGCCTCGCGCCCGCGATCCGGCGGAGCCATGCCAATACGGTGATGGCGCCGATCGGCTGGGAATCGGTCGAGCCGGTCGAGGGGCGGTTCGACTGGACGGTGGTCGACGGGCTGATCGCCGAGGCGCGCGCGCAGCAGGAGCGGCTGGTGCTGCTGTGGTTCGGGACGTGGAAGAACGCCAACATGAGCTACACGCCCGCCTGGGTGAAGCGCGACACCGCGCGCTTCCCGCGGGTCGTCGACGCGCAGGGCAAGCCGATCGAGGTGCTGTCGCCGATCGCCACCGCCAGCCGCGACGCCGATGCGCGCGCCTTCGCCGCGTTGATGGCGCATCTGAAAGCTGTCGACGGGAGGCAGAAGACCGTCGTCATGGTGCAGGTGGAGAATGAGGCGGGGACGCTCGGCGCCGATCGCGATCATGCGCCCGCCGCCGAGGCGCTGTTCCGCGCCGCGGTGCCCGCCGACATGCGCGGCGCGAAACCCGGCGACTGGACCGCCAATTACGCCGAGCGCGCGCCCGAGGCATTCATGGCCTATCACACCGCACGCTATATCGGCGCGGTCGCGGCGGCGGGGAAGCGCGCCTATGATCTGCCGCTCTACGTCAACGTCTGGCCGCGCGAGCAGCCGGGTCTATTGCGGCCGGGGGACAGTTCGCCCTCGGGCGGCGCGGTATCGTGGCTGCTGCCGCAATGGCGCGCGCTGGCACCCGCGATCGACGTCGTCGGCGTGGACAATTACGACACCAATGTCGCGCCTTATACCGAGATCGCGCGCGCCTATGACGTGCCCGGCAATCCGCTGTTCGTGCCCGAGACGGGCGGCAGCATGGCGCATGCCCGCCACGCCTTCTGGACGCTGGCGCAGCCGCATGCCGTCGGCATCGGCAAGTTCGGCATCGGTGCAGGCTTCGGCCTCAAGGACGGGGAGGAGGCGGAGGAGCCGATTGCGCTCGACTATCGCCTGCTGCGCGAGGCGGCGCCGTTCCTGCTGCCGCTGCGCGATGCGGGGCAGGTGCGCGTCGCGGTCGAGGAAGACGGTATGGCGAACGTGCCGCTCGTCTTCGGCGACGTGGATCTCGTCGCGCGCTTCGGCGAGGTGCGCGACGGCTATGGCGGGCCGCGCGGGCAGGGCAACAAGGACCTGTCGGGGCGGGTGATCGTCGCGCGCGCCGCGCCCGATCGCTTCCTGCTCACCGGGGCAAGGACGAACCTCAAGTTCGCGCCGCGGCTTGGCGCGCACGGCAGCGTCCAGCTCGTCACGGTCGAGGAGGGACATTTCGAGGCAGGGCGCTGGGTGCGCGAGCGGCTGCTCAACGGCGACGAGACCGCGTTCGGACTGATCCTGCCGCCGGAAGGCAAGACGCTGATGGTTACCGTGCAGGAGAATCGATGATGTGGCGTGCCGCTTTCGCACTGATGCTCGCGCTGCCGATTGCCGCCGCGCCGGCGCCGACCCCCGCACCGCTGACGATGCCAGCGATGCCGCTTCATGATCCGTGGATCGTCGCCGATGCCGCGACGCGCACCTATTGGCTGTTCACCACCAATCAGGCGGAGATGACCGGCGACAAGCGGCTCGGCATCATGGCCTATACCAGCCGCGACCTGAAGCATTGGACGCGCCCGACCGTCGTCTTCACGCTGCCGGACGGGACCTGGGCGAACGACGGTGCCTGGGCGCCCGAGGTGCATCGCTGGCGCGGTCGCTGGTATCTGTTCACGACCTTCCACAACGAAACCGCCAGGCTCGCCAAGCCGGGAACGCATCGCCGCGGCACCGTGCTGGCGGTGGCGGACCGGCTCGGCGGGCCGTTCACGCTGTTGCGCGACGGCGACCCGATCGCCCCGAAGGAACTGATGACGCTCGACGGCACGCTCCACGTCGATCGCGCCGGCAAGCCGTGGCTGGTCTATGCGCACGAATGGGTGCAGGCGCGCGACGGCACGATCGAAGCGCTGCCGCTCGATGCGACGCTCAAGGCGGCGGGCGCGCCCCGCTTGCTGTTCCGCGCTTCGGAGGCGCCCTGGGCGTCGGGCCGGCCACAGAAGGAGGGCGACAAGATCTACGTCACCGACGGGCCGGAGCTGTTCCGCACCCGCACCGGCCGGCTGTTGATGCTCTGGTCGAGCTATGACGATCGCGGTTCCTACGTGCAGGGCGTGGCGCGCTCGCGCAGCGGCGAGCTCGCCGGCCCGTGGGAGCAATTGCCGCCGCTGGTCCGCGCCGACAGCGGCCATGGCATGATCTTCCGCCGCTTCGACGGCGGGTTGATGATGGTGCTGCACCGCCCGTTCCACAATGCGCGCGGCAAATTGTACGAGATGCGTGACACCGGCGACAGCGTCGCGGTGGTGCGCGAGGCGAGCGAGCTCGACGGCGAGACTCACCCCACCCATGGAGGCTGACGCGATGACGATCCGATCCCTAGTCGCCCGCGCGCTGCTGCCCGCCGCGGCGCTGCTGGTCAGTGCGGCGGTTGCGCCGGCACGCTGGGACGCGACGGGTGCGGGCAATCCGCTGCTGCCGGGCTATTTCGCCGATCCGTCGATCGTCCGCGACGGCGGCCGCTGGTACGTCTTCGCGACGATCGATCCGTGGGGCGGCGATACGCTCGGGCTCTGGACCTCGGACAATGGCCGCGACTGGACCTTCTCGCAGCCGAACTGGCCGACCAAACAGGCGGCGACCAGCCCGACCTCGGGTGATTCCAAGGTCTGGGCGCCGTCAGTGGTCAAGGCGGCGAACGGCCGCTGGTATATGTACGTCTCGGTCGGCAGCGAGATCTGGGTCGGCAGCGCGCCTTCGCCGGCAGGGCCATGGGACGACGCCAATGGCGGCAAGCCGCTGGTCGCGCGCGACTTCGCGCCCGCCTATCATATGATCGACGCCGAGGCGTTCATCGATAGCGACGGGCAGGCCTATCTCTATTGGGGGTCGGGGCTCAACTGGACCAACGGCCATTGCTTCGTCGTCAAACTGAAGCCCGACATGGTGACCTTCGACGGCGTTCCGCGCGACGTCACCCCCGCGAACTATTTCGAGGGGCCGTTCATGGTGAAGGCGGGGAAACGCTACGCGCTGACCTATAGCGACGGCAACACGACCAAGGACACGTACAAGGTCCGCTATGCGATCAGCGACACGCCGTTCGGCCCGTTCAGGGAGGCCGCCGACAGCCCGATCCTGACCACCGATGCCAGCCGCGACATCATCAGCCCCGGCCATCACGCGATATTCCGCAGCGGCGGTCAGGCCTATATCCTCTATCACCGGCAGGCCTTGCCGTGGCCGCGCGGCGGCGAGGAGGTGTTGCGCCAGATCGCGGTCGATCCGCTGCGCATAGGCACCGACGGCACGCTGGCGCGGGTGGCGCCGTCGCATGGCGGCGCGGTGAAGGGCTTCGCGCCGGCGCGGGCGCGGGGCTTGCGCTGGCAGGCGTCGGGGAGCGGCGAGGGGGCCTATGGCGCGGCGCGTGCGGCGGACGACAATTACGCGACCTTGTGGCGAGGTGGCGGTGAGGCGGCGGCGACGCTGGTGGCCGATCTCGGCGCGGTACGCGCGGTGACGGGCAGCAGGCTGCGGCCGGAATATGCGACGCGGACCTATACGGTCGGCATCGAGGCTTCGGACGACGGCCGGGCTTGGCGCACGGTGGTGCCGACGGCGGCACGCTCGGGCTCGCCGATCGCGCTGTCGCACACGCTGCGCACGCGCTACCTGCGGCTGACGACGGGCAGCGGCAAGGACGGTTATTGGGAGTGGACGATCGACTGACGTATTACGGTCGCACGTCTCTTTTGCGCCAGCGAGTCGGGTCGCGCCGGTTCGGAAACGGTCAAAGCGGTTTCTGCATCCGGATCAGTGGGATCGCTATGCCGTTCGCAACAGCCTCGACGGTCTCCACCGGCTGGTAGCCGTTCACCGCATAGAGGCGCTCTCCGCTCAACGTCGCCATCAATTCGACGCTGGTGAAACCATGCGAAGCAGCGGCGTCCTCGCATCCCTTCAGGATAAGCCGGCCTACACCCTGCCGGACGAAATCGGGATCCGTGTACATCGCCCTGATCCTTGCGGGATGCTGCGCCGGATCGAGAAGCTCGGGCGCGCGCAATGCGCTGCTATGATCGCCCCCGTAGAGGGTCGCCCGCTTGCTCCAACCGCCGCAACCCATGATGACCCCGTCACGCTCTGCGATCAGGTAGGTGCCGTCCTCGATCAGCTGCGTGTCCAATCCCATGATCGCGTGACTGGCTGCGACCTGTTCCGGGGACAGCAAGCCGGTTTGAAGCGCATCGATCGCCCGTTCCATGAGCGCCTTGAGTGCCGGGATATCCTGCCGGGTGGCCCATCGTGTCCGGGGAGCGTCGTCGGTCAAAGCGGTCATATCACATCCAAACTGGTCGCCCGCTTGGCAGTCTAGCTTTGCGCGTTGCGCCTGTCAGCCGGGACCGCAACCCGTCCGGGCCACCACTATCACCCGGCTTGACACGCCACTGGCTTCCCCCGCCCGCGCGTCAGCACCAAAGTCACCACCGACTGCGCCGGCGCGGTCACCCCCGCGACGCAGCGCGCATCGTGCGTTGCATCGGTCAGCACCGCCTGCGCGCGCCAGCCCTGTGGCACCACCAGCGTCCGCGGCGCCACCCCGCCGTTGACGTGGACCAGCACCAGCGTCGCGCCATCCGGCGACAACGCCCCCGCGGTGTCGAGATCGTCGACCGGCACCAGTCGATAGCCGGGGCGGATATAGCGGCTGAACTGCGCCATCGCCCAATATTTGCGCGTGACGTGGATCGCATGCGGCCCCGCCGCCGGCGCCGCCAGATCGGCCTTGATCAGCCCCCAGTTCGAGGTCGGCTTGCCGTTGCCGCCCGAGAGGTTCTCCACCGCCTGCCAGAATACCCAGGCCGCCGGCTCGAGCCTCTTGAGATCGGCGACGACGTGGTCGGCGAAGGCGAGCGCCGAGGGCATGCCGTCGAAATTCTCCCGATCGCCGTCGAGCGGCGTATCGTTCTCGCTCATCCACAGCCGGATGCCCGCCGCGCGGGCGGCATCGCGCGCACCCGTCTGGTACAAGGTGCCGTAGCTGTGGACGTTGAGCTGGCCGACCCGCGCCAGCGTCGCCGGTGGATAGGCCGCGACATCGGCGAGGAACAGCCGGGAGTTGGTCTCGTCCGGTGCCGAGACGACCGTCGCCAGCCCGCGCGCCTTGAGCGCGGCGTCGCCGGCGTCGATCATCGCCGCCTGCCGCACCGGGCTCCAGTGGGCGCCCTCCTGCGTGTTGGCGGCATACCAATAATCGGTGTTGGGCTCGTTGACCGGCGACAGCGTGCGGAAGGTGATGTGATGCCGCCGCTGCAATTCCTCGACGCTGCGCGCCAGATAGGCGGCGAAGGCGCCTTCCTGACCGGGGCGCAGATTGTCGTCGGTCCGCTTCTCCGCACCCGAGACCTTGCCCGAGACGGTCATGAACCACGGCGGCGAGTTGGAGAAGGCCTCGAAGATCGCGCCCGGCACGCGCGCGTGAATCGCATCGAGCCACCAGCGCTGGTTGGCGTCCTGCGACCAGTCCCACATCCGCGGATCGTCGGCGCGCCAGTCCTGCGCCTGCGTGCCGGGCGGCAGCCGCCAGAAGCCCGGCACCGCCGCGCCGGTGCGCAGATAGGGTTTGGTGTCCGCGGCATCGCCGCCGCCGATATTGTAGCGCGCGATCGTCCAGCCGAGCCCCCGCCCGGTATAGAACATATCGGCGAGCCGCGTCCGCTCCGCCTCCGGCCAGCCGCCGGTGACGTTGGCGAACCAGGCGAGCGCGGTCCCCCAGCCCTCGAACACCGTCGACGGCCGGTCGACGGCGGCGCGCAGCACGACGGTCACCGGCCGCGTCACCGACGGCGCCGGTGCCGCCGCGGTGCCGAGCAGCAGCGCGGCGAGCAGCGCGCCGATCCGCTTCACGCCACCGACCCCGGCGCCGCGGTCGGTGCCGACAGCATCCGCACCTCGTAGATATCGACCTCGCCGCGCTTGCCGGTGAAGACGACCTTCGCCTCTGCCTTGCCCTGTTCGCCGGCGCTCCGCAGCGGATAGTCGATCGCGACGAAGCCCTCCTGCGGCTTCGCCTCGCGCGCATCGGTGGCGAGCGGCGTGCCGTCGACGCTGATCGCCAGCTCGCGATTGCCGACGTCGCCGCCCCAATAGACGACGCGCAGCACCGCCGGCCCCGGGCGGCGTTGCAGCGTCAGTGCGATCGTCTCGCCCGCCCGCAGCTTGCGTGCCGACCGGCCGTGGAGCTGCACCGTCTCGGGCTTGCTGGCGGTGAAGGCGTGGTCGCGCTCGGGCTGCATCTCGCCGAGATAGGCGACGTCGGCGGTGCGCCGCGCGAGCGCCTGCCGTTCCTGCTGCGCGCGCAGATAATCGGGCTTGGCCGCCGCCCAGGCCGCGGCGGTGAAGGTCGGGAAATAGACCGCGGTGCGTCGCTCATATTGCGCGTAGAAGGGGCTGAGCTGGAGCGGTTCGCCGAGGGCCGAGCGCGCGGTGAAGCGGTGGGCGCCACCCGCGGTGCGCAGTGCGGCGGTCGCCGGGCCGTCGACGGTGAGCGCCGGACCGAGACCGTCGAACGCCTCCGCTGCGGCGCCCATGTCGGCGGCGAGCACCAGCGGACCATGTGTGAAGGCGATCATCGTCGGATCGTCCGGCGTCGGCTCGGCCTGCAAGTGCATCGGCAGCATCAGGCGGATCCGGTCGCCCGCCTGCCAGCGCCGGTCGATGACGGCATAGCCGTCGCGCATCGTCGCCGGCGCCGGCTTGCCGTTGAGTTCGACGGTCGCACCCTGCGCCCAGCCGGGAATGCGCAGCGCGATCGGCTGCACTGCGCGGCCGGCACGGCGGACGGTGAGCGTCGCCTCGCCCTCGGTCGGCATGCGCGTGTCGAGATCGAGCGCGAGCCCCTGCCAGTCGAGGCTGCTCGGGATGTAGAGATTGACGTAGAGCGTCCCCGCCTTGCCCGCGTCATGCCAGTAGATCGAATCCGCGTGCTTGGCGTGGCTCTCCATCCCCGAGCCGACGCAGCACCAGAAGCTCTCCTCCGCGGTCGAATAGCTGCGTCGCGCGCCCGCCGACAGCGGCATGAAATAGACGAACTGGCCGGTGTCGGGCCGCTGGTGCGCGAGGATATGGTTGAGCTGAACGCGTTCGTAATAGTCGAACCACTGCGCCTTCGGCTCCCAGGCATAGAGGTGCCGGGTGAGTTTCAGCATATTGTAGCTGTTGCACGCCTCGCACGTCGCTTCGGTGATCCGCTTCGACAATTGATCGGGCTGGCCGAAATGCTCGCGCTCCGAATTGCCGCCGATGACATAGCTGTGGTGATGGGTGACGCGGTCGTGGAAGAAGCGCGCGGCGCTGGCATGCGCGGGATCGCCGGTCAGCTCGTACAGGCGGGCGAGGCCGATCAGCTTGGGGATCTGCGTATTGGCGTGCAGCCCGGCGAGCTGGTCGCGGCCGGCGGTGAGCGGGTCGAGCACCGCCTTGTGGCGGATCTTCTGCGCCATGCGCAGCCAGCGCGGATCGCCGGTCAGCGCATAGGTTTCCGCATAGGTCTCGTTCAGCCCGCCATGTTCGGCGCGCAACACCTGCTGCATCTGCGCGTCGCTCAAGGGTTCGAACACGCCCGCCAGATAGCCGGCAAGCGCGACCGCGATTCCCAGCGCCCGCGGGTTGCCGGCGAGCGTATGCGCGTCGAGCAGCCCGGCATGGACCTTGTGCCAGGTGTAGAGCGGCACCCAGCCGCCGTTGAGGTCGAAGCCGCCGGTGCGGATGTCGCCGCGGCGCACCTCCTCGAACACGACCTTGCCGTCGATCGTCTTGCCGTCGCGCTCCACCGTGGTGCCGCCGCAATAGCCGTCGCCATGCGCCGCCTGGATGCGCGCCATCTCGGCGAGCGCATGATCGAGCGTCGCGGCGACCTCCCGGTCACCAGTGTTGGCGACGACCAGCGCACAGGCCGACAGCCAGTGGCCGAGCGAATGGCCGGCGATACCCTGCGCCTCCCAGCCGGCATAGACCGGCTTGGGCGCGGGCAGTTTCGCCGACACGTAGAAATTGTGCAGCAACCGCTCGGGATCGAGCGACAGCAGATAGCGGCGGTTGGCGGCGAAGGCGTCGGCGAAATGCGACGGCTTGAGCCGGACGTGGCGCATCGGCACCGGCTCGACCCTGGTCGCCTTGTCGGCGGGCAACGCCGCGGCGAACGCCGGTCCGGCGAAGACCAGCGCGCTCGCGCCGCCGAGCAAGGTACGGCGGGTGACGCCCGGGGATGCGCAGCCATGCTGCGGCGTGTCTGCTTCTGCCGATCCCGTCATCGTTCCTCCCAAGCGCATCGCTGCCGCCGTCCTTGTCCGGTCTATGATTTGTCAGACTAGAGATGGTGATTTTGTGCGTCAACGCGGCTGCACCCGAAGCGCCCGGCAGGACGGCGCGCCACCGTATACGTGGGCCTTGCGCCGCCCGAATAAGCCGATATGTCTGACAACAAGAAGACAAATACAGGGAGCGGAAACATGCGACACGCATGGTTGTGGGCGGGAATCATCGGCAGTGTCGTGGCGAGCGCCGCGCTGGCACAGGACGGCGCGCCGCAGGTGCAGCCGGTACAGGTCGACCCGTCCCGCCCCGATTGGGAGAATCCCGCGGTGTTCGCCCGCGGCAAGCTGCCCGCCAGCGCCACCGGCTTCCCGTTCGAGAGCCGGGCGAAGGCGCTCGCCGGCGACGAGGCGGCGTCCGCGCGCCATGTCTCGCTCGACGGCACCTGGAGCTTCGCTTTCTCCCCCGATGCCGACCGGCTGCCGGCCGGGTTCGAGCGGCCCGACTATGACGTGTCGGCGTGGAAGCAGATCAAGGTGCCCGCCGACTGGCAGACGCAGGGCTTCGACCAGCCGCGCTATAACAACATCACTTATCCCTTCCCCGCCAACCGGCCGCTGATCCCGCATGCGACCAATCCGGTCGGCTCCTATCGCCGCGACGTCACCGTCCCGGCGAACTGGAGCGGGCAGGACGTCATCCTCTATATCGGCGCGGCGGGCTCGGCCTATTACGTCTGGGTCAACGGCGAGAAGGTCGGCTATTCCGAGGACAGCAAGCTGCCGAGCGAGTTCGACGTGACCAAATGGGTCAAGCCGGGCAGGAACACCGTCGCGATCCAGATCTTCCGCTGGTCGGACGGCAGCTATCTGGAGGATCAGGATTTCTGGCGCGTGTCGGGGATCGAGCGCTCGGTCTATCTGATGGCGGCGTCCAAGGTGCGGGTGCGCGACGTCTTCGTCCATGCCGGGCTCGACGAAGCCTATCGCGACGGCCGGCTCGCGGTCGACGTCGCGGTGACGCCGGGCAGCGCGGCGAGCGTGCGGCTGGTGCTGCTCGACGGCGCGCGGCAGGTGCTCACCCGGACGCAGCCCGTCGCGGCCGCCGCGGCGGAGCGCAAGCTGACGCTGACCGCGGACGTGCCGGCGGTGAAGCCATGGACCGCGGAGACGCCCGATCTCTACACGCTCGTCACCGAACTGGTCGACGCACGCGGCACGGTGCTGCAATCGACCGCGCGCGCGATCGGCTTCCGCACCGTCGCGATGCTGAACGGGCAGGTCACCGTCAACGGCAAGCCGATCACGATCCGCGGCGTCAACCGCCACGAACACGATCCCGAGACCTTCCACGTCGTCAGCCGCGCCTCGATGGAACGCGATATCCAGCTGATGAAGCGGAACAACGTCAATGCGATCCGCACCTCGCATTATCCCAACGACCCGTATCTCTACGATCTCGCCGACCGCTACGGCCTGTACGTCATGGACGAGGCGAATATCGAGAGCCACGCGTATATGGATTACGCCAACCGCGTCCCCGACGAGCGGGCGAAATATCAGATCGGCTTCGATCCGGCGTGGAAGGACGCGCATGTCAGTCGCGTCGCCAATATGGTCGAGCGCGACAAGAACCATGCCTCCGTGATCTTCTGGTCGCTCGGCAACGAGGCGGGGATCGGCCCCAATTTCCGTGCCGCCGCCGAGGCGGCGCGGGCGCGCGATCCGGGCCGGCTGATCTCCTATCTCGGCTGGGGGACCTTCGGCGGCATCCACGATCACCGCCCCAATGACTTCGCCGACATCTATGCGCCGATGTACGACCCGGCGGTGCGAATGGCCGATTACGCCGCCAACTGGAATTTCAAACAGCCGATGATCCAGTGCGAATATGCGCATATGATGGGCAATTCGGGCGGTAACCTGAAGGAATATTGGGACACGATCTACGCCCATCCCGACAAGTTGCAGGGTGGCTTCGCCTGGGACTGGGTCGACCAGTCGATGTACCGCTACACCAAGGACGGGCGGCGCTATTGGGGTGACGGCGGCGAATATGGCCCCAATCCGGGCGGCGATATCGAGTTCGGCGACGGCCTGTTGCAGTCGGACCGGACGCCCAATCCGCAATTGTTCGAGCTGCGCAAGGTCTATGCGCCGGTGCAGTTCGACGGCTTCGACCCGGCGAGCGGGCGCGTCACCGTGCGCAACCGTCACGACTTCCGCGACCTGTCGGGCTTCGATTTCGACTGGGAGCTGGCCGAGAACGGCGTCGTCGTCGCGCAGGGTGCGCTGCCGCCGCAAAGCGTCGGGCCGCGTGCCGCCGGTTCGCTGACGCTGCCGGTGGCGAGCTGGCCGCGCAAGCCGGATGCCGAATATTTCGTGACCGTGCGGGTCCGCGCCAAGGCCAATGCGATCCCCGCGGTGGCGGGCGGCACGACGCTCGGCTTCGAGCAATTCGCGCTCGGCGGCGCCGCGTCGGTCGGCACGCCGCCGGTTGCGGGCAAGGTCGACCTGCGCCAGTCGGGCGGCGCGATCACGCTGGCGGCGGGCGGGGCGAGCCTCGAGATCGATCGCGCGACCGGTCTGGTGCGCCGCTACGCCGCGGACGGGCGCGAGCTTGCCGCGGGCGGCGCGCCGCACTTCTGGCGGGCGGTCACCGACAACGATCTCGGCATCGGCACCGCCGAACAGCTCAAGGTCTGGAAGACGATGAGCGACACGCGCCGCGTCACCGCGGTGCGTCAGGCGAGGACCGACGCGGGCGCGAGCGTCACCGTCGACTATGCGCTCGGCGATGGCGATGCGACCTTTGCCACCGTCTATACGATGGCGGGTGACGGTACGGTCGAGGTGCAGGGCGCGCTGACCCCGCTGAAGACCAAATTGCCGTCGCCGTTCCGCGTCGGGCTCGCCTTCGCGCTGCCGACCGATATCGCCACGGTCGAATGGTATGGCCGCGGGCCGCATGAAAGCTATGTCGACCGCAAGACCTCGGCGCCGATCGGCCTGTGGCGTGGTGCGATCGCCGCGCAGAACCACGATTACATCCGCCCGCAGGAAACCGGCAACAAGGTCGACGTGCGCTGGATGGAGCTGTCGGGGGCGGGGCGCGGGCTGCGCGTGCAGGGCGCGACGCCGCTGATGATGAACGCGCTCGCCTTTCCTTATGCCGATCTCGACCGGCATGAACCGGGCACGTGGAAGTCGACCGACGTCGTGCCGCACGGCCAGGTGACCTTGCTGGTCGATGCGGCGCAATGGGGGGTCGGCGGCGACACGCAATGGAGCGAGTTCGGCAAGCCGCTGCCGCACTATCGCGTGCCGGTGGCGCCGACCCGCGTCGCCTTCCGCCTCGCGCCCTTCACCGGCGAGGGGACGACCCCGGACAAGGCGCGCACGGCGACCGCGACGGGCAACGACTGAGGCGGCGGGGGGTGCGGCGTGCGAGGACGCCGTACCTTCGCAGCCCGGTGCACCCCGGAATGAGTCAAAACCTCTGCGAAAGTCCCATCGCCTAAATCAACGCAGTGCTCCTGCGAACGCAGGAGCCCAGAGCCAAGCACAGAAACGTCTTATGGCCTTCGGGACTTCTGGGCTCCTGCTTTCGCAGGAGCACTGGGCGACTTTCGCAGAGGTCTCTAACGAATTGGGACTGACGAATCCGATGAGAAGCCGTGTGCGCCTCGCGGCCGCAACCTTATTCGATCGCCGAGCCCGCCCCGTCAGAAGCGCACGCGCACCGTGCCGCCATAGGTGCGCGGATTGCCGGGATAGCCCTGAACGATGCCGGTCGACTTGGTGTAGCCGAGCAGATTGATGAAATAGGCCTTGTCGAACAGATTCTCGACCCAGAGCTGCATCTCGAGCCGCTCGTTGTCGAGCAGCACGCCGGCGCGCGCGCTGGCGAGCGCATAGGCGGGGATCTCCGCCGAGGGATCGAGCGTGATCGTCGTATTCTGCTTCGAGCGCCAGTTGACGTCGATCAGCCCATAGGCCTTGGTCGTGGCGTCGAGCCGCTGCGTATAGTCGACGGTGAGATCGCTGGTCCATGCCGGCGCCCATGCCACCTGCCGCCCGGTAAGGTCACAGGTCACCCGGTCGGTCACCTGCCCCGGACAGACCGAATTGGGGAAGGAGGAATAGGTCGCCTTGTCATAGGCGATGAACCCCTTGGTATGCAGGCCCGGCACCAGCCACGTCTCATTCTCCAGCTCGATGCCGCGCGAGGTCAGCGAGCCGACGTTGGCGAGGAATTTGAGCGCGGTATTGCCGACGCCGACCGACTGGTTCGCCTGATAGTTGCGCACCTTGGTATGGAAGGCGGTGAGGTTGAACAGGATGCGGTGGTCGAGGAAGGTCGACTTGATCCCCGCCTCGAAATTGTCGGCGGTCTCGCCCTTCACCGTCTGGCCTGTACCGGGCGGCAGGTCGGGACCGGCGTTGAATGGCAACAGGTTGAAGCCGGCCGATTTGTTGCCGCGCGCATATTTGCCGTAGACGAACACGTCGGGGGTCACGCGGTAATTGGCGCCGATCTCGCCCGACAGCGCGCTGTCCTTCAGGCTGGTGTCGACATGGCCGAGCTGCGCATTGGCACCCGCGGCGGACAGGACGGCGATCTGCGCGGCGTTGAGCGCGCCGGGATTGGACGCGACGACACCGTCGTACAACTGGCTGCGTCGTTCCCACGTCTGGCGCAGGCCGGCATCGATCGCCAGCCGGCGCGATGCCTCGGGATGCCAGGTGACGTTGCCGAACAGCGCGTCGGTATCGGTGTGGAAGATCGCCTGGCTGCGGATGCCGAAGCCGGCGACGCGCGCGGCATAGGCGCCCTGTGCCCAGTTGCGCCCGACGACCGTGGGGAAGGCGCTGGCCGAGGGATTGGCCGCCCAGATATTGTACTGGCGGCCGAAGCGGACCCGCGAATCGACCTGCAGCCGCTGGCGGCTGAGGAAGCCGCCGAAGGTCGCCTCGATCGGTCGGTCGCGCGGCGTCGCCCAGCGCAGCTCCTGCGACACCTGCTTCTCGACGTTGCACGAGCCATAGTCGCTGATCGCGTCGAGTTGCGTGTAATCATTGTCGTTGTTGGTGAAGCAGCTCCAGCGTTGCCAGCCGGTGATCGACGTGAAGGTGCCGAGATCGGCGGGCGACCAGTCGATCTGGCCGCTCGCGCTGTCGAGGCTGGTGCGGGCATCGAGCCGGCCGTCGATATTGACGTAGCGGTCGCGCGCGTTGCTGGTCAGCAGCGGATAGCCAGCCGCCGCCATCCGCGCCTGCAACCCCGCCGGATTGTAGACCGACAGGATCACCGGCGAGATCGTCGGGAAGAACTGGCGCGCATGCGTGCCGATCAGCCGGATGGCGAGAACGTCGGTCGGCGTCGCGAGCAACTGGCCGCGCACGCCGATACCCTGGCGCGCGTTCTGATATTGGTTGTTGAAAAGGTTCTTATAAGTGCCGTCGCGGTTGCTGTAGAAGCTCGACAGGCGGATCGCGAGCTTGTCGGCGATCAACGGGCCGGTGACGCTGCCCTTCACCTCGGTGAAGCCGAAATTGCCGGTGCTCGCCTCGGCGGTGCCGCCGGACGTGAAGCTGGGTTTCAGCGTGTTGATCAGCACCGCGCCGGCGGTGGTGTTCTTGCCGAACAGCGTTCCCTGCGGCCCGCGCAGCACCTCGACGTCGGCGAGGTCGTTGAAATCGTTCGACACCATGCCTTGGCGGCCGGTGTAGACGCCGTCGACGAACACGCCGACCGACCCGTCGATGCCATCGGTGTTGAAGCCGTTGTTGCCGATGCCGCGGATGCCGAGGTTGAGCTGCTTTGGATTGGTCAGATAGACCGAGAAGGCGGGCAGCTTGAACTGGAAATTGGTGAAATTGGTGAGGTTCTGCCGCGTCAGCGTGGCGGCGCCGATGACGGTGATCGGGATCGGCACGCGCTGCGCATTTTCGCTGGTCTTGCGCGCGACGACGGTGATCTCGCGATCCTCGCCTTCCTCCCCAGCGGCGGCGTCGGGGGTGCCGGGATTGTCGGCCGTCGCGGTCTGCGCGAGCGCCGGCACGGCGGCCAACAGCGCCGAGCTCGCCAGCCAGGCAAGCGTCATCCGGCGACGAAGCGTCGCCTTGCGTTCGATCGTCATTGCTGAACCCCCGTGATCTTATCCGGCCGGGCTAGCCACGATCCGTTACGTCGCTGTTACAATCCGGACATCAACTGCGCTGGTCGCGGATGCCGGGGCGCCCGGGTTCGAGCGCGAAGCGGACGAGGTCGCGGATACCCGATTGCGGATCGCGCGCGTCGTCCAGCCCGCGGAAGGTGACGCGACCCTCCTTCGCGGTCAGGTCCACGAGGCCATAGCCGCGCACCTCGTTTTCGGCGAAGACGAGACCGTTCGCCGCCGCCTGCTGCTTGAAGCTGGCGTCGTGGAACAGCGAGGTGATCGATCCGCCGACGAACTCCGCCGCGATCGGCGCCGCATCGGGCTGCGCGGGATCGTGGACGTCGGCGGCGGCGAAGGCGTGGATGTCGCCGCCCAGCGCTACCGGGTTGGAAGTGCGCGACTCGACCCAGCGGCGGTAGATGCGATCGCGCGCGGCGGGATAGCCCGACCAATTGTCCGCCGAATATTGCACGCCGCGCTCGGGATGGTCGGCGTTGATGCGGCCCTGCTGGTGCATCAGCGTCTGCTGCGCGAGCAGATTCCATTGCGCGCGGCTGTCGCCCAGCGCCTGCATCAGCCAGGCTTCCTGCGCGTCGCCGAGCATCGTGCGGTCGGCGGCATAGAGATCGGGGCAGGGCTCGATCAGCGTGCGATAGCGCGCATGCGCCGCGACCAGCCCCGGCGGCTGGCAGGCGCGGGCGCCGCGATACTGGCGATCGTCGACGATCTGGAATTGCGCCAGCCGGCCCCAGTCGAGCGTGTGGTAGATGCGCATCGCCGGCCCCAGCGGCGGCGCGGCGCGGACCGGCTGATGCTCGTACCACGCCTGATAGGCGGCGGCGCGCCGCAGGAGGAAGGCGGCGGGGTCGGTGTTGTTCTGGTCGAGCGCGGCGGCATAGTCGTTGGCGACCTCGTGATCGTCCCAGGTCAGCACCCACGGCGCGGCGTGATGCGCCGCCTGCAGCAGCGGATCGCTCTTGTAGGTGGCGTAGCGGACGCGATAGCCGGCGAGATCCTTGGGCTCCGGATTCTGGTGCAGGCGCACCGCATCCTTGGCGGTCGGCGCGCCCTCGTAGATGTAGTCGCCGAGGAACAGCACGAAATCCGGGTCGTCGGCGACCAGATGACGATAGGCGGCGTAGAAGCCCGATTCGTATTTCTGGCACGATCCGTAGGCGAGCCGGAGCCGCTCGACCGGCGCCCCCGCCGCCGGTGCGGTGCGCGTCCGCCCGACCGGGCTCGTCTCGCCGCCGGCGAGGAAGCGGTAGAAATAGCGGCTGGCCGGGCGCAGCCCGCGCACGTCGACGTGGACGCTATGCCCCCAGCGCGGCTCGGCGCGCGCCTCCCCCGTGCGCACGATCCGCGTGAAGCCTTCGTCGGTCGCGACCTGCCAGCGCACCGGCACCGCGAGCGGCGGCATGCCGCCCGCCGCATCGAGCGGCTGCGGCGCCAGCCGCGTCCACAGGATCACCGAATCGGGCAAGGGATCGCCCGAGGCGACGCCGAGCGCGAACACTCCGGCGGGCAGCCGCTCCGCCCCGCGCGCCGCCACCGTCAGCAGCGCGGCGGAGCCGCCGATCAGCGCACGCCGGGTCAGCACCGGCGCGGTCTTGCTCGTCTCAACCATGGATAAGGTCCCGCATCGCCGCGCTATCGTTCCGCGTTGCGCGGCGATGATGACAGCGTGATGACGCCCGGCGCGGCTCAGCCCGGCTTGAGCTGCGCCGAATCGATGTGCCAGCGCAACTGGCCGGGGCTGGCGCCGTCGACGTCGTTGACGCGGCGCACGACATAGCGGCCGCGGAAGCGCTGGTGACGGCCGTCGTCGAGCGTCGCGTCGACGGTGACCGGTACCGGCTGGTAGAGCGATCCCGCCCCGGCGTCGCCCGGCGGCAGCGTGCCGATCGTCACCCGCGTCGTGCGGGTATGCGCGAAGCCGCCCGCGAAGGCGGCGTAGGTCTGGCCGGGGCGGCCGTCGTCGCCCCATTGCTGCCAGGCGGTGCCATAGTCGCCCGCGTTGAGCGCGGCGTAATAGCGCTGCACCACCGCCGCGGCGGCGGCGGCGCTCTTGGGCGGCGGCGTACAGCCCGGCATCGGCGCGCCCTTGCCGTCGAACAGCGCGCAACTGCGCGCGATCTCGTCGTCGATCAGCGCGCAGCTGTTGACGGCGTTGCACGGCGGATGCGTCGCCGGCGAGACGTTGCGGCAGATCGCGACGCGGCGGGCGGCCGCGGCGGCGCCGATCTCGGCGGCGCAGGACAGCGGGCGGGTACGGCGCGGCGTCGTCGCGGCGACCGGCGCGGCGGCGGCCGGTCGCGACGCAGGGGCGGTCGTCGCGGCGACGCCATCACCCGCGGCCCGTTCGGTCCGGCCATCGGCGCTGCCGCAGCCGGCGAGCAGCAGCGGCGCGCACCACGATGCCGCCGCGATCCATGTCTGTTTCATCGGGTAACTGCCTCCATCACCGTCGTTCTAGCCGCTATCGCCGCGCCCAGAAACGCACATAGTCCACCGCCATCCGCTGCGGCAGCGCGGCATCGTCCACGCCCTTCACGCCGCCCCAGTCGCCGCCGATCGCGAGGTTGAGGATCAGCTGATACGGCCGGGTGAACGGCCATGCCGCCGCACCGCCGGGGCGATCGTTGGCGACGCGCATATAGGCGCGGCCGTCGACGCCGATCAGGATCGCATCGCGCCGCCAGTCGAGCTGGTAGCGATGATAAGCGGTGCAGGCGGTCGGCACGGTCAGCTGCGCGCCGCGCTGCGTGCCCTTGACGTGATTGTAGGCCGCGCTGTGCACCGTCGCATGGACGACGTTCGGGTCCCAGCCGACCATCTCCATCACGTCGATCTCGCCCACCGCCGGCCAACGCCCCGACGACGGCAGCAGCCAGATCGCCGGCCACGTCCCCCGGCCGCACGGCAGGCGCGCGCGGATTTCGTAGAATCCGTAGCCGAAGGCGCGGCGGCTGACGAGCTTGGCCGAGGTATAGGCCTGGCCGCCGCTGTCGGGTGCGGTCGCCCGCTCGGCGCGCGCCTCGATCACCAGCGCGCCGTCGCGGATGCGGGCGTTGGCGGGGCCGTAATATTGCTTCTCGTGGTTGAACCAGCCCGTCTTGTTCTGGGCCATGTCGAACCGCCACAGGGTCAGATCGATGCGCGGACCGTCGAATTCGTCGGCGACGTCGGGTGCGCGCGCGGGGGCGGCGATCGGCCGGTCGACGCGCTGGTCGGTCGCGCCGAGCGTCGCCGGCGGGGCGATGGCCGCCTGCGCGGCGAGCAACATAGGCAGCAGGATCGGCGACATGGCAGCACCCTCGATATCCAGATTTTCATCAGCCTATCAGTCTCTTGCCGCGTCGGGTGACGAAAAGTTCATGATCGCGCCATCGCCGGGACAGCGGAACGCGTGCAGGACGGCGGGATGGCATCGCAACGCTCCCGATCGCTGCGGTGGCGGCTCGCCTGGATCGCCGGTATCGCCGGCGGCGTGCTCGCGCTCCTCGCCGGGATCGCCGCCAGCGCCGGCTTCTTCGACCGCGATGCCGCGCATCTGTTCGGCCCACAGGGGATCGCGCGGCCGATCGGCGTGCTCTACGTGTCGGGCGACATGGGGCTGCGCTACGGCCCCAATCCGCATACCGTACGCGCTTTGGCCGGGCAGGGGTTCCCGGTCGTCGCCCTGAGTTCGCCGGCCCTGTTCGGCCTGCGCCGGACGCGGGCGGAGGTCGACCGGATCGTCGCCGACGGCGTACGCGCCGCGCTGGCGCGGACAGGCGCGGCGCGACTGATGCTGATCGGCCAATCCTATGGCGCCGACGTCTTGCAGACCGGGCTCGCCGATCTGCCGGTGGCGCTGCGCAGCCACGTCGCCGGCGTGGTGCTGGTGGTGCCCGGCGAGACCGTGTTCTTCCGCGCCGACCCGTCCGGCCTCGTCTATCGCGGCACCCCCGACAGCGAGAGCCGCGCGACGCTCGCCCGGCTCGGTTGGACGCATCTCACCTGCATCTACGGCGCGGCGGAGGTCGACAGCGCCTGCCCGGACCTTTTGGCAGGGCGCCGGGCGGGGCGGGCTGGGCAGGCGACGGTGGTGGCGATGCCCGGCGGCCATTTCCTCAACGACGACCGCGCCGGCCTGTTCGCGCACATCCTCGCGGCGATCCGCCACGCCGCGCCCGACGCATTCGCGCGTTGATTCGCAATGGTGCTGCGGTTCCGGGGCGTGCGTGCCGTCTATGATCGTATGATGGTGGGGGATACGATCATGACGATGGCACGAATCACGACGGTCGTGGCGGGGATGCTGGCGGTCGCGGCGGGGGCGTCGGCGGCGCAGGCGAATTTGCGCCCGGGGGCGCCGGCGGTGATCGGCCGCTGGGCCAATCCACGCGGCACGCTGGCGGTGCAGACCGGGCGCTGCGCCGACGGCGCGCTGTGCGGCCAGATCGTCTGGGCCAGCCCGCAGGCGCGCGCCGAGGCGCGCGGCGCCGGCCTGCCCGACCTCGTCGGCACGCAATTGCTGCGCGGCTATCGCCGCAACAAATCGGGCGCCTGGGAGGGCAAGGTGTTCGTGCCCGACATGGGCCGCACCTTCTCCTCGCGCATCCACCAGAGCTCGCCCGCGACGCTGACCATCACCGGCTGCGTCGTCGGCACCTTCCTGTGCAAGTCGCAGACCTGGCACCGGGTGGCGTGACGACCGGCCGTCTGGATGCGGTGATGGCGCTCGCGCAGCATCACCGCCGCAGCCTGACGGTCGCCGCGGTGCTGCTCGTCGCGGGCATCGGCTTCGCCGCCTTGCGGCTGGTACTGCGCGAGGTGCATCTCAGCGACGTGCGCAAGGCGCTGGCTGCGATCCCCGACGTGCGGATCGCCGCCAGCCTCGCGCTCACCACCGCCAGCTATCTGCTGCTCACCGGTCTCGACTGGGTGGCGCTGCGCGCGATCGGCCGCCCGCTGCCGTGGCGGGTCGCCGCGGCGGGATCGTTCACCTCCTATACGCTCAGCCACAATCTCGGCCTGTCGCTGATCACCGGCGGCTCGGCGCGGCTACGCCTCTATGGCGCCGCGGGACTCGCGTTCGGCGAGATCGCGCAGGTCGCCGGCATCTGCGCGATCGCCTTCTGGGCGGGCGTCGCCGGGGCGGCGGGGATCGGGCTGATCATCGGCGACGGCATCGTCCTCGGTCCGGTGACGCTGTCGCCGGTCGCTGCGCAGGGACTGGGCGTCCTGTTGCTCGCCTTGCTCGCGGTGCTGCCGGTGCTGCGGCTGCGCGGTGCGACGACGCTCGGTCCGGCGCGGTTCGGCATCGCGCTGCCCAGTCTGCGCCAGATGGGCGCGCTTGCCGGCCTGTCGCTCGCCGATCTCACCATGGCCTCGGCCGCGCTCTTCGTGCTGGTGCCGGGCACCGCGCCCGGCGCCTTTCCCGGCTTCGTCGTCGCTTATGCCGTCGCCGTGGTCGTCGCGCTGCTGCTCCACGTCCCCGGCGGCCTGGGGGTGTTCGAGACGGTGGTGCTGGCGACCGTGCCCGGCGACCGCCCGACGCTGTTCGCCGCGCTGCTGCTCTACCGGCTGATCTATTATCTGCTGCCGCTGCTCGTCGCCGCGATCGGCATCGCCGCCAGCGAGGGCTGGCGGCTGCGCCATCCGATCCGCCGCGGCCTCTCCTATGTCGATCGCGCCGGGCAGTTGCTGGCGCCGAGCGCGGTCACCGTGCTGGTCTTCGTCGCCGGCTTCGTGCTGCTCGTCTCGGGCGCGCTGCCGGGGGTGAAGGGGCGGCTGACCGAGTTGACCGATCTGGTGCCGCTGCCGTTCATCGAGGGGTCGCACATGGCGGGCAGCCTGATCGGCACCGCGATGCTGCTCGTCGCGCCGGCGCTCACCGCACGGCTGCGTTCGGGCTGGGCGGCGGCGCGCATCCTGCTCGTCGGTGGCGCGATCTTCTCGCTGCTCAAGGGCCTCGATTACGAGGAGGCGTCGCTCCAGCTGATCGTCGCCGGGGTGCTGCAATATTGCAAGGCGAGCTTCTATCGCGAGGGCGGCATCCTCACCGACAGGCCGCGCTGGCCGTGGCTGGTCGCCGCCGCCGCGGCGCTGGGGCTCAGCATCTGGGCGGGCTTCTTCGCCTACAAGCGCACGCCGTACAGCGACGAATTGTGGTGGCGGTTCGCGCTCGACGCCAATGCGCCGCGCTTCCTGCGCGCCAGTTTCGCCGCGGGCGTGCTGCTCACCGCGGTATCGGCGTGGCAATTGCTCACCGCCAGCCGGACGCGGACGATGCCCGACGCCCTGCCGCCCGAGCCGGTGCTGGCGGCGGCGCTGGCGCATTGCCCGCGCACCGACGCCGCGCTCGCCTTCACCGGCGACAAGAGCTTCATCGTCTCCGCCGCCGGCGACGCCTTCCTGATGTACCGCGTGCAGGGGCGCAGCTGGGTGGTGATGGGCGACCCGGTCGGCCCGGCGGCGGCGTGGAGCGAACTGGTCTGGAGCATCCGCCGCGCCTGCGACGCGCGCGCCGGGCGATTGTGCTTCTATCAGGCGAGCGAGCGGATGCTGCCGCTGTTCGTCGAACTGGGGTTGCAGGCGATCAAATATGGCGAGGAGGCGCATGTCGTGCTCGCCGACTTCACCACCGCCGGTCCGCGCGGCAAGCCGTTGCGCCACGCGGTGCGGCGGACCGAGGCGGCGGGCGGGGTGTTCTCAGTCGAACCGGCGAGCGCGGTGCCGGGGCTGATGGCCGAGTTGGGCGAAGTCTCCGCGGCTTGGCTCGCCGCCAAGGCGGGGCGCGAGAAACGGTTCAGCCTCGGGGCGTTCGATGCCGCCTATCTGACGCGCTTTCCGATCGCGCTGGTGCGGGTCGAGGGGCGGATCGTCGCCTTCGCCAACATCTGGGTCTCGGGCGACGGCGACGAAGCGTCGGTCGACCTGATGCGCCACCATCCCGACGCGCCTTATGGCACGATGGAGATGATGCTGGTGCGGCTGATCGAATGGGCGCGGAGCGAGGGATATGACCGCTTCAACCTCGGCATGGCGCCGCTGTCGGGCATGCCGAGCGGACGGCTGGCGCCGGTATGGGCGCGGCTCGGCCATGCATTGTTCGCCAATGGCGAGCGGCTCTACGGCTTCGCCGGGCTGCGCGCGTTCAAGGCCAAGTTCGGCCCCGTCTGGGTGTCGCGCTACGTCGCCACGCCCACCGGAGCGGCGATGCCGCGCGCGCTGATCGATCTCGCGCGGCTGGTGAGCGCCTGATCGCCGGGTTAGGGTGGGTGCCATGAGCGACCACCATCCCGCCACCCGCCATCGCAGCGTGCTGTTCATGCCGGCCTCCAATCCCCGAGCGATCGCCAAGGCGCAGGGGCTCGCCTGCGACGCGGTGATCCTCGACCTCGAGGATGCGGTGGCGCCCGAGGCGAAGGCGGACGCGCGGGCGGCGGCGGTCGCCGCGGCGGCAGGGTTCGGGGCGCGGCCGTGCGCCGTGCGGATCAACGCGCTCGACACGCTTTGGGGGCAGGACGATGCCGTCGCGGTGCGCGGCGTCGCGGCGGTGGTCGTGCCCAAGGTGGCGAGCGCGGCGGATCTGGTCGCGATCCGCGCCGCGCTCGGTGCCGACGGGCCGCCGATCTGGGCGATGATCGAGACGTGCGGCGCGATCCTGCGCCTGCCCGAGATCGCGGCGGCGGCAGCGACGACGGGCACCGCGCTGCTGATCGCCGGCACCAACGATCTCGCCAAGGAGATGCGCTGCCGCCCCGACGCCGACCGCACGCCGCTGCTGCCGGCGCTGACGCAGCTGGTGATCGCGGCACGCGCGGCGGGGCTGGTCGCGCTCGACGGCGTCTGCAACGCGATCGGCGACCCCGACCGGCTCGCCGCCGAATGCGCGCAGGGCGCGATGCTTGGCTTCGACGGCAAGACGCTGATCCATCCCGCCCAGATCGACGCCGCCAACGCCGCCTTCGGCCCCAGCGCCGAGCAACTGGCCTGGGCGCGGGCCGTCGTCACCGCCTTCGCCGCCCCCGACGCGACCGGTAGGGGCGCGATCCGGCTCGACGGCGCGATGGTCGAACGCCTCCACCTCGCCGAGGCGGAGCGGATATTGGCGCTGGCGGGGTGATCCGCCCCGCGGCGGCTTAACCCTCCAGCATCGCGCGGATGCGGTCGGCGATGGCGTCCATCGTGAAGGGCTTGGTGACCAGTGCCATGTTCGCGGCGAGCGGGCCGTTGCCGATCACCGCATTCTCGGCATAGCCGGTGATGAACAGCACCTTCAGCGCCGGCAACTGGACCAGCGCGGCGTCGGCGACCTGACGGCCGTTCATTTGCCCGGGCAGACCGACGTCGGTGACGAGCAGGTCGACCTGCGCACCGGTACCCAGCAGCCGCAGCGCGGCGGCGCCGTCGCCCGCCTCCAGCACGTTATGGCCCATTTCTTCGAGGATCTCGACGATCAGCATGCGGATCGTCGGTTCGTCGTCGACGACCAGAACGGTGTGGCGGCCTTCGCCGGGGACCGGGATCGTCGCGGGGGCGGGATCGCCATCCTGCTCGGCATCGCCATAGTGGCGCGGCAGATAGATGCACATCGTCGTGCCCTGGTCGAGCTCCGAATAGATGCGCACCTGCCCGC
The DNA here is from genome assembly GCF_000764535.1 of Sphingomonas taxi. Taxonomy (NCBI): domain Bacteria; kingdom Pseudomonadati; phylum Pseudomonadota; class Alphaproteobacteria; order Sphingomonadales; family Sphingomonadaceae; genus Sphingomonas; species Sphingomonas taxi. The sequence goes on along the minus strand of NZ_CP009571.1, from coordinate 2,850,470 downwards.
CGGACTGGCGCGCGAATCCGTAGATCATCGACAGGCCGAGGCCGGTGCCTTCGCCCATCGGCTTGGTGGTGTAGAAGGGGTCGAAGGCGCGCGACTGGACCTCGGGCGTCATTCCGGTGCCGGTGTCGGTGACGCACAAGGAGAGATATTGGCCGGGTTCCAGATCGCGCTCTTTGGCGGCGCGCTCGTCGAGCCAGCGGTTGGCGGTCTCGATCGTGATGCGGCCGCCGTCGGGCATCGCGTCGCGCGCGTTGATGCACAGATTGAGCAGCGCATTTTCGAGCTGGTTGGGATCGACCATCGCCGGCCACAATCCGCCGGCACCGACCACCTCGATCGTCACGCCCAGGCCGACGGTACGCTGGATGAGGTCGCGCAGCCCGTCGATCAACCGGTTGACGTCGGTCGGCTTGGGGTCGAGCGTCTGACGCCGCGAAAAGGCGAGCAGCCGGTGGGTCAGCGCCGCCGCCCGCCGCGCCGCGCCCTGCGCGGCATTGGCGTAGCGATCGATCTCGTCGACGCGGCCCTGACGGATGCGGACCTGCATCATCTCGATCGCGCCCGAGATGCCGGTAAGCATATTGTTGAAATCGTGGGCCAACCCACCGGTGAGCTGGCCGACCGCCTCCATTTTCTGCGCCTGGCGCAGATGCGCCTCGGCGGTCATCAGCTCGCGGGTACGCGCCTCGACCTGCTGTTCGAGCGAGGCGGTGAGCGCGGCGAGTTCGTGCTCGACGCGGCGGCGCTCGACCGCGTCGCGCGTCCGTTCGGCGACGTCGCGGACGAAGGCGACCTCCTCGGGCAGCCAGCGGCGCGGCTGTGCGTTGTTGAGGTAGAGCAGCGCGACGAAGCCGCCCTGTTCGGTCACCGGCATGTTGATGAACGACAGCGCGGCGAGGCTCTTCAGCCCCTCGGCGGTGGCGGCGGTGCGCGGATCTTCGTAGACGTCGTCGATCGCCACCGTCTCGCCGCGCTTGAGGTCCTCGATATACGAGCCATAATCGCGGAAATGCAGGATGCCGGGCAGCGGCGCGATGCCGCCTGCGCACCACGCGCGTTCGGTGACGATCGTCTCTGCGGCCCGGTCGATCGTGCCATAGCCGCAGCGGCTGACGTCGAACAGGCGGCCGAGGATCTCGGCGGCGGCATAAGCGAGGTCGGCGGGGTCGCCGGGATCGCGCAGCCGGTCGTTGAGCTTGACCAGCGCCTTGAGACGCAGCTCGGCGGACTTGCGCGCGTCGATGTCGAAGCTGATGCCGGGAAAGCGCAGCGGCCGCCCGTCGTCATCATAGGTGACGCGGCCGCGTGCGGCGACCCAGCGCGCGCGGCCGTCGGGCTGTTGCAGGCGGTAGTCGCTCTCGAACGGATCACCGCTGGCGAGTGCCGCGGCGATCTCCGCCTGCACCCGCGGCCGATCGTCGGGGTGCATCGCGGTGAAGAACCGTTCCAGTCGCGCGCCGGCCTGCGCCTCGTCGGGATCGACACCGTAGAGGCGCGCGAACTCAGGGTCGGCGGTGACGCGGTCGGCGACCACGTCCCAATCCCAACTGCCGACGCTGATCTGGCCGGCGGTCTTCAAATCGTCGTCGGCCATCGGCGGCGAAGGGCTCGTAAAAGTAACATGGGTTGCGAGAACGCGTTGCGACCGGGAGCGATCCGACACCATGACATATTGCGATGCAGGAGCATGTCAGCGTTGCGTCGCGGCCACATCGTCGCGCGACCAGCCGCCGCCCATCGCCTGATACAGCGCGACATAAGCGGTGATCCGGTCGGCGCGCGCCTGCACCAGCGCCAGCTCGGCGGTAAGCAGGCCGCGCTGCGCGTCGAGCTGTTCGATGTAGGAGGTATAGCCGGCGCGATAGCGGTTGCTGGCGTTGCGCAGCGCGGCGGCGAGCGCATCGACCTGCAATCCGAGCGCCACCGCCTGTTCGCCCGACCGCTGCACCCCGGCGAGCGCATTGTCGACCTCCTGAAAGGCGACCAGCGCGGTACGCCGATAGGCGAAGGCGGCCTGATCGCGGCGCGCGGTGGCGACGTCGCTCTGCGCGCGCAGGCGACCGCCGTCGAAGATCGGCGAGAGGATGCTGGCGCCGACCGAGAAGACGCCGATCGGATTGGCGAGCGCGGTCGACAATACCACCCCCGCCGAGCCGGTGAGCGCTAGATTGGGCAGCATCGCCGCGCGCGCACTGTCGAGCGTGCGGTCGGCGGCGACCAGCGTCTGCTCGGCCTGGAACAGGTCGGGGCGGCGGCGCAGCAGGTCGGCGGGCAGGCCGTCGGGGATCGCGGGGGCGAGCAGCCGGTCGAGCGGCAGGCCACGCGGAATCGGACCGGGATTGGTGCCGAGCAATAGGCTGAGCGCATTCTCCTGCCGGCTGATCGCGAGCTGCGCAGCGGGGACGAGCTGTTGCGTCGCGCGATATTCGGCCTCGGCCTGCCGCAGCTCGAGGTTGGAGGTATAGCCCGCCTCGGCGCGGCGGCGGGCGATGCGCAGCGCCTCGGTGCGCGCGGCGAGCGTCTGCTGCGCGACGGCGAGGCGCAGGTCGAGCGCGCGCAGCGTGACGTAATTGGTCGCGACGCCGCTGGCGATGGCGAGGCGGACGGTGTCACGCGCGCCCTCACTGGCGAGAAGCTGCGCCTGCGCGGCGCGGCTCGCCTGTCGCAGGCGGCCGAACAGGTCGAGATCGTAGCTGGCGGTGACCGCGGGCTGTGCGCCGATCGCGTCGCTGGGGGTGCCGAACGGGCTGACCGTCTGGCCGGTGGTGCTCGGCAGGTTGCCGCCGAGCGTCGGTGTCTGCTGCGCGCGGGCGAGCCGCGCGGCGGCGCGCGCCTCGTCGATCCGCGACGCGGCGGCGGCGAGGTCGACGTTGTCCGCAAGCGCCTGACCGACGAGCCGGGTGAGCACGGGATCGCCGAACGCGCTCCACCAGTCGGCGCGGATCGGCTCGCCATTGCCGAGCGCGGTGCGCCATGCGGGGGGCGGAACGACGGCGCTGGCGGCGGGGACTTGCGGACGCGGGCCGATGCAGCCGGTCAGCGTAAGGTTGAGCAGGGTGATGCACGCGAAGACGCGAAGACGCGAAGGGGATGCGCTTGCGGCGGTCGTGGTCCTGTTATCTCTATGGATGACGGAACATGCTGCGGGTCCCGGCAGCACGACATCTTCGCGTCTTCGCGTCTTCGCGCGATTATCATCGGCGCTTTCGGAGAGAGGCCGGAAATTGATTCGCGCAGAGGCGCAGAGGCGCGGAGATGCTGCGCTTACGGCCGTCTCCAGAGTTTCACCACGGGCCGACGGTCTGAGGGGCGGCTGCGCCGCCGCGCATGGGCCCTCTCTGCGTCTCTGCGTCTCTGCGCGAACCCTCCTCACTTCACCACCGGGCCGCTGGAGGTGTCGACGCGCGCTTGTACCGACATGCCGGGGCGCAGCCGTGCCGCGAGCTGCTGGCCGGGATCGATGCGGATGCGCACCGCGATGCGCTGCGGCACCTTGGTGAAATTGCCGGTCGCATTGTCCGCCTTGAGCACCGCGAACTCCGATCCCGCCGCGGGCGAGATGCGCTCGATATGGCCGGTCAGCCGCGCATTGGCGAGGCCGTCGACGGTGAAGCTCGCCGGCTGGCCGACGGTCATCCGGGCGGTCTGCGCCTCCTTGAAATTGGCGATCACCCAGGTTTCGGGCGGCACGAGGAACATCAACTGCGACCCGGCGGTGACATACTGGCCGACGCGGACGCCGACCTCGCTCAGCCGGCCGCGTTCGGGAGCGCGGATGACGGTGTTGGCGAGATCGATCTGGGCGAGGCGCAGCGCCGCCTCGGCGCCCGAGACGCCCGCCTGCTGGCCGCCGCGGCCGACCTGGACAGTGCGGATGTCCTGTCGCGCGATCTCGCGTGCGGCGCGCGCCTGCTGCACCGCCGCCTGCGCCTGACGCAGTGCGGCGAGCGTCTGGTCGCGTTCGCGCAGGGATACCGAGCCGTCGGTGACGAGATCGTTGACGCGGTTCATGTCCGCCTGCGCGCGCATCAATTGCGCCTCGGCATTGGCGACCGCGGCGGTCTGCGCGGCGAGGCTGGCGGTGCGGCTGCGCTCGGTCTGACGGGCGTTGGCGAGCGTCGCCGCCTGCGCGTCGACCTGCGCCTGCGCCTGATCGACGCGCTGGCGGTAGATGCGGTCGTCGATCTGGACCAGCGCCTGACCGGGCTGCACGTCCATGAAGTCGCGGACGAACACCTGCGTGACGTAACCCGACACCTGTGGCGCGATCACCGTGGTGCGGCCGCGGACATAGGCATTGTCGGTCGACTGATCGGCATTGGCGAAGGGTGGCAGCCGCCATGCCGCGAGCACCGCGAGCACGCCGCCCACCATCAGCACGAGGATGACGATCAGCGCGGTGCGGCTCGGCGGCTGCGGCCGCCAGCCCGAGCCGGCGGGGGCGGCGGACGGCGGCGCAACCTCCGCCTGCGCCTCTTCGGTCGCGGGGGTGGGATCGACGGGGCTGCGGCTATCGGTCATGCGGAACTCTGGCTGAGCGCGGCACGGCGTTCGCGGCGCGTCCGGCGGATCATGAGGAACAGGAGATAACAGAAGGTGAGCGCGGCGAGCACCGCGATCAGCCGGAAGACATCGTCGAACGCCAGCACGTTGGCCTCGCGCGTCGTCGTCTGCGACAGGATCGCCCCGCCCTCGGCGCTGCGCAGCGCGGGATCGCCGACGACGCGCGACACCGCCGCGCCGCCCGCCTGCAGCCGCTGTGCGACAATCGGGTCGGTCGGGTCGATCGCCTGCACCAGCGCGGCGCTGTTCGCCTTCTCGCGGATCTGCTGATAGCTGCCGAGCAAAGCGGTGCCGGCAAGCCCGCCGATCGAATTGATCATCCCGAACAGCGCGATGAAGCTGATGATATGGCCCGATCCCTGTTGCAGCGCTCGGGTCATGCCGAACAGGAGCGCCGGCCCCAGGAAATAGGTCGCAGCGAAGGCGATCAGCGCCTGGCTGGCGTACATCTGCGGCGCGCGGGTCAGGTTTGTCGCGTGACTGTCGGCGAAGGCGGCGATCGCGACGAGGCCGATCGCCAGCATGATCGGATGCGCCGGTCGGCTGACGTCCAGCGTCACCGCGCTCAGCACCACCCCGGCGACCGAGGCGAGGAAGATGATCGTGAAGAAGGGCACGAGCTGGTCGTTGTTCTGACCGAGCACGGTGAGCAGCCCGACCGAGGCATAGGTCTGTTCGGACAGGACGATGCGCGCCATGATCGTGACGATCGTGAAGCGGACGATATCGGCGCTGCCCAGCCAGCGCGTGTTGAGCAGCGGATTGACGCGGTGATGCTCGATCGCGAGCGCGGCCGCGAGCATCGAGATCGCCGCGATCAGCGCCCAGCCCAGCCACGGCGCGTTGGTCCACCAGACGTAGCGGCCCTGACCGAGCACCGCGGCGAACAGCGCCATCGCGCCCGCGAACAGCACGAAGGTGACGAAATCCAGCCGCTCGAACGCCTTCGACCGCGTGGTCGGCGGCAGCCGCAGCCAGGCGACCGCGGCGAGGCTGAGCAAGGCGAGGCCGAGCTCGAACAGGTAGAGCGTGCGCCATTGCGACATGGCGAGCAGGTCGGGCGAGAACAGGCGCGCCAGCGGCGTCGCGCATTGCGGGATGCCGATACCGACCACCACCGCCTTCAGCCGCCATTTGGTCGGCAGCGCCTGCATCATGTAATAAAGGCACAGGCTGGACACCGCGGCGCCGGCCATGCCGCTCGCGGCGCGGACGAGGATCGCGGTGTCGAAGCCGCGCACGAACAGATGCGCGAAGGTCAGCGCCGCATAGACGCTGAGGAAGATCATCGCGAACGGCCGGAGCCCGAACTGCGCGCGGAACTTGATCAGCAGCAGGTTGATGCTGACGTTGGTCATCACATAGACCGTCGGCAGCCAGGCGATCTGCGCCGGGTCGAGCCCCAGCGCGCCCTGCAGCGTATAGGTGTTGGCCGAGATCAGCGCGTTGCCGAAGCCGCCGGTCAGGCCGAGCAGCACCGAGATGATGCCATAGGCGATGCGGTGGCGGGTGCGATGCTCGACCGTGCCGGGCGAGCCGGGGAGGACGGGAACCTCGTGCGGCGCGAAGGTCCAGTCTTCCTCGGACAGGAAGCGGCGCAGGCGGGCGATCATGACCCACCTATACGCGCGATCGGGGCGGGCGGTTCAACCGGAGCAAATGCGCAGGGGCGGGCGCTTTCACGGAGTGCCTTCCTCACCCACACCGTCGCCCCGGAACGGATCCGGGGTGACGGGATGTTCGTGGCGATGGGCTGCGCCACGCGGGACGGCGACAAGCAATCGGCGGGTCGTTCAGCCACCCAGAATGTCGCGGTAGAGCGCGATATAGGCGTCGGCCATCCGCTGGACGGTGAAGCGCGCCGCCACCGCGGCGCGGCAGGCGGCGCGGTCGATCTCGGGCAGGCGCGCAACCGCGGCGATCGCCTCGTCGACGCTGTCGACCAGAAATCCGGTGACGCCGTCGTCGATCAGCTCGGGCATCGAGCCGCGGTTGATCGCGATCACCGGCGTGCCGCAGGCCATCGCCTCGATCACCGACAGGCCGAAGGGCTCGTCGAAATTGATGAGGTGGAGCAGCGCCGCCGCCTTGCCGAGCGCCGCGGTGCGGTCGTCGCCGCCGACCGCGCCGGGGTGGCGAATATGCGCACCGAGATGCGGGACCACCGACCGCTCGTAATAGCCCTCATCCTGCACGATGCCGTACATGGCGAGGTCGCGGCCCGTCGCCTGCGCGACCGTGATCGCCTCGGCGGCGCCCTTGTCGGGGTGCATGCGGCCGAAGAACAGCAGGTCGTTGCTACCCCCGGCGTCGAAGGGAAAATCGTCGAGGACGATGCCGTGGTGGATCGTCGCGGCATAGCGGAGCTGCGGCGACCGGTCGGCGTCGCTGATCGCGACATAGTGCACGCGGTCCTGATAGGGCTGGTACATCGGCAGGATACGGTCCGACGAAAAGCCGTGGATCGTCGTGACCATCGGCGTCGCCACCAGATGCGAAAAGGCGTGGGCGGGAAAGTCGGCCTGGTTGTGGATCAGGTCGAACTCGCCGGCGCGGTCGAACAGATGCGCGAGATGGCGGAATTCCCACACCTTGGCGTCGACGCTCGGGTCTTCCGAATAGGGCGCCGGCACCACTGCGCTAAGAGTTCCGGCGGTCAGGCTGTCCTGCGTCGCGAACAGCGTGACGTCGACGCCGCGCGCGACGAGCGCTTCGGTAAGCAGGCTGGTGACCAATTCCCACGGGCCGTAGTGGCGCGGCGGGGTGCGCCACGAAATGGGGGCGAGCATCGCGATCTTCATGACGCCGGCTTAGCGGGTTACGCGCAGGATGATAGCTTCGTCGGGGCGCAGCAGGCCGGGCTCGCCGCGCCCCGGCAGGGTGCCGAGCAGAACGTCGCCGGCCGGCAGTGTCACCGGCTGCGGCGTCGCGCCGAGGTTGAGCGCGACGACGATCCGCTCGTCGCCGTGGCGGCGTTCGTAGGCGAGCACGTCGCCGGCCGCCTCGATCAGCGCGAAGTCGCCGATCGCGAGCGCCTCATGCTTGCGGCGCAGGTTGAGCAGGTCGCGGTGTAGCGCCAGCATAGATTGCGCATCGCCGCTCTGCGCCGCGACGTTACGCGTCGGCCAGTCCGGGTTGAGCGGCAGCCACGGCTCGGCGGTCGAGAAGCCGGCATAAGCGCTGGCGTTCCACGGCATCGGCGTGCGCACCGGATCGCGGCCGAGACCGAGGCCGGGTTCGCGCAGCTCGCGCGGGTCCTGCACGCGGGCCGCGGGGATGGCGACGTCGGCGAGGCCGAGCTCGTCGCCGTAATAGAGCGTCGGCGTACCGCGCAGCGTCAGCAGCAGCACCGCCGCGACGCGCGCCTGCGCGGCCCCGACGCGGCTGGCGATGCGCGGGCGATCGTGGTTGCCGAGCACCCAGTTCGGCCAGCCCCCCGCCGGCAACGCCGCTTCATATTCGGCGATCAGCCCGGCGAGATGACGCGCGTCCCAGCGCGCGTCGATGAGCTGGAAATTGAAGGGCAGATGCACTTCGGGTGCGTCGAGCCCGTAATAGTGCATCAGCCGCTCGACCGGCAGATAGATCTCGCCGATCAGCACGCGGTCGCCGGGATAGGAGTCCGCGATTGCACGCATCTCGGCGGCGATGGCATGGACCTCGGGCTGGTCGGTCGAATGGAGCTGGAGCACGGCGTGCATCTCGCCCATCCCGGCGCGATAGTCGGGGTTGGCGGGATTGTTGGGAAAGTCCGCGTGTTTTACCATGTGCCAGAGCACGTCGATGCGGAAGCCATCGACGCCGCGGTCGAACCAGAAGCGCAGCGCATCCATCATCGCACGCCGCAGATCGGGGTTGCGCCAGTTGAGGTCGGCCTGTTCCTTCAGGAAGGCGTGGTAATAATATTGACCGGTGGCGGCGTCATATTCCCACGCCGAGCCGCCGAAATCGCTGATCCAATTGTTGGGCGGGCCGCCGTCGGGGGCGGGATCGCGCCAGATGTACCAGTCGCGCTTAGGATTGTCGCGCGACGACCGGCTTTCCTGGAACCAGGGATGGTCGGTGGAACTGTGGTTTGGGACGAAGTCGAGCAGGAGCTTCAGCCCGCGCGCATGCGCGGCGGCGAGCAGGCTGTCGAAATCGGCAAGCGTGCCGAAGCGCGGGTCGATCGCGCAATAATCGGCGACGTCATAGCCAAAGTCGCGCATCGGCGAAGGGAAGATCGGCGAGATCCACACCGCATCGACGCCGAGCGCGACGAGATGGTCGAGCCGCGCCTCGATCCCCTTGAGGTCGCCGACGCCGTCGCCGTCGCTGTCCTGGAACGAGCGCGGGTAGATCTGGTAGATCGTCCCCGTCCGCCACCACGTCATGCGAACATCCCCTTGGGCAGCCGGGTCATGCGGCAGGCGAGATCGGCCTCGCCGCTGGCGACCAGATAATCGTCGCCGCTATCGACCAGGCCGGTCGAGAACACCACCGGGGTGGGCAGGTACATCTGATACGCGATCGGGGCGGTGAGCGCCGGGTCCGCCTCGAGCAGCGGCGTCTCGTCCTCGAGGCGCAGGATGTGCGCGGGATCGTCGCGATCGAGCAGCGCCCAGAAGCTGCGATAGATGCCGACGCTCTCGCGCGCCTCGACGCCGTGATAGATCATCAGCCAGCCGTCGCGGGTCAGCACCGGCTGGGTGCCGCCGCCGATCTTCATCGCCGATCGCGAGCCCTTGCGCGCGCGCAAGCCGGGGGCGTCGAGCGGCTTCCAGTGCAGCGTATCGGGACTCTGCGCGAAATTGATCGACGGGCCGCCGACCCAGGGGCTGTCGGGCGGATAGGCGAAATAGACCTCGCCGAGCGGGCGGGTCAGCGCCATGAACCTGTCGCCGACCAGCCCCTCGAACAGGATCATGTCCTTGTTCTGGTGGTCGAGGACGATCCCCTCCAGCCGATAGTGCAGCCCGTCGCGCGAGGTGTGCAACGTCGTGCAATGCCGCTCGGCGCCGACCGAACAGGCGGTCATGTACCAGATATCGCCGATGCGGGTGATGCGCGCGTCCTCGACCCCATAGCATTGGTAGCCGGCGGCGGGTTCGATCGCCGCGTCGTAATGGATCGCGACGATCCGCTCGCCCGCGGGATCGAGCTCGACGGGGAGGAGCCACGACAGCGAGGTGAGCGCGAGGATGCGATGGCGGCTGCCCTTGAGCTCGAACTGGCGCGGATCGGTCATGTCGACCTGTTCCAGTGGCCAGGCGTCGAGCACATAGCCCGCGGGGGTCCAGCGGATCGCATGGACGTGGCCGTCGCGGACCGGCTCCGAAAGCGCCTCGGCGATGCGCACCATCAGCAGCAGATTGCCGTTGGGCAGCCGCGTGAAGCCCGGGTTGAACGCGCCGAGCACATAGGTCGGCTCGGCGATCCCGCGGCGCAGCGGCGAGCGGGTGAGATCGACATGATCGGGGGTGAAGATCAGCGCATCGTGCATGATGGCGTTAGCGCGGGGATGGGGGAGTGGTTCCCAAAGGATCGTCATCCCGGCGCAGGCCGGGACCCATGGTGGCGATGAGGCCAATGAAGCGCGAACCCATCAGCACCGCGCGTCCATGGGTCCCGGCTTTCGCCGGGATGACGAATAGAATCAGAACGCCGCGGTTACCGCGAACACGACCTGGCTCGCCGCGATGCTGCTGCCGTTCTTGGTCGAGGAGAAGTTCGGCTGGAGATAGGCCGCCTGCCGCTTGGTGATGTCGGTATCGACATAGGCGACGCCGAGCGTCAGCGGCGTGCCCTTGATCGCGTAATCGGCGCCGAGCAGCCAGTCCCAATATTCGCCGGTCGGTGCCGCGGAGGTGCCGTTGGGGCCGAGGCCCGAATTGCCCTTCGAATAGCCGATATGTGCCTTGGCGGTCAGCGGCGTGGTCGGGATCGCGCTGGCGAAGTCGCCCCACAGATAGAGGTTGTCGTTCTTCTTGCCGGGATTGTCGTAGATGCCGGTCTGCGCTGAGGCACCGCTGTTGTACCATTTGCCGAGCGCCTGCTGCTTGGGCGCATAGGCGACGCCGGCGAGCAGGTTGACCGGGCCGATCGTGCCCGACAATTTCGCATAGGGTTCGGCGAAGTCGGTCTTCGACGCGCCGCCCGGATACATGTACCAGGTCAGGCCGACGTCGATCGCGCCGCCGCCGACCGCATGCTTGTAGCCGCCGATCAGGTCGAGCTCCATGTTCGAGCCGCCGAACGTGCCCCAGCCGGCGAGATTCGACGCCCAGACGCCGCCGTAGAGGCCGCTTTCATGCGCGACGGTGATGCCGCCCTGGACCGCCATTTCCTTGTCGGTTTGCGAGACGCCGCGCAGTCGATAGTCGGAGACGAGCGCGACGCTGCCGGTGACGGTGACCGGCTTGGGCGGTGCGGTCTCCTGCGCGACGGCGGGGAGGGCGGTGACGGCGGCGAGAGTCGCGGCCGCGAGCAGAGTATATTTCATGGGACCCCTTTCGACTGGATGGGTCCCTCCTGCGTCCGGGCCGCCGGCGCGCTCGCTCCGCGGTGGCGGACGGGCACCAGTCTTTCCCTGACGCACATTCGCTACCGCAGCATTATGGCCAAAAAGCTTCTTTTATGTAACGAAACATTGCTGGGCGGGGTTCAGTGGGCGAGTGCGGCAGTCTTGCCACGTGCGCCGAGCAGCTCGACGACGTCACCCGCGGCGCGGCGGCGCTGGAACCAGTCCTTGATCAGCTCCGCGCAGGTATGATCGACGGTCGACAGTCCGGTGACGTCGAGCCGCACCGGCATGCCGGCGGGCGCACGCTCCAGCGTGTCCGACAATTTCGGCAGCGACACGAAGGTCGCCGCGCCCGACAGGTTGATCGCATGCGCGCCGCCCTGCGGCCCTTCCGACACCTTGAGGCCGAGCCGCTTGAGATGCGGCACCAGTTCGAGCATCGAGAGGCCGATGCCGACCAGCACGCCGGTCAGCAGATCCTCGACCACGACGGTAACCAATGTCGCCAGCCAGATGAGCGCCGGCAGCGGGCCGTAATGCGAGAGGAGGTGGCGGGCATGGGCGAGGCTGACCAGCCGCCAGCCGGTGATGACGAGGATCGCGCCGAGCGCCGCCATCGGGATCTCGCGCAGCACCCAGGGCAGCAGCGCGACGAAGCCGAGGATCCAGATGCCGTGGAAGATCGTCGACATGCGCGTGGTCGCGCCGGCCTGGACGTTCGCCGAGGAGCGGACGATGACGCCGGTCATCGGCAGCGCGCCGGCGAGGCCGCAGAGCAGGTTGCCGATGCCCTGCGCGCGCAGTTCCTTGTTGTAGTTGGTGCGCACGCCGTCGTGCATGCGATCGACCGCGGCGGCGGACAGCAACGTCTCGGCGCTGGCGATGAAGGCGATGGCGAGTGCGGCGGCGAGGATCGACGGATCGGCCCATTTGGCGACCATGCCGACGCCGGGGAAGCTGACTGCGCCGGCGATCGATTCGGGGACGTTGACCCGTGCGACGTCGAGGTCAAAGCCGAGCGCGACGAACGTGCCGGTGAGCACGCCGACCAGTGCGCCGGGAACGAGGCGCAGCGAGGCGGGGCGGAATTTCTCCCAGCACAGCATCGCCGCGATGGTCAGCATGCCGACGGCGAACGCGATCTCGGTCGCTTCGATATTGCTCGGCGACAGGCCGAACAGCCGGCCGGGTGCGGCAGCGAGGTTCTGGAGGCCGCTGGGCAGCGGCTTGGCGTCGAACAGCACGTGGAACTGGCCGACGACGATCAGCACGCCGATCCCGGCGAGCATGCCGTGGACGACCGCGGGCGAGATGGCGCGGAACCAGCCGCCGAGGCGGGCGATGCCGGCGACGACCTGGATCAGCCCGGCGAGGACGAGAATCGGGCCGAGCGCCGACAGGCCCTGATCGCGGACCAGCTCGAACACGACGACGGCGAGGCCGGCGGCGGGGCCGCTGACCTGCAACGGCGAACCGGCGAGCGCACCGACGACGATGCCGCCGATGATGCCGGTGATGAGGCCCTTTTCCGCCGGCACGCCGGAGGCGACCGCGATTCCCATGCACAACGGCATCGCGACGAGGAAGACGACGATCGAGGCGGTGAGGTCACGCGTGATGACCGGGCCGCTCGGCAGCAGGGCGCGGAGGTTGCTCATTCCGCGGCTGCCAGGAATTCGACGTCGGAGGCCTGGCGCGGCGCGGCGGGCTGGGCAACGGGGAAATCGCCGCCTTCGTCGAGCGGTCGGAAGCGGCCGGTGATGCCGTCGAGCGCCAGCACCGTGCCGTCGTGAATGTCGATGAACCAGCCGTGCAGCGCGATCTTGCCCTGTGCGATGCCCGCGGCGACCGAGGGGTGGGTGCGCAGATGCGCGAGCTGCGCGACGACATTTTCGAGGCTGAGCGCGCGGATGCGCTCGGCATCGGTGAGGTCGGGATAGGTCTGGTCGACGATCTGGCGCGCGGCGGCGCCGTGTTTGAGCCAGTTGGCGACGGTTGGAATCGCGGCGAGCGCGGCGGGATCGCCGGCAAGGCCTTTCATCGCGCCGCAATCGGAATGACCGCAGACGATGATGTCGTGGACGCCGAGCACCGCGACCGCATATTCGACCGTGGCGGAGACGCCGCCCGTCTGCAGCGCGAACGGCGGAACGATGTTGCCGGCGTTGCGGCAGACGAACAGGTCGCCCGGCTGCGCCTGCATGATATGCTCCGGCACGATCCGTGAATCGGCACAGGAGATCATCAGCGCCTTGGGGCTCTGCCCCTGCGCCAGCGTCGAATAGAGCGCATGCTGGCCGTGGAAGACCGTCTTGCCGAAACTCACGACGCGTCCGAGCAGCTCATTCACGGGGCTATCCTCCCGGTCGCGGCGGAAGCCGGACCATCGGAAACAGTACCGAAACGAATTTGCCGGGGCGCGGCGCGCGTGTTTTAAAGTGTTGCCGGGGAACACTTTCGCAAACCTTCATCCCGGCTCACGTCAGGATGATGAAACGGTTGGGATCACCGCGGCAGGAAGATCGCGGCGTGCAGGCCGCCTTCGGGGCGGTTCGCGAGCGTCAGCACGCCGCCCTCCGCCTCGACGATGCGGCCGACGATCGGCAGGCCGAGGCCGAAACCGACCGTGTCGCGCGGTCGCGACGTATCGAGCCGGACAAAGGGTTCGAGCACGCGGCGCAGCTGGTCTTCCGGAATGCCGGCGCCGTCGTCCTCGACGATCATCGTCACGCCGGCGGGTTCGCTTTCCAGACGCAGCACGACGTTGCCGGCATAATGAAGCGCATTCTCGATCAGATTGCCCAGCGCGCGTTTCAGCGCGACCGGACGGACGGTGACCTCGCAATGCGACGGACCGTCGTAGACGCCGGGCAGGCCGCGGTCCTCGACATCGTCGATCAGCGTCGCGCAGAGCACCGCGACGTCGGTCAGCACCGGGGCCTCGGGATCGCTGCCGCCGCCGAGGAAGGCGAGCAGCGAATTCACCATCGCCTCCATCTCGCCGATATCGCGCTGGATCGCCGCGCGGGTCGTCTCGTCCTCGACCGCGTCCGCGCGCAGTTTCAGCCGGTGCAGCGGCGTGCGCAGATCGTGGCCGACCGCGGCGAGCGCCTGCGTGCGGTCGACGATCAGCCGCTGGATGCGCGCCGCCATCCGGTTGAACGCGGCGACGACGCGGCGCACTTCGCCCGGCCCCGCCTCGGGGATCGGATCGTGTTCGGCGTCGCCGAGCGTGTCGGCGGCGATCGCGAGCTGGCGCATCGGCCTGAGCGCGCGGCGGATCAGCAGCCCGCCGATCACCATCAGCGCCAGCGCCGGGATCAGCGCGAGCAGGATGCGTTCGGTGGCGAGTTCGAGATTGTGCAGCGGTTCGAGCGTGCGGAAATAGAGCCAGCTATTGTCGGGCAGCCGCAGCCCGCCGGTGACCACCGAGCTGCGCCCCGGCGAAGTGAGCTTCAGCCGCAGGTCGCTGGCGGCAAGCGACGGTTCCCATTCGATCACCTGATGGCGCATGCCGTCGAGCGCCGGCGCGATCGGCGGCGGCGGCGGCAGGTTGCGCTGCCAATGAAGCGCGTAGCGTTCGGTGGTGAGATCCTCCGCCATCGCGTCGCGCCGCTCGGGCGGCTGCTCGGCGACGAGGCGGCGCGCGATGACGAGATGTTCCGCCAGGCGGCGTGCCTCGTCGTCGCGCACCGCGAACTGGCTGGCACGCTCGTAGAGGATCGTGCTGACGCCGAATTCGATCACCATCGTCAGCAGCAGGATCGCGACGATCTGGCCGATCAGGCCGATCGAGGGGCGGACGAAGCGCCTCATGGGCGAGGCGCCCTGTCCCTCTTCCCCGTTCGTGCTGAGCCTGTCAAAGCACGGGGATCCGCAGGCGATGACCGGGTTTGGGGCGACCAGCCCTTCGACAGGCTCAGGGCGAACGGGGAGAGATGGGAGATGGCGGCGCCAGCCGTCACCGGCGCGTCACCTCGGTGTTGAGCATATAGCCGACGCCGCGCACGGTGATGATCGGCGCGTCCTTGCCGGCGCTCGACAATTTGCGGCGCAGCCGGCTGATCAGCACGTCGATGCTGCGGTCCGAACTGTCGCCGAGCCGGGTGCGCGACAGCTCGATCAGCCGCTCGCGCGCGATAACGCGGCCGGCATGTTCGGCGAGGCTGACGAGCAGGTCGAATTCCGCGCCGGTCAGGTCGACCACCGCGCCGGTCGGCGAGGTCAGCTCGCGCCGCGGCAGCGTCACCTGCCAGCCGTCGAAGGTCAGCACGCCCTCCTCGCGCTCGCCGGGGCGGCGTTCGAGCTGGCCGCGGCGCAGCACCGCGCGGATACGCGCGATCAGCTCGCGGCTGCCGAACGGCTTGGCGATATAATCGTCGGCGCCGAGCTCGAGCCCAACGACGCGGTCGGTCTCGCTGCCCTTGGCGCTGATGAAGATGATCGGGACCTCGCTCTTCTGGCGCAGCGCGCGGCACAGGTCGATGCCGCTGGTGCCGGGGAGCATGATGTCGAGCAGGATCAGATCGACCGGCCCGGCTTCCAGCGCGAGCCACATTTCGGGCGCGGCGGAGGCGGGACGGACGAGATAACCGTTTTCCTGCAAGGCTCTGGTGGTCAGGGTGCGGAGGGCGGGATCGTCCTCGACCAGGAGGATGGTGGGGGCGGTCATGGCCCGAGAGGTAGGCAAGGCGGCCGGGGCGGTCAACCGCGGCCCGGCCGATCAGTCCGCCGCGACCGGCCCGTGGCCGCCCTTGGGACGCCGCGTGAACCAGACGATCACCACCATCGCCGCGCACAGCCACGCCGAGACGCGGAACAGGTCGGTCGAGGCGAGCAGATACGCCTGCCCCACCATCTGCCGCGTGATCGCCGCCGCCGCCTGCGTCGAGGTGGCGCCGAGCTTCTGGATGCCCTCGCTCGCCATCTGGTAGGGCATGCCCTGCCCGATCGCCTCGGCGAGGCGGCTCTGGTGGATCGCCTCGCGCCGGTCCCAGGCGGTGGTGATGATCGACGCGGCGAACGAGCCGGCGACGATCCGCGCGAAGTTCGAGATGCCGGTCGCCGAGGGGATGCGCGGCGGCGCGATGCCGTCGAGCAGGATCGTCACCATCGCGAGGAAGAAGATGCTCATCGCGATCCCCTGCACCAGCAGCGGCGCCATGAAGTCGAACACCGTCGCGCCGGTGACGAGGTTGGAGCGCATCCAATAGGAGACGGCGAAGGCGAGGAAGGAGATCGTCGCGAGGATGCGCGCATCGACCTTGCCCGACAGGCGCGCGGCAAGCGGCGAGATGAGCACCGCCACCACCCCGCTCGGCGCCGCGATCAGCCCCGCCCAGGTCGCGGTATAGCCGAGCTGCGTCTGCAGCCAGAGCGGCAGGATCAGCGTGTTGGCGAAGAACACCGCATAGCCGAGGCAGAAGGCGAGCGTGCCGATCGCGAAATTGCGGTTGGCGAACAGCGACAGGTCGACCGCCGGATTGGCGTCGGTCAATTCCCAGATGATCCACGCGACGAAGCCGACCGCCGCCACGACGGCGAGCACGCAGATCGCCGGGTCGTTGAACCAGTCGGCGTTCTTGCCGAGATCGAGCATGATCTGCAGCGAGCCGACCCAGACGACGAGCAGCAGCAGCCCGACGGTGTCGATCGGCAGCTTGCGCGTCGGCGTCTCGCGGCTCTTCAATCCGTTCCAGCAGATCAGCGTCGTGAAGATGCCGAAGGGGATGTTGATCAGGAAGATCCAGCTCCAATGGTAATTGTCGCTGATATAGCCGCCGAGGATCGGCCCCATCACCGGCCCGACCAGCGTCGTCATCGACCACACGCCGAGCGCGGTGGAGCGCTTGTCGGGCGGGAAGATCGAGATGAGCAGCGCCTGGCTGCCCGGCATCATCGGCCCCGAACAGGCGCCTTGCAGGATGCGGAAGACGATCAGCGAGGGCAGGTCCCAGGCGATCCCGCACAGGAAGGAGGCGACGGTGAACGCCGCCACCGCGGTGCAGAAGGTGCGCACGACGCCGAACCGGCCCATCAGCCAGCCGGTCAGCGGCACCGCGACGCCGTTGGCGACCGCGAAGGCGGTGATCACCCAGGTCGAATTGTCGGACGAGACGCCGAGATTGCCCGCGATCGTCGGCAGCGACACGTTGGCGATCGTGCTGTCGAGCACCATCATGAACGTGCCGAGCGCGAGCGCGAAGGCGATCAGCGCGCGCTGGCCGCCGACGAGCGGGGCGGGGCCTTGGGCTTGGGTGGGGGCGGCCATCAGCGTATCTTCCGGGATATCGGTTCGCCCTCACCCTCCGCCGCAGGCGGCGAGGGGTGAGGACGACGCGGGCGTCAACGATTGGCGGCGATGATCTGGCGGATGCGCGCCTCGACCGCGGGGTCGCGGCCATCGCCGCCGCCGCCGGCATAGGCCTGCGCCGCGGGCTTGCCGAGCAGCGCGCCCGAGCGGTTGGCGGTGTCCACCGTCGTGTTGACCGACAGGCCGACGCGCAGCGGATTGCGGGTCAGCTCGCGCGGGTCGAGGCCGATGCGCACCGGCACGCGCTGGACGATCTTGATCCAGTTGCCGCTGGCGTTCTGCGGCGGCAGCAGCGCGAAGGCGTTGCCCGACCCGGCGCCGACGCCGATGACATGACCGTGGAAGACCACGTCGTCGCCGTACATGTCGGCGGTCACCGTCGCCGGCTGGCCGATGCGGAGGTCCTTGAGCTGCGTCTCGCGGAAATTGGCGTCGACCCACACCTTGGCGAGCGGCACCACCGCCATCAGCGGCGTGCCGGCGGCGACCTGCTGGCCGATCTGCACGGTGCGCTGCGCGACGACGCCGTCGATCGGCGCGACGATATGCATGTGGCTGCGCGTGATCGCGGCGCGGCGATAGGCGGCGGCGGCGGCGAGCACCGCCGGGTTGGTGGTGGTGTCGGTGCCCTGTACCGTCGAGCGCGACTGCGCCTGCTGGCTGCGCGCGAGATTGAGGTTGGCGCGCGCGACCTTCACCGCGTCGGCGGCATGCGCGAGTTCCTCGCCCGAGATCGCGCCCTGCGCCGCGGCGCCCTGTCGGCGGGCGTAATCGGCGGTGGCGGCGGAGAGCTGGGCCTGCGCCTGAACGACGGCGGCGCCGCTCTCGCTGACCTTGCTGATGTCGGCGCGAGTCGAGCGGACGGCGCGGGCGAGTTCCGCCTCGGCAGACGCGAGCGCGACGTCGGCGGTGGCGGGATCGAGGTCGAGCAGCGGCGCGCCGGCCTTCACCGTCTGCGTATTGTCGGCATGGATCGCGGTGATCTGGCCGGGATCGCGCGCGGTGATCGCGACGACGTCGCCGGCGACATAGGCGTCGTCGGTCTCCTGTTCGGGCTTGGCGAGCAGGAAGTGGAAGACCGCCCAGACGATCAGCGCGATCACGACGATCACGGCGAGGATCAGGAAGCCGCGGCGACGCGTGCGTGGCTTGCCGCCGGCGCTCGCGGGTTGGGGCGTTGGGGCTTGCGTGTCGGTCATCGGCGGGGTTCCTGGGAGGAGGAGAAGCCGCCGCCGAGCGCCAGCACCAGCGCGACGCGCTGGCGGGCCGCATCGGCGACGAGATTGGCTTGCGTCAGTTCGGCATCGAGCAGGCGGACGTCGTTGTCGACGAGGTCGAGCTTGCTATCGAGCCCGCTCGAGACGCGGATCGCGTTAAGGCGGTTGGTCTCGCCGAAGCCGCGGACGACCTCTGCGGTGCGGGCGCGCTGCTCGCCGAGATTGGCAACGAGCGCGATCGCGTCCGCCGCGTCGCGCACCGCGCCGATGACGCGGTCGTTATAGTCGGCGGTGGCGAGATCGAGCACCGCGGTTGCGCCGGCGAGGTCGGCCTTCAACCGGCCATTGTCGAACAAGGGCAGGTGGATGGCAGGCCCGGCGCCGGCGGTGCCGGCATCGAGGCTGACCAGATTGCCGAGCCCGATCGCCTGGAAGCCGGCGAGCGCGGTGAGGTTGACGTTGGGATAGAAGGCGCGGCGGGCGACCTGGCGGCCGGCGGCGGCGGCCTCGATCCGCGCCTGCGCCGCGGCGATGTCCGGGCGGCGGGCGAGCAGGTCGGCGGGGACCTGCGCGGGCAGCGGCAGCGCCGCGTCGAGGCGCAGCGTCGCCGGGCGGATCGCCGCGGCATAATCGGGGCCACGCCCGGCGAGCGCGGCGAGCGCATTGGTCGCGAGCGCGCGGGCGCCGTCGGCGCGGACCAAAGCGGTCTGCGCCTGCGCCAGCAGCGTCTGCGCTGCGGTCGCCTGCAGATTGCTGGCGAGGCGGTTGCGGATGCGGATGTTGACGAGGCGCAGCGAGTCCTGCCGCGTCGCGATCGTGCGGCGGGCGATCGTCGCCTCCGCCTCGGCGCGGGCGAGGTCGATATAGGTCTGCGCGACCGAGCCGGCGATCGCGAGGCGCGCGGCGGCGAGGTCGAGCGCGGCGGCGCGGGCCGAGGCGCGGGCGCCGGTGATCGCCGCCTTCTGCCGCCCGAACAGGTCGAGGTTCCAGGTGAGATTGGCCTGCACCTGCCCGACGAAGCGGACCGAGCCGCCGTAGGGCGGCGGGATGATGTAGCGGCCGGACAGGCGCTGGAGCTGCTCGTTGGCATCCAGCGTCACGTCGGGGCCGGTGTCGGCGCGGCGGCTGGAGAGCACCGCCTGCGCCTGGGCGATGCGGGCGAGCGCGGCGTCGAGCGTCGGATTGCCCGCGGTCGCATCGGCGACGAGCCGGTCGAGCTGCGGATCGCCGAAGCCGGTCCACCAATCGTCGGCGATCGCCGGGGTCGCGGCGCCGGTGAGGCCGAGCGTCGGGGGCGCGACGGGCGCGACCGCGGGGGGGCTGGCCGGGATGGCGCAGGCGCCGAGCAGCAGCAGCGCGGCGGGGGATAAATTCGCTATCTTCACGCAAAGACGCCTTCGTCGGGGGTCTGTTGGACGGTGTCGCGGAGCCGCTGGAGGAGGCGGATCAGGTCCGTAATATCCCTTTCCTCCCAATCACTTAGCCAGTGGTTCCAGACGCGGATGACGGCATCGCGGACGGTGCCGGCGATGTGTTCGCCGGCAGGCGTCAGGGTAAGCCGGACGACGCGGCGATCCTCGCCGCCGTCGCGGTCGCGCATCACCCAGCCGCGCTCCTCCAGCGTGTCGACCAGCCGGGTGGTGGCACCCTTGTCGTGACAGAGGTCGCGCGCGATCTCGGCGCAGGTCGACGCGCGGTTGAAGTGGAGGGCGGCGAGCGCGCTCCACTGCGTCTTGGTGATGCCGGCGGCGACGAAGATCGGTTCGAGCACGGCCGCGCCGAGCTGCTCCGAACGGCGCAGGAGATAGCCGATCGAGTTTTCCGGAGTGAAGTTCGACTCGGAATAATAGTCCATGTCGTTGCCATGGCAATGGTTGCTTCGGCAGTCAATCGAATGTTGCGAAGTGTTTCTCCGAACGATATTCCATCGTCGGTCGCGACTGCGTCCTGCGTAGAGAATGACGCGCGCTAACCGGTTCTTAGGGGGGGTGGGGTACCTCCGCGGTTCGATTGTCAGGACGGCATCTCATGGAATTTCCGTTGATCGCGCCGCGGCCGCCGCGGCTGAGCGAGCTTACCGAGGGCCTGCGCCGCATCGAGGCGTCGGGCGTGTTCAGCAACAACGGGCCCGAGGTGCGCGCGTTCGAGGCGGAGGCGACCGAGCGGCTGTTCGGCGGCACCGGCGCCTGCCTCGCGGTCGGCAATGCCACGCTGGGGCTGATCGTCGCGTTGCGGCAGGCCGCGGGGATGCAGCTGCGACCGGGGACGCTGGCGTTGATGCCGGCGCTGACCTTCGCGGCGACCGCGCAGGCGGCGCTCTGGGCGGGACTGACGCCGCTGATCTGCGACATCGAGGCCGACGGCTGGACCGCCGATCCGCGGCAGGAAGAGGCGCTGCTCGCGCGGTACGGCGCGCGGATCGGCGTCATCGTACCCTATGCGACGTTCGGCACCGCGATCGACCTCGACCGCTATGCCTGGCTCGCCGACCGTCACGGCGTCGGCGTGGTGATCGATGCGGCGGCGTCGCTCGGCACGCGCGACGGCGACGGGCGCGGGTTCGGCAGCGGCGCGCCGTTCACGCTCGTCTATTCGATGCATGCCACCAAGACCTTCTCGGTCGCGGAGGGAGGGCTGATCCACAGCGGCGACGTCGCCCGGATCGACCAGTTGCGCGGCATGATCAATTTCGGTTTCGAACGGGGGCGCAGCGCGACGCTGCCCGGCATCAACGCCAAATTGCCCGAGGTGATCGCGCTGATGGCGCGCGCCAAGCTGGCCGAGATCGATGCGGTGTGCGACCATCGCGCCGCGATCGACGCCGCCTATCGCGCCGCGCTGCCCGGCTTCGCGATGCAGCGGCCGTCGGGGCGGCGGCAGGCGACGCAGTTCATGCCGGTGCTGCTGCCGCCTGAGCTGGCGGGAGAGCGCGACGCGATCGTCGCGGCGCTCGCCGCGGACGGCGTCGGCGTCGGCCAGTATTTCAGCCCGCATCTCGGCGAACAGCCGCTGTTCCGCGACACCGCGCTGATCGAGCCGACGCCGGTCGCCGACGCGATCGGCGGGCGTATGCTGAGCCTGCCGATCACCGATGCGATGACCCCCGCCGACGCGCCGGTGATCGCCGCGCGGCTGGCGGGCGCGGTCGCGCGGGTGACCGCGGCCGGCGCGACGCGGCAGATGGGGACGGCGATGCAGGATTTGACGACGGTGGTGATCGGCGGCGGCCCCGCCGGCACCGCGATGCTGACCTCGGCGAGCAAACTGGGCAAATTGGCGCCGCTGGTCGAGGCGGGGTTCGCGATCGTCGAGCAGAGGGCGCGGATGGGTGCCGGCGAGCTCGGCTCCTATGCGATCCGCTCGGACACCACCGCCGAGACCTTCCTATCGGCGGTGAAGAACAATCCGCATCCCGAACTCGCCGAGCTGGAGCATCACCCCGCCGGGCAATTGATGGGCCGCTACGTCGCCGAACTCGGCGCGCCATTGGTCGATACCGCGCCGCTGCTGTCGGCGACCGCGGACCGGCTGCGCGACATCGTCGTGCGGCACGGCGGCGCGGTGCTGACCGGCCATGCGGCGCAGCGCGTGCAGCGCACTGCCGATGGTCGCTGGCAGACGACGGTCAGCGACGGTGCGGGCGTCACGCGCGCGCTGGTGTCGCGCAACGTCGTGGTCGCGACCGGCGGGGTGCAGACCGACGAACAGGTCGCCGCCAAGCGCGTCGCCGGCGTCGCGCTCGGCGCGCTGGCGGGCGAACGGCTGATCCGCTCCGATACGGTGCTGCGGCTCGGCGGGGTCGAGCAGGTGCACGAGCGGCTGCGCGACATCCCGTCGCCGCGGGTCGCGATCATCGGCGCCTCGACCAGCGCGATTGCCGCGGCGGTGCTGCTGCTCAAGAGCCAGCCGGGCTTCGCCTTCGGGGCGGGGGCGGTGACGCTGCTGCATCGCCAGCCGCTCAAGCCCTTCTATCCCAACGTCGCCGCGGCGCATGCCGACGGCTTCCACGATTTCGACGACAACGACATCTGCCCGGTCAGCGGCTTCGTGCTGCGGCTCGCCGGGCTGCGGCTCGAATCGCGCGAACTGGTGCTGCGCATGCTGTCGCTCGGCGGGCGCACGCCCGATCCGCGCGTCGCCTCGCACCGTATCGCCGGCGACGAGGATGCGGCGGCGCGGGCGGTCATCGCGGAGGCGGATCTGGTGATCGGCGCGCTCGGCTACCGGCCGCGCGCGGTGCCGCTGCTCGGCGTCGACGGCGCGCCGCTGGCGCTGGCGCATCATGCCGGCCGGCCGATGGTCGATCGCCATTGCCGCATCCTCGACGCGCAGGACCGGCCGGTGCCGGGCGCCTATGGCATCGGCCTGTCGGCGGGCTTCGTGCCATGGGGCCGGCTGGGCGGCGAGGCGAGCTTCCGCGGCCAGGCCAACGGCCTGTGGCTTTGGCAGAACGACGTCGGCCAGATGATCGTCGACCAGCTGCTCGATCGGGAGGCGCAAGAGGCGGCATGACCACGCCGGTCGTCTCGGTCGTCATCCCCGGCTATAACGGCGAGGCGTTCATCGGCGCGACGCTGGAGTCGCTCGCCGCGCAGACGCTGGCGGCGTGGGAGGCGATCGTCGTCGACGATTGCTCGAGCGACGGCACCCGCGAATTGGTACGCGGCTGGCCCGATCCGCGCGTGCGGCTGATCGAGAACGAGGTCAACGGCGGGCCGGTGCGCACCCGCAACCGCGGCGTCGCCGCGGCGCGCGGGCGGTTCATCGCCGGGCTCGACCAGGACGACCTCTGTTTGCCCGAGCGGCTGGCGCGGCAGGTCGCCTATCTCGACGCGCATCCCGACGTGGTGCTGGTCGGCACGCAGGCGGAGCAATTGCGCGACGGCAAGGTCTCGGCGATGCACTATGCGCCGCATACCACGCCCGAGCTGATCGCGTGGCTGAGCTGGATCGAGAATCCGCTGGTCTGGTCGACGGTGATGGTGCGTGCCGAGGTGGCGCGGACGCTCGATCCGTTCACCCGGCCCGAGATCCTCTATGCCGAGGATTTCGACCTGTATCACCGCGTCGGCGCATTCGGACGGATCGCGCGGATCGACGTGCCGCTGCTGCGCTATCGCCAGCATGCCGGCGGCGCCTCGAAACGGTTCACCGACACGATGCGCGATTCGGCGATGCGGGTGCTGGCCGAGCGGCATGCGGGGGTGCTCGGCGTCGATGAGGCGGCGGCGATGGCGCGGCTGCTGGTGCTGCACAATATGGGCGGCGTGCCGGTGCCCGACCGCGCGACGCTGCAGCGGCTGGGCGCGGGAATCGCGACGTTGCAGGCGGCGTTCCTCGCGCAGGAGCGGCCCGATGCGGAGAGCCGCAAGCTGATCCGCTGGGAGACGGCGCGGCGCTGGGCGCGGATCGGGCGGGCGGGGCTGCGCTCGGGCGCGGTGCGGCTGCGCGACGTGCTGGCGGCGCGGCCGGCGCACCTCGGGCTGGGCTATGCGGGCGGCGAGACCTTGCTGTGGTCCGCCGCGGTGGGCGCGGTACGGCGCGGGCGGCGTGGGCGAGGCGAGGGTTGAGGTTTGGGGGGTAGCCCCCTTCGTCATCCCGGCGCAGGCCGGGACCCATGGTTACGGTGCGGCCAGTGGTGCGTGCTGCCATCCGCCGCGCGTGTCCATGGGTCCCGGCTTTCGCCGGGATGACGATGGGGGGTGCGGGGGTGCGCGCCCCTCCACCGTCATCCCCGCGGAGGCGGGGATCCAGACGCGCGGGTCTTCGCTTGAGCCGCGACGGCAGCGTGTATGGATCCCCGCCTTCGCGGGGATGACAGTGAGGGGGTGTTTGGCGGGCGGCGCCGCCTCTCCGCGCATCACAGCGTCCGGATGATCCCCGAGAAATCCGTTCCGCCGTTCCCGGCGGCGACGAACGCCTCGTACAAGGCGGTCGCATGCGCGCCGAGCGGGGTCGTCGCGCCCGCGCCTTCGGCCGCCTGCATCGCCAGCCGCAGGTCCTTGAGCATCAGCGCGGCGGCGAATCCGCCCTGATAGTCGTGGTCGGCGGGCGTCTCCGGGCCGACGCCGGGCAGGGGGCAATAGCTCGTCATCGACCAGCTCTGGCCCGAGCTGACCGACGAGATGTCGTAGAAGGTCTGCGCATCGAGCCCCAGCCGTTCGGCGAGCCGGAACGCCTCGCAGGTCGCGATCATCGTCGCGCCGAGCAGCATGTTGTTGGCCATCTTGGCGGCTTGCCCGGCGCCGCTCGCGCCGGCGTGGATCACCGCCTTGCCCATGTCGGCGAGGAACGGGCGCGCGCGCTCGAACGCATCCTCGGGACCGCCGACCATGAAGGTGAGCGTGCCGGCATTGGCGGCGCCGATCCCGCCCGACACCGGCGCGTCGACCGCGGCGAGGCCCTTGGCCGCCGCGGCCTCGGCGACGCGGCGCGCGGTGGCGACGTCGATCGTCGAACAGTCGATCAGGATCGCGGACGGCTCGGCGTGGCCGAATACCGCATCGGCATAGACGCTTTCGACATGCGCGCCGGCGGGCAGCATGGTGACGATCGCCTCGGCACCCGCGACCGCCTCGGCGGCGCCGGCGACGGGCAGGCAGCCGGCCGCCTGCGCCTTGTCGAGCGCCGCGGCGCTGAGGTCGAAGGCGCGGACGTCATGGCCGTGCTTCGCGAGGTTGGCGGCCATGCCGCCGCCCATGTTGCCGAGGCCGATGAAGGCGACGCGTGCCATGTCTCTCTCTCCTACTGCCGGATCAGGTCGCGGCCGACGATCATCCGCATCACCTGGTTGGTGCCCTCGAGGATCGAATGGACGCGCAGGTCGCGCCAGAAACGCTCGATCGGGTAATCCATCAGATAGCCGTAGCCGCCGTGCAATTGCAGCGCGCGGTCGACGACGCTGCTGCCGGTATCGGTGGCGAGCCGCTTGGCCATCGCCGCGAAGCGCGTCTTGTCGGGGGCATTGGCGGTCACCTTCGCCGCCGCCATGTAGAGCAGCGCACGCGCCGCCTCCAGTTCGGTCGCCATGTCGGCGAGGGTGAATTGGGTGTTCTGGAAGTCGGCGATCGCCGTACCGAACTGCTTGCGGTCCTTGGTATAGCGGATCGCCTCGTCGAGGCAGCGCTGCGCGCCGCCGAGGCTGCACGCGCCGATGTTGAGCCGGCCGCCGTCGAGCCCCATCATCGCGATGCGGAAGCCCTCGCCCTCGGCGCCGACGCGATTTTCCACCGGCACGCGGACGTTGTCGAACGTCACCTGCCGCGTCGGCTGCGAATGCCAGCCGAGCTTGCGCTCGTTGGCGCCGAACGACACGCCGGCCATGTCCTTCTCGATCACCAGCGCCGAGATGCCCTTGGGCCCCTCCTCGCCGGTGCGGACCATCGTCACGTAGACCTCGTTCTCGCCGGCGCCGGAGATGAACTGTTTCGAGCCGGTGACGACATAATGATCGCCGTCGCGGACCGCCTTGGTCTTCAGCGCGGCGGCGTCGCTGCCCGAGCCGGGTTCGGTGAGGCAATAGCTGCCGAGCCGGTCCATGGTGACGAGGCTGGGGAGATATTTGTCCTTCACCGTCTGCGACCCGAAGCGGTCGATCATCCAGCTCGCCATATTGTGGATCGAGATGAACGCGCTGGTCGACGGGCAGCCATAGGCCATCGCCTCCATGATGAGCGCCGCCTCGAGCCGGCCGAGCGCAATGCCGCCGCTCTCCTCCGACACGTAGATCGCGGCGAAGCCGAGTTCGGCCGCCGCCTTGATCGTGTCGCGCGGGAAGATGTGCTTCTCGTCCCATTCCGCCGCATGGGGCGTGATCCGGTCGGCGGTGAAGCGGCGCGCGAGCTCCTGGATCTCGCGCTGGTCGCCCGTGAGATCAAATTGGGGGGTCAGGTCGAACTGGTTTTCCATGATATCCTCAGGCCGGGCAGCGGCTGTAGCGGAACGAGCCGGCGCGATTGGCGTCGCCTTTGGCCTCGCGCACCAGCGTCTTGCCGTCGTCGAGCAGGGTGAGCGTGGTCGGTTCGGACCAGGTCATGCCCTCGCCGCTCATCGGCAGGTCGAAGGCGATCTGGTCCGGGCGGGTCTGGCGGATCGTGGCGGCGGTGCCGCGCGATTCGAAGAAGGACAGGCGGTTGCCGGCGATGGTCAGCGTGCCCTTGTCGGCGCCGCTCGCCGGGTCGCAATCGCCCGACACCATGCCCCAATGGCCCTGGAAGCCGCCGGGGATCGCGGCGATCGGCGAGGGGCTGACCGCGGGGATCGGTACGACGCTGTTCTGCGGATCGACGGTGAGGTCGTTTGGCGTCGGCTCGACCGCGGCGCTGCCGCCCGACGATTCGTTGTTGGCCGATTCGCCGCCCGAACAGGCGGCGAGGCCGAGCGCGGCGGCGAGGAGGATCGTGCTGCGCATGCCGGTCAGCCCATCGTCGGGATGACGAAGGCATCCTGGATGCGGCTCGGGCCGCCGTCCTCGCTGCCGCCGGGGAGCGCCGAGCCGTCGGGCCAGCGCTGCGTCACCGTCTTGACCTTGGTCCAGAATTTGACGCCTTCCATGCCGTGCTGGTTGGTGTCGCCGAACGCGCTGCGCTTCCAGCCGCCGAAGCTGTGATAGGCGACCGGCACCGGGATCGGCACGTTGATCCCGACCATCCCGACATTGACCCGCGCCGCGAACTCGCGCGCGGCATGGCCGTTGCGGGTGAAGATCGCGACGCCGTTGCCGTACTGATGCTCGCTCGGCAGCCGCACCGCGGTCTCGAAATCGGGCGCGCGGACGATCTGGAGGACGGGGCCGAAGATCTCCTCCTTGTATGCCGACATGTCGGGCGTGACGCGGTCGAACAAGGTCGGGCCGACGAAGAAGCCCTTCTCATGCCCCTGCAGCGTGAAGCCGCGGCCGTCGACGACCAGCTCGGCGCCCTCGTCGACGCCGGTCTGGATCCAGTTTTCGACGCGCTGCTTGTGCGCGGCGTTGACCACCGGGCCGTAATGCGCCTGCGCATCGGTCGACACGCCGACGCGCAGCGCCGCGATCGCCGGGATCAGTTTCTCGCGCAGCGCATCGGCGGTCTTGTCGCCGACCGGCACCACCACGGGCAGCGCCATGCAGCGCTCGCCCGCCGAGCCGAAGGCCGCGCCCGACAGATCGGCGACGACCTGGTCGAGATCGGCGTCGGGCATGACGATGCCGTGGTTCTTGGCGCCGCCCATCGCCTGCACGCGCTTGCCCGCCTCGACGCCGCGGCGGTAGACGTAATGCGCGATGTCGCTCGACCCGACGAAGCTGACCGCGCTGATCGCGGGATGATCGAGGATCGCGTCGACCATCGCCTTGTCGCCATGGACGACCTGCAAAATGCCCTCGGGCGCGCCCGCCTCCCGCATCAGCTCGGCGAGCCGCACCGGCACCGACGGATCGCGCTCGGAGGGCTTGAGCAGGAAGGCGTTGCCGGTGGCGATGGCGACGCCGAACATCCACATCGGGATCATCGCCGGGAAGTTGAACGGGGTGATCCCCGCGCCGATCCCAAGCGGCTGGCGCATCGAATAGACGTCGATGCCGGGGCCGGCGCCCTGCGTATATTCGCCCTTCAGGATGTGCGGGATGCCGCAGCAGAATTCGATCACCTCCAGCCCGCGCTGGATGTCGCCCTTCGAATCGGCGATCACCTTGCCGTGTTCGGAGGAGAGCAGATGCGCGAGCGCGTCCATGTTCGCCTCGACCAGTTCCTTGAAGCGGAACATGACGCGGGCGCGGCGCTGTGGATTGGTGGCGGCCCAGCCGGGCTGCGCGGCCTGCGCCGCGGCGACGGCGCGGTCGAGATCGGCCGCGGTGCCGAGCGGCACGCGCGCCTGGATCTCGCCGCTGTTGGGATCGAACACGTCGCCGTAGCGCGTGGCATCACCGCCGGCCGATCCGACGATGAGATGATCGATGGTACGCATCCTCGCTCCTTCGTGCCGCTTTGGTCGGCTTTGGAGCTTCCGTCGCAGGGTCGGGCGTGCGGTGCAAGAGGGGGCGGGCAATTGGTGGGGAAGGCTGACGTTTTTGTGGGGTCAGGGTGTCGGCAGTCATGGGCGGAGGAACACGGCCCCTGCTGGCGCGCCCGTCGGACACATTCGCACGCTCCCGCACACGGCAATTCGGCCTTTAACCGCGACGGCACGCGGGTAAGTAATGGCAGCTAAAGGCTTTTTTATCCCTGTTACCGCTAATATAATCTAATGTTTAGATCAGCCCATAAAAAGTAATGGCATAGATCGTGTGCAGAATAGGTAGGCGGGTTAAATCCTAGTCAACTGGTGTATGTAGCCGTGATAATTGCAAAATGGGCATTTGTACTTTCTGTTTCGATTGCAATGGCTTCGCCGGCCGGCGCGGAGCAGGTCGAGAAAAAGACACCCGATCGCAAATCGAAGGTGGGGGCAAATGCGGAGGCCAAGGCATCCCGCACCGCGGCGGCGACGAGCGAGGACAATGCCGCGTCACAGACCATCGTCGTTACCGGGACGGCACATCACGATGCCGTGACGGGGGGAGCCTTGGGCGTGCGGTCCGACCTCGATACGCCGTTCTCCGCACGCGTGGTGACCGCGGACGAGATCGAGGAACGTCAGGTCCGGTCGCTGGCACGGGTATTCAGCCAGGATGCGTCGGTCGTCGCCAACGGCGACACCTATACGTTCAACAGCTATTCGCAGACGGTCCGCGGCATCCCGCTCGACGACCTTTACGGCTACCGGATCAACGGCGACCCGTTTTACATGACGACGGTGGAGCTGCCCCTCGAATCGTTTCAGGCGGTGCAGTTGCTGAAGGGCGCCTCCGGCTTCCTCTATGGCTTCAACGCGCCGGGAGGACTGGTCAACTATCAGACGAAGCGACCCACGCCGGACGCTTTCGTCGCCGCGGATCTGGGATATTCGTCGAACACGGTCTTCCTGCAGCATATCGACACCGGCGGCCCCATCGCCGCAGGCCTCGGCTATCGTCTCAACCTGACGCACGAACAGGGCGGCACCTACAGCGTGTCGCACGTCCTGCGCTATTCGGGGTCGCTCGGTCTCGATGCGCATCTCACCGACACGCTGCTGTGGACCGGCGACCTGATCTATCAGGATCGCCGCATCAAGGGTGGAACGCAGGATTTCTTCATCGACGATCCCGTCGCTTATGGCGCGAACGCCTTGCCGCGACCGATCAGCGGCACCACCAATCTCGCCGCCTATCCCGACCTGTTCTTCAACAGCCACGTCTTCTACGGCGCCACCGGCCTGCACTGGACCGCCGACCCGCACTGGACGGTCAAGGCCGACTATAGCAACAGCCTGGACTGGCGGACCTACAAGGCGGAATGGATGCCGCTGATCAACCGCGATGGCGACTATGGGGTGAAATTGAACACCAATCCCCGGTCATGGTCGCGCTACAATCAGGCACAGGTCACGCTCGACGGATATTTCACCACCGGACCGCTGGCCCATCAGCTGACGCTCGGCGCGACGTGGCAGGACCTCAAGCGCTATCTGCCGCGCGATCGACTGAACACGGTCATCGGGTCGCAGAACCTGTATCGACCGGTGACGCCGGTGAACTATCCCAGCGCATTCAACGATGCGATCTACCGCAGCTATCATTCGATACAGGAAGGCGCGTTCGCCAGCGACACGATCAGCCTCGGCGACGTGTCGGTGATCGGCGGTCTGCGTGTCACGCGCTACGTCGAGCATCAATACAGCAAACTCGGCGTCGCCAAGACCTATGCCAAGACGCCGGTGACGCCCGTCGCCGCGATCCTGTACCATCCCTTGCAGGGCGCCACCGTCTACGTCAGCTACGTTCAGGCGCTCGAAAGCGGGATAACGGTCCCCGATAGCTTCGCGAATGCCCGCGAGACGCTGCCACCGGTGATGTCCGACCAGATCGAGGTCGGCGCCAAGGTCGAACGACCGACGTGGTTCCTTTCGACGGCATTGTATCGCATCGATCGGGGCGCCCAATATGCCAATGCCGCCAACGTCTACGTGTCCGACGGCACGCAACGCTATGA
Source organism: Sphingomonas taxi (assembly GCF_000764535.1). NCBI lineage: Bacteria > Pseudomonadati > Pseudomonadota > Alphaproteobacteria > Sphingomonadales > Sphingomonadaceae > Sphingomonas > Sphingomonas taxi. The sequence continues at coordinate 2,819,825 of NZ_CP009571.1, read as the reverse complement.
GGGCGTCGAGGCCAATGGACGCGTCGGGCTACCGCTCGATCTGTTCGTCGCCAACAGTGTCGCGATCGAGGAGGCAACCTATCTGAAGTCGGAACGGGATCTGCAAGGGCGACAGGTCGAGGGCGTTCCGCGATTCAAGGACACCGTGCAGGTCACCGAGCGGCCAACCGGTCTGCCCGGTTTCAGCGCCACCACCGAACTATCCTATACCGCCAGATTGTGGGGCAATGCGGTCAACAGTTTCCGCGTTCCCTCGACGACGTTGATCAATCTGCGCGCCGGTTATGACATCGGCTCCGCCGCCCATGCCGTGACGCTTCGGGCCGAAGTCGACAACGTCGCGAACCTCCACCATTGGGGCTATCTCGGGTCGGGCTATGTTTTCGTGGGTGAGCCCCGGACGGTCAGGTTGAACGCCAGCGTCAAGCTCTAGGCGTGACGGGATCGGGGCAGCCCCCCGATCCCCCGCGCATCACTCCGCCGCGGCTTTCTTCGCCGCGGGCTTCTTCGCCGGCGCCTTCTTGGCCGCCGCGGGCTTCGCCGTCGTCTTCGTCCCCGCCGCCTTGGCCGCCGGCTTCTTCGCCGCGGGCTTCTTGGCGGGCGCCTTCTTCTTCTTCGCCGGTGCCGCCGCCGCGCGGTCGTCGATCAGCTGCGCCGCCTCTTCCAGCGTCAGCGCCTCGGGGGTGATCGACTTGGGCAGGGTCGCGTTGGTCTCGCCGTCGGTGACATAGGGGCCATAGCGCCCCTCCATCAGCTTGATCTCCGCCTCGGTGCGCGGGTGCTTGCCGAGCTCCTTGAGCGGCGCGCGCGCGGCGCCGCGTGCCGGACGGCCGCCGCCCGCCGCCGCCTCGGCGAGCTTGACCACCGCGGCGTTCATGCCGGTCTCGAACACGTCGACGGTCGATTGCAGCCGCGCATATTTGCCGCTGTGCGCCAGATACGGCCCGTAGCGGCCGATCGACGCGGTGATCGGCTCGCCCGTCTCCGGGTGGTTGCCGATCGTCCGCGGCAGGCTGAGCAGCTTGAGTGCCCATTCGAGGTCGAGCTCGCCGGGCAGGTCCTTGGGGATCGAGGCGCGCCTGGCCTCCTTGCCCTCGCCGAGCTGGATATACGGGCCGAACCGCCCCGATTTGCGCTCGACCTCCAGCCCCGTCGCTGGGTCCTTGCCGAGCCCCTCGGGGCCGCTGTCGCCCTCCTCGCCGCCGGGCTGGGCGAAGCGGCGGGTGTATTTGCACTCGGGATAATTGGAGCAGGCGATGAACGCGCCGAACTTGCCGCCGCGCAGCGCCAGCTTGCCCTCCTCGCATTTGGGGCACAGCCGCGGGTCCGATCCGTCCGCCTTGTCGGGGAACAGATAGGGCGCGAGGAAGACGTCGAGCTCGGCGGTGATCGCGCTGGGCTGCTGCTCCATCACCTCGTTGGTGCGCGGCTTGAAGTCGCGCCAGAAGGCTTCGAGCACCGCCTGCCATTGCGCGCGACCGCCCGAGACGTCGTCGAGCTCCTCCTCCAGCTCCGCGGTATAGTCGAAGCCGACGTATTTCTCGAAGAAGCGCTCGAGGAAGGCGGTGACGAGACGGCCGCTCTCCTCGGCGAAGAAGCGGTTCTTCTCGACGCGCACATAGGCGCGGTCCTTCAGCGTCTTGATGATCGAGGCATAGGTCGACGGGCGGCCGATGCCGAGTTCCTCCATCCGCTTGACGAGGCTCGCCTCGGAGAAGCGCGGCGGCGGCTGGGTGAAATGCTGTTCGGCGTCGACGGCCTTCTTCGCCGGCGCGTCGCCCTCGCGCAGGCGGGGCAGGCGGCGCGCCTCCTCGTCCTGCGTATCGTCCGACCCCTCTTCGTAGAGCGCGAGGAAGCCGGGGAAGAGCACGACCTGGCCGGTCGCGCGCAGTACGTTGCGGCCGGTGCCGTCCGCCATCTCGACGGTGGTGCGCTCCATCCGGGCCGAGGCCATCTGGCTGGCGAGCGCGCGCTTCCAGATAAGCTCGTACAGGCGGTTGTGGTCGCCCGATCCGGCGCGGTCCTTGGTGAAGTCGGTCGGGCGGATCGCTTCGTGCGCTTCCTGCGCGTTCTTCGCCTTGGTCTGATACTGGCGTGGCGAATCGGGGACGTAGCTCGCGTCATAGCGGTTGGCGATGGCGAGGCGCGCAGCGGAGATGGCGCTGCCGTCCATCTGCACGCCGTCGGTGCGCATATAGGTGATCGCGCCATCCTCGTAGAGACCCTGCGCGATCCGCATCGTATGGTCGGCGGAGAAGCCGAGCTTGCGCGCCGCCTCCTGCTGGAGCGTCGAGGTGGTGAAGGGCGGCGGCGGGTTGCGCGTCGCCGGCTTGGTCTCGACGGTCTGGACCGAGAAGCGGCCCTCCTCGACCGCGGTCTTGGCCTTGAGCGCGTCGCCCTCGGTGCCGATCGACAGGCGGTCGAGCTTCCTGCCGTCCCACTGGACGAGGCGCGCGACGAAGGGCGTGCCGTCCTGCTCCATCTGCGCGGTGACCGACCAATATTCCTGTGCCTTGAACGCCTCGATCTCGCGCTCGCGGCCGACGATCAGCCGCAGCGCGACGGACTGGACGCGGCCCGCCGACTTGGCGCCGGGCAGCTTGCGCCACAGCACCGGCGACAGCGTGAAGCCGACGAGATAGTCCAATGCGCGGCGGGCGCGATAGGCGTCGATCAGGTCGGTATCGAGCTCGCGCGGCGCCTTCATCGCGGCGAGGATCGCCGGCTTGGTAATCGCGTTGAAGGTGACGCGCTGGACGTCCTTGGGCAGCGCCTTGCGGCCGCGCAGCACCTCCTGCACGTGCCAGCTGATCGCCTCGCCCTCGCGATCGGGGTCGGTGGCGAGGATCAGGCGGTCGGCGGTCTTCGAGAGATCAGCGATCGCCTTCAGCTGCTTGGACTTGTCCGCATAATTCTCCCACTCCATCGCGAAATTCTCGTCCGGGTTCACCGAGCCGTCGCGCGCCGGCAGATCGCGGACGTGACCGTAGGAGGCGAGGACGCGGAAATCCGAGCCGAGATACTTTTCGATGGTTTTCGCCTTGGCGGGCGATTCGACGATGACGAGCTGCATGGCGGTTCAATAGCGTCCTTACGTGTACGCGCGAGGGTGGCGAGCGGTCGGGGCTTGCGTCAAGTCGGGGGCGTGGGGCGAAACGTCAACGGGTGGGGAGGCGGGGGCTGCCGGCGTCAGGCGATGAGGCTGACCCGGCCGCCGGCATGCCGCTCCAGCCGGCCGGCGAGTTCGAGTTCGAGCAATACCGTCTGGACGATCGCCGGGGCGAGGCCGCTCTGGCGGAGCAGTTCGTCGACCGGGACGGGCGCCGGGCCGAGCAAGGCGGTGATGCGGGTGCGGTCGGCGTCGCTCGCATCCGCCGGGGGCGGGGCGGCATAGGTCGACGCGGGCGCGCGGACGGCGCGGGGATCGATCGGGCCGAGCTGTTCGAGGACGTCGGCGGCGGTCTGGATCAAGGTCGCGCCGTCGCGGATCAACTGGTTGCAGCCCTGCGCACGCGGGTCCAGCGGGCTGCCGGGGACCGCCATGACCTCGCGGCCCATCTCGCCCGCCAGCCGCGCGGTGATCAGCGAGCCCGAGCGCGGTGCCGCCTCGACCACCACCGTGCCGAGTGCGAGGCCGGCGATGATCCGGTTGCGCGACGGGAAATGACGGGCGAGCGGCTGGGTGCCGGGCGGCTGCTCGGCGACCAGCAGGCTTTGCGTCGCGAGCTGCTCCTGCAACGCGGCGTTTTCGGGCGGGAAGGCCACGTCGATGCCGCTGGCGATGACGCCGATCGTGCGCGGCAGCGCGCCGACGTGCGCGGCGGTGTCGATGCCGCGGGCGAGGCCGGAGACGATCGTCGCACCCTCCGCGGCGAGGTCGTGCGCGAGGCTGCGCGCGAAGCGGCACGCCGCCGCCGAGGCGTTGCGCGCGCCGACGATCGCGACGGTGGTCCGGCTTGCCAGCGGGAGGTCGCCGCGCAGGATCAGCGCGGGCGGGGCGGTGTCGATCTGGGCGAGCAGCGGCGGATAGTCGGGATCGTCGAGGAACAGATAGCGCGCGCCGAGCCGCGCGGTCGCCGCCATCTCGCGCTCGACCGCGGCGCGTTCGGCGATGCGCGGCGGGGCGCCGCCGCCGCGGCGGGCGAGGGTCGGCAGCATGTCGAGCGCCGCCTCGGCGGTGCCGAAGCGGGCGAGCAACTGGCGCCAGGTGACCGGGCCGATCCCGGTGGTACGAAGGAGACGGAGGCGCGCGACATCGCGCTCAGCCATCGCGGAGCGCATTCGTGTCCTCGCCGTCGCGCGCGCCGCCGATGCGCGGCTCGGTCCCGGCGAGCAGCCGCTCGATATTGTCGCGATGCTTCCACAGCACGATCGCGGCGAGCGCGAGCAGCAGCATGACGAGATCGAACCGCCCGAACAGCGCGCCGCTGACCGGTGCGCTGACCGCCGCGGCCATGCCGGCGACCGAGGAGATGCGCAGGCCCGCGAGCAGGCCGAGCCAGACGGCCGCATAAACGAGGCCCATCGGCCAGTGCAGCGCGAGGACGATGCCCATCAGCGTCGCGACGCCCTTGCCGCCCTTGAAGCGCAGCCAGATCGGGTAGCAATGGCCGACGAACGCCGCCGCTGCAGCGATCATGCCGTCGCCGGGGAACAGCCATTCCGCCAGCCACACCGCCGCCGCGCCCTTGGCGAGATCGAGCAGCAAGGTCGCCGCCGCCAGCCCCTTGCGGCCGGTCCGCAGGACGTTGGTGGCGCCGATATTGCCCGAGCCGATGCTGCGCAGGTCGCCCGCGCCCGCCAGCCGGGTGAGGATGACGCCGAACGGGATCGATCCCAGCACATAGCCGAGCAGCAGCGCGCACGCCGGCGCGATCCAGAGTATGTGCGTATCCAAAGCTGCCCCGTCCTCCCCGGCGGATCATAGCGGGTCCGGGGCGGTTTCGCCAATGGGCGCTTCCTGATCTCGATCAAGGTTGGCGCGTCGCGCGGCGGCGGCTTATGGACGCGGCGATGGATGATGCGCCGATCCTGTTCTTCGATTCGGGTGTCGGCGGCCTGTCGGTGGTCGCACCGACGCGCGTGCTGCTGCCGCGCGCACCGATCGTCTACGCCGCCGATTCCGCCGGCTTCCCGTACGGGATCAAGAGCGAGGCGGAGATTGCGGCGCGGGTGCCGGCGCTGCTCGGGCGGCTGGTGGAGCGGTACCGGCCGCGGCTGGTGGTGATCGCCTGCAACACCGCCTCGACGATCGCGCTGCCGGTGGTGCGCGCGGCGCTCGACGTGCCGGTGGTCGGCACGGTGCCGGCGATCAAGCCCGCCGCGGCGCTGAGCCGCAGCCGGGTGATCGGTGTGCTCGGCACCGAGGCGACGGTGCGCCAGGCCTATGTCGACGATCTGGCCGCGCGGTTCGCCGGGGATTGCACGGTGCTGCGGCACGGCTCGGCGGAGCTGGTGCGGCTGGCGGAGGCGAAACTGGCGGGGGCGACGACCGATCCGGCGCGCTATCGCGCGGTGCTCGGCGGGCTGTTCGATCAGCCAGAGGGCGCGCGGATCGACGTGATCGTCAACGCCTGCACGCATTTTCCGCTGGTCGCGGCGGAACTGGCGGCGGCGGCGCCGGCCGGCGTGCACTTCGTCGATGGCGGCCCGGGGATCGCGCGGCGGATCGCCTTCCTGACCGAGGGGCAGGGCTGGCCCGCGGGCGAGTCGGTGCATCGCGCGGTGTTCACGCGGCTGGGCGACGCGGAGCGGGCGCTGGCGCCGGCGCTGGCGGATTATGGAATCGGGACGATCGAGGGGCTTTGAACCGTACCGGCCGGCGGGTGGGGCGTCGGCTTTTTCGTCCCACCGTTAGCCCTGAGCCTGTCGAAGGGCGGTGCCATGTACGGAACGATCGCCTGTGGCACGGGCGCTTCGACAGGCTCAGCGCGAACGGTGGAACGTGGGGCGGGCGTTCCTTCCGCCAGCAGCCAGCCCTGTGCCGGTCGACGGGTCGTGCCGGCCAGGCGAGGGTGGGACAAAATGTCCAGCCTGACGATCACGCTGAGCGCTTTTATCCACTGGCAAGCCCGTCGCCGCATCGGTACATGGTGCCCATGAGCAGCGACGGTACCGACGTACGCGTGGATTATTCGCGCGTCTTCACCCAGGCGATCGATCGCCTGCACAGCGAGGGCCGGTATCGGGTCTTCATCGACATCCTCCGCAACAAGGGCGCCTTCCCGAACGCGCGCTGCTTCGCCGGCCATAACGGGCCCAAGCCGATCACCGTCTGGTGCTCGAACGACTATCTCGCGATGGGCCAGCATCCGAAGGTGATCGCGGCGATGGAAGAGGCGCTGCACGACGTCGGCGCCGGTTCGGGCGGCACGCGCAACATCGGCGGCAACACCCATTATCACGTCGATCTCGAGCACGAACTCGCCGACCTGCACGGCAAGGAAGGCGCGCTGCTGTTCACCAGCGGCTATGTCTCGAACGAGGCGACGCTGTCGACGCTCGCCAAGATCCTGCCGGGCTGCGTGATTTTCTCGGACGAGCTCAACCATGCCTCGATGATCGCGGGCATTCGTAACGCCGGCTGCGAGAAGCGCATCTTCCGCCACAACGATCTCGCGCATCTCGAGGAACTGCTCGCCGCCGAGGATCCGACGGTGCCGAAGCTGATCGCGTTCGAGAGCGTCTATTCGATGGAGGCCGACGTCGCGCCGATCGCGGCGATCTGCGACCTCGCCGACAAATACAATGCGCTGACCTATCTCGACGAGGTCCACGCAGTCGGCATGTACGGCGCACGCGGCGGCGGCATTTCGGAGGCCGAGGGCGTCGCCGACCGGCTGACGATCATCGAGGGCACGCTCGGCAAGGCGTTCGGCGTGATGGGCGGCTATATCGCCGCCGACCAGACGATCATCGACGTGATCCGGTCCTATGCGCCGGGGTTCATCTTCACCACCTCGCTGTCGCCGGTTCTGGTCGCGGGCGTGCTCGCCAGCGTCCGCCACCTCAAGGCGTCGAGCGTCGAGCGCGAGGGCCAGCAGGCGTCGGCGACGCTGCTAAAGACGATGCTGAGCGAGGCGGGGCTGCCGGTGATGCTCGGCAGCACGCATATCGTGCCGATCCTCGTCGGCGATCCGGTCAAGGCGAAGCGGATCAGCGATATCCTGCTCGCCGAATATGGCGTCTACGTGCAGCCGATCAATTATCCCACCGTGCCGCGCGGCACCGAGCGGCTGCGCTTCACCCCCGGCCCGAGCCACACGCCCGAGATGATGCGCGAGCTGACCGACGCGCTGGTCGAGATCTGGAGCCGGCTCGCCTTGCGAAAGGCGGCCTGACGCGGCGTCCGGGCGTCGCCGGTGTTCGGTGGGGTTCAGGACCATCGAATATCGCGGCGGCAGCGAGGTTCGGTTAGTTTCTTCCTCAGACCCGTCACCCCGGACTCGTTCGAGACTTTGCGAAAGTCCCGATCCGGTGAATCAGCCCAGTGCTCCTGCGAAAGCAGGAGCCCAGAGCCAAGCTGAACAACGCTTCATGGCGCTCGGGACTCCTGGGCTCCTGCTTTCGCAGGAGCACTGAGTGACTTTCGTAGAGGTCTGAAACAAGTCGAGGTTCCCTTCCGCGGCGAGGGGAACGGCTAAGAAATACACCTTACTCTTGCGGCCCGGTGGACCCCGGAACAAGTCCGGGGTGACGGGGTGGGTTGGGAAAGCGTCCGGCCCATGCGACGGAGCCCGGCGAAGTCGGGCAACGGCGTGTAGCCGCCCGCGCGATCAGCTGGCCGACAGGCCGCAGATGATCCCGCAGAGGATCGTCAGCCCACCGAGCCCGATCGACAGCGGCACGCGCAGCGTCATCCAGCCGGTGGGGGCGTGGGCGGACTCGACCAGGCGGCGGTCGATCAGCAGGGTGGTGATCACCGCCGAGCCCATCAGCACCAGCGCGAGGCCCAGCGGTAGCACATGGGCGATCGACAGCAGGATCAGCAGCGCGCCGAACAGCGACGGCAGCACCGCCAGCGTCGCGATCCGGCCCTGATCGCGCCCGCTGCGCATCGCGAAGCCCCACCAGATGCCGCCGAGGAAGCTGAGGATCAGCGCCGCATAGGCGAAGGCGAACATCGGCCCGACATCGCTTTCGGCGGAAAAGAAACAGGTGGCGACCGCGGCGATCTGCGGGAACAGCCCGGCATAGCCGAGGATCAGCGGCGATTCGCCGACGCTGCCGCGGGCGGAGACGGGATCAGCCATGCCGGCGAGCGCGGGAGCGAGGAACTTGCGGCATATTCTTATCCTGCATTGCGTGGTTGGCTTAGCGCGCGAGCGACGCGCTACGTTCCGCAACAGGTGTGGCATTTGCCGGTGTCCCCCGCTAAGGCGCCCTGACCGCCCATCATCGTCACGGGACGTCACCCTTGCGCATCGCCTTCGCTTCCGATCACGCCGCCGTCGCGCTGAAGGCGCTGCTGGTCGATCATGCCGGCACGCTCGGCCATGCGGCGATCGATCTCGGGCCGGACAGCGATGCGCGCGTCGATTATCCCGATTACGGCTACAAGCTGGCCCGCGCCGTCGCGGCGGGCGAGGCCGATTTCGGCGTCGCTTTGTGCGGATCGGGGATCGGCATCTCGATCGCGGTCAACCGCGAACCGGCCTGCCGCTGCGCACTCGTCTCCGAACCGCTGTCGGCGGCGCTGGCGCGCCAGCACAACGACGCCAACGTCCTCGCGATGGGCGCGCGGCTGATCGGCCCCGATCTCGCCAAGGCCTGTCTCGAAGCCTTCCTCGCCGCCCCGTTCGAGGGTGGCCGTCACCAGAACCGCGTCGACAAATTGTCGCGAAAGGACTGATCCCATGAGCACCCAGCCCACCGACTTCAGCGATATCCGCCACACCGGCTTCTTCAGCCAAGCGCTCGCCGACGCCGATCCGGCGGTGTTCGCCGGCATCGCGCACGAACTGGAGCGCGAGCAGACGCAGATCGAGCTGATCGCGTCGGAGAATATCGTCTCCAAGGCGGTGCTCGAGGCGCAGGGCTCGGTCTTCACCAACAAATATGCCGAGGGCTATCCGGGCAAGCGCTATTATCAGGGCTGCGCGCCGTCGGACGAGGTCGAGAGCCTCGCGATCGAGCGGGCCAAGCAGATCTTCGGTTGCGGCTTCGTCAACGTCCAGCCGCATTCGGGCGCGCAGGCGAACGGCGCGGTGATGCTGGCGCTGGTCAAGCCGGGCGAGACGATCCTCGGCATGAGCCTCGACGCCGGCGGCCACCTCACCCATGGCGCACGCGCGGCGATGAGCGGCAAATGGTTCAACGCGATCCAGTACGGCGTCGATCCGGTGACGCATCTGATCGATTACGATCAGGTCGAGCGCCTTGCCGTCGAGCATCAGCCGAAGCTCATCATCGCCGGCGGCAGCGCCTATCCGCGCACGATCGACTTCGCGCGCTTTCGCGAGATCGCCGACAAGGTCGGCGCCTATTTCATGGTCGACATGGCGCATTTCGCCGGCATCGTCGCCGCCGGCCTGCATCCGACGCCGTTCGGCCATGCGCATGTCGTCACCACGACGACGCACAAGACGCTGCGCGGTCCGCGGGGCGGCATGATCATGACCGACGACGAGGCGCTGGCCAAGAAGATCAACTCGGCGGTGTTCCCGGGGCTGCAGGGCGGGCCGCTGATGCACGTCATCGCCGCCAAGGCGGTCGCGTTCGGCGAGGCGCTGCAGCCGGGCTACAAGAGCTATATCGCCGCGGTGGTCGAGAACGCCAAGGTGCTCGCCGCGACGCTGAAGGAGCGCGGCTCGGACGTCGTCTCGGGCGGCACCGACACGCATCTCGCACTGATCGACCTCACCCCGCTCGGCATCACCGGCAAGGACGCCGACGAGGCGCTGGAGCGCGCCGGCATCACCTGCAACAAGAACGGCATTCCCAACGATCCGCTGCCGCCGGTCAAGACCAGCGGCATCCGCGTCGGCTCGCCCGCCGGCACGACGCGCGGCTTCGGCCCCGCCGAATTCCGCGAGATCGGCAACATGGTCGCCGACGTGCTCGACGGTTTGGCCAAGAAGGGCGAACATGGGGACCCCGAGGTCGAGGCGAACGTTCGGCAGCGTGTACGCACGCTGTGCGCACGCTTCCCCATCTACGAAGGATAACACCATGTCGAAGATTGAAGAGGTCCAGGCGACCGTCAAGAACACCCCCGGCCTCGGCAAGAAGATGGCCAAATATGGCGCGATCGGCGCGGTCGTGGCGATCCCGATCCCCTTCGTCGGCCCGGTGCTCGGTGCGCTGGTCGGCGCGGGCGTCGCTTATGCCAAGCGCAAGGATTGATCGCCTGAATGCGTTGCCCGTTCTGCGGCCATGAAGACAGCCAGGTGAAGGACAGCCGCCCCACGGAAGACGGGGCGGCGATCCGGCGCCGGCGCCAGTGCGAGGGCTGCGCGGCGCGCTTCACCACCTTCGAGCGCATCCAGCTCCGCGACCTGTGGGTGATCAAGAGCACCGGCAGCGGCGGGGTGCGGCGCGAGCCGTTCGACCGGGAGAAACTGCTGCGCTCGGTCTCGATCGCGACCCGCAAGCGGCCGATCGAGCCGGTGCGGATCGAGAAACTGGTCAGCGGCATCCAGCGCCAGCTCGAGACGCAGGGCGAGAGCGAAGTGTCGTCGAAGCGGATCGGCGAGATGGTGATGGACGGGCTCAAGGGGCTCGATTCGGTCGCCTATATCCGCTTCGCCAGCGTCTATCGCGACTTCAGCGAGGCGCGCGACTTCGAGGAATTCGCCGGTACGGTCGAGCAGGCGGGGCGCGCCGAATGAAGCCGGTCATCGTCCTCGTCCGCCCGCAATTGGGCGAGAATATCGGCAAGGCGGCGCGCGCCATGCTTAATTTCGGCCTTACCGACATGCGACTGGTTGCCCCGCGCGACGGCTGGCCCAACCCGCAGGCGGGGCCGGCGGCGAGCGGCGCCGACAGCGTGCTCGCCGACGCGCAGGTGTTCGACAGCGTCGCCGAGGCGGTGGCGGATTGCGCGCACGTCTATGCGACGACGGTGCGCAAGCGCGGCATCACCAAGCCGGTGGTGACGCCCGAGGTCGCCGCGCGTGACATTCACGCCGCAACGGAGCGGTCGGCGATCCTGTTCGGGCCGGAGCGGTCGGGGCTGGAGACCGACGACGTCGCGCTCGCGCGGACGATCGTCACCGTGCCGATCAATCCCGAATTCGGCAGCCTCAACCTCGCGCAGGCGGTAATCCTCGTCGCCTATGAATGGTCGAAGGGCGAGGCGCTGGCGCAGCCGTCGATCAACCCGATCGAGCCGCCCGCACCGCATGAGGAACTGGAGGGAATGATCCTCCAGCTCGACGACATGCTGGAGCGCGCCAATTTCTTCTTCCCGCCCGAACGCGTGTTCCAGACGCGGCGGACGCTGCGCACGCTGCTGACCAAGCCGGGCTGGTCGTCGCAGGAGGTGCGGACGGTGCGCGGCGTGCTATCGGCGCTGGACGGCGCCAAGGAACGCCGGGTCGAGGCTCAGCGCCGGTCGAACGACGCCAGTTCGTAGGCGATCGACGCCTCGACGAGCTGTTCCCACAGATCGGCGATGACCGCGCCGGGCAGGCCGAGCGATTCCGCCTCGGCGCGGGCATTGGCGATGACCTGTGCCTTGCGGGCCTCGTCGCGGACGTGGCCGCGCTCCGGCTTGATGCGTGCCGCGGCGTCCATATAGGCGAAACGGCGTGCGAGCAGCGCGACCAGCTCGCGATCGAGCGCGTCGACGCCGGCGCGCACCTCGATCATCGTCGTGCAATCGGGGCCGGCCAGTGCCGGGGCAGGGGGCGTGGTCATCGCGCTTCCTTATCGCCGCCGCCACGGATGTCGAGTTCGTGGCGTCGCCATCTTCCCTTGCCGGACGGATCGTGTCACCTTTGCTGCCGTATCAGGGAGGGTCGCCATGTTTGTTTTCGCCATTGCCGCGATGATTCTGTCTGCCGGCACGCAGGATGCCGCGCCAGCGACGACGCCGTCGCCCGCGCCTACGGGGAAGGCCAAGCGGATCTGTCGTCGGGAAGCGCCGATCGGATCGATCATGCCGCACCAGACCTGTTTCACCCGCGGCGAATGGGCGGTCATCGACGCGCGCAACGGCGACAATTGGGATACGGCGCGGCGGGCCAATGCCGCGCGCAACATGACGATCCCGCAGGCGCTGCGTCCTTGACAGGATAAGCGCCAGCATCTAGGCGGCCGCCTTCGCAACAGCCCCCGCACCCCGGTGAAGCGGACGGCCTGCCCCCGCAAGGGATCAGCAGAGCGATACCGGGATCAACCCCGCCGCATGGCTTGCCATGGGGCGGGATCACGTCGTTTCAGTTGCCAAGGAAATATCATGTCGAAGCGCCATAGCGCCAAGCACAAGCTCGACCGTCGTCTCGGCGAGAACATCTGGGGCCGGCCGAAGAGCCCGGTCAACAAGCGCGAATACGGCCCGGGTCAGCACGGTCAGCGCCGCAAGGGCAAGGTGTCGGACTTCGGCATCCAGCTGCGCGCCAAGCAGAAGCTCAAGGGCTATTACGGCGACGTCACCGAGAAGCAGTTCAAGGCCTGCTACACGGAAGCGGCCCGCATGAAGGGCGATACCAGCCAGAACCTGATCGGCCTGCTCGAGCAGCGTCTCGACATGATCGTCTATCGCGCCAAGTTCGCGCCGACGATCTTCGCCGCGCGCCAGATCGTCAGCCACGGCCACATCCGCGTCAACGGCGTGAAGTGCAACATCGCATCGCGCCGCTGCTTCGTCGGCGACGAGATCACCCTGGGCAGCAAGGCCAAGGAAATGGCGCTGGTGCTCGAGGCGCAGAACCTCGCCGAGCGTGAGATCCCCGATTACGTCGCGCCGGACGGCAACGCCAAGATCACCTTCGTCCGCGTGCCGACGCTGGACGAGGTGCCTTACCCGGTGAAGATGGAACCGAACCTGGTCGTCGAGTTCTACTCGCGCTGATTTCGGGTCTTCCGGTTTCGAATTTGGAAGGGGCGGTCCTTGCGGGCCGCCCTTTTTGATTCACGCGAAGACGCAACGGTGTTCCGCTTGGGGTGGACGCATCGATCACCGCGGGTGTGGCCCTCGCTCTTTCTCTTCGCGTTATCGCGTGGATCGATTTTGCGCGCAGAGGCGCAGAGACGCGGAGGTGATCCGCGGGAGGCCTCGTCGCCTGCTTTTCGCCTCGGAAGAGAAGCGCCTTCGGCGCCGCTGGCGGAACACCTCTGCGTCTCTGCGTCTCTGCGCGCAAAACCTTCTCCGTCCCGTGACCCGGATCGTGGACAAGCACGCGACCGGCGGCAGAAGACCGGCCTGCTGCCATTTTTAGATTTGGAAGGGGCGGTCCATGCGGGCCGCTCTTTTTGGTTCACGCGAAGGCGCGAAGACGCGAAGGTGTTCCGCTTGGGGGTGGACGCATCGATCACCGCGGGTGTGGCCCTCGTTCTTTCTCTTCGCGTCTTCGCGTCTTCGCGTGAATCGATTTTGCGCGCAGAGGCGCAGAGACGCGGAGGTGTTCCGCGGGAGGCTTCGTCGCCTGCTTTTCGCCTCGGAAGACAAGCGCCTTCGGCGCGGCTGGCGGAACACCTGCGCGTCTCTGCGTCTCTGCGCGCGAAACCTTCTCCGTCCCGCGGCCCGGACCGTGGACAAGCCCGCCCACCGGCGGCAAAAGACCGGCCACGCTGCCATCCATGCGGAGTAATCGATGCGTCGTTTCGTTCTTGCGGCCCTGCTTGCCACGCCCGGCATGGCGCTCGCCCAATCCGCGCCGCCGATCTCGGTCGAGACGATGAAGGCCGTCACCAGGACGCTGTCGTCGGACGCCTTCGAAGGTCGCGCGCCGGGTAGCGCGGGCGAGGAGAAGACACTCGCCTATCTCGAACAGCAATTCGCCAAGGCGGGCCTGAAGCCGGGCAACAAGGGCAGCTGGTTGCAGGACGTGCCGCTGGTCGAGATCACCGCGCAGAACGTCACGCCGCTGACCATCACCGGCGGCAAGACGCCGCTCGCCCTCGCTTACGGCAAGGACATGGTGGTCGGCACCTATCGCGTCACGCCGCATATCGACGTCAAGGACAGCGACATCGTTTTCGCGGGTTACGGCATCGTCGCGCCCGAGAAGGGCTGGAACGATTACGCCGGGCTCGACGTGAAGGGGAAGACGGTGATCGTCCTCATCAATGATCCCGACTGGCAGACGCCGGGGCTGACCGGCCCGTTCAACGGCCGTGCGATGACCTATTACGGCCGCTGGACGTACAAATATGAGGAAGCGGCACGGCAAGGCGCGGCGGCGGTGATCATCGTCCACCAGACCGAGCCTGCGGCCTATGGCTGGAACGTCGTCCAGTCGAGCAACACCGGCGCGGCGCATGTCGCCGATGCCGCCAACGGCCATATGGACGACACCGCCGCGCACGGCTGGATGCAGCTCGACAAGGCGCGTGCGCTGTTCGCCAGCGCCGGCAAGGACTTCGATAGCCTCGCCGCCGCCGCGAAGGTCAAGGGCTTCAAGCCGGTGCCGCTCGGGCTGAAGGCGTCGGTGCGCTTCGACAACCAGATCAAGAAGCAGATTTCGCACAATGTCGTCGGCATCCTGCCCGGCCGCGAGGCGCCGGACGAATACGTCCTGCTGTCGGCACATTGGGATCATCTCGGCCGCTGCACCCCGGTCAACGGCGACGACATCTGCAACGGCGCGGTCGACAATGCCGACGGCACCGCGGCGCTGGTCGCGCTCGCCGAGGCCAATGCCAAGGCCGGGCCGGCGCGCCGCTCGATGGTGTTCGTGGCGCTGACCGCCGAGGAATCGGGGCTGCTCGGCTCGGCTTATTATGGCGAGAACCCGGTCTATCCGCTCGCCAAGACGGTCGGCGGCGCCAATATGGACGCGCTCGCCATGTACGGCCCCGCGAAGGACGTGATCGTGATCGGGCCGGGCAAGTCGCAGCTCGACGGCTATCTCACCGCCGCCCTCAAGCGGCAGGGCCGCACCGCGACGCCCGAGCCGACGCCAGAGAAGGGCTTCTATTATCGCTCGGACCATTTCAGCCTCGCCAAGCACGGCGTGCCGATGGTCTATTTCGAAACCGGCCAGAATCTGGTGAAGGGCGGGCTCGCCGCGGGTCAGGCGGCGGCGAAGGATTACGAGGAGAATCGCTATCACGCGCCCTCCGACGAATATGATCCCAATTGGGACTGGAGCGGCGTGCAGCAGGATGTCGGCCTCTATTATATGATCGCGCGCGATCTCGCCGACGGCCGCGACTGGCCCAATTGGACGCCAGGCGACGAATTCCGTGCGATCCGCGACAAGAGCCGCGCCAGCCTGGGAGCCGCGAAGTGACCGTCGTTCCGCCGCCCGCCGAATGGGCACCGCATGACGCCGTATGGATCGGCTTTCCGAGCCATCCCGAATTGTGGGAGGAGGATCTCGATCCGGCCCGCGCCGAAGTCGCCGCCTTTGCCCGTGCGGTGCATGCCGAGGGCCGCGGCGAGACGGTGATCCTCGTCGCCGCCGATGCCGAGGCGGGCGCGGCGGCGCGGACGATGGCGCCGTTCGCCGAGGTGGTGGTCGAGCCGTTCGGCGACATCTGGCTGCGCGATACGGGTCCGATCCTGCTCGGTAATGGCGAGGCCTGCGACTTCGGCTTCAACGGCTGGGGCGGCAAATACGATCTACCCGGCGACGATACGATCGGCCTGCGCCTCGCCAAGCAGCGCGGTCGCCGCGTCGGTTACTGCAATTGGGTGCTCGAGGGCGGCGCGATCGACGGCGACGGCACCGGCGTCGTGGTGACGACCGAGCAATGTCTGCTCAACCCCAACCGCAACCCGACGCTCGACAAGGCGCAGATCGAGGCGCGGCTGCGCGACGACCTCGGGCTGACCAAGGTGGTGTGGCTGGGCGACGGGCTGCTCAACGACCATACCGACGGCCATGTCGACAATCTCGCCCGCTTCGTCGGCGAGGGGAAACTGGCGCTGCCGGAAGCGGCGGAGAACGACCCCAATTGGCAGGTCTACCAGCATGCGTTGCGCGATGCACGGGCCGCGGGGCTGGAGGTGGTGACGATCCCGTCGCCGGGCCGCGTGCTGCGCGACGAGGAGGTCGTGCCGGCGAGCTATATGAACTTCTACATCGGCAATGCCGCGGTGGTGGTGCCGCTGTACGGTGCGGAGAATGACGAGGCCGCGGTGCGCGCGGTACAGGCGCTGTTCGCCGATCGCGAGGCGGTGGGGCTGCGCGCCGACCATATCCTGACCGGCGGCGGCAGCTTCCATTGCATCAGCCAGCAGATCCCGGCGGGGGCGTGATCGCGAATCGGGGTGGGTGACCTTCGATCCACCCACTCCGTCACCCCGGACTTGTTCCGGGGTCTACCCAGCGGCGGGGGGCACGGTCCGACGCTCCAGCCGCATGCATGCGGATGGGTGGACCCCGGAACGAGTCCGGGGTGACGTGTGGAGGGGGTGAGCACCCGCGCCACACGCGGGGGTGACGACTCACCTCCCGCCCCTTATGTGGCGCGCATGACCCAGATCACCGTCGCCGCGCTGCAGCTCGCCTTCTCCGACGATATCGATGCGAACATCGCCAACGTCTCGCGCCTCGTGCGCGAGGCGGCGGGGCAGGGCGCGCAGGTGATCCTGCCGCCCGAATTGTTCGAGGGCGAATATTTCTGCCGCGTCGAGGACGAAGGGCTGTTCGCCAATGCCGCGCCGGTGCGCGAGCACAAGGCGGTGCTGGCGATGCAGGCGCTCGCCGAGGCGCTCAAGGTGACGATCCCGACCAGCTTCTTCGAGGCGGACGGGCCGCATTATTACAACAGCCTCGCGATGATCGGCCCCGACGGCGAGGTGCAGGGCGTCTATCGCAAGAGCCACATCCCCGACGGCCCCGGCTACGAGGAGAAATTCTACTTCCGCCCCGGCAATACCGGCTTCAAGGTCTGGCCGGCGCCGCCGGCCGCGCCGGGCTGGACGCTCGGCGTCGGCGTCTGCTGGGACCAATGGTATCCCGAGACCGCGCGCGCGCTGATGCTGATGGGCGCGCAGGTGCTGTTCTACCCGACCGCGATCGGCAGCGAGCCGCATGACACCAGCCTCGACACCGCACGGCTGTGGCGGCGCGCGATGGTCGGCCATGCCGTGTCCAACGTCGTGCCGGTCATCGCTGCCAACCGGATCGGCACGGAGCACGGCCAGCATTTCTACGGCACCAGCTTCATCGTCGACGAGCGCGGCGACGTGCTCGCCGAACTGGGTCGCGACGAGGAAGGCGTGATCGTGGCGACGCTCGACCTCGAACGGGTCAAGCGCCACCGCGCCGCCTTCGGCTTCTTCCGCGATCGCCGGCCCGAATTGTACGGGCGGCTCGTTCAGGACGTTTGACGGAGCGCCACCGCGCGGGCGAACACCGATTCGAACATCGCTTCGTCGATCCGGCCGGTGTTCTGGTTGTAGCGCGAGGGGTGATAGCTATCGAGCAGGATGCGACCGTCAGGCATGCGATGCTCGGCGCCGTGCGCGAAATTGGCCTTGGGCAGGCGTCCGCCCATCACCTTGACCGCCGACTGATGCGCGATCTGACCGAGCGCGACGACGATGCGCACGTTGGGCAGCGCCGCGATCTCGCCGTCGAGGAACGGGCGGCAGGTGCGGATCTCCTCCGGCGTCGGCTTGTTGGCGGGCGGCAGGCATTTGACCGCATTGACGACGATCGCGCCGGTCAGCGCCAGATCGTCGGTGACGCGATTGGCGAAGGTGCCGGTGGCGAGGCCGAGCTTGCCCAGCGTCGCGAACAGCAACGCGCCCGAATGGTCGCCGGTGAACGCCCGCCCGGTGCGGTTGGCGCCGTGCAGCCCCGGCGCGAGGCCGACGATCGCCAGCCATGCCTCGGGATCGCCGAAGGCGGGGACGGGGGCGTTCCACCAGGTCGGGTTGTCCAGCCGCAGCGCTTCCCGCGCGGCGACGAGCCGCGGGCAGCGCGGGCAGTCGTGCGGCGGCTCGACCGCGGCGAGCGGATCGGGGACGGGCAGGTCGGTGGCGATGTCGGGCGCGAGCGTATCGAAGGTCATCGCTTTCGCCTAAAGCCCCGGGATGGCGACGGCAATCTATGCGATCGGGATCGGATCGAACCGGCGCGGGCGACACGGCGGCCCCGCCGACGAGGTGCGCGCGGCGATCGCGGCGATCGGCGGGCTGGTCGCGGCGTCGCCGGTGATCGGCTCGGCGCCGCTCGGGCCGTCGATCCGCCGCTTCGCCAATGCCGCGATCCTGATCGGCAGCGACGAGACCCCGCCGGTGCTGCTTGCGCGGCTCAAGGGGATCGAGGCGGCGTTCGGCCGGCGGCGCGGGCGGCGCTGGGGGGCGCGGGTGATCGACCTCGATATCCTGCTCTGGTCGGGCGGCAGCTGGCGCGATCCGCGGCTGACCGTGCCGCATGCGGCGCTATCCGCGCGCGGCTTCGTGCTGGGGCCGCTCGCGCGGATCGCGCCGGGCTGGCGCGTGCCGCCGCAGGCGCGAAGTGTTCGACAATTGGCACATGCAGTTGACCGACCGCGTCCCCGCCCCTAGGTGCCCCGGATCGATGGCGGGGGTCCGTAGCTCAGTCGGTAGAGCAAGCGACTTTTAATCGAGAGGTCCCGGGTTCGAGCCCCGGCGGACCCACCATCGATAGTGCCGGCGGCGGCGTCCGCTCACAGCCGGCGCGGGCGGCCGGTTCGCGCGGCGGCCACCACCAGGACGACGCCGACGATGATCGCGGTGTCGGCGACCCAGTCCATGATGTCGCAGTCGCGGTGCAGCGCCGGGATCGACTGGACCAGCTCGATCATCGCGCCGAGAAAGCTCAGCCGTTCGGCGATGCGGACCAGCGACGCGTGCGGCCAGGCGGCGCAGGCGAGCACGGTGAGCGCGCCGAACGCGGTCATATGCTGCCATTTGTCCATGACCTCGACGGTGATCGGCGGGCGCGGCGACAGCGCCATGACCAAGGCGAAGAGGAGAGCAGCCCAGAACAGCAAGCGTGCGATCGGCGCGACGCGCGCCTGCGAGAAACCAACCATGATGCGCGCCCTACGTCCGCCGGCGGCGCGCGTCCACCGGCGGGCGGGCGGATCAGCCGCGACGCTTCAGCAGGCCATGCATGTCGAGCCAGCGGGTTAATTCCTCGAACCAGCCGGTGCTGGTCGTCGGTTTCGGGTACATGCCGAAGCCATGGCCGCCCTGTTCGAACAGGTGGAATTCGACCGGGCGCTTGGCGGTGCGCCAGCTGTCGATCAGGCCGAAGCCGTTATTGGCGAAGAACGGATCGTCGGCGGCGAGCGCGACGAACATCGGCGGCGCGTCGGCGGGCACGGTGACCGCCGTTAGCGGGCCATAGATGTTGCCGATGAAGGCAGGCCTGGCATCGCCGCCGGTCAGCGTCGTCGCCATCGTCAGCATCGCGCCGGCGGAGAAGCCGATCATGCCGATCCGGTCGGCGTCGACGTGCCATTCGGCGGCGCGCTTGCGGACCAGGGCGAAGGCGGCACGCGCGTCGGCGATCTGCGGGGCGAGGCCGGCGGCCATCGCATCGGCGCGCGGACGCGGCGGGCGGGCGCCGGGCGCGAAGATCTCGGCCATCGACCGTTCGAAGCCGGGCATGTCGGCGGGCGTCGGGTTGAGCCGGTATTTGAGCACGAAGGCGGCGACGCCCTTGGCGGCGAGCGCGCGGGCGACGTCCCAGCCCTCATTCTCCATCGACAGCGTGCGGAAGCCGCCGCCCGGCGCGACGATGACCGCCGCACCGGTCGCCCTGGCGGGATCGGGCAGGAAGGGGGTCAGCGTCGCGACGGTGACGTTGCGGGTGAAGACGCTGCCATATTGGCTGTGCCAGGCCTCCGGTGCGGTCGCGCCGGGCAGCTTGCCGGTATCGAGCGTGATCGCGCCCGGCTGTGCCGGGGTGGGGATCGGCACCATCTTGTCGTTCTGCGCCTGAACGGGCGCGGCCAGCGTGGCGGCGGCGAGGATGCCGGCCCCGATCGGCCGCAGCAGATGGGCGATCGCGGCGGCGTGGATATGGTGTCTCATGTTCGCTCTCCCTGATGATCGGTGTCGCTATGGGTCATTTGCCGCCGGCGTGTGGTCGCGGCGACAGCCAGCCGCTGTCCGCCAGCCAGTCGTCGAGCCGGTCGGGCCAGTGCAGGATCGAGATCCGGTTCGATTCGTCGAGGTTGAAGGCGTGATCGCTGTCGGCGTACATATGCAATTCCGCCGACACGCCCGCCTTGCGCAATTGCTCGTAGAGCGCGACCGAGGGCGGCGCGCAGCAGGCGTCGCGGCTGCCCGCGACGATGAAGGCGGGCGGCGCGCCGGCGATCGCCTTGGCGGGGATGCCGCGCGGGCCGGGGAAGACGAGCACCTGGAAATCGGGACGCGCGGGCAGGCGGTCGATCGCATCCACCGCGGGGCGGCCAGCAGGTTCGGGATTGTCGGCGATCTGCGAGACCAGTTCGCCACCGGCGGAAAAGCCCATCGCGCCGACGCGGGCGGGGTCGATGCCGTAATCGGCGGCATGCGCGCGCACCCAGCGCATCGCGCGGCGCGCATCGTCGGCGGCGTCGCCCTCGACCGAATATTTCGAGCCGGGCTCGTTCGCGAGCCGGTATTTGAGAACGAAGGCCGTGATGCCCATGCGGTTGAGCGCGGTGGCGACCTTGGTGCCCTCGTTGGTCCAGACGAGCAATTTGTGACCGCCGCCGGGCATGATGACGATCGCGGCGCCGTTGCGGTGCGCGGGATCGGCCGGGAAGGCGATCAGCGAGGGATCGTGGATGTTGCGCACCCAATAGACGCGGGCGACCTCGGCCTCCTGCCGGCGCGCGCGCGATCCGGGGGCGCCGTCGGGCCACAGCTTGATCGCGGTGTAACTGGGCGGTTGTTGCGGGGCCGGATCCTGCGCGGGCAACGGTGCCGCCGCCAGCAGGACCGCCAAGGCAAAGGCTCGGCGCATCATCACTCTCCCAATGTGTCCGGTCGCCGTGTTCGACGTTCCGGGGTCCCGGCCAGGCCGGGGAGGCGTCCGGCCCCGTGCGGGGCCGGACACGCGCGGCTTAGAGGAAACGGTTGATGAGGTTCTCGAGCCGCTCCTGGCCGCCCGAGCGCGGCTGCGGATCGATGTTCTGCGCGATCGCGAGATCGGCGATGCCGGCGAGGTCGAGGTCGGCGATCTTGCCGCCGAACTCGCCCGTCCAGCCCGCGTAACGCTCGGTCTTGGCGGCGTCGAGACGACCGTCCTCGATCAGCGCGGCGGCGTTGAGCAGGCCCTTGGCAACGACGTCGATGCCGCCGACATGGCCGTGGAACAGGTCGATCGCGTCGATCGACTGACGGCGCACCTTGGCGTCGAAGTTGAAGCCGCCGGTGGTGAAGCCGCCCGCGCGCAGGATCTCGACCATCGCCAGCGTCAGTTCCTCGACCGAATTGGGGAATTGGTCGGTGTCCCAGCCGTTCTGCGGATCGCCGCGGTTGGCGTCGATCGAGCCGAAGATGCCAAGCGCGCTGGCGGTGGCGATCTCATGCTCGAAGGTGTGGCCCGACAGCGTGGCATGGTTCGCCTCGATGTTGACACGCACCTCGTTCTCGAGGCCGTAGCGCTTGAGGAAGCCGTACACCGTCGCGGTGTCGAAGTCATACTGGTGCTTGGTCGGCTCGTGCGGCTTCGGTTCGATCAGGATCGTGCCGGTGAAGCCGATCTTGTGCTTGTGCTCGACGACGAGGCTGAGGAAGCGGCCGAAATTGTCCAGCTCGCGCTTCATGTCGGTGTTGAGCAGCGTCTCATAGCCCTCGCGACCGCCCCAGAGGACGTAATTCTGGCCGCCGAGGCGATGCGTCGCCTCGAGCGCGTCGCGGACCTGCATCGCACCGAAGGCATAGACTTCGGGATCAGGGTTGGTCGCGCCGCCGGCGGCGAAGCGCGGGTGGCTGAACAGATTGGCGGTGCCCCACAGCAGCTTGCGGCCCGACGAGGCCTGGAGCTTTTCGAGGTGGTCGACGGCTTCCGCGAAATAGCGGCGATGCTCGGTAACGTTGGCGGCATCGGCCATCACGTCGACGTCGTGGAAGCAGTAGAAGGGCACGTCGAGCTTCTGGAAGAAGTCGAACGCGACCTCACGCTTCTCGGCCGCCGCGGCGCTGTCGTTGGCGCCACGGTGCCACGGGCGGTTGAAGGTGCCGCCGCCGAACACGTCGGAGCCGGGCCAGCAGAAGGTGTGCCAGAAGCAGGCGGCGAAGCGCAGATGCTCTTCCATCGTCTTGCCGAGCACGACGCGATTCTTGTCGTAGAAACGGTAGGCGAGTTCGTTGTCGCTATCCGGTCCTTCGTAGCGAATCTGCGGGATGTCGGCGAAAAAGTCAGCCATCAGAGGGTCCTTATGCGGGGATAGGCATCGCGGAAGGCGGCGCCCTTGGGAGCGAGGCGCTCGACGAGCGCCGGATCGGGGGTGATCACATGGGACACGGGGGGTGCCTGACAGACGTCGGCGGGGCTGCCGCCGTCGACCGTGAGCTGGGCGAGGCGCGCGGCGCCGAGCGCCGGGCCGACCTCGCCGCCTTGCAGGTAGACGAGCTCGACGTCCATCGTCGCGGCGAGCGTTTCGCCCCAATAGCGCGAGCGCGCACCGCCGCCGATTACCGACAGGCGCTCGATCGTCGTGCCGGCGTCGCGCAGCACGCGGATGCCGTCGGCGAGCGCGAAGCCGACGCCCTCGAGCACCGCCTGCGCCAGCCGGTCGGGACCGGTGTCGTTGTCGAGCCGGAGGAAGGCGCCGCGGACCTGCGCGTCATTATGGGGGGTGCGTTCGCCGGAGAGATAGGGGAGGAACAGCTCCGGCCCGGCACCCGGTCCGGCGCGCTCGGCGCGCGCGAACAGGTCCGCGGCGCCCGCCGCGCCGGTGATCCTGGCGACCCAGTCGATACACGAGGCGGCGGATAGGTGAACCGCCATCTGGTGCCACATATCGGGCAGGCAGTGGCAGAAGGCATGGACCGCACCCGCGACATTGGGGCGGAAGCGATCAGTGGCGACGAAGATCACGCCCGAGGTACCGAGCGACAGCAACGCATCGCCGTCGCGCACCGCGCCGACGCCTGCCGCACCCGCGGCATTGTCGCCGCCGCCGCCGGCGACCGGCACGCTGCCCATGCCCCAGAGTTCGGCGACGTCGGGACGCAGGCGGCCGGCGGTGGCGCTGCCCTCGACCAGCGCGGGCATCTGCGCTTCGGTGAGGCCGGTGGCGGCGAGCAACGTGTCGCTCCAGCGCCGGCCGGCGACGTCGAGCCACAACGTTCCCGCCGAGTCGGACATATCTGAGAGCTTCTCGCCGGTCATCTGCAGCCGGACATAGTCCTTGGGCAGCAGCACGGTGGCGATCTGCGCGAACACCTCCGGCTCGTGATGGCGGACCCATTGCAGCTTGGGCGCGGTGAAGCCCGGCATCGCCAGATTGCCGGCGATGTCGTGCAATTCGGGCACCGCCGCTTCCAGCTCGACGCATTCGGCGTGCGAGCGGCCGTCGTTCCACAGGATCGCCGGGCGCAGCGGCCGGTCGTCGGCGCCGAGCAGCGTCGCGCCGTGCATCTGACCGGCGAGGCCGATGCCGCGTACCGCGCGGCGCACCTCGGGATCGATCGCCTGCACCGCCGCGGTCGTCGCCTGCCACCAGGCTTCGGGGTCCTGTTCCGACCAGAGCGGCTGCGGCCGCTGCACGGTCAGCGCGGCGGTGCCCTGTCCGACGACGCTGCCGTGGGTGTCGAGGACGACCGCCTTGACCCCGGAGGTGCCGATATCGATGCCGAGAAACATGCCGCTGCTCAGTTCTTGAAGGGGTCGAGCTGCACGATCGTGCCGTCCGGATTGAAGGTCAGTTCGGCGACCTTGGCCGAGCGCAGGTAGTTCTTATTCGACAATTGCGTGTCGTGATAGAACAGCCACCACTTGCCCTTGAACTCGACGATCGAGTGATGCGACGTCCAGCCCTGCACCGGCGACAGGATATGGCCGGTATAGCGGAACGGACCGTAGGGCGTGGTGCCGACCGCATAATTGAGGAAATGGGTGTCGCCGGTCGAATAGGTGAAATAATATTTGCCGCCGCGCTTGAACACCCACGACGCCTCGAAGAAGCGGCGGTTGTGGTCGCCGCCGAGCACCGGCTTGCCGGCCTCGTCGGTGATGACGACATCGCGCGGCGGCTCGGCGAACTGCTTCATGTCGGCCGACAGGCGCGCCATCTTGGGCGACAAAGCGGGCTTGTCGTCCTGCTTCATGTCGGTGTCGCCGGCGTTCGGATCGAAACGGCCGGTGGTCCAGCGCTGAAGCTGGCCGCCCCAGATGCCGCCGAAATACATGTAGCTCTGGCCGTCGGCGTCGGTGAACACCGCGGGATCGATCGAGAAGCTGCCCTTGATCGGCGCGGCCTCGGCCTTGAACGGGCCGGTCGGCGACTTCGACGTGGCGACGCCGATGCGGAACACGCCCTGTTTGTCGCGCGCGGGCATGTAGAGATAATAGGTGCCGTTCTTATAGGCGGCGTCGGGCGCCCAGGTCTGCTTGGAGGCCCAGGGGATATCCTTCACGTCGATCGCCACCGGATGCACCGTCACCGGGCCGCCGATGCGATCCATGCTGAGCACGCGATAGTCGTGCATCGCATATTGCGTGCCGAGATCGTCGTCGGGGATGCCGGCGTCGACGTCGTGGCTCGGGTAGACGTAGAGCTTGCCGTTGAAGACGTGCGCCGAAGGGTCGGCGAAATAGAGGTTCTTGACGAGCGGCTGGCTGAGATAGCGCTTGCCCTCGGGGCTGCGCGGCTCGGCGGCGGGCGCGGGCTTGGCGACCTGCGCGAGCGCGAGCGTGGCGGTGGCGCCGAGCGTGGCGGCGGTCAGGCAGAGGGCGAGACGAAGCCTCATGGCCGATGATCCTTCCTAGTGACGGCCTTCTGACGAGGCCTGGAGCGATGCCGCGAATGCGGGATAGCGCTACCATATGAGGCCGTTCGTGAATTCGCAAGCCGTTCCGCCGCGGTCGAGCCCGGCTGTAGGTTCGGATTTCGGACGGCGAGCGGATCGGGATCGTGCCGATTCGGGATCGATGGCGGGGTCGGACTTGCCCGCGCGCCCGATCCGTCCGTTTGAAGCCTTGACGTGCCGCCTTGGCCTGATAGCGATACCAACAAGGTATGAGCCGGGTCCGGCATCGTCCAAGTGGAGAGTCCAGCGTGTCACGCCAACCGGTTCGTCCCTTCCGTTCGCGCGACTGGTTCGCCGACCCGGCCCGTGCCGACATGACCGCGCTCTATCTCGAACGCTTCATGAATTACGGCCTGACCCCGGCGGAACTGCGCTCGGGGCGGCCGATCATCGGCATCGCGCAGACCGGCAGCGACCTGTCCCCGTGCAACCGCATCCATCTCGATCTGGCGCGCCGGGTGCGCGACGGCATCCGCGACGCAGGGGGCATCCCGCTCGAATTCCCGGTCCATCCGATCTTCGAGAATTGCCGCCGGCCGACCGCGGCGCTCGACCGCAACCTCGCCTATCTCGGGCTGGTCGAGACGCTGTACGGCTATCCGATCGACGCGGTGGTGCTGACCACCGGCTGCGACAAGACGACGCCGTCGGGGATCATGGCCGCCGCCACCGTCGACATTCCGGCGATCGTGCTGTCGGGCGGGCCGATGCTCGACGGCTGGCACGAGGGCGAGCTGGTCGGTTCGGGCACCGTCATCTGGCGCTCGCGCCGCAAGCTGGCCGCGGGCGAGATCGACGAGGAGGAATTTCTCCAGCGCGCCACCGACAGCGCGCCCTCGGCGGGCCATTGCAACACGATGGGCACCGCCTCGACGATGAACGCGGTGGCCGAGGCGCTCGGCCTGTCGCTGCCCGGCTGCGCGGCGATCCCCGCGCCCTATCGCGAGCGCGGCCAGTTCGCCTATGAGACCGGCCGCCGCATCGTCGACATGGCCTATGAGGACCTGCGTCCGTCGCGCATCCTGACCCGCGAGAGCTTCCTCAACGCCGTGCGCGTCGTCACTGCGATCGGCGGCTCATCGAACGCGCAGCCGCATATCCAGGCGATGGCGGCGCATGCCGGCATCGAGGTGCGGCCGAGCGACTGGATGGACTATGGCTATGATCTGCCGCTGCTGGTCGACGTGCAGCCCGCCGGGCGTTTCCTCGGCGAGCGCTTCCATCGTGCCGGCGGCGTGCCGGCGGTGATGAACGAGCTGCTCGGCGCCGGCAAGCTGGACGGCGACTGCCTGACCGTCACCGGGCGCAGCATCGCCGAGAATCTCGCCGGTCGCGGCGCCACCGACCGCGAAGTGATCCGCCCGTTCGACCAGCCGCTGAAGGAGCAGGCGGGGTTCCTCGTCCTCACCGGCAATCTGTTCGATTTCGCGATCATGAAGACCAGCGTGATCTCGCCGGCGTTCCGCGAGCGCTACCTCAACGTACCGGGACGCGAGAACGTGTTCGAGGCGCGCGCCGTGGTGTTCGAGGGATCGGACGATTACCACCATCGCATCAACGATCCCGCGCTCGGCATCGACGAGGGCTCGATGCTGGTGATCCGCGGCGCCGGGCCGATCGGCTGGCCGGGATCGGCGGAGGTGGTCAACATGCAGCCGCCCGATCATCTGATCCAGCGCGGCATCCTGACGCTGCCGACGCTGGGCGACGGCCGCCAGTCGGGCACGTCGGACAGCCCGTCGATCCTCAACGCCAGCCCGGAAAGCGCGGTCGGCGGCGGCCTGTCGTGGTTGCAGACCGGCGACGTGATCCGCATCGATCTGGCCGCGGGCCGCTGCGACGCACTGGTCGAGGAGGCCGAGATCACGCGCCGGCGCGGTGGGACGCCGCCGCCCATTGCCGAGAGCCACACGCCGTGGGAAGAGCTGTACCGGGAAAAGACCGGCCAGCTCGGCGAAGGCGGCGTCCTCGACTTCGCGTTGAAATATCGGGGTATCGCTGCACGTACGCCGCGGCATAACCACTAGGCACAACCCATTTCGCCGGCGGTGACCGGCACAGGAGAGACGATGACGGACAGCGTAAGGGGGGCAGGGGGGACTGCCACGAACCACGGCTTCATCGCCGCGATCGTCGCGGTGGCGACGATCGGCGGCTTCATGTTCGGCTATGATTCGGGCGTGATCAACGGCACCCAGAAGGGGCTCGAGGCGGCGTTCGCGCTCGGCCGGCTCGGCATCGGCGTCAATGTCGGCGCGATCCTCGTCGGTTCGGCGATCGGTGCGTTCGGCGCCGGGCGGATGGCCGATGCGATCGGCCGCCGCAACGTCATGATGCTCGCGGCATTGCTGTTCCTGGTCAGCGCTCTGCTCGCCGGCGCGGCGAGCGGCTCCGAGATCTTCATCTTCGCGCGTATCATCGGCGGCCTCGGCGTCGGCGCGGCGAGCGTCATCTCGCCGGTCTACATCTCCGAAGTCACCCCCGCCTCGATCCGCGGCCGGCTGACCAGCGTGCAGCAGGTGATGATCATCACCGGCCTGACCGGCGCGTTCGTCGCCAATTTCGTGCTCGCCCGCTATGCCGGCGGCTCGACCGCGCCGTTCTGGCTCGGCTATCCTGCCTGGCGCTGGATGTTCTGGCTGCAGGCGATCCCCGCCGCCATCTATCTCGTCGCTCTGTTCGTCATTCCGGAAAGCCCGCGCTTCCTGATGGCCAAGGGCCGCGAAGACGACGCGCACAAGGTGCTCGTCCGCCTGTTCGGCGTCGCCGAAGCCGACCGCAAGGTCGTCGAGATCCGCAACTCGCTCGCCGCCGACCATCACAAGCCCAAATTGTCCGACCTGCGCGACAAGACCACCGGCAAGATCCGCCCGATCCTGTGGGCGGGTATCGGCCTCGCCATCTTCCAGCAGCTCGTCGGCATCAACGTCGTCTTCTATTACGGTGCGGTGCTGTGGGAAGCGGTCGGCTTCACCGAGGACAATGCGCTGCAGATCAACATCCTGTCGGGCGTACTGTCGATCGCGGCGTGCCTGTTCACGATCGCGACCGTCGACAGGATCGGCCGCAAGCCGCTGCTGCTCGTCGGTTCGGCCGGCATGGCGGTGACGCTGGCGGTGGTCGCCTGGGCCTTCTCGACCGCGGTCACCGACGCAGCGGGCGCCGTCTCGCTGCCGGGGCATAACGGCATGATCGCGCTGATCGCCGCCAACCTCTACGTCATCTTCTTCAACGCGAGCTGGGGCCCGGTGATGTGGGTGATGCTCGGCGAGATGTTCCCGAACCAGATCCGCGGCTCGGGCCTCGCGGTGTCGGGCTTCGCGCAGTGGATCGCCAATGCGGCGATCTCGGTGAGCTTCCCGGCGCTGGCGGTGTCGCCCGGCCTGGCGGTGACCTATTTCGGTTACGCCTTCTTCGCCGCGGCGTCGTTCTTCTTCGTGCGCAAGATGGTCAACGAGACCGCGGGCCGCGAGCTGGAGGACATGGCGGGCTGATCCGCCGGTCCATCCTATCGGTCACGACGAAGGGGCGGTCCTGCGGGACCGCCCCTTTTTCATGTCAGCGCCGCCAGGCGTAGGGACCGACGATCGTGCCGACGAAGCCGCCCGCCGCCTCGGTGCTGAGGAAGCGTGCGTCGACGTCGGCGGCGAGCGTGCGGCGGGCGGCGCCGGCCTGATAGTCGAACGCCATCGTGCCGCCCTTGGCGCGGATGGTGAGCGTCACCGGACCGGTGGTGGCGAGCGGCGCCGACGCGACCAGCCGTTCGGTGCCCTTGTCGGTGGTGTAGAGCGCGACCATCGGCTTGCCGGCGAGGCGGGTGATGCCGAAGAACAGGAAGTTCTTGTCGCTCTGCATCGCGGCGAGGCCGGCGCGCTCGCCGTCGCTGTCGGGGGTGAAGCGCACCGTCGTGCTCATCGTCGCGACGTGATGCTGCTGGCGCCGCGCGACGAAGGCGGGAACGCCGTTCAGGTCGCCCATCGGCGCGCCGCGGTCGAGCACGAGTTCGTGGCGGTCGATCCGGTAGACGGGCTGTTTGGGGGTGCGCACGCCGATCCACTGCATCGCCAGTTTCGGTCCGGCGAACGTGTCG
Source organism: Sphingomonas taxi (assembly GCF_000764535.1). Classification (NCBI taxonomy): domain Bacteria; kingdom Pseudomonadati; phylum Pseudomonadota; class Alphaproteobacteria; order Sphingomonadales; family Sphingomonadaceae; genus Sphingomonas; species Sphingomonas taxi. The sequence goes on along the minus strand of NZ_CP009571.1, from coordinate 2,790,669 downwards.
GTGTAGGCGAAGTCGCCGCTGGTCGGCAGCGCCGGCGGGCGTTGCTGCGGCAGCCTGGGTGCGGGCGCGGTGAAGGGGATCGCCTGGCCGTGTGGCAGGATCATCGGCCAGCCTTGCGCCCAGGTCACCGGCAGCAGGAACGTCTCGCGGCCGATGTTATAGTAATTGCCGGCATAGGGGCGGACGGCAAGGAAGGTCGCCCACCAGTCGCCGTTCTGCGTCTGCACCAGTTCGGCATGGCCCGCCGAGGTGATCGGGTTGGGGCGGGCGGGATCGAGATCGCGCTGGGTCAGGATCGGATTGCCGGCGAACGGCGCATACGGCCCGCGCAAGTCGCGCGAGCGGAAGACGACCTGCGAATGGTTGACGCTGGTGCCGCCCTCGGCCGCCGTCAGATAATAATAGCCGTCCTTCCGGAGGATATGCGGCCCCTCGATCCAGACCGGCTTTTTCGTGATGTCGACGCCGCCGTTGACCAATTGCGTGCTCTCGCCGACCATCTTGCCGGCGCGCCAGTCATATTCCTGCATCCAGATGGCGCGATGGCCTTCGTAGCGCGGCGGTTCGGCGGGGGCGCGGTTGTTGACGATATAGGCGCGGTCGCCTTCCCAATAGATCGACGGATCGATCCCCTCGAACGGCAGCCAGATCGGATCGGACCACGGCCCCGCCGGGTTCCTGGCGGTGATGACGAAATTGCCTCTGCACGAGACGCAGGTGTTGACGATGTAGAAGGTGCCGGCGTGGTAGGAGATATCCGGCGCGAACACCGCTTCCGAGGTGCGGCGGCCGGTGAAGTCGAGCTGGCCGGGGCGGTCGATCGCATTGCCGATCTGCGTCCAGTGGACGAGGTCCTTCGAGTGGAAGACCGGCAGGCCGGGGAAATGCGCGAAGGATGAATTGACCAGATAATAATCGTCGCCGACCCGCGTCACCGACGGGTCGGGGTAATAGCCAGACAGGATCGGGTTGCGATACGCGCCCGGCGCGGGGGTGGCCTTCTCCTCCGACTGCCCCTGATAGGCGAAGCGGCTGAAGCGCGGGGCCTCGCTCGCCATCGCCGCCGAACCGCCGGCTAAGGCCAGCGCCAGGATCATGGCACGTCCCGCCATCCTCATCTCTCCCATATCGGCCACCGCTCGATGCGACGGCTCCTGGCGCAACTATAGCGCTACCAGGCCGGCGTGCCAGCCAGAGCGATGAAATCGGCGGAACATTACTCCGATAAATCCACCCGGCGCCAATAGACAAGGTAGCGTTACCAGTTTACCCTCCGGAACAGCGCAAAGAGGAGATGCGGCGCGATCCCGACGGCAGGCCGACGCGGATTGCAGACCGACTCCCGTGGCGCGAGGGAGAGCGATGATGACCGGGATGCGGATACGACATCTGGCGCTTGGCGCGACGCTGCTGGCGACGCTTGCCGGCGCGACGCCGGGCATGGCGGGTCAACAGGCAACCACCGCCACCGGCATCGCACCCTATTTCCAGCCCGCCGGCACCGCGCCGAGCACGCCGGACGCCGACGGCTTCCTGCGCCGCTGGCTGCTGCTCGAACCGATCGTCAAGCCGAACCGCACCAATACGGTGTTCACCGCAAGTTATGTGCGCGAGGCGCTGGGGACCAGCTATTTTCCCGGCCAGTTCACCGCGACGCCGCGCGACGGCCAGATCGTCAAGGCCGCCGAGCCGCTGCGCTGGCATGCGCTCGACTCCAACAGTTTCGACATCAAGCTGTTCAATCTGGCGCAAGGGCTCGGCAAGCCGACCTATGGCGTGATCTTCCAGGCCTATACCGTGATCGATGTGCCGCGCGAGATGCGCGACGTGCGGATGGCGGTCGGCTCCAATGCGGCGTCGATCTGGTGGCTCAACGGCAAGGAGGCGGTCGGGCTGTTCAACGATCGCCGCATGGTGATGGACGACGTGCTGTCGGACCGGCTGACGCTGCGCAAGGGCCGCAACGTCATCCGCGGCGCGGTGATCAACGGTCCAGGCCTCAGCGATTTCTGCGTCCGCTTCCTCGATGCGGAGGGCAAGCCGATCACCGCTTTGTCCACCGTGCTGCGCTGATCCGGGAGACCGCCATGATCCGCCCTATCCTCGCCGCGCTCGGCCTCTCGCTCGGCCTTGCCGCCGCCCCCGCCGCTGCGCAACTGCAGGGCGAGCCGTTCATCCACGACCCCTCCACGGTCACCTTCTCCGACGGACGCTGGTATACGTTCGGTACGCGGCAGGGCGGGCTCGTCTCCGACGACGGCTGGACGTGGCGCAGCGGCCCGGTGCGGCCCGGCGGCGGCGTCGCGCCCGACGTCATCAAGATCGGCGAGCGTTACTACATGGCCTATGCGGTCGGCGGCGGCGGCATGTCCGGCGGCCACGCCAGCCAGGTCAAGATTATGTGGACGCTGTCGCTCGACCCCAAGTCGCCACGCTTCGGCTATCACGACGTCGGCGTCGTCGCATCGAGCGACGGGGTGGAGACGGCCGATGCGATCGATCCTGCCTTCCTGCTCGCCGACGGGCGGCTGTGGCTGACCTACGGCACCTATTTCGGGCCGATCCGCATCGTCGAACTCGATCCCAGGACCGGGCTGCGCGTCGCCGGCAACCAGCCGGTCGACGTGGCGATCGACATGGAGGCCACCGCGATGATGTATCGCGACGGCTGGTATTATCTGCTCGGCACGCACGGCACTTGCTGCGACGGGCCGAATTCCACCTATCACATCCGCGTCGGCCGGGCGCGCAGCCCGCTGGGGCCGTATCTCGACCATATGGGCACGCCGCTGCTCAAGGGCGGCGGCAAGCTGGTAGTGAGTGCGCGGGGCCGCGACATCGGTCCCGGTCACTTCGGGCTGATCGAGCTGCCCGGCGGCGTCGAGAAATTCTCGATGCATTACGAGGCGGACATGGACCGCAGCGGGCGCAGCGTGCTGGGCATCGCGCCGCTGCTGTGGCGCGACGGCTGGCCGGTGGCGGGCGAGAACGTCGCGCCGGGCACCTATGAGATCGCGTCCGAGCGCAGCGGTTATGCGCTGGGACTGGCGACCGACTTCGTCCGCATCCCGTTCGACGCGCGCGCGAGTTTCAGGGCCAAGCCGGACGATCCCGTCGCACCGCTGCCCGACCAGACGCTGGCGCAGGATGGCCCGGGCTGGCCGCAGGGCCGGGTGCGCGTCGACCTCGCCGATTACATGGTGCGGCCGCACCAATTGTGGACGATCGCGCCGGTGGCCGACGCCGGCGGGTCGTTCGGCGCGCCATATTACAAGCTGACCATCGCCGGGACGACCCGTGCGCTGGCGGCGACCGCGGCGGGCGAGGTGGAGGCGGTGCCCGCCTTCACCGGCGCGGCCGAGCAATTGTGGCGCGTCGATCAGCTCACCGACGGCACCTACCGCATCATGCCCAAGGCGGTGCCGGGCGGCCGCACCGGGCTGGCGCTGGTCGCCGTCGGTGCGAGTACGCCGACGCTCGCCGCCTTCGATCCGGCCAGCCCGGCGGGGCGCTGGACGTTCCGCACGCCCTGACTCCCGCCGCCGCTGCCGCCATTACGAGAGGAAGACCGATGATCCCGTTCCGACCCCGCGCCGCCCGCGCGCTGCTGCCGCTGCTGCTTGCCGGCCTTGCCCTGCCGGGGACGGCGCCCGCGCAGGAGCGCGAAACCGAGGCTGTACAAGCGACGCTGCGCGCCGACACGCCGGGGCCGCAGGTGCATCGCGACGTCTTCGGCCAGTTCGCTGAGCATCTCGGCCACGGCATCTATGGCGGGATCTGGGTCGGCCCCAAATCGCGCATCCCCAATGACGCCGGTTATCGCCGCGACGTGCTCGCCGCGCTCAAGGCGATCAACGTGCCGATGGTGCGCTGGCCGGGCGGGTGCTTCGCCGACGAATATCATTGGCGCGACGGCATCGGCCCGGCGAAGGACCGGCCGGGCAAGGTCAACACCAACTGGGGCGGGGTGAACGAGGACAACAGCTTCGGCACGCACGAATATTTCGGGCTGATGGAGCGGCTGGGCGCGAGCACCTACGTCGGCGCCAACCTTGGCAGCGCGCCGCCCGCCGAAACCGCGCAATGGGTGGAATATATGACCGCGGCGAAGGGCAGCAGCATCCTCGCCAAGGAGCGCGCCAAGAACGGCCATGCCGAGCCGTGGAAGGTGCAGTATCTCGGCATCGGCAACGAATTGTGGGGCTGCGGCGGCAATATGCGCGCCGATTACGCCGCCGACGAGACAAATCGCTACGCGCAATTCGCCAAGTCGGCGAACGGCCCGATGCTCAAGATCGCCAGCGGCCCGAGCGATTCGAACTACGAATGGACCGAGGCGATGATGCGCATCGCCGGCAAGAATATCGACGGGCTGGCGCTGCATTATTACACGCGGCCGCGCGACAAGGACTGGAAGGACAAGGGGCCGGCGATCGGCTTTTCCGAGCATGAATGGGCGACGACGATGCAGCATACGCTGCAGATGGAAGAGTTCCTGACCAAGCATGCCGCGATCATGGACAAATACGACCCCGCCAAGCGCGTGATGCTGGCGGTGGACGAATGGGGCACCTGGTACGATCCGACGCCGGGCAGCAATCCCGGCTTCCTCGAACAGCAGAATTCGATCCGCGACGCGGTGGTCGCCGGGCTCAACCTCAACATCTTCGTCGCGCATGCCGACCGGGTGCGGATGGCGGCGATCGCGCAGATGGTGAACGTGTTGCAGGCGATGCTGCTCACCGACGGGCCGCGGATGGTGAGGACGCCGACCTATTGGGTGTTCGACCTGTACAAGCCGTGGCAGGGGGCGACGGCGCTGCCGATCACGCTCACCTCGCCCTGGTATCACAAGGACGAGGTGGCGGTGCCCGCGGTCAACGCCTCGGCGGTGCGCGACGCCGCAGGGCAGGTGCATGTCGCGCTGGTCAATCTCGACCCGAACCGCGCGCTGCCGGTGTCGGTCGCGCTGACCGGGGTGCAGGCGGGGCAGGCGAGCGGCCGGATCGTCACCGGCGCGGCGATGGATACGCACAACAGCTTCGATGCGCCCGATACGGTGACGCCGCAGCCGTTCACCTCGGCGCAGGTCGCGGGCGGTACGTTGACGCTGACACTGCCGGCCAAGTCCGTCGTCGTGCTCGACCTGCGCTGAGCCGGTGCGCGGCGGTCCCTCCTCCTGGTGCCGGTCGGCGGCTGCGGCAGCGGTGCTCGCGCTGCTGACCGCGGCAGCGCCGTCGCCGCGTGCGGTGCACGTCAGCGTCGATGCGGCGCGCGTCACCGCGCCGCTGCCGCCGATCTGGCGGTTCTTCGGCGCCGACGAGCCCAATTATGCGACGACGGCGGAGGGCAGGCGGCTGCTCGTCGAGCTCGGGCGGCTGCGGCCGAGCGAGATCTATTTCCGCGCGCACAACCTGCTGACCAGCGGCGACGGCACCGCCGACTTCAAATGGGGCAGCACCAACGTCTACACCGAGCGCGACGGCAAGCCGGTGTACGACTGGCGGATCGTCGACGGCATCATCGACAGCTATCGCGCCGCCGGCATCCATCCCTATCTCGAAATCGGCTTCATGCCCGAGGCGCTGAGCGCGGCGCCGCCGGGCACGCCCTATCGCCTGCCCTGGGCGCCGGGCGTCGATGCCAAGGGCAGCGCCGGCTGGACCTATCCGCCGCGCGACGAGAAACGCTGGGCCGACCTCGTCTATCGATGGACGCTCCACAATGTCGCGCGCTACGGTCGCGCCGAGGTGGAGCGCTGGTATTTCCAGACGTGGAACGAGCCCAATCTGAGCTTCTACTGGAGCGCCAGCCCGGAGGCCTTCTACCGGCTGCACGACGTCACCGTCGATGCGATCCGCCGCGCGCTGCCGACCGCGCGGGTCGGCGGTCCCGATCTCGCCGGTGCGGGCGGCACGTTCATGCAGGGCTTCCTGCGCCACGTCACCACCGGCACCAACCACGCGACGGGCGGAACGGGTACGCCGACCGACTTCCTGTCCTTCCACGCCAAGGGCCAGCCGGCGGTGGTCGACGGCCATGTCCGCATGGGAATCGCCAACCAGCTGCGCACCGCCGACGAGGCGTTCGCCGCCTTCGCCGCGGTGCCGCAGCTCGCCGGCAAGCCGGTGGTGATCGGCGAGAACGATCCGGAGGGCTGCGCCGCCTGCCCGGGGCCGGCCAACGCCTATCGCAACGGCCCGCTCTACGCGAGCTACACCGCGGCGAGCTACGCGCGGCTGTGGGAACTGGCGCAGCGGCGCGGCACGCGGCTGGAGGGCGCGCTCGCCTGGTCCTATACGTTCGTCGGCCAGCCGTGGTTCGCCGGCTATCGCCAGCTCGCCACCAACGGCGTCGATCTCGCGGTGCTCAACGTCTTCCGGCTGTTCGCGAAACTGGGGGCGGAGCGGCTCGCGGCGCGAAGCGACGGACAGGTGCCGCTCGACACGATGCTGCGCGACGGGGTGCGCGGCGCGCCGGATGTCGGCGTGCTTGCGACGCGGACCGCGCCGGGGCGCGTCGCGCTGCTGCTGTGGCATTATTACGACGACGACGTGGCCGGCCCCGACGCCCGCGTGACGCTCGACGTCGCGCATGTCGTGCCGGCGGCGGCGGGGCGGCTGTGGCGCGTCGATGCGCGCCACGCCAACGCGTTCGGCGCATGGCAGGCGATGGGTTCGCCGGCGCGACCGACGCCCGCGCAGGTCGCGACGCTGAAGCGCGCCGCGCGACTGACGCCGGAAGCGCTGCGCCTGACCGGCGGCCGGCTGACGATGACCGTACCGCGACAGGGCGTGGTGCTCGTCGAACTATGATCTTCGTTTTCAGCAGAGGATTGACCGCGATGACTTCCTTCCGTGTCGGCGCGCTTGCCATCGCACTGGCGCTCACCGTCGGCGGCGCATCGGCGCAGGTGACGACGCCAGCGCCCGCGCCGGTGGCGGGCGCCAAGCCGGTGACGATCGAGCGGATCACCGTCCATGCCCCGAGCATCGAGGGCAATCTGGAAGGCGAGAGTCCCGATCGCGCGGTGCTGGTCGTATTGCCGCCGAGCTATCGCAGCAGCCCGACGCGGCGCTATCCGGTGGTCTATGCCCTCCACGGCTATTCGATCGGTGCCGAACAATGGATCGGCGAGATCCACGTGCCGCAGACGGTGGAGGGCGCCTTCGCCAAGGGCACGCGCGAAATGATCGTCGTGCTGCCCGACAGCAAGACGGTGCACAACGGCTCCTTCTATTCGAGCTCGGTGACGGTCGGCGATTTCGAGACGTTCATCGCGAAGGACCTCGTCGCCTATATCGATGGCCATTATCGCACGATCGCCGACCGGCGCAGCCGCGGGCTCGCCGGCCATTCGATGGGCGGCTACGGCACCGCGCGGATCGGGATGAAACATCCCGAGACGTTCGGCGCGCTGTACATGATGAGTCCGTGCTGCCTGTCGACCCGCGCGCTCGGTACGCCCGATGCCGCCAACGAGGCGGCGCTGCGCAGCCTGCGCGCGCCCGCCGACAGCGCCAGATTGTCCTGGGGCCTGCGCGCGCAGCTCGCCACCGCAGCGGCCTGGTCGCCCAATCCCAAGGCGCCGCCGCTGTTCCTCGACCTGCCGATCAAGGACGGCGTGCCGCAGCCCGACGTGCTGGCGCGCTGGTCGGCGAATGCGCCGCTCGCGATGCTCGACCAATATGCCGGCAATCTCAAGCGCTATGCCGCGATCGGCATCGACGTCGGCGACCATGACGGGCTGAAGGACGACGCCGAGAAGCTTCACACCGGGCTCGACCGCTATGGCATCGCCAACAGCTTCGAAATCTATCCGGGCGACCATACCAGCGGCGTCGCCGGCCGGGTGCAGGACAAGATGCTCCCCTTCTTCTCGCGCGCTCTGGTGTTCGGCCGATGAGGCGCGGCTGGGGATTCGCGGCGGCGGCACTGCTGGCCACGACCGCGTCGGCGCAGGTATGGCGGTCTGACCAGGGGGACGGTACGTTCCGTAACCCCGTGCTCTACGCCGATTATCCCGATCCCGACGTCATCCGCGTCGGCCGCGATTATTATATGGCGAGCACCACCTTCGCCAACGTGCCCGGGATCACGATCCTGCACAGCCGCGATCTGATCAACTGGACGATCGTCTCGCATCTCGTCGACCGGCTGGAGGGGTTGCCGCAATACGACCTCGAGGGCGGCAACGCCTATCGCAAGGGGCTGTACGCCTCCAGCCTGCGCTATCACGCCGGCACCTATTATCTCGCCAACACGCCGGTCGGGCAGAAGACGCGCATCTGGTATGCGAAGGACGTGCGCGGGCCATGGCGCTATCACGAGCTGGAGCGCGAGGCGTTCGATCCCGGCCTGTTCATCGAGCCGGACGGCCGCGCCTATCTCGCCACCGCGAGCACCGCCGACGGCACGATCACGCTGCTGACGCTGGATGCGCAGCTCGCCCATGTCACCGACGCCAGGCGCATCCATTACATCAAGGGCGCGGAAGGATCGAAGATCATCCGCCGCGGCGATTATTATTATCTGTTCAACGCGCTGCCGCCACGGCTGGCGCTGAGCGTGTCGCGATCGCGCAGCCTGTTCGGGCCATGGGAGACGCGCGACCAGATCGACGACAAGAGCGGCGGCCATCAGGGCGCGCTGGTCGACCTGCCCGATGGCCGCTGGTTCGGTTTCGTGATGGAAGACAGCGGCGCGATCGGGCGGATGACCAATATGAGCCCGGTGTTCTGGCAGAACGACTGGCCGGTCTGGGGCACGCCCGCCGCACCCGGCCGCGTGCCGCGCCGCGCCGCCAAGCCGATCCCCGGCGCGCGCTTTGCCGAGCCGGCGACCTCCGACGATTTCGCCGCCGCGCGGCTCGGGCTGCAATGGCAGTGGAACCACAATCCCGATCCCGCGCGCTGGTCGCTGACGCAGCGGCCGGGCTGGCTGCGGCTGCGCCCGACGGTGGCGACGCGCTTCTGGTCGGCGCGCAACACGCTGACCCAGAAGGGGCAGGGACCGGCGAGCCGCGGCGAGGTGAAGCTCGACATCGGTCATCTGGCGCCCGGCGACCGCTGCGGCTTCGGCACGCTCGGCCAGTTTAGCGCCAATCTGACCGTGACCCGCGGGGCGGACGGCGTGGCGGCGGTCACGGCGGAGGTGACGGAGGACAAGGTCGGTGACGCGATCACCACGACGCTGGCGACGGCGCCGCTGCCGCGCGGCGATACGCTGTGGCTGCGCACCGACATGGACTTCACCACCGACCGCAGCCGGTTCGCCTATAGTCTCGACGGGCGGCGCTGGACGCCGCTCGGCGGTGACGCGCCGCTCGCCTTCGCGTGGCGTACGGGGACCTTCCAGGGCGAGCAGTTCGCGCTGTTCTGCTATGCCGACAAAGCGAGCGCGGGGTGGATCGACGTCGATCGCTTCACGCTGTCGCCGCTGGCGCCGGCGGGGACGGTGCGGCCGTAACGCTCGTGCCTCAAGCGTGGACGAGATCCCGATCGCTCGCCCTGACCCTGTCGAGGGGCAGGTGAATCTCAAGGTGCTTAGACAGGCTCAGCACCAACGGGGTGGATAGACCGGGCGTATCAGGCGCGTGAGGCGCGTTCAGACCGGCGTTTCGGCGGGCATCGCGCTGCGCGTGTCGCTCAGCGCGAGGTCGACGAGCACCTGCATCGCGGCGGTGGCGGCGGCGGCGTCGCGTGCGGCAATCGCGTCGTAGACGCGGGCGTGGTCGGGGATCGGATCGCGCGGCAGTGCGCGGGTGCGCTGCTTGAACTGTGTCGTCCAGGCGACCGCGGCGCCGATCGACGCGCCGAGCACCACCATCGCGTCGTTGCCCGTCGCATGCAGCAGCGCGTCGTGGAAATCGCGGTCGGCGGCGCGGCCCTCCGCGGTGGCGAGCGTGTGGCGGCGCATGCCCTTCAGCGCCTCGCCCATCCGCGTCAGGTCGGCGCGGGTGCGGCGCTCGGCGGCGAGTGCGGCGGCGGCGGGCTCGATCACCAGCCGCAGCTCGAACAGGCTGCGGATCAGCCGCGGATCGGGCTCGCCGGCGAAAGCCCAGGCGAGCACGTCGGGGTCGAGCAGGTTCCAGCGTTCGCGCGGCAGCACGTGCGTGCCGGTCTTCGGGCGGCTCTCGACCAGTCCCTTGGCGGTGAGCACCTGCACCGCCTCGCGATAGGCGCCGCGCGAGACGTCGAGCGCCTCGGCGGCGGCGACCTCGCCGGTCAGCACGTCGCCGGGGCGATATTCGCCCGACAGGATGGCGATGCCGAGCTTGTTGGCGACCGCGCCGCGCAGGCGTCGTCCCGGCTTGCGGGTGCTCGATGCCGGGGCCGGCAAGGCGGTGATGCTGCTGTCGTCGTTGGTCGCCACTGTTCAGACAAGGCCCGGATCAAAGGGATAAGTCAATAAGCGACCTTGGTCGGGGGCGGCCGGGGTCGGGGGCGGCCCACATCACCGGGTCAATGCAGCATCGCCCCAGGCCGCCGGCTGCACCCGTCCGTCGCCGGCCCGCGCGACGAGCTCGACGATCGCGACGCCGCCGACGTTCGCCTGCAACGGCGCGGGCGGCGTGCCGAACGCCATCGGCGGCGACTTGGCGAGCAGCCGGCCATCCCCCCACACTTCGAAGGTGATCGTGCCTGCCTGACGCTCGCCGGAATCGTTGACGCCGACCTGCGCGGCGAAGCGCTTGAATCCCTGGTTGCGCACTTCGAGGCGGGAATTGCCGAGCACGCCGATGCCGGTGTCGAAGTCCTTGCCGGCGACGCGCATCAGCTTGCCATATGGCGCGCGATCCGCCTCGGCGCCGCCCCAGCCGCCATATTGCGGGTGATCGCCGGGGCCGTGCGTGCCGGTCCACGGCGTGATCGAATGGTGGATGGTCGGATCGGGCTGCGGCGTCACCACACCGTCGGCGGCGGGGTTCACCCGGCCGGTCTGTTCGGAGAGGTAGAGGCCGTTCGACAGCCGGCGCGTGCCGCTGGCGCGGAACACGCGCGTCTCGTGCGGCGCCAGCGTCAGCGCCAGCTCCCCGCGGAAGCGACTGTCCTGCTTGCTCCACAAATCGCGCAGCCGCACGTCGGCGGTCGGCAGCAGCTTGAGATGCGCGGCGGTCAGCACCGCCTTGGCGGGCAGCGCGGACCGGTTGAAGATCGCGACGCCCTTGCTGCCGTCGGCGAGCGTCTTGGCGAAGATCTGCACCTCGTCGGAATCATAGGCGAGCACCGCCTGGTTGCCCGCCGGGTCCTGATTGAGAGCGACGAGATCGGCGTTGCCGAAGATCGCGAGCTGTTCGGGGGTGAGCTTGCGCAGGTCGTAGCCGATGAACAGCGGGGCGTTGACCATCGCCCACAAAGCGAAGTGCGACCGCGCCTCGACGGTGTGGGCATTGTCGAAATCGCCGGTGCCGACGTACAGCATGTCGGGGTCGTTCCACGATCCGGGATGCGCATAGAGAGGACGGTGCGTTACCGTGTCGAGATTGGTCAGCATCCGCGACCAGACGGGCTGGATGTCGTCGCTGGTGCGCGAGCTGTTGCCGACGTCCTTGCCCCAGGCGCGCACGTCGCCCGCGCCCCACAGGCAGAGCGAGAAGACATAGTCCCGGTCGCCGGCATAGGTGCGGATCGCGGTGCCGACCTGTTCGTAGAGACGGCGCACCCCGGCGACGTCGGAGCCGCCGAGCGACTGCATGTCGACCAGCGGCGGCAGCGCCCGGTACAGGCCCGAACGGACGCGCGGCGCGTCGGCGGGCAGGCCGCGGATGCCGCAGGCGTCGACCTTGATGAAGTCGAAATTCCAGTCGCGGAAATAGAGCTTCATGTCCTGGTCGACATGGCCGTACAGGCCGACCTCGCGCTCGGCGACCGTCCCCTCGGGCTGGTTCTTGAAGTCGGGCGTGTAGATCTGGCCGCAGCTGTTGCGGCCGATGTCGGAATAGATGCCCGCCTTGAACCCCATCGCGTGCAATTTGTCGGTGAACGGGCGGAAGCTGGAATCGGCACCGGTGGCGGCGGAGGGGAAATGATCGGTGCGGATCAGCATCCGCCCGTCGGGCTGGCGCCGCTTCAGCCACCAGCCGTCGTCGATGTTGACGTAGCGATAGCCCAGCTCGGCGAGCCCGGTGTCGCGTAGCGCCTGCGCCGAGGCGAGCACCTTTTCCTCGTCGACGTCGCTGTTGAACGCGTTCCACGAATTCCAGCCCATCGGCGGGGTCGGCGCATGGCCGCTGGCGTTGGCGCTCCACCGGCCGGTGGCGGCGAGCGGATCGCGGTCGGCCGCCTGGGCGCCGGTGGCGAGCGCGAGCAGCGACAGGCCGGCGAGGATGGTCGGGCGGGCGATCATTTGGGCAACTCCTGCGACTGGCGCGCGGTGAAGGTGGCGGTGCTGCCGGGGGCGGTGCCGGGCTGGCCGCCGCCGACGGTGACGCGATAGCGGCCCGCGGCGACCGACCGCGCACCGTCGGGCGCGACCGAACTGAGGTCGCGCGGCGACAGGTCGAAGGTGACGGTGCGCGCCTCGCCGGGGCGCAACGCGACGCGCTGGAAGCCGCGCAGCGCGACGCGCGGCATGCCGGGACGGTCCGGGAAGGTTAGATAGAGCTGCGCCACGTCCTCGCCCGGCCGGTCCCCCGTGTTGCTCAGCCGCGTGGTGACGCGCAGCCCCGACTCTGCCCCGCCGCGTGCCGGCGTGACGGTGAGCGGGCCGTAGGCGAAGCGGGTATAACTGAGGCCGTGGCCGAACGGATAGACCGGCGTGCCGGTGAAATAGCGATAGGTACGCCCCGTCATCGCATAATCGCCGAACGGCGGCAGGTCGGCGACGCTGCGGTAGAAGGTCAGCGGCAGGCGGCCCGACGGATTGGTGCGGCCGGTGAGGATGTTGGCGGCGGCGAGGCCACCGGTCTCGCCGGGATACCAGGCTTCGAGCACCGCGGCGGCATTGGCCTTGGCCCAGGCGAGGTTGATCGGGCTGCCGTTCATCGCGACGAGGACGATCGGCTTGCCGGTGGCGCGCGCCTGATCGAGCATCGCCAGCTGGTCGGCGGGGAGGTCGAGCGTCGTCTTGTCGCCGCCGGCGAAGCCGGGGACGGTGACGCCGGTCTCCTCCGCCTCGAGGTCGGAGGTGAGGCCGACGACCGCGACCAGCACGTCGGCATCGGCGGCGGCGCGCTTCAGCGCGGCGGCGGGGGCATCGGAAACGCGCTTCCAGACGAGATCGATGCCGCTGCCCTCGGCCTTGATCGCATAGCGGCGGCCGGCGACGAGCTTGACCGTGGTCATGCCGGCAAGGTCGTTCCAGCGCGCCTTGCGCCGGTCGGAGACGATCCGCCCGTCCAGTTCCAGCGTGCCGCCCGCACCCGACAGGCCGACGCGATAGCTGCCGGTCTCGGCGGGGACGAGAAAGCCGGTCCAGACCGTGCGGTGCACGTCGGCGACGCGGGCGAGATCGAGGTTGCGGTCGCCGACATCGGGTTCGATCCGCGTCGCCACCGGCTCGGTCTGGTATGTGACTGCGGCGACGGTCTTCTCGCGCGTGCCGGGCGCATAGAAGGCAGGCAGCGGCGTCGCCGGGTTGTAATAGCGCGCGAGCAGGCCGGGCTTGCCGTCGGGCGTCTGCAACACGGCGGTCGGGATACGGTCGCCGTCGGTCATCGATTCGCCGAACGGCACCAGCGTCACCTGGCTCGCCCCCAGCGTGGCGCGCAGGCCGTCGAGCACCGAGACCGGCGGCCCCGACAGGCCCGAGGAGTAATTGCCGCGCAGCACGCGCGTCGCATCCCCGAGCGGGCCGATCACCGCGACCTTCGTTCCGGCGCGCAACGGCAGCGCGCCATCGTTCTTGAGCAGCACCATCGAGCGTTCCGCCGCAGCGAGCGCCAGCGCGCGATGTGCCGGGGCGGCGATCGCGCTGACCGGCACCGCGGCGGGCGCACCGGCGAGGCCGGGCAGGTCGCCGTTGCGATAGCGCGCGGCGAACAGGCGGACGAGCGTGCGGTCGATGTCGCCTTCGGTGATCAGGTTGCGGCGCAGCGCCTCGCGATAGCGGTCCTCGAGGCCGGCGGTGTCGCCGAGCGTCGCATTGTTGCACTCGCTGTCGACGCCGGCGCGCATCGCCGCGGCGACCGCGGTGGCGCCGTCGGGGGCGTATTTGTGATTGTCGGCGATGTCCTTCACCGCGTCGCAGTCGGAAACGACATAGCCGGTGAAGCCCCAGGCGCCGCGCAGATGCTCCCTGAGCAGCAGGTCGCTGGCACAGGCGGGCTGCCCGTCGATGCGATTGTAGGCGCACATCACCGATCCCGCGCGTCCCTCGACGATCGCGGCACGGAAGGCGGGGAGATAGGTGTCCTCCAGATCGTGCGCCGAGACGAACACGTTCGCTTCGTGGCGGGTGCCTTCGGGACCGCTGTGGACGGCGAAATGCTTCGGCGTGGCGATCACCTGCGGCCGGTCGGGGTTGGGCCCCTGCATGCCACGGACGAAGGCGACGCCCATCGTCGCGGTGAGGAACGGGTCCTCGCCGTAGGTTTCCTGCCCGCGGCCCCAGCGCGGATCGCGGAAGATGTTGATGTTGGGCGACCAGGTGTCGAGGCCGGTGCCGATATGGCCGACCCGCCCGGTCTGGCGGGCGAGCGTGTGCAGCGCGCGCACTTCGGTGCCGATCGCGCCGGCGACGTCATGGACGAGCGGGGCATCGAAGGTGGCGGCAAGGCCGATCGGCTCGGGGAAGTTGGTGGTGTTGCGCGCGCCGAGCGCGCCGTGCAGCGATTCCGTCCACCAATTGTAGGCCGGGACGTTCAGCCGCGGGATCGCCGGTGCGACGTTGAGCAGTTGCGGCAGTTTCTCCGCGATCGTCATTCGCGCGACCAGCGCCGACGCCATGCGGAGCGCCGGATCGGTCTCCGTCTGCCGCTGCGGTGCGGCGGGTTCGCGCGCGAGCACCGGGGTGAGCGCGAGCGCGAGGCCCGCCGTGGCCAGCCCTGCGGCCCGCATCGTGATCGCCATCGTCATCTCCCCTTGCGGCGTTGCGTGTCGCTTATCGTGCCACCGGCACTTCGAACGTACCGACCGGCAGCTGCGCGTCGTCGGCGAGGTTGATCGCGGGCGACTCCGCCCAGGCGTAGCGGACCCGCGTCACCGGCTTGCCGTCGCCGGGCAGCATCACGGTCGAGCCGGTGACGCTGCCGCTGGCGTAGCGGCAGGTGCCGGGCGCCGCGTCGCACAGTTCGAAGCCGATCGCGCGATCCGAGCCGCGCGCGTGGAGCGCGCCGGTGACGCCGTCGAAGCGCAACGTCACGCCGCCGCCCGCCGCGCCGCTCGCACCGGCGATGGCCGGGCCGGAGGGCGCGATACGCTCGCCGTAGACGGTGGCGCGCATCACGCGCGCGAGCCGCTGTCCGACCTCGTGCTTCTCGCCCGGATGGATGTCGAGCACGTCGCCGATGTCCATCGCCACCGCGATCCCCGCGCGCGGATCGGCGGCGGCGACGCGGCGCTGCGCATCGCGGACGAGGCCCCAACCGCTATCCGACGGTGCGGTTGCCGGCGTGCCGTAGGAGGAGAGCTGGACGACGCCGAACGCCGCCCGCGGGCTGGCGAAGCGGCTACGCCAGTCGGCGATCAGCGCGGCGAGGCGGCGGTCGTAGCCGGGGATGCCGGTATCCGACTCGCCCTGATACCAGGCGATGCCGGCGAGCCGCATCGTGCCGAGCGGCGCGATCATCGCATTGTAGAGCGTGCCGGCGCCGTTGATGTCGTCCCACGGCACGCGCGGCGCGGCACCGGCGAGCCGCTTGGCGACGGCATAGCGCCAGTCGCTGCCGAGCGGCTGGCTGCTGCCGTCGGCGAAGGTGATGCGCATCGTCTCCGCCGGTCCGAGCATGCCGCCATAGGCATAGACGTCGTCGTCGTTGACCGTGATGACGTTGCGCCCGGCCTTCAGCGTGCCGGCGGGCAGCGCATAGACGCGCGATTGCGAGGCGAGGCTGCTGCCGCCGACGCCGACGCCGTTGACCCAGGTGCGATCGGCGTCGTCGACCATGCCGAGCACCAGCGTCGCGGGACCGCGCGCCTGCTCCGCCGTCACCTCGATCGTGCGCTGATACCAGATCATGCCGTTGTAATCGGCGAGTGCGGGCACGCCCCACGTCTCGAACGCGGTCATCGCCGGCACCGGCTTCCAGTCGAGCGCGGCATCGGCCTGCCACGGCTCCTTGCCGCGCGCGTCGCCGGCACCAGCACGCCACCAATCCTCCCAGATCATCGAGGCGCGGCGGTTGGCGGCGGCGGGGTCGCGAGCGTAGAGCGCGAGCAGATCGGCGGCGTCGCCCATGTTGGACGCGCGTAGCGCCGGCGCGCTCATCCAGGCGCTGATCCGCGAGCCGCCCCAGCTCGAATGCACCGCGCCGATCGGCACCTTGGCGGTGCGGCGCAGCGCCTGCACCATATAGAAACAGGCCGCCGAGAAGCTCTGCGCGGTGGTGCCGTCGGCGGCGACCCAGCGTGGTGCCTGATCGAAGCGGGCGAGCGGGGCGGGGGCGGCGACCTTGGCAATCGTCAGCAGCCGCAACTGGTCGTCGAGCGGCGGGTGCGCGTCGGGGATCAGCTTCTGCGCGTCGGTGACCGCCAGCTCCATATTGCTCTGGCCCGAGCAGAGATAGACGTCGCCGACGAGGATGTCGCGGAGCACCGCCGCGCCGCTCGCCGCGGCGATGGTCAAATCGTAGGGGCCGCCGGCGGGCAGCGCCGGCAGGCGCGCCGCGAACCGGCCGTCGCGCCCCGCCCTGGCGGTGACGGTGTGGCCGGCGAGCGTGATCATCACCGTCTCGCCCGCCGCGGCATCGCCGGCGAGGTCGATCGGCTGGTCGCGCTGGATCACCGCATGATCGGACAGGACGCCGTCGAGCCGTGGCGCGGCCACCGCCGGGCTGGCGCAGGCGAGCGCGACGAGGGCGCAGGAGGCGAGAGCGATCGTCCGCATGGGCTGGTCTTTCCGGGTCAAATGGGTTGTAGACCGTGGCGGACGATCCGTTCGATCAGGTCGCGATGGCGAGGCAGGCTGGCGACCATCCGCTGCGTCTGCACCGCATTCTCGCGCCGGGCGCGGCGCGCGAGTTCGGCGTCCGCCTCGATCGTGCCGGGCAACACGGCGCTGCGCGCACCCATGCCGTAGAGGACATATTGGTAGCTGGCGGAGGGAAAGACCTCCTCGGCGCGGTCGAATTCGTCGTGCAGCCAGGGCGATTGATGCTGCCACAGCTCCATCAGCCCGCGCAGGCGATCGGGGATCGTCTCGGGCCGGACGTTGTCGCGCCAGAAGTCGGTGTCGGTCCGCTGCGTCAGCGCATAATGCAGCTTGAGGAAATCGATGATCCGGCCCCAGCGATACTGGGTCGTGTCGTTGAAGCGGCGCGCGACGACGTCCATCACCTCGCGGCACGGTGGCAATTGCTCGGCGATCATCTTCGCCGACAGTTCGATCAGCACGATCGCCGAGGCTTCGAGCGGTTCGAGGAAGCCCGCCGCCAGCCCGACCGCGACGCAATTGCGCTCCCAGAAACGCGTCCGATGGCCGGCGCGGATCGAGAGCTTGCGTACCGGCAGGTCGTCGCCGGCCGGGCCGATATAGGCGCGCAGCTCGCGTTCGGCGGCGTCGACGTCGATATGGCTGCTCGAAAAGACATGGCCGATGCCGCGCCGCGTCGGCAGGCCGATGTCCCAGATCCAGCCCGCCGACTGCGCGGTCGATATGGTGTGGCTGGCGATCGGATCGTCGGGCTGCGCGTAAGGGATCTGGATCGCCAGCGCGGTGTCGCAGAACAAGGTGTCGGCGCAGCTGCGGAAGGGGACGCCCATCGCCTTGCCGATGAGCAACGCGGCGAAGCCGGTACAGTCGACGAACAGGTCGCCGTCGATCGCGATGCCCTGTTCGGTGTCGAGGCCAACGATGTCGCCACTCTCGTCCTTGCGCACGTCGGTGACGTCGGCGCGGACGTGGCGGACGCCGAGCGTCTCGCAGCAGTGGCGCTGGAGGAAGTGCGAGAATTTGCCGGCGTCGAGGTGATAGGCGTAATTCGCCTGTCCCTCATATTCGGGCGTCGCCATCGTCTTGGGAGCGAGCCCCTCGTCGCAGATGCGGCCCTGCGGCGTGACCGTGTCGCAGAAGCTGCCGTCGCCGTCGCCCGTCAGCCAGTGCGGCGCGAGGTTCACGCTGGCGAATTGCTGCGGCAGCATCAACGGGTGGTAATAGCCGTCGTCGACCGCGCCCGTCGTCCAGCGGTTGAAGCGCGCGCCCTGTTTGAACGAGGCGTCGCACTGGCGGAAGAATTCGGTTTCGGAGACGCCCATGCGCTTGAGCGTGCTGCGCAAGGTCGGCCAGGTGCCCTCGCCGACGCCGATGATCGGCACGTTGGGCGATTCGACCAGCGTGACGGTGAAGCCGTGCGGGCGCTGGCCCTGATGGCGTGCGGCGATCACCCCGGCGGTCAGCCACCCTGCGGTGCCGCCGCCGACGATGACGATGTTCCTGATCTGGTGCATGGCTTTGCGTGTTCGCAAAAATGACGGAGCGCAACCGGGGTCGCGCTCCGCCAGGGGGAGAGGATCAGAAGCGGTAGCGGGCGCCGACCGTGTAGCGGCGACCGTAATCGAACACGTCGAGCAGCTGGTTGGAATAGCGGCCGTGCGTGCTCTGCTGGTTGTTGTTGACGTTGAGTGCCTCACCGAAGACGCTGAAGTTCTTGGTGATGTCGTAGCTCGTCGTCAGATCGATCTGGAAGCTCTGGTTGACGAAGGTCGGCTCCGATCCGAACGAACCGGTGTTCTGGTTCTGGCCGAACTGGAGCAGATACTTGTCGCGCCAGTTGAGCGCCGTACGGAACTGGAAGCCGTTCTTGTCATAGAAACCGACGAAATTGGCGGAATTGGCAAGGCCGGTGACCGCGAAGCCGGTCTGGGTGATGTTCTTGTCGTCATACGGCCGGTTGGTGTTGACGAAGGTGGCGTTGGCCTGGAAGCCGAAGCCGGTGTCGCCGAACACCTGCTGCAGCGCCAGCTCGACGCCGCGCACGGTGGCGTCGGGGCCGTTGACCTGCTGCGACACGGCGAAGCTCGCCGCGGTGCCCGTGGTCGGATCGACCAGCCCGTTGATCCCCTGACGCGTCACGCCGCCGACGATGAAGTTGCTGACGTTCTTGAGGAAGAAGTTGACCGCCAGATAGGAGTTGCGGCGGTAGTACCATTCCATGCCGAGGTCGAAATTGTCGGCCAGATAGGGCTTCAGGTTCGGGTTGCCGCCACTCGCCGACAGCGCGCCGATCCGCTGGCCGTTGCCGACGTTGAGCACCGGGTTGAGCAGGCTGAGCGACGGACGGGTCAGCGTGCGCGACGCGTCGACGCGCAGGATCAGGTTGTTGGTCAGCTCCAACTTCGCATCGAGGCTCGGCAGCAGGTACGAATAGGAACTGGTATTGGTGACGCCCTGCACCGGGGTGTAGGTCGGGATGCTCAGCAGCGTCGGATCGGCGGTGCTGGTGACCAGCGACGTCGGCAGGCGGCCCTGGCCGGTGGCGACGAGGTTGGTGACTTCGTTGCGTACGCCGGCGTTGAACGTGAACGGCAGGCTGCCGATCTCGGTCTTGAAGTTGACGCTGAAGTACAGCGACCACGTCCGCTCGCGCACCTTGAGCACGCTGCCCGGATCGACCGCCTCGTCGAACGTGCCGGTGAAGCCGGTGACGTTGCCGTAGTTGAAGCCGGGGACGTTCTGCGCCGACGGATTGCCGAGGCTGGTCAGATAATTCTGATAGGCGACCGGGCTGAACACGAACACCGACGGCGGCAGGCTGCCCTTGAAGCCCGGGATGAAGTTGTTGAGGCTGACCGAGCCCTGGTACAGGCTGGCCGGCAGCGGCGAGATGCCCGAGGTGCCGCGCGACGGCCCGCCATAGCCGGCATAGGCCTGCCAGAAGTTGTTGGTGAACGTGCTCTGGTTGCGGAAGTCGAACGTGTCCTGATAGAATTGGCCACCGGCCTTGATCGTCAGATCGTCCTGCTTCCAGGTGGCGTTGCCGCGGAACTGGACCAGCTCGTCGGTATTGTGCTGCGTCTGGTTGACGGTGACGTGGCTGCCGATCAGCGACGTATCGGCCCAGCCCGCCGCATTGCCCGCCGGCCCGTAGTTGCTGATCGTCGGGAAGGCGTCCTTGCTGTTGCCGCCGACGGTGAAGCGCAGGTTGTTGCTGAGCGCATTGCCGTAGCCAATGTCGCCGTTGCGGCTGCCGATCACGTCGCCCGGGTTGAGCCAGCTCTTGGCATAAGCGACGTCGCCTTCCAGCGTCAGGTTGCTCGTCGCGTCATATTTGACGTTGAGGCCGGTCTGGTTGGTCTGCAGGATCTGCTTGTTGAGTGCCGAGGTGAAGTCGGTCGGCGTGCCGGTCTGGGTGAAATCGGTCGCGGTGCCGTTCTTGTCGAGCGTGACGTTGCGCAGGTCGCCCTGGTTGAACCAGACGCCGAACGCATAATTCTCCTGGGTGATCGTCTGACGCGAGAAATTGTTGTCGATCGTCAGCATCAGGTCGTCGGACGGATGATATTGCAGCGCGATGCGCGCATCGACGCGCTCGTCCTCGACGCGCTGCTGCTCGGCGCCATATTGCTGCGGGAACCAGCCCGGCAGATTCTGGCGGTTGGCCGGATTGGCATAAGCGGCCGAAGCGGTGTTGCTGGTCGGCGTGCAGGTGCCGGTGCTGCCCGCGAGCTGGCAGGGGGCGAAATTGCCGCCCGGCCAACCCGACACATAGACACGATTGGTATCGGTATCACGCTTGGTGTAGATCACGTCGGCGAGCACGCCGAAGGTCTCGTCGGCGTTGGTGCTGCTGACCAGCAGGCCGCCGGTCGGCACGATCTTGCCCGACCGGTCCTGGATCGAGCCCGAGCCGGTCGCGGCGACGCGGAAGCCGGGGTGGTCGAACGGATTGGGGAAGGCGATGTTGACGGTCGCGCCGATCGAGCTCGACGCCAGCGACACGTCCGGCGTCTTGAGGACGCTGAGCTGGCCGATGAAGTCGACGCCGACGGTGCTGAAGTCGATCTGGCGGCCGCCGGTCGCGGTCGAGATGCGGCGGCCGTCGTACAGCGTGGTGTTGAAATCGCCGCCGAAGCCGCGGACGGTGATGCCGGTCGGCTCGCCGCGCGAGCCGGAACGCTGGATCGACACGCCGGGCAGGCGCTGCAGCGAGGCGGCGACGTTCGAATCCGGGAATTTACCGATATCCTCGGCGGAGATCACGTCGACGACGCCCGACGAGGTGCGCTTGAGGTCGAGGTTGCGCTGGAGCGAACCGCGCAGGCCGACGACGACGATGTCGTCACCCGCGCCCTGCGCGCTGTTGCCCTGCGACACGTCCTGCGCAGTCGCCGCATCCTGCGGCTGGCCGGCTTCGGCAGCGCTGGTCGTGTTGGCAGTCGCCGGCACGGCGGGCTGTGGCGCGGCGGGCTGGCTGGTCGTGCTATTCTGCAGGTTGCCCTGATCCTGGGCGAGCGCCGGCGCGGCCCAGGCGAAGGTCGCCAGGCTGGTCGCGCAGGCGAGAACATGGATCCGGCGGAAACTGCGGGCTCCGGTACGCGCACGCATGGTCGTAGGCATTTTTGACATCCCCTCTTTTTACGTCGCGCTACCCCTTCTTGCGGGGGTGCGAGCGACTGCTCGGTTTCTCTGCCGATTCGGGTGCAAAGCACGCCGTCACGACATGAACGGTAGCGCTCACAATATCGCATCGACTTGCTTTTGCAAGCATTTGTAAGAGTGATGGGGGCGCTTTGCATCGCTCGTCCGCTGTGCGATCTCTAGCGCTAACAATCGCAACGAGTTGGAGGGGTGGATGCCGGACTGGCAGATGTTGAACGGCGCGGATCATGCCGCGCTGCGCCTGTCGCGCAGCGCCGACGGCACCCGCCATTTCGCGCAGATCGTCGCCGACGAATTCCTCCCGGCGATGCTCCATTACCCGATCCTGTTCACCAAACATCCCGAAACGGGGGCTTTCTATGCCGGTGTCGTCATGGGGCTGGAGCCGGGGCGCAACCTGATGACGGTCGACGGCCGGTTGCCCGATTACCGGCCTGCCGATCTGGAACGGCAAGGCTTCTTCATCGCCGAGGGGCAGGTGGTGATCGATCGCGAGCATGCGGTCTTTGCGGCCGGCGAGGGGCAGCCGCTGTTCGAGCCGACCGGCGAGGCGGCGCCCGCGCTCAAGCGCGTGCAGCAGGCGCTGCACGTGCTCGACCAGGGCATCGCTGCCACCGATGCGATCATCCGCCGCTTCCTCGACCACCGCCTGATCGAGCCGATCGACGTGTCGATGCAGTTCGACGACGGTCGCCAGCTGCGGCTCGATGGCCTCTATACGATCAGCCTCGACGCGCTGCACGCGCTGCCCGATGCGGCGGCGCTGGCGCTGTTCCGCGGCGGCGACCTGCAACTCGCTTATGCGCAGACCGGTTCGGTGCGGCATCTGCGCACGCTCGGCCGCATCCATAACGACCGGATCGCGACGGCGGCGCTGTGATCGACGCCGCGCCGCCGCCGGCACTGGCCGATCCAGAGGCGTTCCGCCGCGACGTGATGGTCGCCGGCAGACCGGTCGTCGCGCGCGGCGCGGCACGGCACTGGCCGATGCTGGCGGGCGGGCGCGACACCGTGGTCGAGGCGCTGCTCGCCTTCGACGCCGGGCGCACTGCGGAGATGTTCGTCGGGCCGCCGGCGATCGGCGCGCGCTATCATTACGACGAGGCGCTCGCCGGGTTCAATTTCACGCGCACCACTCTGCCGTTCCGCGAGGCGCTGGCGCGCGTCCTCGACACCGCGGGCCAGCCGGACAGCCCGAGCCTCTACATGGGCTCGCTGACCTCAGAAAATTGCTTCCCTGGTATCGAGACGGTGGTGCGGTTGCCGTTCGTGCCGGCGACGGCGCGGCCGCGGATCTGGATCGGCCATGCCTCGACCGTCGCCTGCCATTACGACACGATGGACAATGTCGCCTGCGTCGCGGCGGGGCGGCGGCGGTTCACCCTGTTCCCGCCCGAGGCGATCGCCGACCTCTATGTCGGGCCGATCGACCATACGATGGCGGGACAACCGGTCGGGCTGGCGGTCGGCAGTGCGCCGGGCGACGCAAGGTTCCCGCGCTTCGATCGCATCCGCGACCGCGCGCTGGTGGTGGAGCTGGAACCGGGCGACGCGCTCTACGTGCCCAAACTCTGGTGGCATCAGGTCGAGGCGATCGGTGAGGTCAACGTGCTGGTCAATTTCTGGTGGGACGGCTTCGCCGACGGTCCCGACCAGCCTTATACCGCGATGATGCTGGCGCTGATCGCGATCGCCGAGCGGCCGGCGGCGGAGCGCGCCGCCTGGCGGGCGTGGTTCGACCATTATGTCTTCCGCCCCGAAGGCCATCCGCTCGCCTTCCTGCCGCCGGCCAGGCACGGCATCCTCGACGGCCAGCCCGAAAGCCGCGGCCGCATCCGCGCGCTGGTGATGCGGCTGTTGCGCGGCGGCTGAGTCGCGCCGTCAGCCGATGGGGCTGAGCGTCACCTCGGTCGGGCCGGTGCCGAGCGGCAGCGTGACGCCGCCGCGCTCCGCGGTGCCGGTCGTGGGCGCATAGTCGTGGCCGCGCGGCGTCGTGCGGATGACGGACAGCCGGGCCCGCGGCGTGTGCGCGTCGGCGGGGTCGAGCGTCAGGACGATCGTGCCGTCCGCGGGTGTGTAGCGCGCCGCGGCGATCCGTCCTGCTTCGAGCGTGATCCACTGGCCGGCGGGTGCCACGAACAAGCGCGTGCGCGCGCCGTCGCGCGGCCGGATCGTCACGTCGCCGCCATCACGCGTCACCGCGCCGCCGAAGCCGAGCCAGCCGAAGATCGGATCGTCCACCAGATAGGTCGCGACCGCATAGGCGTGCGCGAAATAGCCCATGCCAAAATCGCCGCTATACGGATCCCAGCGCATCCGGTCGGGCCAAGCGTGAAAGGCGGCGGAGGCGAAGCCGTCGCTGTCGATATTGGTGATCCCGCCCATCAGCCCGCCGTAGGCGACGCGCAACAGGTGCAGGTCGGCGGGATCGCGACGGAACGAATCGAACAGCGGCAAGGCGTTGTTGGTCGATCCGTAATGATGGATCTGGCGTTCGATGCGTGGATATTTGCCGCCGTACAGGAAGTCCCAATAGCGCCGCGCATTGCCGTTATAGCCCCAGCTCGGCACCGCGGGATCATAGCCCAGGATCACCTCGCGCGTCTGCACCGCCTGGCGGTCGTAACCGAAGTGGCGCAGCCAGTCGTAGACCTCGGGCTGGCCGGTCGAATCCCACGCCATCTCGCTGCCGAAGGGATAGCGCAGCCCCGCCCAATGATCGGCGCGGCGGCGCATCAGCGCCTCGACCGTGTCCGCCTCGACGGTCATCCCCTCGCGGCGCAGATCGGCGAGGATGTCGAGGAAGACGTTGCCCTCCATCTGGCCGAATTGCGTATAATGCGGCGCGTCGCGCATCATCGCGACGATCGTCCGCTGCGCCCAGCCGAGATACCAGCGCCAATCGTGGCGCGTCACCAGCCCGTCGTGGTTGCGCGCCAGCCGGTAGAGCACCCAATGGCCGATCGCGACATGCGGATAATTGTACGAGCGGCCGAGGTCGCCGGCCTGTCTGACGCTCCACGCGGTCCAGCTCTTCCATTGCGCGGGGTCGCGGTAGAGCGTCGGGAACCGCGCCGGGTCGTAGTAGAACAGGCTCTTGCGCACGCCGCCGGCATGCGGCCCGTCGGCGACCTGCAGCCGGCCGACCACTGTTTCGTCGACCAGCCGTTCCAGCTTGGCGACCTCGACCGGTTCGGGGTGATCGAGCTGCTTCATCATCGCCGCGACCCAGCTTCCCGCGCCGCCCTCGTCGCTCATCCCGGCGATCCACACGCGCGGCTCGACGTCGACGATGCGCTGCGCCTCATGGTCGTAGGTGAGGATCGCCGGCGTCCGGCCGAACGGATCGCCCTTGCCCTCATACCATTGCCGCGTCGTCGCGAACCGGCCGAGCGCCGCCATCGTCGCATCGAGCGGGCGGATGACGTAATAGCTCACCGTCTGCCGCTGGCCGTCGGCATAACGCAGCGTCAGGCGCGCCGGGCCGAAGCCGTGGCTGGTCACCGCCAGCCGCGTCCAGCCGTGGACGGTGCCGTCGCGCCGCACCGACAGCGCGCCCGCCGGGCTGCTGTCGATCACGGCGATCGTGGCGGGGGCGCGGACGAACAGCGTCGCGGGCTGATCGGTCGGCACGACATAGCCGGGAATGCCGATCGCGACCGGGCGCCGCTGCGCGATCAGCGTTGGCTCGATCGCGCGGATCGACGGCGCGGTGACGAGCCGCAGGCCGATCTCGATACTGGCGCCGGGCGCGATGGTGCGGCTGGTGGGCAGGTTCCACTGTTCGCCGGCGCCGCGCCATTCGCGTTCGGCGAAGCCGCGCGAATGGACCAGCCAGTCGTAGAATCCCTCGAACGTCTGCTCGCGCGGCGTCTTCTCGGTGAAGACGCTGCCAGCGGGCGCATCCGCGGCATCGGCGAGCGGCGCATAGGCCTCGAACGGCGTATCGCGGCCGGGCAGGACGAGCAGCGTCGGTCCCTTGCCGCTGAGCCGCGTCACCTGAAGATAGCCGGCGTCGCGGCCGATATAGGGATCGGCGAAGCTCGACTGCGCGTGCGCCTGGTCGAGATCGCGGCCGGTGATGATGTTGTCGAACGCCATCGGCAGGCCGAGGCCGCCGATCTCGACCGGCGCGTTCGAACGGTTGGTCAGGCGGAAGCGCAGCCCGAGCGCGCCGCCCGCCACGACCCAGCGCCGCTCGACGGCGAGCGGGATGCCGTCGCCCATGGTCGCGGTGATGTCCGCCGCGGCGATCGTGCCGCGCACCGCCGGCAAGGGCCGGATCGGCCGGCGGCGGTGCGCCGAGCCGAAGTCGCGCCACGGCCCGTTGCCGCTGCGCAGGCGGATGTCGATGTCGCCGACGTGATTGTAGCCGTCCCCCGCCCGCTCCGCCTCGCGCGCGGTCGGCACGAAGCTGAACCCCGGCTCCGCCGCCGGCGACAGGCGGGCCAGCGTCTGCGTATCGGCGCGCAACGTCCCGCGCAGCGCGCCCACCGCGAACGGCGTGACCGGCATCGCCGGCGCCGCGCCGACGAGGAGAAGCGCGGCGAGCGCGGGCAGGCGGGGGAGCGTCATGCGGGCCTTTGCGATCGGTCGCCGCCGGCATCCCGGCGACGGGAGCACGATCGATACGCAGGAATATATCCGTATACAATATCCGCCGCGGCGATTGACAGGCGTTGCAGTGGCGTGATCGTATACCGCCGATAACGGGGGATGAGCGATGGTGTCGCGGCGGGAGGTGATGGTGGGGGCGGCGGCGCTGACGCTTGCCGGGCGCGCGGCGGCGGTGACCGGCGGTGCGGGGCCGGCGCGGCCGCTGCCGCTGACCGCGGTGCGGCTACGGCCGTCGGATCAGGCGACCGCGGTGGCGGTCAACCGGCGCTATTTGCTGCGGCTCGAGCCCGACCGGCTGTTGCACAACGTGCGGCTCTACGCCGGATTGCCGCCGAAGGCCGCGATCTACGGCGGATGGGAGAGCGACACGATCGCCGGCCATACGCTCGGCCATTATCTCAGCGCTTTGGTGCTCGCGTGGCAGCAGAGCGGCGATACGGAATTGCGCCGGCGCGCGGACTATATCGTCGACGAGATCGCCGCGGCGCAGGCGAAGCGCGGCACCGGCTATGTCGGCGCGCTCGGGCGCAAGACCAAGGAGGGCGCGATCGTCGATGGCGAGGCGATCTTCGCCGAGATCGCGCGGGGCGAGATCACGTCGGGCGGGTTCGACCTCAACGGCTCGTGGTCGCCGCTCTATACCGTCCACAAATGGCTCGCCGGGCTGCTCGACGTGCATCGGGCGTGGGGCAATGCGCTGGCGCTGGCGGTGGTGGAGGGGCTGGCGGGATATATCGCGCGCGTCTTCGCCGCACTGACCCCGGCGCAGGTGCAGACGGTGCTCGGTTGCGAATATGGCGGTCTCAACGAAAGCTATGCCGAACTCTACGCGCGGACCGGCGCGGCGGAGTGGCTGCGGATGGCGCGGCTGATCCACGACGACAAGGTGCTCGATCCGCTCGCGCGCGGCGAGGACCGGCTCGCCAATCTCCATGCGAATACGCAGGTGCCCAAATTGATCGGCCTCGCCCGGCTGCACGAGGTGAGCGGCGGCGATCCCGCCGCGGCCCGCGCCGCGCGTACCTTCTGGGAGGCGGTGGTCGGGCATCACAGCTATGTCATCGGTGGCAATGCCGACCGCGAATATTTCACCGCGCCGGACACGATCGCCGAGCACATTACCGAACAGACCTGCGAGCATTGCAACACCTACAATATGCTCAAGCTGACCCGGCAGCTGTGGGCATGGCAGCCGGACGGCGCGCTGTTCGACTATTACGAGCGCGCGCAGCTCAACCACGTCATGGCGCAGCAGGACCCGGCGACCGGCGGCTTCACCTATATGACGCCGCTGATGAGCGGCGCGACGCGCGACTTCTCGACCACCGCCAACGACGCCTTCTGGTGCTGTGTCGGCTCGGGGATGGAGAGCCATGCCAAACATGGCGATTCGATCTTCTGGGAAGGCGCGGATGGCACCTTCTACGTCAATCTCTACACTCCCGCCGATGCCGATTGGGCGACGCGCGGCGCGCAGGTCACGCTCGACACGCGCTATCCATTCGAGCCGGAGGCGACGCTGACCTTCAACCGGCTGCGCCGCGGCCGTTTCCCGGTCGCGCTGCGCGTACCGGGCTGGGCAAGCGGGACGGCGCAGGTCACGGTCAACGGCACGCCGGTGACGCCGGTGCTGGCGCGCGGCTATGCGACGGTGACGCGGGCGTGGCGCGCGGGCGACCGGATCGCGATCACGCTGCCGCTCGCGTTGCGGCTGGAGCCGGCGCCGGGCGACGCGCGCACCGTCGCGGTGCTGCGCGGACCGCTGGTGCTCGCCGCCGATCTCGGCGCGGCGGAAACGCTGTGGGAGCAGGCCGATCCGGCCTTGGTCGGCGGCGACCTGCTCGCCGGCTTCGTCGCCCGCGATCCCGCCGCCGCGCATTATGCGACGCAGGGCGTGCTGCGGCCGGGGAACCGCGACTTCGTGCCCTTCTATCGTCAGTATCGCCGGCGCAGCGCGGTCTATTTCCGGCGCTTCGACGCGGCCGAATGGACGCGCAAGGAGGCGGCCTACACCGCCGAACAGGCACGCCTGCGCGACGTGGCGGCGCGCTCGGTCGACGTCATGCACCTCGGCGAGATGCAGCCCGAGCGCGATCATGGCCTGACCAGCGCCGCCTCCTATCCCGTCACCTATCGCGGGCGCACCGGCCGCGATGCGCGATCGGGCGGCTGGTTCGAATGCACGATGGCGGTCAGGACGGGGCCGCTGCTGTTGCAGGCGAGCTATTGGGGCGGCGAGCGGCCGCGCGACTTCGACCTGCTGATCGATAACGTCCGGATCGCGACGCAGCATCTCGGCAACGATGCGCCGGGGCGGTTCTTCGACGTCGCCTATCCGCTGCCCGAGGCGCTGACCCGCGGCAAGCGCACGGTGCGCGTCCGTGTCGTGCCGCATGACGGCAGCACCGCCGGGCCGGTGTTCGGCCTGCGCATCTATACCGCCAAACCGGGAGAGACCGTATGACCGATCACGCCGGCGTCCCGATGACGCTCGCCGCGCTGCGCGCGCTCGCCCGCGCCAAGCTGCGCGCGGTGGGCCTCGCCGAGGATCATGCCGAGGCGGTGGCGGAGACGATGGTCGCCGGTGAGCGCGACGGCTGCGCCAGCCACGGCATCTACCGGCTGCTCGTCGCCGCGGCGAGCGTCAGGGCGGGCGTGGTGGTGCCCGATGCGGTGCCGGTGGTCAGCCGGCCGGGTAAGGCGCTGGTCCGCGTCGACGGCGGCGGTGGCTTCGCGCAGCTCGCCTTCGCGCGCGGTCTGCCGGTGCTGGTCGCGGCGGCGCGCGAGCACGGCATCGCCGCGCTGGCGCTCAACCATGTCGTCCATTTCGCCGCTTTGTGGCCGGAGGTGGAGGCGCTGGCGCGCGAGGGGCTGGTCGCGCTCGCCTGCACGCCGTCGCACGCCTGGGTCGCGCCCGCGGGCGGCACGCAGCCAGTGTTCGGCACCAACCCGATCGCGTTCGGCTGGCCGCGGCCGGCGGGCGATCCGTTCGTCTTCGACTTCGCGACCAGCGCGGTGGCGCGCGGCGAGATCGAGCTGCATCGCCGCGCCGGCCTGCCGGTGCCGGAGGAATGGGGCTATGATGCCGAAGGCGCGCCGACCACCGATGCCAAGGCGGTGCTCGATGGGGCGATGCGCACCTTCGGCGGCCACAAGGGGTCGGCGCTCGCCGCGATGGTCGAGCTGCTCGCCGGGCCGCTGATCGGCGATCTGACCAGCCGCGAATCGCTGGCGCTCGACGACGGCCGCGGCGGATCGCCGGTCGGCGGCGAGCTGATCGTCGCGATCGACCCCGCCGGTTTCCTGGGGGAGGCGACCACAGCGCATCTCGCGCGGGCCGAGGCGATGTTCGCGGCGATCGAGGCGCAGGGCGCGCGGCTGCCCTCGGCACGGCGCTATGCGGCGCGGGCGCACAGCCTGGCGGAAGGGGTCGTGGTGCCGGCAGCACTGCACGCCGAGATCATGGCGATCGGAGCGGCGGCATGAGCGGCGCGGTGATCGCCGCGCTCGCGCTGCTCGCGACTCCGGTCGCGGCGGCGCCCGCCACCGGCAGTGCGGACGCGCGGTTGCGGGCGCTCTACACCGCCGAATATGCCTGGCGGAAGCAGCAGATGCCGCCGAGCGAGGACGACGACAAGAACAGCGCGCGCAGCCTGCCCGACGTCGGTCCGGCGGCGCAGGCGGCGAAGCTCGCGCGCTGGACGCAGACCGCGACGGCGCTCGCCGCGATCCGCCCCGCCGAATTGTCGCCGGCGGCGCGGGTCGATTACGGCGTCTATGCCGCGCAGATCCGCGCCTTGCTCGCCGAGCAGCGGTTCCGCGATTACGAGATGCCGCTGACCTCGGATTCGAGCTTCTGGAGCGACCTCGCCGATCAGGCGCGCGAGCCCTTCTCGCGGGCCGAGGATTATGCCCGCTATCTGACGCTGCTGCGCGCCGTTCCGCGCTACTTCGATCAGAATATCGCCAATATGCGGGCCGGGCTGGCGCGCGGCTCCACGCCGCCGAAGGTGACGCTCACCGGCCGCGACATCGGCGTCGCTCAGGTGGCGGAGGCAGGAGCGTGGGAGGGCTCGCCCTTCTACGCGCCGTTCCGCACGATGCCGGCGACCATGCCCGCCGCGACGCGGGCGAGGCTGCGCGCCGAGGCGCTGGCGGCGTTGCGCGACGCGGTGGTGCCCGCGCACCGCCGGCTGCTCGCCTTCCTGCGCGACGAGTATATTCCCGGCGCGCGCACCACGCTCGCGGCCTATGACCTGCCCGACGGGCGCGCTTATTACCAATCGAAGGTCGCCGAATATACGACGCGCGACCAGACGCCGGCGCAGGTCCATGCGATCGGCCTCGCCGAGGTCGCGCGCATTCAGGCACGGATGCAGCAGGTGATGGCGACGGTCGGGTTCAAGGGCGACCTGCCCGCGTTCCTAGCGATGCTGCGACGCGATCCGCGTTTCTACGCCAAGACGCCGCAGGACCTGCTCGACCGTGCCGCCTGGATCGCCAAGAGCTTCGACGGCAAGGCGGCGCGCTATTTCGGGCGGCTGCCGCGCGCGCGCTTCGCGATCAAGCCGGTGCCCGCCGATCTCGCGCCTTTCTATACCAGCGGTCGCGGTGGGCCGGGGGTGTATCTGGTCAACACCTACGATCTGCCGTCGCGCGCGCTCTATGCGCTGCCGGCGCTGACGCTGCACGAGAGCGCGCCGGGCCACGCCTTCCAGATGCCGCTGGCGGCGGAGAACCACGACCTCCCCGCCTTCCGCCGCGAGACCTATCTGTCGGTCTATGGCGAGGGCTGGGCGCTGTATTGCGAGGCGCTCGGCGAGGAAATGGGGATGTATGAGACGCCCTACGACCTGTTCGGCATGCTGAGCTACCAATCCTGGCGCGCGTCGCGGCTGGTGGTCGACACGGGTATTCACGCGATGGGCTGGAGCCGCGAGCGCGCGCAAGGCTATCTGCGCGACCACACCGCGCTCGCCGATCACGAGATCGAGACCGAGGTCGATCGCTACATCGCCTGGCCGGGACAGGCGCTGAGCTATTATACCGGCGAGCTGGCGATCCTGGCGGCGCGGCGCCGGGCCGAAGCCGCGCTCGGCCCGCGCTTCGACATCCGCGCCTTCCACGACACCGTGCTCGTGCTGGGATCGGTGCCGATGCCCGAACTCGACCGGCGGATCGACGCCTTCATCGCCGACGGCGGCAAGGGGCCGTATCCAGAGGAGGGGCGCTAAGGGCATCCGGCGTCCGGTTGCTTCGACAGGCTCAGCACCAACGGTGATCGGGCGCCCCCCCCCGGGTGCCGCAAGCGATGCCGCCGCCTCTGGTCTCCCGTGCTTCGACGGGCTCAGCACGAACGGTTGGTGGGCGTGCCCCCGTTACGAGCCGTCAGGGCGTTAGACTCTCCGGATCGAACGGGCGGTCGATCGACGGTTGCGGTTCGGTGAACCAGGCGGCGCCGTCCTCGGTGACGTGGAAATGGTCTTCCAGCCGGATGCCGTAGCGCTCGGGAACGACGATCATCGGCTCGTTGGAAAAGCACATGCCCGGTGCCAGCGGCGTCGTGTCGCCGCGGACGAGATAGGCGGGCTCGTGGATCGACAGGCCGATGCCGTGGCCGGTGCGGTGCGGCAGGCCGGGCAGGCGATAGTCGGGGCCGAGCCCGGCACGCTCCAGCACTGCGCGCGCCGCCGCGTCGACCGCCTCGCAGGGCACGCCGGGCCGCACCGCGGCGAAGGCGGCGGCCTGCGCCTCCTTCTCCAGCGCCCAGGTCGCGCGGATGTCGTCGTCGACGCGGCCGAAGGCGTAGGTGCGGGTGATGTCCGACTGGTAACCGTGGATCGCGCAGCCGGTGTCGACCAGCACGAGCTGGTCGTCGGCGAGCGCCTGATCGCCGGGCAGGCCGTGCGGGAAGGCGGTCGCGGTCCCGAACTGCACCGCGCAGAACGTATAGCCCGGCGCACCCAAGGCGCGATGCGCGTCGTCGATGAAGCGTTTCACCTCGCTCGCGCGGATGCCGGGGGCGAGGATGCGCGCGGTGCGGCGGTGAACCTCCAGCGTCATCGCCTTGGCCTGTGCCATCAGCGCGAGCTCGGCAGGCGATTTGATCATGCGCAGCCCGTCGATGATGCCGGCGCCGTCGGTCACCGTCAGCGTCGCGCCGAGCCGCCGCGCGACCGCGAACGGCAGCAGCGGGTCGAGCGCCAGCGTCGCGCCGGCGGGCAGCGCGTCGACGACCAGGGCGACCGGGTCCGCGTCCTCCTCCCACAAGCGGATATCGGCGGCGATCTCCAGCTCGGCGACGAGCGAGCCGCGCTCGAACGCCGGGCAGATCACGATCGGCTCGCCCGCGACCGGCAGCAGCAGCGCGACCAGCCGTTCGGTCGGCGACCAGCCGACGCCGGTGAAATAGCGCAGCGACGCGCCCGCGGTGACGAGCAAGGCGGCGGCGCCGCTCGCCGCGGTCGCGGCGCGGGCGCGGGCGAGGCGGTCGCTGCGCTCGCCGGCGCCGATCACCGGCGCCGGGTCGCTCCAGGGGGCAAGGATGGCGAGTTGCGCCGCTGCGGTCGATCCGCCGATGGTCATCGTGTTGCTCCGAAACGGTTCAGGGAAAAGGGGGCGAGGTCGATCGGCGCGGGCTGGTCCGCAACGAGCGCGGCGACGATCTCGCCCGTCGTCGCCGCGAGCGTCAGACCGAGATGCTGGTGGCCGAAGGCGTAGAGCAGATTGGGCGCGCGGGTCGAACGGCCGATTGCGGGAAGATAGTCGGGCAGGGTCGGTCGCGCACCCATCCAGCGCGTGAACGGCGGCCGCATCGCCAGTCCGAGCGCCTGCACCTGCGCCTCCAGTCGCTGCCATTTGCGCGGGTCGGGGGGGGCGGCGGCATTGCCGAATTCGACGAAGCCCGACGCCTGCACGTGACCGGCATAGCGGGTGACGATCATCGAGCGATCCTCGAACACCAGCGGCGGGCAGTCAGCGGGCCAGGCGTCGGCGGCGGCGCGGATGTGATAGCCGCGCTCGGCGATCAGCGGCGCCACGTGGCCGGCGGCGGCGACCAGCGGCGCGCTGCCGATGCCGGCGGCGACCACCACCAGATCGGCGGCATGGCCCGCGACTGCGGCGCGGCCGTCGCGGACGGTGAGCGTCGCGGCGGCGCGGACGATGCGGCCGCCGGCGGCGATCAGCGCCGCCTCCAGCGCGGCGGCGAGCGCGGCGAGATCGCCGATCTGGCCGCTGCCGGTAAAGCGGATCGCACCGGCGACCGGCACTGCCGCTACCGCGGCGATCCGGGCGCGATCGTCCGGTCCCGCATCGGCGATCGTCGCGACGCCGATGTCGGCCGCGCGCCACGCCGCGGCGCCGCGCGCGGCGCTGTGCCGGTCGTTCCAGACGACGAGATGGCCGTCCTCGCGAAGCAAGGCAGGCGCGTCGATCGCCGCGACCAGTCGCCGCCACGCTGGCATTGCGGTGGCGAGCAGGCCACCCAGCGCGGCGCTGCCGTGACGGAAGCGCGACGGCCGGCTCGCGGCGAGATAGCGCGGCAGGAAGCGCAGCCAGTCGCGCGCCATCGCCGGCGGCAAGTCGAGCGCGCCACCCGCGGCGAAGCGGCGCCGCCACGCGCTCGCCACCGACGCCGGCGAGGCGAGCGGTGCGACCTGCTCGACCGCGATATGGCCGGCGTTGTTCCACGACGGCGCCTGCCGGTCGGCATCGCGATCGATCACGGTGACGGCATGGCCGGCGCGGGCGAGCGTCACCGCCGCCGACAGCCCCACCACACCCCCGCCGAGAATCGCGACCTGCCGTTGCATC
The DNA here is from genome assembly GCF_000764535.1 of Sphingomonas taxi. Taxonomy (NCBI): domain Bacteria; kingdom Pseudomonadati; phylum Pseudomonadota; class Alphaproteobacteria; order Sphingomonadales; family Sphingomonadaceae; genus Sphingomonas; species Sphingomonas taxi. The sequence continues at coordinate 2,756,541 of NZ_CP009571.1, read as the reverse complement.
ATCTTGTCCTTGCCGCGCTTCTATGACTTGGTATACGATATTCCACAGACGATAGAGGACGCAAGCAGCATGACGATCGGGTGGAGGGGCGTTTTCCCCGCGGTGACGACCCAGGTACGCGAGGATCTTTCCATCGATCTCCCTGATACGCAACGCGTCGTCGACGATCTGGTGCGCGACGGCGTCACCGGCGTGATCGCGCTGGGCACGGTCGGCGAGAACAATTCGCTCGACTTCGACGAGAAGGTGACGACGCTGACCGCGATCGTCGAGGCGGTGGCGGGCCGCGTACCGGTCGTCACCGGCGTGTCGGAATACGACACCCGCCGCGCGGTGCGCTATGCGCAGGCGGCGGAGAAGGCCGGGGCGGACGGGCTGATGCTGCTGCCGCCGATGGTCTATGTCCCCAAGCCGCACGAGCTGGTGAACCACTTCAAGGGTGTCGCCGAGCAGACCGGCCTGCCGATCATGCTCTACAACAACCCGCCCGCCTATCGCACCGTGATCGATCAGGAGGTGCTGACCGCGCTGGTCGAGGTGAAGAACATCGTCGCGGTCAAGGAATCGGCCCCCGACACGCGCCGCTTCACCGACTTCCGCAACGCCTTCGGCGATCGCTACGTGCTGTTCGCCGGGCTCGACGACGTCGCGCTCGAGGGGCTGTTCCTCGGCGCGCAGGGGTGGGTATCGGGTCTGACCAACGCCTTCCCCAGGGAATCGGTCGAGCTGGTGCGCGCGTTCGAGCGCGGCGATCACGCCAAGGCGATGGAAATCTATCGCTGGTTCATGCCCTTGCTCCACCTCGACGCCGAGCATGACCTCGTCCAGTCGATCAAGCTCGCCGAGCAGGTGATGGGCCGCGGGTCGGAGCGCGTGCTGCCGCCGCGCTACGTGCTGGAAGGCGCACGCCGCGCCGAGGTGATCGCGATGGTCGAGAAGGCGGCGGCGACGCGGCCGGCGCTCGGCTGAGCCGCGACGCGATGCGCCACACCTTCTTCTGCATCGACGGTCATACCGCCGGCAATCCGGTCCGCCTCGTCGCCGGCGGGGCGCCGCTGCTGAAGGGGGCGTCCATGTCGGAGCGGCGTCAGGACTTCCTGGCGCGCTTCGACTGGATCCGCACCGGCCTGTGCTTCGAGCCGCGCGGTCACGACATGATGTCGGGCGGCTTCCTCTATCCGCCGACCATGCCGGATGCGGATATCGGCATCCTGTTCATCGAGACCAGCGGCTGCCTGCCGATGTGCGGGCACGGCACGATCGGCATCGTCACCTTCGGGCTGGAGCACGGGCTGATCCAGCCGGCGACGCCGGGGCGGCTGCGCGTCGAGGTGCCCGCCGGGGTGATCGACATCGCCTATGAGACGGCGGGCGACAAGGTGACTGCGGTGCGCATCACCAACGTTCCCTCCTATGTCGCGGCGACGGGGATCGCGATCGATGTCGAGGGGATCGGGCCGCTGTCGGTCGACGTCGCTTATGGCGGCAATTATTATGCGATCGTCGAGCCGCAGGGCGGCTATACCGGGCTCGACGATCTCGGCGCCGACCGGATCATCGCGCTCAGCCGCAGCGTCCGCGCGGCGGTGCGCGCCAAGTTCGAGCCGATCCATCCGCTCGATCCGACGATCCGCGGCGTCAGCCACATGCTCTGGGCCGACAAGCCGAAGGGCGAGGGGGCGGACGGTCGCAACGCGGTCTTCTACGGCGACAAGGCGATCGACCGGTCGCCGTGCGGCACCGGTACCTCGGCGCGGCTCGCGCATCTCGCTGCCAAGGGCGTGCTCGCCGTCGGCGACCGGTTCGTGCACGAAAGCTATATCGGCAGCCGCTTCGTCGGCCGGGTCGAGGCGGCGACGACGCTCGGCGACACGCCGGCGATCGTGCCGTCGATCGAGGGCGCGGCGATCGCCACCGGTTTCAACACGATCTGGATCGACCGCGCCGACACCTTCTGGGAGGGATTCCAGGTCACGTGAGCGCGCGGCATTTTGGCGCCATGTGGTGAGCATCGTGATCCGCACCCTCTCCGAACGCGTATTCGAGATCGTCCGCGAACGGATCGTCACCGGCCAGCTGGCGACCGACACGCCGCTGCGGCAGGATGCGCTCGCCGCCGAACTGGGGGTGAGCAAGATCCCGCTGCGCGAGGCGTTGGGGCGGCTGCAACAGGAAGGGTTGCTGACCAGCCAGGCCAATCGCGGCTATATGGTGCGCGCGCTGTCCACCGATCAGGCGGAAGAGATCTATGCGCTGCGCCTCGCGATCGAGCCCGCCGCCGCCGCTCATGCCGCCGCCTGCGCCGATCCGCCGGCGCGCGACGCGGCGGTGCAGGCGTTCGAGCGGCTCGACCGTGCCGCGGGCAGCAACCTCGCCGCGGTGGCGATCAGCAATCGCGAATTCCACGTCGCGCTGGTCCGCCCGGGCGGGCGGCTGCTGACCACGCAGCTCATCGAGCGGTTGTCGATCCTCGCCGAACGCTATGTCGTCGCGCATCTCGCCCCCGCCGGGCGCGAGACGCGCGCGCATCAGGAGCATCGCGCGCTGCTCGACGCCTTTCTCGCCCGCGACGGCGCGGCGCTGGAGACGTTGCTCGCCGGCCATATCGGCGCGACGCTCGCCGACCTGCGGGAGCAGTTCGCCGCCCGCTGACGGCATCATCATCACAACGGGGGACACGATCATGTTGGGGCCGCGCAAATCGCTCGACGCCGTCTTGCGCCACGATGCCGGACAGGCGCTCGCCAAGACGCTGTCGTGGCCGCATCTGATCGCGCTCGGGGTGGGCGCGATCGTCGGCACCGGCATCTACACGCTGACCGGGGTGGGCGCCGAGCGCGCCGGACCGGCGGTGATCCTCGCCTTCGCGATCGCCGGCGCGGTCTGCGCCTGCGCCGCGCTCGCTTATGCCGAGCTGGCGACGATGATCCCGGCGGCGGGCAGCGCCTATACGTTCAGCTATGCCGCGCTCGGCGAGACGGTCGCCTGGGTGGTCGGCTGGAGCCTGATCCTCGAATATTCGCTCGCCTGTTCGACCGTCGCGGTCGGCTGGGCGGGCTATCTGGTCGGCTGGATCGAATCGGCGGGGGTGCACCTGCCGGCGCTGCTGCTCGCCGGGCCGCATGGCGGCGGGCTGATCAACCTGCCTGCGGTGCTCGTCGCGCTCGGCGTGATGGGGCTGCTGCTGCTCGGCACGCGCGAGAGCGCGACGCTCAACATCGTGCTGGTGATCGTCAAGCTGACCGCGCTGGCGATCTTCGTCGGCTTCGCGCTGCCGGCGTTCGACGCCGACAATCTCCATCCGTTCATGCCCTATGGCTTCGGCTCGGTGGAGAGCGGCGGCACCAAGCGTGGCGTGATGGCGGCGGCGGCGATCGTCTTCTTCGCCTTCTACGGCTTCGATGCGGTCGCCACCTCGGCGGAGGAGGCGAAGAACCCCGGTCGCGACCTGACCATCGGCATCGTCGGGTCGATGCTCGCATGCACGCTGATCTATATGGCGGTCGCGGTCGCCGCGGTCGGCGCGCTGCCGTTCACGCAGCTCGCGCATTCCGCCGAACCGCTCGCGCTGGTGCTCCGCTCGCTCGGCCGGCCGTTCGCGGGCCATCTGATCGCGCTCGCCGCGGTGATCGCGCTGCCCTCGGTGATCCTCGTCATGATGTACGGGCAGAGCCGCATCTTCTTCACCATGGCGCGCGACGGGCTCCTCCCGCGCAGCCTCGCGACGTTGAGCCCGCGCACCGGCGCGCCGGTACGGATCACATTGCTGACCGGCGTGTCGATCGCGCTGGTCGCGGGGGTCTTCCGGCTCGACGAAATCGCCGAACTCGCCAATGCCGGGACGTTGCTCGCGTTCATCGCGGTGGCGGCGTGCATGATGGTACTTCGCCGAACCGCCCCGGAGGCGAAGCGGCTGTTCCGCTGCCCGGCGCCGTTCGTCGTCGGCACGCTCGCGGTGCTCGGCTGCCTCTATCTGCTGTGGAGCCTGCCGCAGGCGACGCTGCTGCGCTTCCTCGGCTGGAACGCGATCGGGCTGGTCGTCTATCTCGCCTACGGCCGTCGCCACGGGCTCGCCGCGCAACGCTGACGGCACCGGCGGCGGTGTCGGGCGTTCGGACCGGTCAATGACCGAACCAACCTCCGTCGGCGCGCGGCGCCTGCCGCCGCTGCTCGCCGGGATCGCGCTGATCGCGGTCGGGCTGTTGATCCTGCTGATCGGCGCCTTCGCGACGAGCCGCTATCCCTTCGCCTTCGACCGCGCGATCATCGTCGGCGCGCGGGCATGGGGCGGGCCGGCGTGGCTGCCCAAGGTGGCGAGCGACATCACCGCGCTCGGCGGCGGGGTGGTGCTGACCGTGATCGTGGTGATCGTCGCCGGCTTCCTGCTGATCCAGCGGCTCTGGCTGACCGCGCTGGCGACGGTGCTCGCCAGCCTGACCGGTGGCTGGGTGGTTGATGCGGTCAAGGGCGTCGTGTTGCGCGCGCGGCCCGACCTCGTGCCGCATCTGGTCGACGCGAGCGGCTACAGCTTCCCGAGCGGCCATGCGACGTCGAGCGCGGTGGTCTATCTGACGCTCGCCTCGCTCGCCGGTCAGGTGACCCCGGATCGGGCGGCGCGACGCTATCTGCTCGTCGTCGCGGTGCTGTTGGTCGGCGCGATCGGGTGCAGCCGCGTCTATCTTGGCGTCCATTGGCCGAGCGACGTCATCGCCGGCTGGAGCTTCGGCACGCTCTGGGCGCTGGGCTGGTGGACCGCCACCGCGCGGGCGCGGGTGGCGATCGGTGGCGAGCGCTGATTGTGGCCGGATTGGGGCAACGTGGACAAGTTGGACACCTTAACGGAAACGATCCAGCCCTATCGTTTCCATTTCTGCACCGATGAGAAAGAGCGCGACTTGCGCTGCGTCGATAGCAAGTCGGGGTCGTGTAGGACAGCGGCCGGCATTTCCCCCGTCATATCAAGATGAAATGCCGGCCACCGACCAATCAGCCGCGTTCGGCGAGCTTGCGCTCCCAAGCGAGCGCGTCCTTGACGATCGTTTCGAGATCGTCGCGCTGCGGCCGCCACGGCAAAGCGGCGAGGATCGCGCCATTGTCGGCGACGAGCGCGGCGGGATCGCCGGCGCGACGGCCCTCGTAGCGGCGCTGGATCGTCAGGTTGGTGACGCGATCGACCGCGTCGAGCACCTCGTTGACCGAGAAGCCGCGATTGTAGCCGGCGTTGAGCGTGTGGCTCTTGGCGGGCTCCGCGATCAGCAGTTCGAGCGCCGAGACGTGCGCGGCGGCGAGGTCGCTGACATGGATATAGTCGCGCACGCCGGTGCCGTCGGGCGTGTCGAAGTCGGTGCCGAACACCGACACCGCCTCGCGCTTGCCGGTCGCCGCTTCCACGGCGATCTTGATGAGATGCGTCGCGCCGACCGTCGACTGGCCGGAGCGGCCCTGCGGATCGGCGCCGGCGACGTTGAAATAGCGCAAGGCGCAATAATTGATCGGATGCGCCGCGGCGACGTCGCGCAGCATCGCCTCGGTCATCAGCTTCGACATGCCGTACGGGTTGATCGGCACGGTCGGGTCGTTCTCCTGCACCGGCACCTTTACCGGGGTGCCGTAGGTCGCCGCGGTCGAGGAGAAGATGAAGTGCGGCACGCCCTCGACCACCGCGCTCTCCAGCAGCGCGCGCGTCGCGGCGGTGTTGTTGCGATAATATTTGAGCGGGTCGCTGACCGATTCGGGCACGACCACCGACCCGGCGAAATGCATGATGGCGCGGACGTGATGGTCGCGGATCGTCGCGCGGACGGCGGCGTCGTCCTCGATATTGGCCTGCACCAGCGTGGCGCGCGGATCGACCGCCCAGTCGAAGCCGGTGACGAGATTGTCGACGACGACGACGTCATAGCCCGCGTCGAGCAATGCGAGCACCGCATGGCTGCCGATATAGCCGGCGCCGCCGGTCACCATCACCTTACCCTGGAACGCCATCGTCTGATCTCCCGTCTTTCGCGCGCCCTACCGCGTTCCTACATCGGCGCAAAGGAGACTATTATGACCGATTATGTGACGCTGGCCGGCGGCTGCTTCTGGTGCACCGAGGCGGTGTTCAAGGATGTGATCGGGGTCGAGAGCGTCGAGAGCGGCTATATCGGCGGTTCGGTCCCCGATCCGACCTACAAGCAGGTCTGTGGCGGCGACACCGGCCATGCCGAGGCGATCCGCATCGGCTTCGATCCCGAGCAATTGCAGCTCGGCGACCTGCTCGACATCTTCTTCGCGACGCACGATCCGACGCAGCTCAACCGCCAGGGCAACGACGTCGGCACGCAATATCGTTCGGCGATGTTCCCGGCCGACGAGGCGCAGGAGGCCGAGATGCGGGCGGCGATCGAGCGGGCGCAGGCGGACTCGGCCAAGCCGATCGTCACCACGATCGAGCCGATGGCGACCTGGTATCCCGCCGAGGGCTATCATCAGGATTATTGGGAGACCTCGGGCCGTTCCAACCCCTATTGCATGGCGGTGATCCCGCCGAAGCTGCAGAAGCTGCGCAAGAGTTTTGCGGCGCGGTCCAAGGCGGTGACGGCGTAAGCATTCCTCCCCGGCACGGGGAGGTGGCGCCGCGTAGCGGCGACGGAGGGGGGCTTCCACGCGCGACGCGCCCGCGGTGACCCCCCTCCACCGCCACGCTTGCGCGTGGCGGTCCGCCTCCCCGTGCCGGGGAGGAATTATACCTTCCGTGCCAGGGCCTTCTTCAACTTCGCATGTGCGGCGGCCTTGATCTGGCAGACGCGCGCCGCGCCGACGCCGATCACCTGGCCGATCTCCTCGAGGTTGAGTTCCTCGACGTAGAAGAGCTGCACCACCAGCGCCTCGCGCTCGGGCAGCGCGGTGATCGCGGCGATCAGCGTGTCGCGCAGGTCGCTTTCCGCGAGCTGCTCGAAGGCGTCGGGCGTGTCGTCGGCGAACCACGGCAGATCGTCGGCATAGACCTCGTCCATCGATTCGAACCGGACCGCATCGGCGGTCTCGTAATCGGCGCGCAGTTTCTCCACCGTCACTCCCAGTTCCTTCGCCAGCGCCGCCTCGTCGGGGGCGCGGCCGGTGCTTGCCGTCAGCGTTGCCACCGCGGCATGATATTGCCGCCGCCGCCGCATCGCGCCGCGCGTCGTCGTCGCCTGACGCCGCAATTCGTCGATCATCGCGCCGCGCAGCCGGGTTTGCAGATAGGCGCGGAATTGCGCGCCCTGTTCGGCGGCCTGGCCGATCGCCTCGACCAGCGCGACGAGGCCGATCTGGACGAGATCCTCGACCTCGACGATCGAGCTCATCGAACCGTGGACGTGCCACGCGATGCGGCGGACCAGCGGCAGATATTGCCGGATCATCGCCTCCTGATCGCCGCCCGGGCGGGTGACGCGCGAATAGGTGAGCGGTCCTTGCGGCACCAGCGTGGCGGGCGCGGGCGTGGCGGGGGCGAACACCTGTTTCATCGGCTCCATGCTCATGCCGCCAGCGCCTGATGCTGCTGGCCGATCACCGCGACGACCTCGACCGCCTTTTCTTCCGGCACCTCGAAGAAGGAGAGCACCGGCGTGTCGGGCAGCACCGTCTTCACCAGCTTGCGGATCGCGAGGCGGATCGCCGGCTGGACGACGAGCGCGAACGGCTTGGCCTCGGCGATCAGCGGCTGCGCCGCCTCCTGCAAGGCATCGACGATGCGGCGGCCGAGATCGGGCTCGATGACGTGGCGGCGCGACTGGTCGGCGCGTGCCGCCTGGCCGAGCAGCCCTTCGAGCTGGCCGTCGAGCGTCATCACGCGCAGCGGCTCGCGCACGCCGCACAATTTCTGGATGATCAGCGGGCCGAGTTCGGGCCGGATCAGTTCGACGATTTCCTCGGCGTCGGCGCTGCGCGTGGCGGCGACCGCGATCGCCTGGGCGATGCGACGGAATTCCTTCAACGGAATGTTCTCCGCAAGCAGGCCCTTGAGGACCTGGGTGAGGGTGGTGAGCGGCAGCGGATTGGGGGTGAGCGAGGCGACCAGCTGCGCGGCGCGCTCCTTGAGCCCGTCGAGCAGCGACTGGACCTCGTCCGGGCCGAGCAGGTCGGTGGCGTTGGCGCCGAGCAGATGGTTGAGATGCGTCGCCATGACGGTGCCGGCATCGACGACGAGGAAGCCCGCGCCGGTCGCCGCATCGGCGTCGCCCGACGGGATCCACGTCGCATCGAGGCCGAAGGTCGGATCTTTCGCCTTCTTGCCGCTGAGCGAGCCATAGGCCTGGCCGGTGTCGAGCGCGAGCATCTCGTCGGGCGACACCTGGTCCTCGCCGAGCACGACGCCGTTGATCAGGATGCGATAGGTATAGGGCGCGAGGTTGATGTCGTCGCGGACGCGGCATTGCGGCACGACGAAACCGAGTTCGCGCGACAGCTGGCGGCGGACGCCGGTGATCCGGCCCATCAGCGGTGCGCCGCGGCGCGGGTCGACCAGCGGCACCAGGCCATAGCCGATGTCGAAATTGACCTGCATGCCGTCGGTGACCTCGTCCCAGCCGATCTTCGACGGGTCGGCGGGCTCCTCGGCGACCGCGGGGGTCGCCTCGACGAGCGGGCGGCGCTCGATCTGGCGCAGCTTCCATGCCGCGAAGCCGGCGATCCCCGCAGCCGTGAGGATGACGAGATGCGGCATGCCGGGCAGCAGGCCGAGCAGGCCGAGGATCACCGCGACCGGGGTCCAGGTGCGGGGGGACCCGAACTGGCCGCCGATCTGGCCGGCGAGGTCCTTGTCCGACGACACGCGGGTGACGATCGCGGCGGCGGCGATCGAGAGCATCAGCGACGGCAGCTGCGCGACGAGCGCGTCGCCGATCGCGAGCAGGATATAGCTTTTCGCTGCGGCAGCGATGGTCATGCCGTGGCTGACCGGGCCGAGGATCAGCCCGCCCACCACGTTGGCGGCGAGGATCAGCATCGCGGCGACCGCGTCGCCCTTCACGAACTTCGACGAACCGTCCATCGAGCCGTAGAAATCGGCCTCGGTCGCCACCTCGACGCGGCGCTTCTTGGCGTCGTCGGGGGTGATGAGGCCGGCATTGAGATCGGCGTCGATCGCCATCTGCTTGCCGGGCAGCGCGTCCAGGGTGAAGCGTGCCGAGACTTCCGACACGCGGCTGGCGCCCTTGGTGACAACGATCAGGTTGATGATCATCAGGATCGCGAAGACGAAGATGCCGACGACATAGTCGCCGCCGATCAGGAAGGTGCCGAACGCCTCGATGACGTGGCCCGCCGCGCTCTCGCCCTCGTGGCCGTGGACCAGCACGATACGGGTCGAGGCGACGTTGAGGCCGAGGCGGAACAGGGTGGCGAACAGCAGCACCGTCGGGAAGGACGAGAAATCGAGCGGCTTCTGCGCGTTGAGCGACACCATCAGCACCGCGAGGCTGATCGCGATATTGGCGACGAAGAAGATGTCGAGCAGGAAGGCCGGGATCGGCACGACCATCACGACGACGAGCAGCAGGATGGCGAGCGGCAGCGCCGCGCCGCGACCGGACGCGAGGAGCTTGTTCACCTCAGCGGCCCCCCATGCTGGCGAGCATCATATAGGCGAGCCTTGCGTTGTTCGGCGACGGGCGCAGCAGCGCGTTCGCCGAGGTCGGGTTGGTGTTGAGCCGGCCCCCCATCTGGCCCATCGCGCGCGACGCCCAGGCGAGCGCATCCTCGGCGCTTTCATTGCCGCCGGTGACGACGGTCGATCCGTCCATGTCGAGCGCCTGCGCGGCGAAGGCGAGGTTGGCCTTGCGCGTTTCGGTCGTGCTGTCGCTCGCCGCGCCGAGCTTGTCGGCGAACCTCTGGTAGATCGCTTCGAGCGAGCGCGGCTGGCCGTTGCCGGCGTAGAAGATCGAGCGATTGGCGCCGGCGGCCTGCGGGAACAGCGACGCCGCCGAGGCGCCCGGATTGTTCTGCATCGCCGAGAGGAACTTCTTGGCACCGCCGAGGCCGAGGAAATGCGCCATATAGAGGTCGGTGCCGTTGGCGGAGCGGCCGAGCGTCCCCTCGAGCACGTCCTTGTTGTCGGAGGCATGTTCGGCCGCCATCAGCGAGGCGGCGGTGGGGTCGTTGCGCAGCGCGAGGATCGCCGAGCGGGTGGCGGGATCGCCGACGGTGAAATGGCCATGCGACTGGCCGATGCTGTCGGCGGCCCAGGCCATGCCGTGCTCGGCGCCATGTTTCTTCACGACTGCGAGCCAGCTCTGCTCGACGAACTGGTACAGGCCCGACGCCGACGAGGTGCCGGCGCGCGCATTGGCGTTGAGACCGCTCTCGATCTTGGCCTGACCGAGCAGATAGTCGAAGTCCACGCCCGTCTTGCTGCTCGCAAGCGCGATCGCGGACTGCACCCGGCCGGAGGTAATCGGATTGACGGTCATTGCGAAGAAAGCACACCCCAGTTGTTGCAGGTGTGATCAGCAAGGACCGTGCCAGTTCTGCCCGGATGCCCCCGTGAAGGGGCGATCGGGTCACGCGTAGGCCGACACCATCGTCGGGCGGAAGCCGTGGCCGGCATCGCCGGTCAGAAGTTGCAGGCGGCGGCGAACATTTGCCGCCATCAGATTGACGTAGATCCGGCAGGTTTCGTTCAGCCGGTTCGCCTCTTCGGCGAGCGCGCGCAGGTCGTCGCCAGCCGGGCCGGTGCCGAGCGCGGCGACCTGTTCGATGCCGGCGAGCTTTTCCTGCGTCGCCCGCTCGAGCGCGGTGACGTTGTTGGTCTTGAGCGCCTCGATCTCGGCATGCAGCGAGTCGATCACCTTGATGAGGGCATCACGCCGCGTCATGGCCATCCCAGTTCAGCCGGAGTGCGAGGAGCCGGTCGGCGATCGTCGCCGGCAGGATCGGGAACGAGCCGTTCTGGATCGCCTTCTTGATCTCGTCGACGCGGTCGCTGTCGATCGGCGGTTCGGCCGCCAGCGTCCTGGCGAGATTGGTCAATTGCGTCGCGGTGTTCGCCGCGGGGGCCTGTTGCGCCGCCTGTTGCAATGCGGGCTGCACCGCCGGCGCAGCCGCTGGGGCGGCGACGCGCGAAACGCTTCCACTTCCGTTCAGCGGCGTTGAGCCGATCGAGTCCACCATGTCCGCACCTATCTGTGTTGCCTGACATGAGGATAAACGGCCGACTGCACCCTGGCTTTAGCAAAAAAGATTCGGCGGTCACGCGCGCCGGCTCATTCACCCCAGCCGGGCAGGGTGGCGCGGCCGCTTTCCAGCGCGATCGCCTGCACCGGACCCTTGGCATCGTCGACCTTCACCATGAAGCGGCCGCCCGGCGCGGCGTCGCCCATCGCGATCCCCTCGCGGCTGATCGAGAAGCCGTTCGACCCCGCCTCGATCACCACCGGGTCGCCGCGACGGATCACCGGTTCGGCCTTGGCGGCGACGGTCATCGGGCGGGCGGCACCGGCCGGTGCCACAGCGGCGGCAGGGCGGATCACCGGGACGAAGATACGCCAGTCCGGCCCCGAACAGGAGACGACGACGGCGTCGTGCGCCTCGGTCCGCCATGCCAGCGCGACGGTGGAACAGGGCGCGAGCCGCAGCCGGGTGTCGATCGCGGTCCGCGCGCCACCCTCGGCGCCGATCGGGCGGCTGGTGAAGGCGGAGACGGCGCGGTCGAGCCCGCCGATGTCCTGGAAGGCGACCGCGCCACCGGCGGCGAGAAGCAGGGGAAGGAAGATCATGGCTGATGGTCCGTGCTGGATTGTTCGCCGACGAAGGCGAGCGTGACGATCGCGGCGCGGCGGCCGGGATGGGAACTGGTGGTGACGGTGATCCGCGGGCCAACCGGGGCGAGCGCCGCAGCGAGGCTGCGCGCGCGATCGGCGGCGAGCAAGGTGGCGCTGCCGGTGGCGCGATCGACGTCGGCGGCGCTGCCGTCGGTCGATCCGGTCACGGTCAGCGCGACGCGCGGATCGCGCACCGCCTCGCGCGCCCAGGCGATCACCGTGGCGGGACTGTCCGGCAAGGTCGCGCTGCCGGGTGCGAAGTCGAGCAGGCCGGCGGCCATCACCGGCAGCGCCGCGGGTGCCGGCGCGCCGCCGAAGCTCTGGCGCAGCGCATCGGTGATCGCGCGCGGCTTCTCGCTCGCCTGGATCAGCACGAAGAAGCCGACCAGCAGCAATGCGAGGTCGGCGAGCGTCACCAGCCACAGCGGCTTGGCCGGCGGCGAGGGCGGGTAGAAGGCGTCGCCGGTCATGCGACGCTCTGCAGGGGATGGCGGGGCGTCTCGCGCAGCGCGAGCGCGAGCAGCGGCGCCTCGATCCGCGCGCGCTCGAACGCCTCGATCCGGCCGGCGGCGCGCAGGCGATGACAGATCGGGGTGAGCACCAGATTGGCGAGCAGCGCGCCGTAGAGCGTCGCGAGCAGTGCGATCGCCATCGCCCCGCCGATCGCCTTGGGGTCGGTCATGCTGGCGAACATGCTGGCGAGGCCGATCAGCGTGCCGACCATCCCCATCGCCGGCGCCGCCTCGGCGGCGGACGACCAGACTTCGGCGATCGCGACATGCCGCGCGATGCGCGCCTGGCGATGATAGCGCAGCAGCGCCTCGACCTCGCGCGGATTGCCGCCGTCGACGATCGCGGCGATCGCGGCGGCGACATCGGGGTCGGCGATCACCGAGCGATCGAGGGCGACGACACCGTGGCGCTTGGCGATCCGCGCCTGCGCGGCGACCTGATCGAGGAGCGCATCGGCGCGGAACGGCCGCCGCGCGAGCACGCGCAACGCCGACACCGCGCCGAGCGCGTCGCGCAACGGCGCGCGCAACACCGCGGCAAGGACCGTCCCGCCGCCGACGATGGCGAGCGCGACGGGATCGAAGAGCTGGGCGATCAACATGCGCGTGCCGATGCAAGGGGCGGGCCAGTTTGTATGGTCCCTCTCCACTCGTCATCCCGGCGAAAGCCGGGACGCATGGCTGCGATCGGCTCATGGTGCGCGCCAACATTAGCGAACCGCGTCCATGGGTCCCGGCTTTCGCCGGGATGACGAGGGGGGCGAAGGCTGACGAGAAGGAGATGGGGTGGGGCAAACGGGTGCGATCCCCATGTGCCCGCGTCGAAATGGTAAACCCTCGCAACACCATCCGCGCCGTCATCCGGCAGCCTTTGCCGCTCCCCGGCAATCCCCGGCAAGCGTTTGCCGGCCGCCTTGCCGTTCCCTCGTGGTCGCCTTGCCGGACGCTAAAAATTCGCCAGCCATCGGCCGAAATCGAAAACTGGCACGGCGGTTGCTTAGGTCCGGGCAGCGCAATGGTGCGCCGGAGATTTGGGCCGATGGCCGCAGAGAGTTTGTTCGGAGTCCATGGTGCCGCCCTCGAAGTGCGCGGCCAGCGCATGGGCGTCCTGGCGTCGAACATCGCCAACGCCTCGACCCCCGGCTTCAAGGCCAAGGACATCGACTTCAAGTCGGCGCTCGCGTCGATGGAGCAGGACGGCAACGGCAGTCTCGACGCCGCGACCAAATATCGCGTGCCGCTGCAGACCTCGATGGACGGCAATACGGTCGAGCTCAACGAGGAGCAGACCGCCTTCGCCGAGAATGCCGTCCAGTATCAGACGACCCTGTCGTTCCTGAACGGGCGCATCGGCCAGATCACCCGCGCGCTGAAGGGGGAATAAGCCGATGGCCGATCCGATGAACGTCTTCCAGGTCGCCGGTCGCGCGATGAGCGCGCAGCTCATCCGCATGAACACGACCGCGTCCAACCTCGCCAACGTCGGCGGCACGACGGGGTCGGCGGAGACCGCGTACAAGACGATGAAGCCGGTGTTCCGCACCAGCTTCGACGCCGCCAGCGGCCTCGCCACCGTCGACGTCGAGAAGATCGTCACCGCCGGGGAATCGCCGACCAAGGTCTACGATCCGAACAACCCGCTCGCGGACAAGGACGGCAATATCTACCAGGCCGCCGTCGACGAAAGCCGCGAGCTCGTCGACATGATGGAGACCGCGCGCTCCTACCAGAACAACGTCGAGGTGATGAACACTGCCAAGCAGCTCACCATCGATACCCTCAAGCTGGGACGCTAATCATGGTGACCACCGCCTCGACCACCCAGTCGACCTTCGATGCGACGCTCGACAAGCTCGGCATCAAGCGTTCGACGGCGAATACCGCGACGACCACCGCGACCGGCGCCTCGGCGACCCCGGGCACGACCAAGACGACGCTGGACCAGAACGACTTCCTGAAGCTGCTCACCACGCAGCTCAAGAACCAGGACCCGCTCAGCCCGATGGACAATACGCAGATGGTCGCCCAGATGGCGCAATTCTCGTCTGTCGCCGGCATCAGCGAGATGAACAAGACGCTCAGCGGCGTCGCCACCAAGCTCGGCTCGACGACCGCGTCGGATGCGATGAGCTATGTCGGCAAGACGGTGCTGACCGCCGGCTCGACGGCCTATCCGCGCGCCAGCGGCAGCCTCGACGGTGCGGTCGAGCTCGACGGCGACGCGACGCAGGTCAACGTCTCGATCTCCGACGCCAACGGCGGCACTTTGCGCAACCTGCAGCTCGGCGCGCAGAAGCAGGGCACCGCGACCTTCGACTGGGATGGCAAGGACGGCGCCGGCAACAGCGTCGGTTCGGGCCCCTTCACGATCACCGCCTTCGCCACTGCCGGCGACAAGACGGTCACCAGCCGCACGCTCGTCTGGGCGCCGGTCGAATCGGTGTCGCTGCCGTCCAGCGGCGCCCCCAAGCTCAAGGTCCTCGGGGTCGGCGACGTCGATCCCTCGGACGTCCGTTCCGCCACCTGATTCTCATCCGCCGACCTACCGCTTCCAAGGAGTAACCCGATGTCCTTCTACACCTCGCTTTCCGGCCTCCAGGCGTCGCAGACCGACATGGCGACGATCAGCCACAATCTCGCCAACGTCTCGACCACCGGCTTCAAGAAGAGCCGCACCGAATTCGCCGACATCATCGCGTCGAGCACCTCGACCGATCCGCGCAAGATGGTCGGCTCGGGCGTCGTGGTGAAGGGCAACACGCAGCAGTTCAAGGAGGGCAACCTCACCACCACGTCGAACGCGCTCGACCTGGCGATGGTCGGCGAGGGCTTCTTCACGATGCGCTCGACCGGCACCAGCGATTCGACCACCTACACCCGCAACGGTGCCTTCTCGGTCGATTCGAACAACAACGTCGTCGACGCACAGGGCAGCTACCTGATGGTCTATCCGGTCGACAGCGACGGCAACGTCACCGCCACCGGTGAGAAGGGTCTGACCACGCTGCAGATCCAGCAGACCAGCGGCACCCCCAAGGGGACCAGCAAGGTCGCCACCGCGGTGCAGATGTCGTCGACCTCGACCGTCAAGGGCGGCGGTGCCGGCTACAAGTTCGATCGTACCGATACGACGAGCTACAACAATTCGGTCGCCACGCGCATCTACGACGCGAACGGCAACCCGATGACGATGACCAGCTATTACGTCCGCACCGCTGCCGGCACCGCCGGTCCGCCGGCGACCACCGGCAGCTGGGACGTCTATACCTTCATCGGCGACCAGGCGATGACCACCGGCACCGGTGCGGCCAAGTCGGACAAGGTCACGCTGACCTTCGACGACAAGGGCGCGCTCGCCACCGGCACGACGATGCCGCTCAACTTCAACACCTTCACGCCGACCTCGGGCGCCGCGGCGCAGACCGTGTCGCTCGACCTGACCAACTCGACGCAGCTGTCCTCGGCATTCGCGGTCAACGCCAAGACGCAGGACGGCATCGCGGTCGGCCAGCTCGCCGGCGTGACGGTGACCGACGCCGGCCTGATCCAGGCGAGCTTCTCGAACGGCGACATCAAGCCGCTCGGCAAGGTCGCGCTCGCCAAATTCTCGACGCCGACCGGCCTGCGCCAGATCGGCAACAGCTATTGGGCGGCGACCGGCGTGTCGGGTGCGGCGACTTTGGGCTCGGCGAGCGCCGACGGCTTCGGCTCGCTGATGAGCGGCACGATCGAGGGATCGAACGTCGACATCACCGAGGAGCTGGTCAATCTGATCGCGGCGCAGCGCAACTTCCAGGCGAACTCGAAGGCGCTCGATACCGCCAACCAGGTCTCGCAGACCATCATCCAGATCCGCAACTAAGCGACGCGGCGCGGAGGCCTTAAATGGACAAATTGGTCTATACGGCGGCGACGGGGCTGCGTGCGCACATGCAGGCGCAGGCGGCGATCGCCAACAATATGGCGAATGCGTCCACCACCGGCTTCCGCGCCGATCGCGTCGTCTTCGACCGGATCGAACTGAAGGGCGGCGGCGCGCAGCTCGAAGCGCGCATGCCGACCAGCGAAGAGGTGACCGACGCCGATCGTGCGCCCGGCGCGATCCAGGCGACCGGCCGCGCGCTCGACGTCGCGATCAGCGGCAACAGCGACTGGCTGGCGGTGCAGGCGGGCGACGGCAGCGAAGCCTATACCCGCCGCGGCGATCTCGAGATCGCGCCCTCGGGCGTGCTCCAGACCGGCGACGGCTTCATCGTCCAGGGGCAGGCGGGGCCGATCACCGTGCCGCCGCACGACAGCCTGACGATCGCCGCCGACGGCACGATCAGCATCGTGCCGCAGGGCGGCGACGCGAAGAACCCGCAGGTGCTCGACCGGCTCAAGCTGGTCGACACCAAGGGAACGGCGACGCTGAAGGGGCTCGACAACCTGCTCCGCGTCAAGGGCGGCGGCACTCTGCCCGCCAATCTCGACGCCAAGGTGCAGGGCGGCGCGCTCGAAGGCTCCAACGTCAACATGACGCAGGCGCTGGTCGACATGATCGAGAACCAGCGCAGTTACGAGGTTCAGGCCAACCTCATGAAGTCGGCCAAGGATATGGACGAGAGCAGCACCTCCGTGATGCGCCTCCCGAGTTAAGGAACAGACACGATGTCCTCCTCCGCCATGCACATCGCGCGTACCGGGCTCGACGCCCAGGATACGCGCATGCGGGTCATTTCGAACAACCTCGCCAACGTCAACACGACGGGGTTCAAGAAGGATCGCGCCGCCTTCGAGACGCTCGCCTATCAGACGATCACCGCGCCCGGCGCGGCGTCGACCGCCGAGACCAAATATGCGACCGGCCTCAACCTCGGCACCGGCGTGCGCGTGCAGGGCACCGCGCGGATCGATACGCAGGGGTCGCTGACGCAGACCGGCAACAGCTTCGACATGGCGCTCGACGGCGACGGCTATTTCCAAGTCCAGCTGCCCGGCGGCAACCTCGGCTACACGCGCGCCGGCAATTTCAACCGGTCGCCCGAGGGCCTGCTGGTTACCTCGGAAGGCTATCAGGTGATGCCCGGCATCACCGTGCCGGCCAATGCCACCTCGGTCTCGATCGGCACCGACGGCACCGTCACCGCACAGGTGCCGGGCCAGAACGAGGGCACCAACATCGGCCAGATCCAGGTCGCGAGCTTCCCCAACGCCACGGGGCTGCAATCGACCGGCGACAATTACCTCAAGGAGACCGCCTCGTCGGGCGCCGCCAACCTCGGCATCGCCGGGCAGGACGGGCGCGGCAACATCCGCCAGGGCAGCCTCGAAGCGTCGAACGTCAACGTCGTCGAGGAACTCGTCGACATGATCGAGACGCAGCGCGCCTATGAGGTCAATTCGAAGATGATCTCGTCGTCCGACGAGATGCTCAAATACGTGAACCAGAACCTGTGATGCCCGCCGCACCGCATCATCGCCGTCCGGCCGCCTTCGCCGCCGCGGGGCTGCTCGCGCTTGCCGCGTTCACGCCCGGCACGGCCGATGCCAGCATCCTCGGCAAGAAGAAGCCGGCGGAGGATTTCACCGTCGTCCGTGCGCCCGTCGCACCGGCGCCGGCACCGGCCAACGGCTCGATCTTCCAGGCGAGCGACGGCTATGCCGCGCTGTACGAGGGCTGGCGCGCGCGCCGGGTCGGCGATCCGCTGACGATCATCCTCGTCGAGCGCACCGCCGCATCGAAGTCCTCGGGTTCCAAGCTCGATTCGAAGGGATCGGGCAGCATCACGCCGCCGACCACCGGACCGCTCAAGCTGTTCAACTCGACCGACGTCACCGCCAGCGGCAGCCGCGGTTTCGACGGGCAGGGGCAGGCCGATCAGGCGAATTCGCTGTCGGGCGAGGTCTCGGTGACCGTCGCCGAAGTCTATCCCAACGGCACGATGCTGGTGCAGGGGCAGAAGCGCGTCACGCTCAACCGCGGCGACGAATTCCTCCAGATCAAGGGTATCGTCCGCACCGCCGATATCGGCGCCGACAATCGCATCCTGTCGACCCGCGTCGCCGACGCGCAGATCGCCTATACCGGCAAGGGCGACGTCGCCCGCGCCGGCCGGCAGGGCTGGCTCAGCCGCTTCTTCTCCGTCGTCAGCCCGTTTTGAGCGCCCGTTAACCCTATGACGCGCAGAGTGTCCGCCATGATCCGTTTTCTCCTCGCCTCGCTGATCGCCACGCTCGCGTTCGCCGCGCCCGCCTCGGCGGACCGGATCAAGGACCTCGGCGGCTTCCAGGGCATCCGCTCGAACCAGCTCACCGGTTACGGCGTGGTGGTCGGCCTGCCCGGCACCGGCGACGACAATCTCGAATATACCGTCCAGTCGCTGAAGGCCGTCGCGTCGCGCTTCGGCCTGCAACTGCCGCCGGGTGCCAATCCGGGGATGAAGAACGCCGCGGTGGTGATGATCACCGCCGAACTGCCGCCCTTCGCCAAGCCAGGCCAGCGGCTCGACATCACCGTCGCGTCGATGGGCAAGGCCAAGTCGCTGCGCGGTGGCAGCCTCGTGCTGACCCCGCTGCTCGGTGCCGACAACCAGATCTATGCGATGGCGCAGGGCAATCTCGCGGTCGGCGGCCTCGGCGCGGAAGGCGCCGACGGCTCCAAGATCGTCGTCAACGTCCCCTCGACCGGCCGTATCCCCGAAGGCGCCACGGTCGAGCGCGCGGTCGCCACCGGGTTCGACTCCTCGCCGATGCTGACCTTCAACCTCGCCCGCTCCGATTTCACCACCGCGCAGAACGTCGCGCAGGCGATCAATGCCAAGTTCGGCTTCGGCACGGCGCAGGCGATCGACGGCGTCTCGGTCGCGGTCCGTGCGCCGCAGGGTGCGGACGTGCGCGCGACGCTGATGTCGACGATCGAGAACCTCGATGCGACCTCCGCCGAGCCGTCCGCAAAAGTAATTGTAAATGCGCGCACCGGAACGGTCGTTATCAATTCTGCGGTCAGGGTGGGTCCTGCCGCGGTGACGCACGGCAAGCTGACCGTGCGCATCGACGAGAACCAGCGGATCAGCCAGCCGGCACCGTTCAGCCAGGGTCAGACCGCGTTGGAGAAGAAGTCCAACGTGTCGATCGAAGAGGAGAAGAAGCCGATGTTCCTCATCAACCCCGGCCCGAAGCTCGCGGACATCGTCAAGGCGGTGAACGCCATCGGTGCCTCGCCCGCCGATCTCGTCGCGATCCTCGAAGCGCTGAAAGAGGCCGGCAGCCTCAAGGCGGAGCTGATCGTGCTATGACGACGCTCGGCACCACCCCGATCGCGGCCACCGGCGGCATCTCGACCGATACGTCGCGGCTCAAGTCCGCCGACAACCTCAAGAAGGCGGGCGAGAAGTTCGAGGCGGTGTTCACCGGCATGATGCTCAAGAGCATGCGCCAGGCGAAGCTCGCCGATCCGTTGTTCGATTCGAAGGCGATCGACACGTTCAGCGAGATGCAGGACGCGCGCGTCGCCCAGTCGATGGCGGAGACGACGCCGCTCGGCATCGGCAAGGCGATGACCGCCTTTCTCGCCAAGTCGCAATCCGATCTTAATGCTTCTGTTGCAGATCCGCCGAAATGAGCGACTTGCTGTCGATCGGCGCCTCGGGCGTCCGCGCCTATCAGAGCGCCTTGGCCACGGTCGGCGAGAATATCGCCAACGTGAACTCGCCCGGCTATACCCGCCGCACGGTGAACGTCGCCGAGGTCGCGGGCGGCAGCGGTTCGACCAATCCTTATGGTGCCGGCAACGGCGTCGTCATGACCGGGATCAACCGGTCGTCCAACGTCTACGCCAGCGCCGCGCTGCGCGCCTCGACCAGCGATCTCGCCCGCACCACGGGTGGCGCGGACTGGCTCGACCGCATCCAGGGCGCGCTGACCGGCAATGCGCTGACCTCGCGCGTCACGTCCTTCTTCGCGTCGGCGCAGAGCCTCGCCGCCGAACCCAATTCGACCGCCCTGCGCACCGGCATGATGAGCGCCGCCGCCTCCGCCGGGATCGCCTTCACCGCGACCGGCAAGGCCTTCGATCAGGTCGATGCCGATATCGACAGCGCCGGCAACCAGGCGGCGCAGACGCTCACGTCGCTGGGCGACTCGCTCGCCAAGATCAACGAGAGCATCAGCCGCGCCCAGCTCGGCAGCACCGCCGCCGCGCAGCTGATGGACCAGCGCGACAATATCCTCTCGCAGATGAGCGGCATCGCCGACATCACCAGCCGGACCGACGCGATCGGCCGTGCCACGGTCAGCTTCGCCGGCTCGACCGGTCCCGCCTTCGTGCAGGGCGTCAACAGCGGCATGATCTCCTACGATCGCGACAGCAACGGCAAGATCGCCTTCTCGGTCACCGTCGGTGCGGTCAAGAACCAGATCGGCGCGACCGGCGGCTCGATCGCCGGGATCGTCGACGGTGCCGAGCGCGTCGCCGCGATCCGCCAGGAGCTGGACGCGGTCGCCAAGAGCTTCGTCGGTGCGGTCAACGACAATCAGGCGGCGGGACTCGACCAGACCGGCGCGCAGGGCGTCGCGATGTTCACCACCGGCGCGAAACCGACCGACGTCAGCATCTCGGCGACCTTCACGGGCAGCCAGATCGCCGCGGGCAAGATCGCCGCTGCACAGGGCGGCGGCGTGCGCGACTCGTCCAACCTCACCGCGCTGGAGGCGACCCGGGTCAGCAAGGGCTTCGAGACCTCGCTGACCGCGCTCGTCACCGACAACGCCACCGCCTACAAGCAGAAGAACACGATCGCCGACGCACAGGCGGCGATCCGCGATGGCGCGACGACGGCGCTGTCGACTGCGACGGGCGTCAACCTCGATGCCGAAGCGGTCGATCTGATGCGCTTCCAGCAGGCCTATGCCGCATCGGGCCGCGTGATCCAGGTCGCGCGCGAGACGATGCAGACCATCCTCGATATCCGCTAGGGCCCGCCATGCAGATCTCCACCAGCCTCTTCTACGCCAATGCTTCGAGCCGTTTCTCGAAGATGAGCGAGCGTGCGTCGGAACTGCAGACGCAGATCTCGACCGGCAAGAAGATCCTGAAGCCGTCGGACGATCCCGCCGCCGCGCAGCAGCTCGCCGAATTCGACCGCAAGGATGCCGATGCCGCGGTCTACGGCACCAACATCACGCTCGCCGGCTCGCTGCTCGATCAGGCGGATGGCGTGCTCAGCCAGATCAGCACGCAGCTCACCCGCGCGACCGAACTGGCGACGCAGGCGGCGAACGGCACGCAGACCGATGCGACGCGCAAGATCATCGCGACCGAGCTCAATTCGATCGTCGGGTCGCTCGTCGGCCTCGCCAACACCAAGAACGTCCGCGGCCAGCCGTTGTTCGGCTCGGCATCGGGCGGGCTGGCGGTGGTCGACAACAAGGACGGCACCTACACCTTCCCGCCCGACGTGCAGGTGTCGGAGGTGCCGATCGCCGACGGCCAGAGCGTGCAGGCGACCGAAAGCGCCAAGCGCATCTTCTCGCTCGCCGGCGGCAGCGACAATACGCTGGCGATGCTGAGCAAGCTCGCCACCACGCTCAATGCGGGCGGCGACGTCTCGGCGACGGTGAGCAGCGCGCTCGACCAGATCGGCCAGGCGGTCAACCAGGTCGCCGACGTCTCGGCCTCGGTCGGTGCGCGCGGGGCGCGCGTCGACCTGCAACAGCAATTGCTGGTCACCGCCAATACCGATCGCAGCGAATTGCGCGGCAAGCTCGAACAGGTCGACATGACCGATGCGGTCGTGCAGCTCCAGCAGATGATGACCGCGCTGTCGGCCTCGCAGGCCAGCTTCAGCAAGCTGTCGAGCCTCTCGCTGTTCGACTACATCAAATAGGCGGCATCTCCGACCTTCGCCACCACCGGTGCCGCGATCCGTGGCGTCGGTGCGGTGCGTTGGCGCGCTCGAACAGGGCTTCCGGCGGTCGCCGGAAGCAGGCGCGCCCGGTGCGCGATCCGCGCCACCAAACAAACTCACCCGGCCGGTAACCACTTATCTAGGAAGTGCGGTTAATCCGGTCGTATCGGATTGCCGGCTCGCCGGCGCAACGGGGGTTTCCCACAGTGTTTCCTGCCATCGGTCTCGTCGTTCTTCTCGCCATGGTGTTCGGCGGCTTCGCCATCACCGGCGGCGCGCTCGGGCCGGTCATGGAGGCGATCCCGCACGAGATGCTGATCATCGGCGGCGCCGCGGCCGGCGCGCTGATCATCGGCAATTCCGGCACCGAGCTGAAGGCGGTGGGCAGCGGCCTCGCCAAGGTGTTCAAGGGCCCCAAGTACAAGAAGCAGGATTATCTCGACGTCATCTTCCTCGTCAGCAAGCTGATGAAGATGCTGCGCATGGACGGTCCGATCGCGCTCGAGCCGCATGTCGAGGATCCCAAGTCGTCGGCAGTGTTCAGCGAATATCCGCGCCTGCTCGCCGACCATACGCTGGTCAATTTGATCGCGGATACGCTGCGCCTCGTCGTCGTCTCGTCGGGGACGCTCGACGTCCATGCGGTCGAGGAGGTGATGGATCATTCGATCAAGACGCATCACCACGAGGTCGAGGGGCCGCACACGACGCTCAACAGCCTCGCCGATTCGCTGCCCGCGCTCGGCATCGTCGCCGCGGTGCTCGGCATCGTGAAGACGATGGGTTCGATCGACAAACCGCCGTCGGTGCTCGGCGGGATGATCGGCTCGGCGCTGGTCGGCACGTTCATGGGCGTGCTGCTCGCCTATGGCATCGTCTCGCCGCTCGCCGGGCGGCTCAAGCAGGTGCTCGACGCGGATGCCGCGATCTACATGGTGGTCAAGCAGATCATCATCGCCTCGCTGCACGGCCATCCGCAGCCGCTGGTGATCGAGGCGGCACGGTCCGGGATCGCGCACAAGAACCAGCCCGGCTTCGCCGAGGTCTTCGACGGCCTGCGGGGCAAATAAGCGATGGCCCGCGCCGCGCCGCACGGCAACAATCAGCCGCCCAAGATCATCATCGTCAAGAAGATCATCGATGGTGGCCACGCCGGCCATCACGGTGGCGCGTGGAAGGTCGCCTATGCCGACTTCGTGACCGCGATGATGGCCTTCTTCCTGCTGCTCTGGCTGCTCGGCGCGACGACCGAGAAGCAGCGCAAGGGCATCGCCGATTATTTCGCGCCGACCCTGCTCGACAAGAAGATGACCGGCCTCGGCGGCAACGGCGTGCTCGGCGGGGAATCGATCCTCAGCAACAACAAGCTCGGGCCGCGTGCGGCATCGGCACCGATCGCCTCGATCGGCATCCCGATGAGCATGTCGGGTGGGCAGAAGAGCGGCACGGGCGACAAGGGGTCGCTGCGCAACCCGGCCGCGATGCAATTGGACAAGCAGGCGTTCCAGGCGATCAAGACCCAGCTCGAAAAGCAGATCAAGGCCTCGCCGCGGCTCTCGAAGATGGCCGACCATATCCGCTTCGTGCCGACGCAGGACGGGCTGCGCATCGATCTGGTCGACAATGCCGATTATTCGATGTTCGCGCTCGGCACGACCGCGCTTGATGCCAAGGCGTCCGAGCTGATCGGCATGATCGCCGGGACGATCGCGGGAACGCCCAACACGATCATGATCCGCGGCCATACCGACAGCGTGCCCTATGGCGACCCGCGCGCGATGAACAATTGGATGCTCTCGTCCGGCCGGGCCGAGGCGACGCGGCGCCGGCTGGCGCTCGGCGGCATCCCCGAGACGCGGTTCGAGCGGATCGAAGGCGTCGCCGACCGCGAGCCGATCATCACCAGCGATCCCGGCGACCCGCGCAATCGCCGCGTCGCGATCACCCTGCTCTATCGTCAGGGTACGTTCGGGCAGTAACCGGGCGGCGGGGCAAAACGGCGCGCGACCGATCGGGTCGGTCGCGCGCCGCTCGCCTGCCCGTCGGCGTCAGGCCTCGACGGCGTCCGCGGACTTGCGGCCGCGACGCGCCGCTGCGGCGCCCTCGGCGCCGCCTTCGGCCTTGCGCGCACCGGGCTTGCGGCCGAGGCCGATCTTCTTCGCCATGGCGCGGCGGCTCTCCGAATAATTCTCCGCGACCATCGGATAATCGGCCTTCAGGCCATAACGTTCGCGATATTCCGCCGGCGTCATGCCGTGCGTCGCGAGATGACGACGCAAGGTCTTGTAGGGCTTGCCGTCGATCATCGAGATGATGTGATCCTTCGACGCCAGCGACTTCCGCGCCGAGACCGCGGCGGTATATTCAGTCGCGGGCTGCGCTTCCGGTGCCGCACCGCTGGCGCCAAGCAGTGCCGAGACGGTGTCGTGCATCTTTCCGAGAAAGGCCGGAACCTCATCGGCGGAAGTACGGGTGTTGGGGTTGCCGAGCCAAGCAATCGTCAATTCGGTTGCTAGTTCAACGGCGTTCAGATCGGTGGATTCGTCAGTCATAGTTTGCTCCTTTGACCAATGGCAGCCGTACGCCGGGGAAACCAACCGTCAAGCGGATGATCCGCAGTGCTGTGCTTTTTTGGATCGTAAAAAAGACGCTCACCCTATTCGATTTCCTGCGTCATACTCCAGCAACAGCCAAGATCGGCCGACCGGAGGACATGTTGAGGCACGAGCTGAAGTTCACGACGGCGCTGGCGGCCGCGTTGCTGGCGGCAGGCTGCGGCAAGTCGCGCGACGATGCCGACGGCTGGGTCGCGCAGGGCGATACCGCGGTATGCACCGATCGCAGCGGCAACCGCGTCGCCGACAGCCAATGCGCGCGCCAGAGCCATGCCGGCGGAGTCAGCCCGTTCCTGTGGTACTTCCTCGCGCGCAACGCGATGATCCCGCCTTATGGCGAGCGCGTCGGCGGCGGCTCGTATGCGCGGGCGCCGGGCCGGGCGTATCGCTTCGCGCCCGCGGCGACGCAGGTGACACGCGCCGGGGCGATCAGTCGCGGCGGCTTCGGCGCGTCGGCGCGCAGTTTCGGGAGCGGTCGCTCATGATCCGCACCACGCTGACGCCGCGGCCCGACTGGCAGGCGAAGGTCGAGGCGGAGGGGTTGATCTGGCACACCGCCGACGGCCGCCCCTATTGGGACGAATCGGTCTGCTATCATTTCGCCGCGGCGCAGATCGCCGAGATCGAGGCGGCGACCGCCGAACTCTACCGCCTGTTCCTCGCCGCCGGCGAGGCGATCGTCGGCGACCGCGGGCTGCTCGACCGGTTCGGCATCCCGCGCGCCTTCCACCAGCCGATCCGCGACGCGTGGGAGGCGGAGCCGCCGGCGCTCAACTTCGGACGGTTCGACCTCGGCTATGACGGCGCGTCGCCGCCGAAACTGTTCGAGTTCAATTGCGATACGCCGACCTCGTTGCTGGAGGCGGCGGTGATCCAGTGGAGCTGGAAGGAAGACTGTTTCCCCGCCGCCGACCAGTTCAACGGCCTGCACGAGGCACTGGTGGCGAAGTGGCGCGACCTTGCCGACCATCTGCCGGGCCGCGTCCATTTCGCGCATGCCGCCGACGAGGTGGGCGAGGATGGCGTCACCACCGCCTATCTGCGCGACACCGCGGCGGCGGCGGGGTTCGAGACGGTGGCGATGGCGGTCGAGACGATCGGCTGGGACCACGAGCGCCGCCGCTTCGTCGACGACGCGGCAGAACCGATCGAGGCCGTGTTCAAACTCTATCCGTGGGAATGGCTCGCCAATGAGTCGTTCGCCGACATGCTGGTCGAGGATCTGGCGGCCGGCGGCACGACGTGGATCGAGCCGGTGTGGAAGATGATCTGGAGCAACAAGGGCGTGCTCGCGGTGCTGTGGGCGCTGTTCCCCGATCATCCCAATCTGTTGCCGGCCGGCTTCGACATTCCCGACGGCGATGCGGTCGCCAAGCCGTTGCTGTCGCGCGAGGGGGCCAACGTCTCGATCCGTCGCGGCGGGCGGATCGTCGCCGAGGCGGCGGGGGACTATGGCGACGAAGGCTATGTCTATCAGGCGATCTATCGCCTGCCCGAACCGGCGCCGGGCTGTTTCCCGGTGATCGGCAGCTGGGTGGTCGACGGCGAACCCGTCGGGATGGGCATCCGCGAGGACGGGCTGATCACCGGCAACACTGCGCGCTTCGTGCCGCATATCGTCACGCGGTGAGCCGCCGCGCGCCCGCCTTGCGCACCGCGGCGATCGTCGGCCAGCCGTTGACCGCCATCAGCAGGTCGGCCTCGGCGAGGATGCAGCGCAGCACGTGCGCGCAGCCCGCCGCCCCGTCGAGCGCGAGGCCGTAGCTATAGGGGCGGCCGATGCCGACCGCGGTCGCGCCGAGCGCCAGTGCCTTGACCACGTCGGTGCCCGAGCGGATGCCCGAATCGAACAGCACCGGCGTACCCCCCGCCGCGGCGACGATGTCGGGGAGCAGGTCGATCGCGGCAATGCCGCCGTTCGCCTGCCGCCCGCCGTGGTTCGAGCAATAGATCGCATCGGCACCGGCATCGATCGCGCGGCGCGCGTCGTCGGGGTGGCAGATGCCCTTGAGGATCAGCGGCAGGCTGGTCAGCGCGCGCAGCCACGGCATGTCGTCCCAGGTGAGGACCTTGCCGAACACGCCCATCCACTGGCGGATCGCGGCGGCGGGGTCCTGCTCCGGCGGCACGGCGAGCTGGGCGCGGAACACCGGGTCGCTGAAGTAATTGGCGAGCACGGCGCCGCGCAATTGCGGGAAATTGCCGGTGTTGAGATCGCGCGGGCGCCAGCCGGTGACCCAGGTGTCGAGCGTCACGACGATGGCCTTGTAGCCCGCGCCTTCCGCGCGCGCGACGAGGCTGGCGGCGAGATCGCGATCCTTGGGCGTGTAGAGCTGGAACAGCGCGGGGGTGGCGCCGCTCGCCGCCGCGACCGCCTCGAGCGGGTCGTTGGACAAAGTGGAGGCGACCAGCGGCACGCCCGTCTCCGCGGCGGCGCGCGCGGCGGCGAGGTCGCCGTGGCCGTCGGGCGTGCACAGGCCGGTGACGCCGATCGGCGCCATGAACACCGGGCTCGGCAAAGTGAGGCCGCACAGCCGCACCGACAGGTCGCGCGTCTCGCAATCGACCATCATCCGCGGCGTCATGCCCCAGTGACGGAACGCCTCGGCATTGGTGCGCTGGGTATGTTCGTCGCCGCAGCCGCCCTGGACATAGTCACGCACCGACGGCGGCAGCGCGGCGAGCGCGCGGGCCTCCAGCGTGGCGAAATCGACCGGCACTTTCGGCACCACCCCGGCGAGGCCGGCGCCGTAGATCGCATTCTGATAGTCGCCGTAATGGGGCATGGCCTCGCCTCCGTCAGCTGGGTGCGCGCGGCAGCGCTGAATGGGTTCGCGCAGAGGCGCAGAGACGCCGAGGGGGCGCGAGCGGGTGACGCATCGCCTTCCCCAATCGCGGTCGAAGGAGGAGGCTGCGCCGCCGGACCATCTCCGCGTCTCTGCGCCTCTGCGCGAACAGATCTTCCTACTCCCGATAGGAGGGATCGCGCCGGTCGAGCTTGCGGAGCAGCGCGGGCCAGGCGAGGCCGCGGGCGAGCATCGCCATGCCGGGGCCGGTCGATTGCTGCTCGACCTTCTCGGCGACCCCTTGATTGGGGTTGTTGAGCCCCGCCCGGCCGGCGCTGAGCATCAGGATCTGCGCCTCGCAGGCGCGCTCGAGGAAATACATGCGCAGGAACGCCTCGGCGACGCTCGCGCCGACGGTGAGCGTGCCGTGGTTGCGCAGGATCATCGTGTGCCGCGACCCCAGATCGGCCACCAGCCGTTCGCGCTCGTCGAGCTCGGTCGCGATGCCTTCGAAGTCGTGATAGGCGACGTCGTGGCCGGCGATCATCGCGGTCTGCGTGTGCGGCAGCAGCCCCTCGGCCATCGCCGACACCGCCTGCCCGTGCGGCGTGTGGAGATGCAGCACCGCCGCCGCATCCTCGCGACCCGCGTGGATCGCCGAATGGATGACGAAGCCGGCGCGATTGACCGGCGCCGGGCTGTCCGAGACGGTGTTGCCGTCGATGTCGATCTTGACCAGCGACGAGGCGGTGATCTCCTCGAACATCATATTGTACGGGTTGATGAGGAAGTGATGCTCCGGCCCCGGCACGCGCGCCGACAAATGGGTGAAGATCAGATCGTCCCAGCCGTAGAGCGCGACCAGCCGATAGGCGGCGGCGAGATCGACGCGCAGCGCCCATTCCTCCGCGCTGACCGTGTCGCGGAGGCTGGGTGGGGCGGGGGGCGCGGGCTCGCGCAGACTGGTGGCCATGGCTGTCCTCTCGTGTCGCGGCGACTCTTGTCGTTCCGCCGCAGGATGACAGGAAATGCCGCATCGGCAAGCCTCCGGCGCCATGGCCCCGACGCCGAATTGCGGCGAAAATGCGGCAACGTGGACAAGATGGACACCTTAACGGAAACGATCCCTGCCGATCGTTTCAATAATCGTCATCCTCCTCCTGCTCCGCCGCCTCGGCCGCCGCCTTGTCCGCGGCGAGCCGTTGCGCCGCCGGGTGCGGCTGGACCACGTCGATGAGGTCGAGCAGGCGCGGGAACATCGCCGCGAGTTCGTGCGGCGCGAGCCTGGGATGCGCCGGCTCCGGCTTGTGCGACAGCAGGAAGGTGAGCAGCCGGTCGTTGTGGACAGTGCGCGTGCCGACCTGTTCGCCGCGATACCAGATCGCGACCTCCTGCCCCTCCAGCGCGCGTTCCATCGCGATGTCGAGCAGGCGCTTGCGCCCCATCTGGATCGCCACGTCCCAGGCGAGCGCGAAGACGCTGTGCGTCGCGCGCTGGCGCATCGCATAGGCGCTGTTGCGGGGGACGCCGACCGCCTTGCACGCGTGGCTGACGCAGCCGGTGTCGGCGAGCGCGCTGATGAAGGCGCGTTGCGTGTCGGCGCTCCAGCCGTCCACACGCTGGCGGCGCAGGTGGAGCAGGGGTTCGAAGAAATCGTCCTCGCGCACGCGATTGCCGTCGGCGTCGAGCTTCTGCCCGGTGACCGCGGCGATCGCGGCGGGGACATCCTCGCCGGCGTTGATCGCGTCGACTCCCGCCATGATCGCGCGGTCGCTCAGCGCGCGCAGCTCCGCGTCGCGGATGCGCTGACGTTCGCAGCGTGCCTTGCTCCAGGGTTTGAACGGCTTGGCCATAGTCCCTCCGATTCGGTCCAGGGGACCGACGATCTATGCCAAGCGCGGGGGTGTAGGACAGGGGGTGGGTGCGCCTATAATGCATGGGTGATGCGTTGACGCGGTGATTTACGTAGCTACATAAAGGAGCGGATGTGGAGATCAGCTTCGATCCCGGGAAGCGCGACAAGGTGTTGCGCGAACGCGGGCTGGATTTTGCGGATGCCGCGACGGTGTTCGATGGCCGCAGCCGCACATTGGTCGACGACCGGTTCGACTATGGCGAAGTGCGACATATCACCTACGGGTGGCTGGCGCGGGATGCCGTGGCGATCGTGTGGACCGAGCGGGATGGCGGGTGTCGGGTGATATCGATGCGGCGCATGCATCAATGGGAGATCAGATATGTCGGACTGGATTGACCCTGACGACGCCCCTGAACTGACCGAGGAAATGATGGAGATCGCCGAGCTTCGGGTCGGCGGCAAGGTCGTTCGCCCGGCGACAGGGTATCTCGGCCCGAACGGCGTTGTGCGCGGCCGTCCGCCGCTCCGGGACCATGCCAAGCAGCAGGTGACGTTGCGGCTCGACCCCGATGTGGTCGAGCGGTTTCGTGCCGATGGGCCGGGTTGGCAGGGGCGGATGAACGCGGCGCTGCGGAGGGCGGCGGGGCTTTAGCTCGCCAAAGACTTGCCATGCGATTCGAGGTCATCTAGCATTTGCAATCGATGAAACGGATCCTGAAAATCTTGGCACTTTGCACCGTGGCAGCCATAGCTGGTGCTTTGGCGACGTTGATCTTGCATTTGCTT
This sequence comes from Sphingomonas taxi, assembly GCF_000764535.1. NCBI lineage: Bacteria > Pseudomonadati > Pseudomonadota > Alphaproteobacteria > Sphingomonadales > Sphingomonadaceae > Sphingomonas > Sphingomonas taxi. The sequence goes on along the minus strand of NZ_CP009571.1, from coordinate 2,726,314 downwards.
CACACACCTTTGTTGCCTGCTGCAGAAGATATAAAGTACACTGATTTTTTATCGATAACCCTTACCGCATTGTCTTTAATGATCACCGTGCTGGGTATATTTGTCGCTGCTGCGGGAGTTATCGGCTGGACTACGCTTGAGAGCAAGTTGCGACTACACTCTGTGGAATACTTTTCGAAGCAATTAGAAAAAGATGCGCCTCTCCGAAAAGAGTTCGAGCAATTTTTTGCCGATATCGCATATACAGGAATTGAAGGCTTAAAAAACCCGGGAAATGAAGAAAGTCCGTATTCTGACTGAATATAGCCATATTGAACGAATACCAGCGCAGGATCTTGAAGTTCTAGAAAGATTCTCGTCGGACGTTCCCGTAAAGGTCGGAGCATTGGCGGATGCTCTAGGCCTGAAAGTCGTTGTTGCAACATTGCCTATGAATATATCAGGGTTGATTCAGCCGGAAGCCGATGGGCAGTTTGTTATAAAGGTGAACCGTTTTGAGTCGAAGGAACGCCAGCGCTTCACGATTGCTCACGAGATAGCTCATTATCTCATTCACCGAGAAAAGATTGACGCTGGGGTCGTCGACTCCGTTTTGTATCGCTCCAAACTTTCATCGCGAACGGAGGCCGAAGCCAATCGCCTTGCAGCGGACATTGTAATGCCAAGGCGAGCAATTGCAGAGGCCGTTCGGAGCAAAGGTGAAATTCAGTCGGATCGTGTGGTACAGGAACTAGCCAGCGCTTTTGGTGTATCGAAGCAAGCCATGGCAATTCGTGTCGGCTAAGTAGTGCTTCAAAACATAAACTATGTCGTAGTCATGAAGGCGGCCGCTGCCGAGATCGGAGCGTATCGTAATCTATATCCGGATGTTAAGCAGCTCACATTTCCTATTTTCAAGGCTCGGCCTTGGCAGAATGCCAATTCGTTCCAGCTAACGCTGGACCGTGTAATAGATGCCGCTGGCGGATATCCATTTGGGCTCGCCCTTGATGGATCGCGTTTTGAGCATACTAATGAGAAGGAGGCTCAGGTTGAATTTGACGCTCTCTTCAATCAGGCTAATGGCTTTGAAGCTTATTATGGCACGTTAGCGAATATCCGTGGGGCTGTTCCGGTTCTGCTGCCGACGACATCAAGGGCGGAGCTTGCGCGCCAAATAAACAATGCCGATCGATTGGACAGGGGGCTCATTGTCCACCAGCAGCGCGGAATAGCATTTCCCCATTTTACCCGTCTGTTTGCAGCGCGATCTCCATTACCTCACGACACCGTCTTTGTCGTGGACGCGGGATGGTCGCGGGATTACCAAGCGCTGGAGGCATGGACCATGCCAGTAGTTGATCGAATAAACGGCGCAATTCCGGAAGCAGAAATTGCAGTGGTCTCAAGCTCGTTTCCTAGTTCGTTTCGACATATCATTGGTCATAGCGAAGAGAGTGGAACAGAGCGGGTTCTTTTTGCTACAGTTCGGCAACGCTTTAACAGTGCTGATCTGACGTATGGCGACTGGGGAAGTACGCGGCCATCAACAACCGGCGGTGGTGGCAAAATTCCATCACGTGTAGATCTGCCAAGGCCGACATCTTGGGACATTTTTCGGTCTGACCCTGACAACGACCTTGGTTTCAGCGAGATGGCGTGGCAGGCGTCTCATTACCCGAGCTTTCAGCAAACCCCATCTTGCTGGGGTAAGGAGATGATCTCTATCACGGATGATCAAGGAAACGGAATTCAAAGCAGACAGTCTGCGGCTACTGTACGCTTGAATATTCATATGACTTTGCAATCCGGAGCCGATAGCAACCTTCCTCTTGATGAGGCACCTTATCAAGATTAGTGAAATTGCGGAACATTTCTGCTGCGCCTAACTGCCACGCGCCTTCAACAACGGCGCGAGATACTTGCCTGTGAAGCTCCGCGGTTCCTTGGCCACCACTTCGGGCGTGCCGACCGCGACGATCTCGCCGCCCTTGACGCCGCCTTCGGGACCCAGATCGACCACCCAGTCGGCGGTCTTGATGACGTCGAGATTATGCTCGATCACCACCACCGTATTGCCCTGCTCGACCAGCGCATGGAGCACTTCGAGCAATTTGCGGACGTCTTCGAAATGCAGGCCGGTGGTCGGCTCGTCGAGAATATACAGCGTGTTCCCGGTCGCGCGGCGGGCGAGTTCCTTGGCGAGCTTGACGCGCTGCGCCTCGCCGCCCGACAGCGTCGTCGCCTGCTGGCCGACCTTGACGTAGCCGAGGCCGACCTCGACCAGCATCTCCATCTTGTCGCGGATCGGCGGCACCGCCTTGAAGAATTCTGCCGCATCCTCGACCGTCATGTCGAGCACGTCGGCGATGCTCTTGCCCTTGAACTTCACCTCCAGCGTCTCGCGATTGTAGCGCGCGCCGTGGCAGACGTCGCAGGTGACGTAGACGTCGGGGAGGAAGTGCATCTCGATCTTGAGCACGCCGTCGCCCTGGCACGCCTCGCAGCGGCCGCCCTTGACGTTGAAGCTGAACCGGCCGGGCTTGTAGCCGCGCGCCTGGCTCTCGGGCAGGCCGGCGAACCAGTCGCGGATCTGCGTGAAGCTGCCCGTATAGGTCGCCGGGTTCGAGCGCGGGGTGCGGCCGATCGGCGACTGGTCGATGTCGATCACCTTGTCGAGATGCTGGAGGCCGCTGACCTTGTCGTGCTTGCCGGCGAGGATGCGCGCGCCGTTGAGCGCGCGCGCCGCGGCGGCATAGAGCGTGTCGATCGTGAAGCTCGACTTGCCCGAGCCCGACACGCCGGTGATGCAGGTGAAGGTGCCGAGCGGGATGCTCGCGGTGACGCCGGTGAGATTGTTGGCGCGCGCATTGTGGACGGTGAGCTGCTTGCCGTTGCCCTTGCGGCGCTTGGCCGGCACCGGGACCTGGCGGGTGCCGTTGAGATAGTCGGCGGTGATGCTCGTCTTGCTCTTGAGGATCTGCTTGAGCGTGCCCTGCGCGACGATCTGGCCGCCGTGGACGCCGGCGCCCGGCCCCATGTCGATGACGTAATCGGCGGTGCGGATCGCATCCTCGTCATGTTCGACGACGAGCACGGTGTTGCCGAGGTCGCGCAGGCGCCTGAGCGTCGCGAGCAGCATGTCGTTGTCGCGCTGGTGCAGCCCGATCGAGGGTTCGTCGAGCACGTAGAGCACGCCCGACAGGCCGCTGCCGATCTGGCTGGCGAGGCGGATGCGCTGGCTCTCGCCGCCCGACAAGGTGCCGCTGGTACGGTCGAGGTTGAGATAGTCGAGGCCGACGTTGTTGAGGAAGCCCAGGCGCTCGACGATCTCCTTCAGGATGCGCTCGGCGATCGCGCGCTGTTGGTCGCCGAGATGGTTGGGCAAATCGGTGAAGAAGGCGAGCGCGTCGACCACCGAGAGATGCGTGGCATAGGCGATGTCGCGCATCGCGATCTTGACCGCCAGCGCCTCGGGCTTGAGGCGCGCGCCGTGGCAGACCTCGCACGGGCGCGAGCTCTGGTATTTGGACAATTCCTCGCGCATCCACGCGCTCTCGGTCTGGAGCAGGCGGCGGTTGAGGTTGCCGACGACGCCCTCGAACGGCTTCTTGACGTCATAGGCCTTCTTGCCGTCGACGAAGGTCAGCGTGACGGGCTTGCCCTTGCTGCCGTGCAGGATCAGCGCGTGGATCGCCTCTGGCAGGTCGGCCCAGGGCGTGTCGAGGCTGAAGTCGAATTCGCGCGCGAGGCTGCCGAGCACCTGCATGTAATAAGGGCTGGGCGGGTTGGATTTGGCCCAGGGGACGACGGCGCCCTTCTTGATGCTGAGCCCGTGGTTGGGGACGACGAGATCCTCGTCGAACAGCAGTTTCTCGCCGAGCCCGTCGCAGGCTGGGCAGGCGCCCTGCGGCGCGTTGAACGAGAACAGCCGCGGTTCGATCTCGGCGATGGTGAAGCCGCTGATAGGGCAGGCGAACTTCTCGGAGAAGACGATGCGGCCGGGAGGGGCGTTGTCGCCGAGCACTTCCGACTTGGGCGTGTGCGGCGTATATTCGTCTTTGGCGGGGTCGGCGGGATCGACATAGGCGAGGCCGTCGGCGAGTTTCAGCGCGGTCTCGAAACTCTCGGCGAGGCGCGTCGCGGCGTCGCCGCGCACGACCAGCCGGTCGACGACGATCTCGATGTCGTGCTTGAACTTCTTGTCGAGCGCGGGGGCCTCGTCGATCTCGTGGATCTCGCCGTCGATGCGGACGCGGGTGAAGCCCGCCTTCTGCCATTCGGCGAGTTCCTTGCGATATTCGCCCTTGCGGCCGCGCACGACGGGGGCGAGCAGATAGAGGCGCGTCCCCTCGGGCAGCGCGAGGACGCGGTCGACCATCTGGCTGACGGTCTGCGCGGCGATCGGCTCGCCGGTCGCGGGGCTGTAGGGGATGCCGACGCGCGCCCAGAGCAGGCGCATGTAATCGTAGATCTCGGTGACGGTCGCCACCGTCGAGCGCGGGTTGCGGCTGGTCGTCTTCTGCTCGATCGAGATCGCCGGCGACAGGCCCTCGATATGATCGACGTCGGGCTTCTGCATCAGCTCGAGGAACTGGCGGGCGTAGGCGGAGAGCGATTCGACGTAGCGGCGCTGGCCCTCGGCATAGATGGTGTCGAAGGCGAGGGACGACTTGCCCGAACCCGACAGGCCGGTGATCACCGTCAGCGTATCGCGGGGGATGTCGACATCGACGTCCTTGAGGTTGTGCTCGCGCGCGCCGCGGACGGTGATTTTGGTCAGCATGTGGCGGGTTCTACTTCTGTTCTGTGTCTGGGGCTAGTCCGGGAAGTAGGAACGCGCGGGAGGCTTCGCCAGCACCACGTTGAAACGCGCGGCGCGTGTCTTATCTCGGCGACACACAGACAGAGAGGCCGCGCATGGGCAAGAAGACGAAGAAGGCGAAGCTCCCCAAGGAGGTGCTCGGCATCCGCCTGCCCAAGGAGCTGCGCGAGGCGGGCGGGGCGTTGCTTGAGAAAGCGAACAGCCCGCAGGGGCGCGAGATGCTCGCGGCGGGGCTGACGATGGCCGCGGCGGCGGCGACCGCGGCGGTGGCGAAGGGCCGGACGAAGCGCGAGGCGGCGGGGGAGCGGCCGGTGCCGCCGGTGCCTCCGACGACGGGGGCGGCACCCGAGCCGCGGCGTCCACCCGAACCGCCGCAGGGCACGCAGACGCAACCCGATCCGCAGGCGATCGCCGATGCGGTCGGCAAGGCGGCGGAGGCGCTGCTCGGCCGGTTGTTCGGGGGGAAGAAGGCCTAGGCCGGATCGGCATGCGGTGGTGTCGCGGCCTTGACCGTCCGGGTGCATCACCGCGGTTTTGTCGGGGGCCTTTGCAAACGCCGCGTAGTGCTCCTGCGAACGCAGGAGCCCAGGCGTTCCGAGCGCCATAAGGTGTTGTTTTGTTTGGCTCTGGGCTCCTGCGTTCGCAGGAGCACTGTGCTGATGTGGACTGTCTTAGAGCCTCGACGTGTTCCGGCGTCCATCGGGCCGTGCGGGATGGTGTCCCGTCAAGTCTTACCCCTCGCCGCAGGGTGGACCCCGGAACAAGTCCGGGTGACGGGGTGGGCTTAGCAGACGGTGGGCTCGTGCGAACGCCCCTGTGCGATCGCTTTGGGGTGACGGAAGAGCGAAGCTTCGGCGCTCATCATCGGCCGGGATACGGAATGTCGATCTGGCCCGCGGGCATCAGGACAGCCTTTGCTTGAGCGGGACGATCGTCTGTGGCGTCAGGTCGACCGGGCGTTGCCGCCATGCCCGACGCGGCTGGCGGTCGCGCTCGGGCAGGAGGTCGTTGGCGGCCTCCCATTCGGTGAAGCGGAACTGCTCGATCTGGTCGGTCATCGCATGCGTCTCGTCGACCAGCTTGCGCGCGGCGGCGGTCTCTTCTTCGGCGACCGCGGCATTCTGCTGTGTGACGTTGTCGAGCTCGGCCACCGCGGCCGTGATCTGCTGCAAGGCGAGGGACTGATGTTCGACGTTCTCGGCGATGTTGGTGGTCAGCAGTGCCATCTTGCCGACGCGCTCGATCACCCGGCCGAGGGCGATCTCGACGTCGCCGACCGAGCGGACGCCGAGCCCGATCTGCTCGGCCGAGCGGCCGATCCGTCGCTTGACGTCCATCGCGGCCTCGGCCGACCGTCCGGCAAGCGCGCGCACTTCCTGCGCGACGACCGCGAAGCCCTTGCCGGCTTCGCCGGCGCGTGCCGCCTCGACCCCGGCGTTGAGCGCCAGCAGGTTGGTCTGAAAGGCGATGCGGTCGATGACGACGAGGATTTCACCGATTTCGTTGGAGAATTGTTCGAGCCGGTTGATCGCGGCGACCGCGTCCTTGAGCATCTCGCCCGACTTTTCGGCGTCGACATGCGCTTCCGAAACCGCTTGGCGCACCTGCACGGCGTTGCCGGCGGAGTCGGTCAGCGCGCCGCTGAGCTGCTGGAGCGCGCTGGCGGTTTCCTCGAGGCTCGTCGCCTGCCGCTCGGTACGTTGGGACAGATCGTTCGATGATTGCATCAATTCCTGCGCGCCGGACGCGATATCGGTGGCGCTGAGGCGGACCGAGGCCAGTGCCGTGCCAAGGGCGTCGGCGGCGTGGTTGAAATCGCTCTTGAGCTTGCCGAACTCTCCGGCGAGGGCGCCTTCGACCCGCACGGTGAGATCGCCGCCGGCGAGCTTGTGCAGCGCGCCGCCGATGCTGCGGACGATGAGGCGGGCCTGCTCGCGACGGATCATCTCGGTCAGCGCCCCGACCGCGACCGCGAGCAGGCTGAGAAAGGTCACGGCGGCCAACAGCGTCCGGTTCGCGGCGCGTTGCGCGACCGCGGCCTTGTGGCGCAGCGCGGCGACCTCTGCGGTCATCGCATCGATCTGGGCGTCGGCGACCTTCGAAGCGGCCCGTTCGGCGGGGCGGACGACCTCGCGCAGATGGCGCAATGCGTCGGACCGGTTGCCCGCGTTCGCTTCGGCGGCAACCTCGCCCAGTGCGGCGACGACGGTGTGCGACAGGCGGAAATAATCCTCGGGCAGGACGTGGCGCGCCTTGGTGTCCTCGAGGTCGCGCAACATCTGGCGCATCTGCTGCGAGCGTGTGTCGAACTTCCGGACGATGATCCCCCGTTCCTCGGGATCGGTTTCGGTGATGAGGTTGAGCGCGTCGCGCTGCAGCGAGCGACTGACCGAACGGACCTCGGTCACGGCCAGCACCCGCTCCTGCGCTTCCAGTGCGGCGACGTTCGCCGCCTCCAGCGCACGGTCCTCGCGGTACGTCACGCCCGCCAGCAGCCACAGCAACAGGATCGCGCCGACCAGGGGCGCGATGACGCGGACGTTGAAGCGGCGAAGCAGCAAGTGTCTATTCCTCTGATGGCGGAAAAGAGCAGCCGCCCCACCAATTATAGAGGCGCGCGATCGCGCGTTTATACTTCGGGAGCAAATATCGGACCGGGCGATTCACGCGTGCTGCCGAGCGGCAATGGACCGGACCGGAGCGGCATGGTTATAGGTGCGGCATGACGTCGCGGCGGTAGCGGCAAGGGGACGATGATGAGAGCAACGGCACGAGTGACGGCGGTTTTGGCGATTGCCGCGGCAACGCTCGCGGCCGCCGCCGCGCAGGCGCAGACGGCGGCGCAGGCGGTCGTCGCGCAGCAGGCGCAGGATCCGGGGGCGCGCGCCGGCACGGCGTATGACGTCGCCTTCCCCAATGCGGTGCATCACGAGGCGCAGATCACCGCGACCTTCGCGCGGGTGCCGGCGGGGCCGCTGCGCGTGCGGATGGCGCGCTCGTCTCCGGGACGCTATGCGATCCACGAATTCGCCAAGAACGTCTATGCGGTGTCGGCGAAGGACGGCAGGGGGCGCCCGCTGCGACTTATCCGCAGCGATCCCTATGGCTGGACGGTCGCCGGACACGACGGCACCGTCGTCGTCACCTACACCCTGTTCGGCGACTGGGGCGACGGCACCTATGCGCAGATCGACACGACGCATGCGCACCTCAACATGCCCGCCACCTTCCTGTGGGCGGAAGGCTATGACGACCAGCCGATCCGCGTGCGCTTCACGCCGTTCGACCCCAAGTGGCGGATCGCGACGCAGCTTCCCGCCGCCAGGGGCGCGAACAGCTTCTGGGCGCCCAACCTGCAATATTTCATGGATAGCCCGACCGAGATCAGCGATTTCGCCTTGCGCGAATGGCCGGTCACCGATGCGCTGGGCAAGAGCTATGTCGTGCGGCTGGCGGTGCATCACGCCGGCAGCGACGCCGATCTCGATACCTATACCGCCAAGGTGAAGCGGGTGATCGCGCAGCATTATGCGCTGTTCGGGCAGGCGCCGCGCTACGATTACGGCACCTATACGTTCATCGCCGACTATCTGCCGCAGATCACCGGCGATGGCATGGAGCATCGCAACTCGACGATCATCACCGACAAGCGCGGGCTCGCCGAGGCGAAGTTCGCGCAGCTCAACACGCTGAGCCACGAGTTCGTGCATAGCTGGAACGTCGAGCGGCTGCGGCCGGCCGAACTGGAACCGTTCGACTTCACCCGCGCCAATCCGACGCCGTCCTTGTGGTTCGCGGAAGGCTTCACGCAATATTACGGGCCGCTGCTGATCCGCCGCGCCGGCGAGATGAGCGTCGACGATTTCCTGCGTGGGCTGGGCGGTACGCTGAGCGGCGTCGTGAACAGCCCGGCGCGGCGCTACGGCGGGCCGGAGGAGATGAGCCTGCGCGCGCCCTTCGTCGATGCCGCCAAGGCGATCGACCAGGTCAATCCGAACATCTTCGTGTCCTATTACCCGTATGGCGCGGTGGTGGCGCTGGCGCTCGATCTGCAATTGCGGCAGCGCTATCCGGGGCTCTCGCTCGATGCCTATATGCGCCATCTTTGGACGACGCGCGGCGATACCGAGCTGAAATATACGCCTGCCGATCTCGAGCGGGGACTGGCCGAGCTGACGCGCGATCCGGCCTTCGCCAAGGCGTTTTTCGACGGGTCCGTGCATGCGAGCGGGCTGCCCGATTATGCGCCGCTGCTGCGGCAGGCGGGGCTGGTGGTGCGGCCCGTCGACGCGACGCGCGGCTGGGCGGGGATGAACCTCGTCGATGGCGAGGGCGGCGTCGGCATCGGCGACGCGCCGCGGCCGGAGGCACCGGCCTATGCGGGCGGGCTGGAGCGGGGCGACGTGCTGCTCGGTCTCGATGGCGCGCCGGTGCGCGATGCGGCGGCGGCGCAGGCGGTGCTGGCGGGGCACAGACCGGGCGACCGCGTCGCGGTGCGCTTCCGCCAGCGCGGGGTGGAGCGCGATGCGGTGCTGCGGCTGGCTGCCGATCCGTCGTTCGAGGTGGTGCGCGGCGAGACGACCGGGGTGGCGGTGACGCCGGCGCAGATGGCGTTCCGCGAGGGCTGGCTGGGCAAATAGGACGCGCGCGGAGGCGCGGAGGGAAGAAGGGATTTGCGCGCAGAGGCGCAGAGACGCGGAGGTGTCGCGCTCGCTGCGCCGAAGGCGCCTTCCTCATGACGGTTGGGCGTTCCGGTAGGCTGGCTGCGCATCACCTCTGCGTCTCTGCGTCTCTGCGCGCTAAATTTCGATCACGCGAAGACGCGAAGACGCGAAGAGGGGGTAGGGCCACGCTCGTGGTGAGGATGCGCGCGCCTCAAGCGGGGCATCTCCGCGCCTCCGCGCCTCCGCGTGAACCATTCCTCGCCTTACGACGGGGCGTCCAAGGCGCCGCGCAAAATCGTTATTGTAACGGAACATTGCTGCGGCGCGGCGGTAGTGTCAGGAACGAACCGGAGTTGCCGCATGTCCCAGTCCCGCCATCCCGCCCGGTGGCCCCATATCCTTGCCGTTATCATCGGCACGTTCGGGGTGCTCAATCTGGTCGGGGGCGGGTGGCTGATCCTGCTCGGCGGCAGCCTGTTCTATGCGGTCGCGGGGCTGGCGATGCTCGTTACCGCAGTGCTGCTGTGGCGGCGGCATGCGGCGGCGCTGCACGTCTTCGCCGCTTTGGTGGTCGGGACGGTGGTCTGGGCCTGGGCGGAGATCGGCGCGGACTGGTGGCCGCTGGTGCCGCGTGGCGACCTCATCTTCATCTTCGGCGCGTTGCTCGCGCTGCCGTGGACGGTGAAGCGGCTGGTGCCGCGCACCGGCTGGCTGCGCGCGGCGGGGCCGCTGGCGGTGGCGCTCGGCGCGGCAGTGGTGTTCGGCGCGGTGGCGCTGACCCGCGACGTCCACAATCTCGACGGCACGCTGCCCGGACCGCGCAACGCGCTCGCCGCCAATCTGCACGGCGTACCAGACGACGACTGGCAGGCCTATGCACGCAGCTGGTACGGCGACAAATTCTCGCCGCTGACGCAGCTCACCCCGGCGAACGTCGGCAAGCTCGAGGTCGCGTGGCAGTTGCAGACCGGCGACCTGAAGCGCGAGGGCGATCCTGGCGAGACGACGTACGAGATGACGCCGATCAAGGTCGGCGATACCGTCTATCTGTGCACGCCGCACAATTGGGTGATCGCGGTCGACGCCGAGACCGGCAAGGAGCGCTGGCGCTTCGATCCGAAGATCGCGACGTCTGCGAAGAACATGCAGCATCTCACCTGCCGCGGCGTGTCCTATTGGGATGGTGTGCGGGCCGGCGCGAGCGTCGGCGACTGTCCGCAGCGGATCTTCCTCGCCACCAACGACAGCCGGCTGATCGCGCTCGATCCGAAGACGGGGGCCTTGTGCCGCAGCTTCGGACAAGGCGGCACGGTCAGCCTGCTGCCGGGCCAGCCGCATTACAACCAGGGCTGGTATCAGGTGACCTCGGCGCCGCTCGTTGCACGCGGGCTGGTGATCACCGGCGGCGCGGTGTTTGACAATATCGCCACCAAAGTGCCCTCTGGCGTGATCCGCGGCTATGACGCGGCGTCGGGCAGGCTCGTCTGGAATTTCGATCCGGGCAATCCGGACGACACCGCGCCGCTCGGCGCGGGCAAGCAATACACGCCGTCGTCGCCCAATAGCTGGAGCACGCCCGCCGCGGACGAGGCGCTCGGGCTCGTCTATCTGCCGATGGGGATGGGTGCGGTCGACCAATGGGGCGGGCATCGTCCCGCGACCACGGAGAAGTTCGCGACGTCGGTGCTGGCGCTCGACATCGCCACCGGCAAACCGCGCTGGGTCTATCAGACGGTGCACCACGACCTGTGGGACATGGACGTGCCGGCGCAGCCGGCGCTGGTCGACCTGAACCTGCCGGGGCGCGGGCGGGTGCCGGCGCTGGTCCAGTCGACCAAGACCGGCAATCTGTTCGTGCTCGACCGGCGGACCGGCCGGCCGATCTTCCCCGCCCCCGAGACGCCAGTGCCGGCGGGCGCCGCGCCGGGCGATCATAGCTCGCCGACGCAGCCGCTGTCCGCGATCTCGCTGATGCCCGCGCCGGCGCGCGAGAAGGATATGTGGGGGGCGACGATGATCGACCAATTGTGGTGCCGCATCCGCTTCAGGTCGCTCGACTACAAGGGCGCGTTCACGCCGCCGTCGCTGCGCGGGTCGCTGGTGTTCCCGGGCAATTTCGGGGTGATGGACTGGGGCGGCATCTCGATCGACCCGGTGCGGCAGGTGATCTTCGCGCATCCCAATTACGTCGCCTTCGTCGACCGGCTGGTGCCGCGCGCCGACGATACCGACGGCCCGGACGAGCGCGGTCCGGCGGGCGGTTCGGATCGCCGCGGGTCGCAGGAGGCGGGCTACAATCCCAATACCGGCGCGCCGTTCGCGGTCGACATGAACCCGTTCCTGTCGTTCGCCGGCCTGCCGTGCCAGCAACCGCCCTGGGGCTATGTCGCCGGGATCGACCTGACTACGGGCAAGAAGGTGTGGGAGCACAAGAACGGCACGATCCGCGACGAGACGATCCTGCCACTGCCGTTCAAGCTCGGCGTGCCGTCGCTTGGCGGGCCGATCACCACCGCGGGCGGCGTCGCGTTCATGGCGGCGGCGATCGACGATTACGTCCGCGGCTATGACACGCGCACCGGCAAGGTGCTGTGGCGCGCGCGGCTGCCGGCGGGCGGGCAGGCGACGCCGATGACCTATCGCTCGACGGCGAGCGGGCGGCAGTTCGTCGTCGTCGTCGCGGGCGGGCATGGCTCGCTCGGCACCAGGCTTGGCGATCATGTCATCGCCTACGCCTTGCCCAAATGATCGTCGGAGGGCGACCCGAACACTCGGGTTGCCCTTCGTAGCGGCGCGGGGTACACAGGGGGTTATGGCATGGCCGCTCCGGTAAGGGGCGGCCCTATTTGTTTCCGACCCAAAAGATCCGACGGAGTTCACCCGTGGCCCAGCCCCTTATGCCCCATGCGACCGCGTCCTGGATGGTCGACAATACGTCGCTGTCCTTCGACCAGATCGCCGATTTCTGCGGCCTCCACATCCTCGAGGTGCAGGCGATCGCCGACGATACCGCCGCCTCGAAGCTGACCGGGCGCGACCCGGTTCGCGCGCACGAGCTGACGCAGGACGAGATCGACAAGGGCCAGGCCGATCCCGCCTATCGCCTCAAGATGATCAAGGGTCCCGAGCAGGTCCGCCGCACCAAGGGCCCGCGCTACACGCCGGTGTCGAAGCGGCAGGACAAGCCCGACGGCATCGCCTGGATCATCCGCAACCATCCCGAGATCACCGACGGCGCGATCAGCAACCTGATCGGCACCACCCGCACGACGATCGCCGCGATCCGCGACCGCAGCCACTGGAACATCGGCAACATCACGCCGAAGGACCCGGTGACGCTGGGCCTGACGACGCAGCGCGAGCTGGACGCGGCGGTGGCCAAGGCGTCGAAGGCGTCGGGCAACGAGGCCGCGCCGACCGACACGCGGCTGGAGGGCGATCGCGAGGCGCTGATCGCCAGCCTGCGCGCCGAGCGCGACGCGGCGGCACGCGGCGTCGACGTGGCGGATCAGGACCCGGCCTCGGCCGCGGCGGCGCTGTTCCAGGATCCGTTCAAGCGCTGATGTCGGGGTAAGCTTCCCTTCCTCCGTTTGCCCTTCGACAGGCTCAGGGCGAACGGACAGGAGACTGGTACCTTGTCCCGCGCTGCGCTAGCCTCTCCCAAAGCATTGGGAGAGCAGGCATGTGCGACGAACTTACCGTCGAGGACGACGCCCGGCTGACGCGGCGGCAGCTCGGGTTGGCGGCGGGGGCGGTGGGCGCGGCGCTGGTGCTGCCGGCACCCGCGGACGCCAAGCCGATCGCCGGGCGCGACGTCGTCATCACCACGCCCGACGGGCAGTGCGACGCCTATTTCACCGCGCCGAGCGCGGGCAAGCATCCCGCGGTGCTGATGTGGCCCGACATCATGGGGCTGCGGCCGGCGTTCCGTAAGATGGCCGACCGGCTCGCGCAGACGGGCTATGCGGTGCTGGTCGTCAACCAATTCTACCGCTCGGCCAAGTCGCCGATCATCGCTACCGGCGAATCGTTCGACCAGCCTGCGGTGCGCGACCGGATCATGCCGTGGCGGGCCGCGCTGACCGCGGCGGCGACGACCAGCGATGCCAAGGTCTTCCTCGCCTTCCTCGACCTGCAGAAGGAGGTCGACACCAAGCGCGGCATCGGCAGCGCGGGCTATTGCATGGGCGGACCGATGGTGCTGCGCACCGCCGCGGCGCGGCCGGCGCGGGTGCATGCCGGCGCGTCCTTCCACGGCGCGGGGCTGGTCAGCGATGCGCCGGACAGTCCGCACAAGCTCGTGCCGCAGCTCACGGGTGGCTATCTCATCGCGATCGCCAGCAACGACGATGCGCGCAGCCCCAATGACAAGGTGGCGCTGCGCGAGGCCTTCGCCGCGGCGAAGCGGCCGGCGGAGATCGAGGTCTATGCCGATGCGATGCACGGCTGGTGCGTGATCGACAGCAAGGTCTACAACCCGCCGCAGGCCGAACGCGCCTGGGCGCGGATGCTCGACCTGTTCGCCAAGAATTTGTGACGGGAGCCGCGTGATGGCCGAACTGACCTTCTACACCAACCCGCGCTCGCGCGGGCGGATCGCACGCTGGATGCTCGAGGAGGCGGGGGTCGACTATGACACCGTCGTGCTCGATTATGCCTCGACGATGAAGCAGGAGCCCTATCTGTCGGTCAATCCGATGGCGAAGGTGCCGGCGATCGTCCATCGCGGCAAGACGGTGACCGAATGCGCGGCGATCTGCGCCTATTGCGCCGAGGCGTTCCCGGCGGCGGGGCTGGGCCCACGCGACGACGAGCGCGCGGATTATTACCGCTGGCTGTTCTTCGCGGCGGGGCCGATCGAGGCGGCGGTGACCAACCGCTCGCTGGGCGTGGTGCCGAGCGAGGCGCAGCAGCGGATGGTCGGCTACGGTGATTACGATCGCGTCGTCGACGTGCTCGAGCAGGCGGTGGGCGCGCATCCGTTCATCGCCGGCGACCGGTTCACCGCGGCGGACGTCTATGTCGGATCGCAGGTGATGTTCGGGCAGCAATTCGGATCGATGCCGAAGCGCGCGGCGTTCGAGGCATATGTCGCCCGGCTGACGGCGCGCGAGGGGTTCCGGCGGGCGGCGGCGCTGGACGATGCGGTGATCGCGGCGGCGGCTTGAGGGGGGGGCAGAGACGCACCTTCAATAGCCGAGGACATTCCATTCCTCCCCCGCCAGGGGGAGGTGGCGCGCCCGAAGGGCGTGACGGAGGGGGAGGATACGGCGAACGTGGTCGTATGCGGAAACGCCCCCTCCACCACCCGCTGACGCGGGCGGTCCCCAGCGCAAGGTCGATCATGCCCCCGGCATGATCTTGGATTGCCGGGGGCAATCCAACCTTGCGCTCCCGCTAAAGCGAGGGAGGACTTAGACTTATCCCCCGATCACCGCCTTCAGGAACTCCGGGATCGGGCCGTTCCAGCCGTCGTCGGGGCCGTCGTCGCGCTCGTCGCGGCGTGGGCGGCGGCCGCCGTCGGGGCGGATGTCGCGGCGCGGCGGCGGCGCGAATTCCGGCTCGGGGCGGCGCTCCTGACGCGGCTGGCGACGCGGTTCCTCGACGGCGGCGGGCGCCTCGACCACCTCGGGTGCAGCCTCCGCCACCGGCGCGCGCGCGGAACGGTCGCGGCGGCCCTCACCGCGTGTGGTGCGGTCGCGGCGACCGCGGCGTGGTTCCTCGCTCGCGGCGGTAGCGGCAGGCGTCTCCGCCTCGGCCGCGGCGCCGAGGTCGAGCCGGTCGATCTTCTGGCCGGTCAGCTTCTCGATGTTCTGGATGTTCTCGGCATCCTCGCTGGTGATCAGCGTATAGGCGATGCCGGTCGCGCCGCCGCGGCCGGTGCGGCCGATGCGGTGGACGTAATCGTCCGGATGCCACGGCGCGTCGAAGTTGAAGACGTGGCTGACGCCCTTGATGTCGAGCCCGCGCGCGGCGACGTCGGAGGCGACGAGGATGTTGATCTTGCCGTCCTTGAACAGGTCGAGCTCGGCGATGCGCTGCGCCTGTTCCATGTCGCCATGGATCTCGCCCGCCTTGAAGCCGTGCTTCTTGAGGCTCTTGTTGAGCTCGCGCACCGTCGTCTTGCGGTTGCAGAAGATGATCGCGTTGCGCACCTCGTCCTGCCCCAGCAACTGGCGCAGCGCCTCGCGCTTCTTCATCGCATTGCCGGAGACGGGGACGAGGAACTGCTTGATATTGAGGTTGGTCGAGGCGGGGCGCGACACCTCGATCATCTTCGGATTGTCGAGGAACTTGTCGGCGAGCTTCTTGATCGGCGGCGGCATCGTCGCCGAGAAGAGCAACGTCTGGCGCTGTTTGGGCAGCTTGGTGCAGATTTCCTCGATATCGGGGATGAACCCCATGTCGAGCATCCGGTCCGCTTCGTCGATGACGAGCATCGAACAGCCGGTGAGCAGGATGTTGCCGCGACCGAACAGGTCCATCAGGCGGCCCGGCGTCGCGATCAGCACGTCGACGCCCTTTTCGAGCGCCTTGATCTGGTCGCCCATCGACACGCCGCCGATGAGGAGCGCCATCGAGAGCTTGGTGCCGGCGCCGTATTTCTCGAAATTCTCGGCGACCTGCGCGGCGAGTTCGCGCGTCGGCTCGAGGATCAGCGAGCGTGGCATGCGCGCGCGGCTGCGGCCGTGCGACAGGATGTCGATCATCGGCAGCACGAAGGCGGCGGTCTTGCCCGTCCCCGTCTGCGCGATGCCGATCAGGTCGCGCATCATCAGCACCGACGGGATCGCCGACGCCTGGATCGGCGTCGGCTCGGTATAGCCGGCGTCGGTGACCGCCTTGAGCAGTTCGTCGGAAAGGCCGAGGTCGGCGAAGCTCATGCCAAAAGGCTCATGCAAAGGTCCGGATAAGTCACGGTCACGCGCGCGTGCGATACCGTTGCGGCTGGCGCTTGCGGATTCGGGCGCAAAAGTCAAGAATTGGGTGGGGCGACTATATGGCGCGGACGTACGGAGGGCGCGAAGGGTTTGTTCGCGCGAAGACGCGAAGACGCGAAGGGGGGTAGTCGTCGGAGGCTGGCCGCTCTCCTCTTCGTCATCCCGGCGCAGGCCGGGATCCATGGGTGCGGGACCTTCGCGGTGGCACGCCTCCAGCAGCGTCGCGTAACCATGGGTCCCGGCGTTCGCCGGGATGACGAATTCGGGGGGGGGGGTCTCCCATCCTTGCCGAACGTCGCTGGTTACTTCGCCGGGACCAATGTCTTGAACGTCGCGATGCCGCAGCTCGCGCCGGAGCGCATGCGGATCACGTCGCGGCCGGCGCAGACCTGGCCGTCGGCGGCGGGGCGCAGGTAGAAGCCGCCGTAATAATCGAGCGGGCCGCAATCCTTGTCGAGCCGCGCGCGCAGCCGCTTGCCGCCGTTCATCACCAGATCGACCGCGCCGGGGGTCTGGATCAGCGCGCCGCCGAGGTCGGCGGCGGCGACGCATTTCGGCCCCTTCTTCTCCTTGTAGCGGACCGGCGCGGGAATGGCGGCGCGCGCCGCGCCCATCCGCGGCAGGCGGATGATGACGCGCTCGTGGATCGTCATCTGCGCGAGCAGCGTGCCGTCGCGCTGGCCCGCGCCGCCGCCGAGCGCGGCGGCGGCGGGCGCCGCGACGGCGATCAGCAGGATGGGAAATGCGGGATGCAGCATGTCAGACCCCGCCCCTTAGTCCGGATCGTTGAACAGGCGATGAACTTGGCCTAGCGGACGCGGCATGACACCCGCGCAGACCGCCATGCTCGACGCGCTCGTTCCCGTATTGGGACGCAAGGGGATCGTCACCGATCCCGCCGCGATCGCGCCGTGGCTGGTCGACTGGCGGCGGCGCTTCCACGGCGCGGCGCCGGCGATCCTCGCGCCCGCCTCGACCGCCGAGGTCGCCGCCGTCGTCGCTGCCGCCGCGCGGCATCGCGTGGCGCTGGTGCCGCAGGGCGGCAACAGTTCGATGGTCGGCGGGGCGACGCCGCCTGCCGACGGCTCGGCGCTGATCCTGTCGTTGCGGCGGATGAATGCGATCCGCCGCGTCGATGCCGCGGCGGGGCTGGCGGTGGCGGAGGCGGGGGTGATCCTGTCCGACCTGCACGACGCCGCGCTCGCCGTCGACCGGCGCTTTCCGCTGACGCTCGGCGCCAAGGGCAATGCGACGATCGGCGGGCTCGTCTCGACCAATGCCGGCGGCACGCAGGTGCTGCGCTTCGGATCGATGCGCGGGCTGGTCGCCGGCGTCGAGGTCGTGCTCGCCGACGGCAGCGTGCACGACGGGCTGGCGCCGCTCAAGAAGGACAATCGCGGCTACGATCTGACGCAATTGCTGGTCGGGGCGGAGGGGACGCTGGGGGTGGTCACCGCGGCGACGCTGCGGCTGGTGCCGGTGCCGGCGGCGCTCGCGACCGCCTGGGCGGCGGTGCGCGATCCGCAGGCGGCGCTGACGCTGCTGCGCCGCTTCCAGGCGGCGACCGAGGCGCTGGAGAGTTTCGAGATCCTGCCGCGTGAATCGCTCGCCGCGGTGCTCGCTTACGTGCCGAGCCTGCGCGCACCGGTGGCGGCGGAGGCGGCTTGGCATCTGCTGATCGAGCATACCGATCCGTCCGGCGACGCGCTGATGGAGCGGCTGCTCGGCGAGGCGCTCGCGGACGGGCTGATCGTCGATGCGACGCTGGCGGCGACCGCGACGCAGGCGGCGGACTTCTGGCGGATCCGCGAATCGATCTCCGATTCCGAGCGGGCGCTCGGCCCGGCGTCGCAGCACGATCTGTCGGTACCGGTCGACGCGATGCCGCGCTTCATGATCGAGGCGGCGGCGGCGTGCGAGGCGCGCTTCCCCGGGACGCATGCGAGCGGCTTCGGCCATCTTGGCGACGGCAACGTCCATTTCCACGTGCGCGCGGCGCCGGGAACCGATCCCGCGCTTTGGTATGGCGAGCACGTGCCGGTGGTGACGCGCTTCGTCGACGATCTGGTGATCGCGGCGGGGGGCTCGATCGCCGCCGAGCACGGCATCGGCCAGATGAAGCTGGCCGAGCTGGAACGGCTGTCGTCGCCGGCGCGGCTGACGGCGCTGCGCGCGGTCAAGGCGGCGATGGACCCGCTCGGCATCCTCAACCCGGGCAAGCTCGTGGCGCTTGCACCCTCGGCTGCGGCCCAATAGAGCAGCGGCCAGCGAGCGGCTGCGCCGCAAACTATCCACCACGGAGAGAGTTCCCATGGCCAGTGCGCCGCTTCCTTTGTTCTACAACGGCCTCGAGCCGCTCTCGAGCGAGACGCATGCCGATTGGCGTGTCCGCCAGCAGGACAGCGCGCCGTTCCTCGTCGGCCAGCATGCGATTCCGATCACCACCGACGAATTCCCGCTGGTGCAGCGTCACATGCCGATCGTCTTCTCGGTCGGCGACGACGCCATCCCGCTTGCGCTGATGGGCCTCAACGAAGGCGTCAACGTCTTCATGGGCGACGACGGCAAGCTGACCGAGACCAATTTCTACGTTCCGGCCTATGTCCGCCGCTATCCCTATATGCTCGCGCGGCTGCGTCCCGACGCCGAGGAGCTGTCGCTGTGCTTCGACCCGACCTCGGAGGCGCTCGGCGCCTATGACGACGGCGAGCCTTTGTTCGAGAACGGCCAGCCGAGCCAGGTGACCAAGGCGATCCTCGACTTCGCCGAACAGTTCGAACAGGCCGGTGCCCGCACCCAGGCGTTCATGAACGAGCTGCGCGAGCAGGAATTGCTGATGGACGGCGAGGTCACCATCCAGATCGACGAGAATCAGCAGCCGTTCGTCTATCGCGGCTTCCAGATGATCAACGAAGAGAAGCTGGCCGGGCTGCGTGGCGACCAGCTGCGCAAGATGTCGCAATCGGGCATGCTGCCGCTGCTCTACGCGCATCTCTTCTCGCTGTCGCTGATGCGCGAGATCTTCGCGCGCCAGGCGCAGCAGAACAAGGTGCCGCAGCCGCAGTTCGGCTGATCCTTCCTTCCATACCGATCGCACGGGCGGGGTCGCACGACGCGAGTCCCGCCCGTGTCGTATCCGGGCCATCGCCATGGCTTGACCCGTCGTGCGCGCCGGTCGAGTGTTCCCGCCGCTAGCAGGGGGTTGGACTCTATGACGAACCGGATCGATGGCGAACGCTATTCGCGGGTGGCGATCGCCTTCCACTGGACGATCGCGGTGCTGGTCGTCGCCAATCTGATCATCGGTATCGGCCACGACGGCATCCCGGCGCTGCGCGCGCTGATGGGGGCGCACAAGGCGATCGGCATCACCGTGCTGGTCCTGACCGCCGGCCGCGTCGCGTGGCGGCTGACGCATCGTCCGCCGGCGCTGCCCGCGGGGACGCCGGCGTGGGAGAAGGGCGTCGCGCACGCCACGCATTGGACGCTGTACCTGCTGATGGTGGCGATGCCGCTGACCGGCTGGATGATGGTCTCCGGCCCCGGCCCCGGGCCGCAGCGGCCGCTGAGCTGGTTCGGAGTGTTCGACGTGCCGCTGCTGCCGGTCGGCAGCCGCGCCGCCGATCTGGGCCATGACGCGCACGGGCTGCTTGGCTGGCTGATGCTCGCGCTGGTCGTGCTGCACGTCGCCGCGGCGCTGCGCCACCATCTGCTGCTGCGCGATTCGGTCCTCGTCCGGATCGCGCCCGTGCTGGGCAAGTAAAAGAACCGGACGGAAAAAAAGAACGGCTGGCGGGCCGGGGGTTGAACCAATCGGGCGCTCGACTATTTTATGAAAGTACGGCGCTCGTGTCCCCCCTTTCGCGGGCCCGTATGACACACTTTCAGTGTGTCTCCTCCCTGAACCTTGGCCACTCCGTGCTTCATGCACGGGGTGGTTTTTTTATGTCACTCCGCCGCCAGTGCGATCCCGTCGCCGGTCAGCGCCTCGTCCGCCGCCGCGGCGATCATCTGCTGGAGCAGCGCGACGACCGCGGGCAGGCCGGCACCGGGACGATCGAGCGCGGCATCGAGATAGAGCGTGCGGTCGAACTCGATCTGGATGGCGTGGATGCCGCGGGCGGGGGCGGCGTGGCGTTCGAGGATATGGCCGCCCGCATATGGCGTGTTGAGCGCGGTGCGCACGCCGGCCTGCGCCGCGGCCGCCTCCAGCCGCGCGACGAAGCGGTGTGCCGCGGCATGGCCGAAGCGGTCGCCGAGCACGATGCGGGCATGATCGCCGAGCGGCGGCATCGAATGCACGTCGAGCAGCACCGCGACGCCGAACCGCGCCTGCGCCGCGGCGAGCGCGGCGGCGAGCGCGGCATGATAGGGGCGATAATCCTGCTCGATCCGTGCGGCGACCTCTTTTCCGCTGAACCGACGCCGCCACAGATCGCCCGCCGCCCCGGCGCGGCGCGGTACCAGGCCCAGGCCGCTGCGCACCTTGGCGGAGGGCGCCGGCTGGCCGTGCGGGCGGACGCCCTCGTCGACGCGCGGGTCGCGTTCGCCCTCGCCGCGGTTGAGGTCGATCCAGGCGCGTGCGCGGCGCTGGACCAGCATCGTCTCTTGCGTCCGCGCACCCTGCGCGACCGCGTCGACGAAGCGATCCTCGAGGATGGTCAGCGCGGTCGCCGGCAGCCGCAGCGCGCCGAGCAGCGCCGCCGGATAGTCGCGACCGGCATGCGGCACGGACAGGACCACCGGGCTGAGCGGCGCACCGTCGCGGTCCAACCCGCCGATCGTATCGAACGATGCGTCCATCTATGGCACGTCCTACCGCGTTCCCGCGTTCGGCGCGCTGGAAATCTTCACAACTGCGGATCATAGGACGGCGCGCGAATGGAGACCGACAAGGCGATGATCCGAATCCTGCTGGCCGAAGACGATCAAGTCATGCGCGAATATCTCACCCGCGCGCTGGAGCGCGCCGGCTATGCGGTGGCGGCGGTGGACCGCGGCACGGCGGCGATCCCGTTGCTGGAGAGCGAATCGTTCGACCTGCTGCTGACCGATATCGTCATGCCCGAGATGGACGGCATCGAACTCGCCCGCCGCGCCGCCGAGCTGGTGCCGGGGCTGCGCGTGATGTTCATCACCGGCTTCGCCGCGGTGACGCTGAAGGCGGGGCGCGAGATGCCCAACGCGCGCGTGCTGTCCAAGCCGTTCCACCTGCGCGACCTCGTCGCCGAGGTCGATCGCGTTTTCGAGACGGGAAGTGCCACCGGATTGAATTGACCGCTTGCCAGGCCGGAAAAGCCCGGCTAATGGCGCACCTCCGGCGGGCGTGTAGCTCAGTGGTAGAGCACTGTGTTGACATCGCAGGGGTCGCAAGTTCAATCCTTGCCACGCCCACCATCCTGATTTGGCTCTATCCGGCAGCATTCCTCCACCCCAGAGGGATCGGATAGAGCCACTTCGGCCTCCCGGTGCCACGGCATCGGAACTTCCACCTCATCATCGTCACATTCGGCTTGGTGCCGGCGGCGGGCCGGGCAAGAAGCAGGCAGGGTTTTGCGTCGGGCGGGCCTGCCGCCCGTATCCGGACGATGATCGCATGACTCACAGCAACCGTGCACGGACCAGCGCGATCCGGGCCTTCCTCGCCGCGCAATCCTCCGCCGGGCTGGTGCTGATGGCGGCAGCGGTCATCGCGCTGGCCATCGCCAATTCGCCGCTCGGGCCGGGCTATGCCACGCTGCTGCATGCCGGCATCGGCCCGCTGTCGCTCGGCCATTGGATCAACGACGGGGTGATGACCGTCTTCTTCCTGCTCGTCGGGCTGGAGATCAAGCGCGAGATGGTCGACGGGCAATTGTCGACCTGGCCGCGCCGCATGCTGCCCGGGGTTGCCGCGGCAGGCGGGATGATCGTGCCCGCCTTGCTGTTCCTCGCGGTCAATCGCGGACCGACCGCGTCGGGCTGGGCGATCCCGGCGGCGACCGACATCGCCTTCGCCCTGGGCGTCATCGCGCTGCTCGGCGCGCGCGTGCCGGCGTCGCTGCGCGTGTTCCTGGCGGCGCTGGCGATCCTCGACGATCTCGGCGCGGTGCTGATCATCGCGATCTTCTATACCGCCGGCCTGTCGTGGCCCGACCTCGCCGGCGCGGCGGTGGCGGTCGCGCTGCTGGTCGGCTGCAACCGCTGCGGGGTGCAGCGGCTGTCGGTTTATCTGGCGATCGGTGTGATCCTCTGGCTGTTCGTGCTGCGCTCGGGCGTGCATGCGACGCTGGCGGGGGTGGTGCTGGCGCTGACCATCCCGATGCGGCGCACCCGGGGACGGTCCGACGCGGATGATCCCAGCCCGCTGCACCGGCTCGAACATGCGCTGCAACGGCCGGTGGCGTTTCTGGTGGTGCCGGTTTTCGCGCTGGCCAATGCCGCGGTGCCGCTGCTCGACCTGCCCGCGGGGGCGCTGGCGGCGCCGGTGACGCTCGGGGTGATGGTCGGGCTGGTGATCGGCAAGGTCGCCGGCGTGTTCGGCTGCGCGATGCTGGCGATCCGGCTCGGCCTCGCCGACATGCCCGCGCATGCCGGGCGGGGTCAGCTCTTCGGCGTCGCCTTGCTGTGCGGGATCGGCTTTACGATGAGTATCTTCATCACGCTGCTCGCCTTTCCCGACGCGCCGCTGCTGCAGACCGAGGCGAAGCTCGGCGTGCTGATCGGTTCGCTGCTGTCGGGGATCGCCGGCTATACCGTGTTGCGGGTAGCGCGGCGCTGAGGCGCCGCGCCAGACGGTCAGTCGCGGGCGATGCCGCGGCCGGCGACCTTCTCATAGCCGGACAATTCGTCGCCGATCGCCACCTTGGCGGCGAGATCGTCGGCGCGCGCCTGATCCTTGGCCGCACGCTTGGGATCGTCAGGGTCGCCGTCGGGATCGGCGGCACCGACATTGGGGCTGTCGGGAATGTAGAGAACGGGCTTGTCGTGATTGTCATCGGGCAATGGACATCTCCTTTGGCTGTGCCGGGGAAAACGTCCGGGGGCGCAGGCGGTGCCATCGTCCGCCTGCGCCCCGTCGCTCAATAGCGCAGGCTGATCGTGCCGAGGATCGCGCGCGGTGCGGCGTAGCGGCTCTGGTCGAAGGTCAGCGCGGTGAGATATTTGGCGTTGGTGACGTTCTGCAGATTGGCGCTGATCGCGACATTCTCGGTGAGCGCGTAGCGGCCGAACAGATCGACCGTCGCGACGTTGCTTTGGGTGATGCGGATCGGCTGGCCGGTGGTCGACGACACCGTGCCGGGCTCGAAATAGAAGCGCCCCTGATATTGTACCGACGCGCCGAGCTTGAGCGCCTTCAGGCCCTGCGGCGTGTAGGACAGGTTGAGGCGGCCGGTGTTGCGCGGCACGAAGGTGCGGACCGGTTCGTCATTCTCGCCGCGCACGCGCATCACGGTGAAGCCGCCGGTCACCTGTACGCCCGCGGCGGGCTGGCCGCCGACCTCGACCTCGATGCCCTGCGACTTGGCGTCGACGCCGCGGTAGATGGTGCGGCCGAGCGCGGTGTCGAAGCCGGCGGCCTCTGCGGTGTTGTTCTGACGCGCCTGGAAGATCGCGGCGCTGGCGTTGAAGCGGCCGCCGAACCACGCGCCCTTCAGCCCCGCTTCGAGATTGTCGCCGGTGATCGGTGCGAGCAGCCGGTTCTGTGCGTCGAACTCGGTCTGCGGATTGAAGATCGTCGCATAGCTCGCATAGGCGCTGATCGTCGGCGTCAGGTCGTAGGTCGCGCCGACGAACGGCAGGAAGCGCCGGTCATCGAAATTGGTGGGCACCAGATAGGATACGCCCTGGCTGGTCGCATGCGTGTAATTACCGCCCAGCATCACCTTGAACGGATCGGCGAGGTTGAGGCGGACGAGGCCATAGACCGTCTCGCGCTGCGTATGCTGGTCGAGACTGAGGTCGTAGGGCGTGGGGAAGGTCGTCTTCGGGAAATTGCCGTCGAAGAAGGTGTCGAGCGGCAGGAACAAGCCGACCTGGCTGTAATCATAGCTTGAATATTGCCGATAGCGTTCGGCCCCGCGCATCACCCCGACCATGACGTCGTGCTGCCGGCCGCCGACCGATACCGGGCCACCGATATAGGCGTCGAGCGTCAGGTTGCGCGCCTCGCCCTTGAAGGCGCCGGGGTAGCTCTGGATGCCCTTGACCTCGGCGGGGTTGCTCCGGTCGATGCCGCCCGGCGCACCGCGAACCGGATTGCCATAGACGTAGAAGAGCGTGTCGTTCTCGCTGGTCGCCTTGCGCAGCACCGACAGCTTGCCGGTCCAGCCGTTGCCGAAATCATGCGTGAGGTCGCCGAAGATCTGGCGGTCGATGACGTTCCAGCCCGACCAGCGTGGCGCATAATTGGCGGAGCGCGCGAAATCGATGCGCGAGCCATCGGTATAATAGAGCGGGATCGCGCCCCACATCGCGCCGCGGCTCTGATGGTCCTGATGGCCGTAACCGGCGCTGATCACGGTGTTGGCGCCTAGATCGGCCTCGACGATGCCATAGCCGGTCCAGCGGCGCAGGCTGTAACGGTCGATATAGCTGTCGGTGTCGAGCAGCGCGCCGACCGCACGCGCGCGGATGCTGCCGTCGGCGGTGAGGGGTACGCTGACGTCGCCGTCGATCCGCTTGCTGTCGAACGAGCCATATTGCGCGCTCGCCGAGACCTTGAGCTCATGATACGGGCGCTTGCGGATGAAGTTGATCACCGCCGAAGGGTTGCCGGTCGGCGACAGCAGCCCCGGCGCGCCGCGCACCACCTCGACCCGGTCGTACATCGCGGTGTCGATCGACCCGGTCTGGATGCCGAACGAAAAGGGCTGGCCGATCCCGTCGATCTGGAAGGTCTGGATGTCGAAGCCGCGCGCCGAATAATAGACGCGGTCGGTCTCGCCGGCGAAGACGTTGACGCCAGGGACGGTCGCGAGCAACGCGTTGACGTCGTTGAGCTGGAAATCCTCGATCTGCGCGCGGGTGACGACGCTGACCGATTGCGGCGTCTCGCGCTGGCTTAGCGGCAGGCGGGTCGCGGTACGCTGGGCCTTGACGCCGTAATCGTCGCTGCCTTCGCTGCGCTGGCCGGTGACGATGATGTCGTCGCTGCTGCGCTGCGGATCGGCAGCGCCCGTATCGCTCACCGGTGCCGCTACCACGCTTGCCGCCATCAACGCGATGAACGCCGTCATTCTCTACTCCCTGATCGTTGCCAGCCTCTTAGCGGCCAGCGCTGCTGTTGCAAGTGAATAGCAATAGCCGGGTTGGGCGAATGAAAGGTGTTACATCATAGTCACATAACGGGCCCATTTCGTGACGGTTCTAAGTCTGACATTGCCGCTAAGATCGAAATCCACTAATGAAAATGCTAGCGCTACCATAAAGCGTGAGATTCAGTTTTGCGCCGGGTGGGGCGCCGGAGAGGATGGGGATGACCAGGATCGTGACCACGGACGCCAAGCGTCCGGCTTTTAACGCTGCGCTGCGTGCGGGTGTCTCGAGCCTTGCGCTCGGCATGATTGCGCTCGCATCGCCAGCGTTCGCCGAAGGGCTGGCGCAGGCGGATACGAGTGCGATCCCACAGGCGACGGGCCAGGCGGCGACCACCGCGGGCGACCTCACCAGCACCGCGACCACCGCCGATCAGGTACCCGCGGACCAGCCGTCGGGCGACGAGATCGTCGTCACCGGTCGTCGTGCCGCGCTCCAGGCCGCCGACGAGCGCAAGCGCCGCAGCGAGACGATCATCGACTCGGTGGTCGCCGACGAGGCCGGCAAATTGCCAGACAATAGCATCACGGAAGTGTTGCAGCGCGTCTCCGGCGTATCGATCGTGCGCTTCGCGGCGCTCGGCGATCCCGATCACTTCTCGGTGCAAGGCTCGGGCGTGCAGGTGCGCGGCCTGACCGGCGTCGCCTCGCGCCTCAACGGCCGCGAGATCTTCAGCGCCAACAACGGTCGCGCGATCCTGTGGAGCGACGTCACCCCCGAGCTGATGGCCGCGGTCGACGTCTACAAGGCGTCCACGGCCGATCTGATCGAGGGCGGCACCGGCGGGCAGATCGACCTGCGCACCAAGATGCCGTTCGACTTCAACGGCAAGTTCCACATGGCCGCGACCGGCGAACTCGGCATGGGCGACATGGCGCAGAAGGCCGATCCGGTCGCCTCGGTGCTCGCGACCAAGACGTTCGACACGCCGATCGGCAAGATCGGCGTGCTCGCCGACGTGGCGTACAGCCAGTTCAGCTCGCTGTCGCAGTTCATCCGCACCGAGCCGTATTTCAAGACGAACATCAGCGGCAAGGACTATTACGTTCCCGGCGGTTTCACCTACGGCGACGAGGCGTTCCAGTATCGCCGCTACGGCATCTACGGCGCGGTGCAGTGGGCGCCGACCGACGATCTGACGTTCAGCGGCACCTTCTTCCAGTCGCGCTACAAGAGCCAGTCGAGCGACTACGGCGCGCAGGTCAGCTCGCAGACGCTGGCGGTCGATCCCGCGAGCAGCAGCTTCGACAGCAACGGCGTACTGACCAAGACCAGCTCGCTATTCAACCGCGACAATAATACGTTCCTCCCCAGCGCCAGCAACATCACCAGTTCTGGCAACAAGGGCTTCGTCGACAGCAACACGCGCACCCGCGACTATTCGCTGGCGTTCAACTATGCCCCGACCGACAGCCACCTGTCGCTGAAGGGCGCGTTGCAGCGCGTTGACTCACGTCAGATCTACGACCGGCTGGACATCTTCCGCGACGTCAGCTTCGGCACCGGTTTCGGCATGGACCTGACCGGCGACCTGCCGCAGATCACCACGACCGCCGCCGCGCAGGCGGGCTTCGCCAATCCGGCAAGCTATTTCTGGTCGGCGTCGATGCCGCATAACGAGCGCAACAAGGGCCGGCTCGACTCGGCCAATCTCGACGCCGAATATTCGTTCGACGACAGCTTCCTGAAGGCGATCAAGGTCGGCGCGCGCGCGGCGGAGCGGACCGAGCGCGACCTCGGCAACGGCTACAATTGGAGCGCGCTGGGCCGCGGCTGGAACGGCGACCCGCAGCTGACCTATGCCAATGCGGCACCGGGTGACACGACCTATCACGCGTTCAAGGACTTTTTCCGCGGCGAAACGGTGCTGCCGGGCAATCTGATGTTCGCAAGCGAGGATCTGGCGAAGCGCTATGTCGCCAACCGCACCGGGCTGGTGGCATCGCCGCCGGCGGGCTTCTGTCCCGCCGCCGCGCAGTTCGACTGCTCGGTCGCGGGTCCGCTCCCTGCCGGCAGCGGCTACGGCGGTGCGTCGGGCATCCGTCCGGTCGGTTTCGTGCTGCCGGGCGACCAGGTCGACAACAAGACGATCACCAAGGCGGCCTATGCGCTGGCGCGCTTCGGCCGGCCTGAGGGCGGCATCTCGGGCAACGTCGGCGTCCGCGTCGTCAATATCCAGAACGAGGGTAGCGGCTACATCCAGCAGAACGCCAATACCTTCATCCGCAACGGCCAGACGCAGACGCTGGGGCAGACGTTCCTTGCCCGTGGCGGCAAGGCGGAGTTCACCCGCTGGTTGCCGTCGATCAACGTCGACTATGCGCCGAACGAGAAGATCAAGATCCGCGGCGGTTACAATATCACCATGGATCTGCCGACGTTCAACGCGCTGCGTGCGTCGGGCAGCATCGGCGTCGCGACGACGAGCAATCCCGGCAACGTCAACGGCGGCAGCAGTCTGCCCAACTTCTTCACCAACTTCACCGCGGATACGGGCAATCCGTTGCTGAAGCCGACGATGTCGAACAACTTCGACATTTCGCTCGAATATTATGCGCGGCCGGGCACCGCCTTCCACCTCGCGCCGTTCTACAAGCGACTGACCGATCTGCCGATCTATTCGCTGACCCAGCGGCAGGTGACCGTGGTCTTCACCGACGGCACCAGCGAGAACGTCAATGCGGCGGCGACCGATTACATCAACGCCACCAAGGCGGCGACGGTGAAGGGCGTCGAGGTCGGCGGGCGTGCGTTCCTCGACATGCTGCCGGGCGTGCTGTCGGGTCTCGGCTTCGAGGCGAACTATACGTTCATCGACAGCAAGAACCCGGGCGATCTGTATCGCGACATCAACGGCGTCACCCGCAACGATGCGCCGCTGATCGGCCTGTCGAAGCACAATGCCAACGTCACGCTGCTCTACGAGAAGCAGGCGGTGTCGTTCCGCGTCGCTTATTCGTGGCGCTCGCGCTACCTGCAGACGACCAACAGCAACGGTACCAACCCGACCTATACCTATTACGCCACACCGGGACCGACCGGGCAGGCGATCCAGATCGCGCTGCCGGTCTATGGCGATGCCTATGGCACGGTCGACGGCGGGGCGCGGTTCAAGGTCACCGACAATTTCTCCTTCGGTGTCCAGTTCACCAATATCCTCGGTGCGACGCAGCGCACGCTGATGGGCGGCTATCCGGGCGGCAAGCTGTACGGCCGCAGCTGGTTCCAGAGCGATCGCCGCATCTCGACCGGGATCAGCCTCGCTTTCTAGTAACCCAGCGCCCCGCTCGCCGACCGGCGGGCGGGGCGTCTGCCATCTCCGATCCGAAGGACCGCCATGACTCCGCTCCCGTTCCGTTTCGGCGCCGGTGCGCTGCTCTGTCTGGCCGCGGCAGCGTCCGCGGCGCCTGCGTCCGAGCCGGTACGGGTGATCAACGTCGATGTCGCGCGTGCGGCCGCGCCGATCGATCGCGCCTTCGACCTGTCGGTGGGATCGGACTTCGCGGGCACGCTGATCCGGCCGGACAGCCTCGCGCAGCTCGATACCGCGGTGCGCGAACTGGGCTTCCGCTACGTACGCTTCCACGACGTGTTCACCGATGCGCTCGGCACGGTGAAGGTGCGCGACGGCAAGGTCGTCTACGACTGGACGAAGATCGACCAGCTCTACGACGCCTTGCTCGCGCGCAAGATCAAGCCGTTCGTCGAGCTTGGCTTCACGCCGGACGCGCTCAAGACCTCGAACCAGACGATCTTCTACTGGAAGGGCAATACGTCGCATCCGCAGGCGGAGGGCTGGGCCAGGCTGATCGACGCCTATGTCCGCCACCTGCGCCAGCGCTACGGCGCCGAGGAGGTGCGCAGCTGGTATTTCGAGGTGTGGAACGAGCCCAATCTCGCCGGCTTCTGGGAGAAGGGCGACAAGGCGGCCTATCTCAGCCTGTACGAATCGAGCGCGCGGACGATCAAGGCGATCGACCCGGCCCTGCGCGTCGGCGGGCCGGCAACCGCGGGGGCGGCGTGGGTGCCCGAGCTGCTCGACTATGCCGCGGCGCGCAAGGTGCCGATCGATTTCGTGTCGACGCATACCTATGGCGTCGACGGCGGCTTCCTCGACGAGCGCGGCGAGGACGACAATCGCCTGTCGACCAATCCCGATGCGATCGTCGGCGACGTCCGCCGCGTCCGCGCGGAGATCGCGGCGTCGAAGTTTCCCGGCCTGCCGCTGTTCTTCACCGAATGGAGCGCGAGCTACAATCCGCGCGATCCGGTGCACGATTCCTATGTCAGCGCGCCCTATATCCTGAACAAATTGCTGGCCACGCGCGGGATCGCGCAAGGGATGAGCTACTGGACCTATAGCGACCTGTTCGAGGAAGCCGGGCCGCCGCCGACGCCGTTCCACGGCGGCTTCGGGCTGATGAACCGCGAGGGTATCCGCAAGCCGGCGTGGTTCGCGTACAAATATCTCCACGCGCTGCGCGGGCCGGAGATCGCGCTCGCCGACGCGCAGGCACTGGCGACGAGCGAGGGCGGGCGGACCAACGTCCTGGTGTGGAACTGGCAGCAGCCCAAGCAGACGCTGAGCAACCGCCCGTTCTTCACCAAAATGCTGCCCGCGACGCCGGCGGCGGCGGCGGACTTGCGGCTGACGCATCTCGCGCCGGGGCGCTATCGGGTGACGGTGCGCCGGACCGGCTATCAGAAGAACGACGCGCATTCGCGCTATCTGGCGATGGGCTCGCCCAAGACGCTGACGCCGGCGCAGATCGCCGAATTGCAGGCGCTGACCACCGACAGGCCGGAGATCGCACGCGTCGTTCAGGTCGGTCGTGACGGCGGCTATACGCTGCGGCTGCCGATGCGCAGCAACGACGTGGTGCTGGCGACGCTGGAACCGGTGGTGTCGAGGAATTGAGCGGGTTGCGCCAATCCGCTCCGTTCGTGCCGAGCGTGTCGAAGCACGGTGAGACTCAGGCCCTTCGACAGGCTCAGGGCAAACGGCGGGGGTCTTGGCGAACGCTGCTCGTGATGCTGGCGGTGCTCGCCACGCCCGCGGCATCACCCGCGCAACAGGCGGTGCCGTATCGCTGGACCAACGTCACCGTCGGGGCGGGGGGGTATGCGCCCAATATCGTGTTCAGCCCGGTCGAGCGCGGGCTCGCCTATCTGCGCACCGACATGGGCGGCGGCTATCGCTGGGACGCGGCGGCGGCGCGCTGGGTGCCGCTGCAGGATGGCAATGCCGTTTCCAGCTATATGGGGATCGAGAGCATCGCGGCCGATCCCGTCGACGCGGACGTCGTCTATATGGCGGCGGGGATGAATGCCGGCGCCCCCGCGGCGATCCTGCGCTCGGGCGACCGCGGGCGGACGTGGCGGGTGGTGCCGGTGCCGTTCGCCATGGGCGGCAACGAGCCGGGGCGGGGCCTCGGCGAGCGGCTGGCGGTCGATCCCAACGATCATCGCCGGCTGTTCTTCGGATCGCGCCACGACGGCCTGTGGCAGAGCCACGATGCGGGGCAGAGCTGGACGCCGGTCGCGGGCTTTCCGCACAAGGGGCTCGGCCGGCCCGAGCGCCGCACCAGCCACGGCGGCGTATCCTTCGTCGCGATCGACCCGACCAGCGGCAAGGCGGGCGCGTCGCAGCGTATCTGGGCGGGGATCGCCGATCCGGGCGGGCCGGCGCTGTATCGTTCCGACGATGGCGGCGTGCATTGGACCGCGGTGGCGGGACCGGCGCTGTTCGCGGCCAAGGGCGTGGTCGATGCTCGGGGCGTGCTGTGGGTCGGCTTCGCCAGCGGCATCGGTCCGAGCGACGTCAAGACCGGCGCGGTCTGGCGCTACGACGCGCGAGGCCATGGCCGCGACGTCACGCCGCCGGCGTGGCGTGCGGCAGGGGCCGAGGGCGGGTTTCTCGGCGTCGCGGTGGCGCGGTCGGCGCCGGGCACCGTCGCGGTGTCGACGATCGATCGCTATCGCGCCGGCGATTCGCTGTGGCTGAGCCGCGACGACGGTCTGCATTGGGACGATGTCGGCGCGCGCAGCCGCCGCGACGTGTCGGCGACGCCGTTCCTGCTGCACGAGGGCAAGGGCGCCGATTTCGGCCATTGGATCTCGGGCCTGGCGATCGACCCGTTCGATGCCGGCCATATCGCCTATACCACCGGCGCGACCGTCTATGCGGCGCAGCGCCTGCCGACGCGCAATACGGTGGATTGGGCGCCGTGGGTGCGCGGGATCGAACAGACCGCGGTGATCACGATGATCTCGCCGACCGGCGGCGCGCCGGTCGTGTCGGGGTTCGGCGATCTCGCCGGCTTCGTCCACGACGATCTCGACCGTTCGCCGCAGCCGACCTTCGCCAACCCGTATCTCTCCAACACCAACATGCTCGATTATGCCGGCAAGGCACCGGCCGTGATCGTACGCAGCGGCAGCCTGTATCTCGACCGTCCCCGCGACGCGAGCCTCGCCCGGTCGGAGGATGGCGGCCGCCACTGGACGCCGCTGCGCCTGCCGCCGCAGGGCAACCCGCCGGCGCGCGACGATCTCAACGGCGAGACGCCGATCACCGTCTCCGCGGACGGCGCGACGATAGTCGTCGCCGCACGCGTGCCGCAGGTGACGCGCGATCGCGGCCGGACGTGGTCGCCGGTGCGCGGCCTGCCGCCGCGGACGCGGGCGGTGTCCGACAAGGTCGATCCGGCGGTCTTCTACGCGGTCGACGCGACGGGTGGCCGGTTGCTGGTGTCGCGCGACGCCGGCGCGAGCTTCGCGCCGGTGGCGGGGCGCGGCCTGCCGCGCGACCTCACCGCGGCGCAGGCGCGCAACCGTGAATCGCAAAGCGCGCTCGTCGCCGCGCCCGACGCGGCGGGGCGGCTGTGGTTGCAGGTCGGCGCCGCGCTGTTCTGCAGCGAGGACGCCGGCGTGTCGTTCGTTCCGGCGAGCGGCGGACTGGCGATCGAGCTGTACGGGCTAGGCAAGGATGCGGTGTTCGCGATCGGCAGCCGCGATGACGTGCGCGGCATCTGGCGGTCGACCGACCGCGGTGCGTCATGGCGGCGGATCGACGACGCGACGCATCGTTGGGGCGGGCGCTATCGCGTCGTCGCCGGCGACCCGCGCCGTGCCGGCCGCGTCTATGTCGGGACCGACGGACGCGGGCTGTTCTACGGCGACCCGATCGACTGACACGCATCCCCTGACGCGCTCGACCGTTCAGGTGCGACGTGAAGTCATTGGAGATGCGTCCTTGTCCGTCCTTGCAGGTCATACTGCCATCGTTACCGGCGCCAGCTCCGGAATCGGCCATGCCGTCGCGGCGGGGCTCGCCGACGCCGGCGCCGCGGTCGTCGTCAACTATCGCTCCGACGAGGAGAGCGCCGAAACGCTGGCGCAGCGGATCACCGGGGCCGGCGGCAAGGCGATCGCGGTGCAGGCCGACGTATCGCAGGAGCCGGACGTCACCCGCCTGTTCGACGCCGCGGTGGCGGCGTTCGGGCGGGTCGACGTGCTCGTCTCCAATTCGGGCGTGCAGAAGGACGCACCGGTCGCCGACCTGACGCTCGCCGATTGGAACACCGTCATCGACATCAACCTGACCGGCCAGTTCCTCTGCGCGCGCGAGGCGGTCCGGCGCTTCCGCGCCCAGCCGCGGGACGGCCGGCCCGCGCGCAGCGCCGGCACGATCATCGCGATGAGCTCGGTGCACGAGCTGATCCCCTGGGCCGGCCACGTCAATTACGCCGCGGCGAAGGGCGGGGTGCGGATGCTGACGCGCACGCTGGCGCAGGAGGTCGCGGCCGACGGCATCCGCGTCAACGCGATCGCGCCCGGCGCGATCCGCACGCCGATCAACAAGGAGGCGTGGGAGACGGAGGCGGCGCTGACCAAATTGCTGAAGCTGATCCCCTATGGCCGGATCGGCGAGCCCGAGGACGTCGCGCGCGCCGCGGTGTGGCTCGCCTCGGACGCGGCGGATTACGTCACCGGCACCACCGTGTTCGTCGATGGCGGCATGTCGCTCTATCCCGAATTCCGCGACAATGGATGAAGCGCGGGTCGGGCCACACCGGCGCATCGGCGATCACGGCATCATCGGCGACATGGAGACCGCGGCCCTGGTCGCCGCGGACGGGACGATCGACTATCTGTGCTGGCCGTCGCTCGACAGCCCCAGCGTCTTCGCCGAACTGCTCGATGCCGAGCGTGGCGGCGCCTTCGAGATCCGGCCGGCGCTCGACGCCGCCCGGGTGATCCAGATCTACGTGCCCGATACCAACGTGCTGACGACGCGCTGGATGGCGACGAGCGGCAGCGTCGAGATCGTCGACCTGATGCCGCATCCGGACGCGCGCGTGCATCCCGAGCATCGCGCGCGCTGCCTGATCCGCCGCGTCACGGTGACGCGCGGCACGGTCGCCTTCGCGGCGCGCTGCCGCCCGCGGTTCGATTATGCGCGCGAGGTGCCGCAGGTGGTGGCGGCGGACGGCGGCGTGTGCTTCGTCGGACGAGACCTGACGCTGCGCCTGCATGCCTCGGTGCCGCTGATCTGCGGCGAGGGCGTGGCGGAGGCAGGCTTCACCCTCGGCGAGGGCGAGAGCGCGTGGTTCGTGTTCGGCGAGGAGGCTTTGGAGCGTCCCGACGATGCGACCGTCGCCGCCGAGATCGCCGCGACGACGACCGCCTGGCGCGGCTGGCTGTCGCGCACGAGCTATCGCGGCCGCTGGCGCGAGGAGATGATGCGCTCGGCGCTGGCGCTCAAGCTGCTCACCTCGAACCGCCACGGTTCGATCGCGGCGGCGGCGACCTTCTCGCTGCCCGAGGCGGTGGGGGCGGGGCGCAACTGGGAATATCGCGCGACCTGGATCCGCGACGCCTCGTTCACCGTCTACGCCTTCATGCGACTGGGCTTCATCGACGAAGCCGAGCATTTCCGCCGCTGGGCGGGCGAGCGGGTAATGGCCGCCGACCGCGCGCATCCGATCCGCATCATGTATGCGATCGACGGGTCGGAGGCGGCGGACGAGGAGGAGCTGCCGCATCTCGCCGGCTATGCCGACAGCCGCCCGGTGCGGATCGGCAACGGCGCCCACGCGCAGAGCCAGCTCGATATCTTCGGCGAGCTGATGGACAGCGTCTATCTCTCGAACAAATACGGCGCGGCGATCGATCACGCCGGCTGGCAGCACGTTCGCGGCGTCATCGACTATGTCATCGCCAATTGGGACCAGCCCGATGCCGGCATCTGGGAGATGCGCTCGGCACCGCGCCACTTCCTCCATTCGCGGCTGATGTGCTGGGTGGCGCTCGACCGCGCGATCCGGCTCGCCAAGAAGCGCTCGCTGCCCGCGCCGCTGGTCGCGTGGAGCGAGGCGCGCGACGCCATCGTCGAGGATATCTGGAGCAATTTCCGCCATCCGGAACACGGCTATTTCGTCCAGGACCGCGGCGGCACCGAACTCGACGCGGCGTTGCTGATGATGCCGCTGGTGCGGTTCGTCTCCTCGACCGATCCGGTGTGGCTCAAGACGCTCGACGCGATCGGTACGCATCTGCGCGACGACGGCCTCGTCTACCGCTACCGCAACGCCGACGGGCTGGAGGGGACGGAAGGCGCGTTCACCACCTGCACCTTCTGGTACGCCGAATGCCTCGCACGCGCCGGCCGGCTCGACGAGGCGCAGATGATCCTCGCCAAGGGCATCGCCTACGCCAACCCGCTCGGCCTGTTCTCGGAAGAGCTCGACCTGCGCGGCGAGCCGATCGGCAATTTCCCGCAGGCGCTCACCCACCTCGCCTTCATCAGCGCCGCCTATTTCACCGATCGCCGCCTCGATCCGGGTTATCGGCCGAACTGGCAGCCGTGAGGTTTTGCGTCCTCTGCTCCTGATCGTTCATCGACGCGCCAGTTTGTCGCCTTACAAGGATGCTGTGGGGCGATATCGGCGGGTCTTGCTGTGGGCGTGGATGCTGGGGGCGGGCGGTCCCGCGGCGGCGCAGGTGCTCGTCACGCCGCCGCCGGTCGTCGTCGCCGCGGCGGTGCAGTCGCCCGAGGCGGCGCGGGCGCAGGATGCGGCGGCGGTGGCCGAGCGGCTCGGCGTGACGGTCGAGGAGGCGATCCGCCACCTTCGCTTGCAGGAGGCGAGCGTGCCGGTTACCGATTCGATCGCCGATCGGTTCGCCGATCGGTTGACGGGAATCGCGGTCGAGCATCGCCCCGGCTTCGGGATCGTCGTGACGCTGACCGGCGACGCCCCCGTCGCCGAACAGATCGTCGATCTCGACGGCATGCCGGTGCGCGTGACCTTCCGCACCGGCGCGGCGGTCAGCCATACCGGGCTGGTGCAGGCGATCACTGCCTATCAGGCGACGATCCGTGCCAGCCTGATCGCGCCGCCGGGGCTCGGCATCGACCAGCGTAGCGGCGAGCTGGTTGCGGTCGTCTCGGGCCGCGACGTGGCGCGCGAGGGCGCGGCGCCGCTCGCCGAGCGGCTCGCGGCGCTGACGCATGTGCCGGTGCGGCTGCGCGTCGTCGATCAGCCGGCGCTCGACATGGGGGGCATCCAGGGCGGCGCGCGCGTCGTCGGACAGGTGCCGGGCGATACGCATCGCTATCTCTGCACCGCCGGTTTCGTCGTCACCGATGGCTTGCGTACCGGGCTCGCCACCGCGGCGCATTGCCCGGACGAGCTCAGCGGGCGCGATGCCGACGGGCACGAGCAGGCGCTGCCGTTCGTCGGGCAATGGGGCTGGGGGTATCAGGACGTACAGATCAACAGCAGCGCTGCGCCGCTGGCGCCGCTGTTCTTCGCCGATACCGCCAAGACGATCAGCCGGCCGGTCACCGGCGCGCGCGGGCGGGCGGGGATGCGCGCGGGCGACATCGTTTGCCATCGCGGCGAGCGGACCGGATACAGCTGCTCGCAGGTCGAGCTGACCGACTTCGCCCCCGCCGGCGACCTGTGCGGCGGTGCCTGCCTGCCGACCTGGACGACGGTGGCGGGGCCGGTGTGCAAGAGCGGCGACAGCGGCAGCCCGGTGTTCCTCGGCGATACCGCCTATGGCATCCTCAAGGGCGGCAGCTATCGGCCGGATGGCAGCTGCGCCTTCTATTTCTATATGTCGACGGACTATCTGCCGACGGGCTGGCGTCTCTTGACGGTGGGACCGACCGTCCCGCCCGCGATCAGTGGGTGACGCGCTCGAGGCGTTCGAGCAATGCGCGCATGTCGTCGGGCATCGGCGTTTCGCCAAACACGCCGCGCAGCGCATGGCCCAGCGGGTCCGCCGGCCGCGGAAGGCGGACGACGTAGTCGCCGCTGCGGTCCTTTCGCGATGTATGCATGGCGGTGTTCATGACGGTCAGAACGATCGTTCGACGGAAACGTTGCGACACCCGTAAAGGATATGCCGATGCCAGCCGTCACCGATGCAATCGACCGCGCACGCGCGCATGCGCCCTTCCTGTCGCTGTTGCTCGATCGCGAGCCGGCGCTGGCGGCGCGGCTCGCCGCGGGGCGGTTCGAGCTGGACTATACGACGGCGACGCCCGACATGGCGGTGGCGCGGCAATTGCGGCTCGACCGGCGGGCGCTGGCGCTGACCGTCGCGATCGGCGACCTCGCCGGGGTGATGGATCTCACCGCGGTGACGCAGGCGCTGAGCGACTTCGCCGACCGCGCGCTTGACCGCGCGATCCGCGCGGCGATCGAGGAGCGGACCCCCGGTGCCGAGCCGCGCGGCTTCGCGGTGATCGCGCTCGGCAAGCAGGGCAGCCGCGAGCTCAATTATTCGTCGGACATCGATCCGATCCTGATCTTCGATCCGCGCACGCTGCCGCACCGGGCGCGCGAGGAGCCGGAAGAGGCGGCGGTGCGGATCGCCAAGCGCGTCGTCGAATTGCTCCAGGCGCGCGACGGCGACGGCTATGTGCTGCGCGTCGACCTGCGGCTGCGGCCCTCGCCCGAGGCGACGCCGATCGCGCTGCCGGTCGACGGGGCGATCGGCTATTACGAATCGCAGGCGCTGACCTGGGAGCGCGCGGCGTTCATCCGGTCGCGCGCGGCGGCGGGCGATCTCGAACTCGGCCGGTACTTTCTCGACGCGATCCGGCCGTTCGTCTGGCGGCGCGGGCTCGATTTCGGCGCGATCGGCGAGATTCGCGACCTGTCGCGGCGCATCCGCGATCATTATGCGAGCGGGCAGGCGTTCGGCCCCGGCTACGACCTCAAGCGCGGGCGCGGCGGCATCCGCGAGGCGGAGTTCTTCGCGCAGATCCACCAGCTCATCCACGGTGGCCGCGACCCGGCGTTGCGCGCGCCGGCGACGCGCGACGCGCTCGCCCGGCTCGCCGAGGCGGGGTGGATCGGCGCGGACCAAGCTGCGGCGCTGACCGGCTCCTATAGCTTGCTGCGGACGATCGAGCATCGCGTCCAGATGATCGACGATCGCCAGACGCACACGTTGCCGACCGGCGAGGCGCTCGATCGGGTGGCGCGGTTGCACGCACTGGCCGACGGCGGCGCGCTGATCGACCTGCTGCGCGGCCCGGTGGAGCAGGCGGGGCGCATCTACGACGCGCTCGACGATGGGCGCGAGACCGGCTTTCCGCACGACCCGCAGGCGCTCGCCGAGCGGCTGCACGAGGCGGGCTTCCCCGATGGCGAGGCGGCGGCGGCGCGGATCGCCGGCTGGCGCGCCGGGCGTTATCCGGCACTGCGCAGCCCGGCGGCGCGCGCGGCGCTGGAAGCGGTGTTGCCGGTGCTGATGCCCGCGCTCGCCGGCGCCCCCGACCCGGCGGCGGCGTTATTGCGGCTCGACGTGTTGCTCGAACGGCTGGCGAGCGCGATCAACATCCTGCGGTTGCTCGAAGCGCGGCCTGGCCTGGCGAGCCTGCTCGCGACGATCCTCAGCCACGCCGCGCCGCTCGCCGAGGCGCTGTCGACGCGACCCGAGCTGATCGACTGGCTGATCGATCCCGGCGCGTTCGAGCCGCTCGGCGAGGTGACGACGCTCGCCGCCGAGATGACGCGCGGCGAGGGGCGAGACTATCAGGCGCTGCTCGACCATGTCCGGCGTATCGTCGGCGAGAAACGCTTCGCGCTGGGATCGCAGGTGGTGGCGGGGGCGGCCGATCCGCTCGATGCGGCGACGGGCTATGCGCGGCTCGCCGAGGCGGCGATCGCGGTGCTCGCCGAGGCGACCGTCGCCGAATTCGCACAGGCGCATGGCCGGGTGCCGGGCAGCGAATTGCTGATCCTCGCCTTCGGGCGGCTCGGCGGCGGCGCGCTGACGCATGCCAGCGACCTCGACCTCGTCTATCTGTTCACCGGCGATTTCAGTGCGGAGTCGGATGGCGCGAAGCCGCTCGGCGCGACGCTCTACTACAATCGGCTGGCACAGCGGGTGACCGCGGCGCTGTCGGTGCCGACCGCGGCTGGGCCGCTCTACCCGGTCGACACGCGGCTGCGGCCGTCGGGAACGCAGGGGCCGCTGGTGGTCTCACTCGACTCGTTCGCGCGTTACCAGCGCGAGGAGGCGTGGACCTGGGAGCATATGGCGCTGACCCGCGCGCGGCCGGTGTTCGGGTCGGCGGCGGGGCGGGCGGCGGCGGCGGCGGTGGTCGCCGAGGTGCTCGCCGGCGTGCGACCGGCGCGCGACCTTGCCGGCGAGGCGGTGGCGATGCGCGCCGAGATGGCGCGGCACAAGCCGCCGACCGGGCCGCTCGACGCCAAGCTGCTGCCGGGCGGGCTGGTCGATCTGGAATTCACCGTCCATCTGACGCAACTGCGGCATCGCACCGGGCTCGACCCGCATCTCGGGTCGGCGATCGAGGCTTTGGTGGCCGCGGGGCTGCTGCCGGCGGGGCTGGCGGCGGCGAACGATCTGCTGACCCGCCTGCTCGTCGTGCTGCGGCTCGTGGCGCCCGACGCCGCCACGCCGCCGCCGGCGACGCGCGAGCTGATCGCGCGGGCGCTGCGGTTGGCGGATTGGGCGGCGGTGCTTGCCGCCTTCGATGCGACGCGGCAGGAGGTCGCGGCAGCATGGACGGGTACGACAGGAGATGCAGATGGATGACGGCGCGACCATCCCGGCGGTGACGGTGATTGCCCCTGACGGCTCGCCGATCCGGCTGGCCGAACTGCCGCTGCCGGCGGTGATCTATTTCTATCCCAAGGACGATACGTCGGGGTGTACGCGGGAGGCGCAAGACTTTTCGGCACTGTCGGCAGACTTCGCCGCGGCCGGCGTGAGCGTGCTCGGGATCAGCAAGGACCCGCCCGGCAAGCACGGCAAGTTCATCGCCAAATATGATCTCACCGTCGGTCTGGCGAGCGACGAGGACGGCAGCGCCTGCGACGCGTTCGGCGTGTGGGGCGAGAAGCAGATGTACGGCAAGACCTATATGGGGATCGAGCGGGCGACCTTCCTGTTCGGTGCCGACGGCCGGTTGGCGCAGGCGTGGCGCAAGGTGAAGGTGCCGGGCCATGCCGCGGCGGTACTGGCGGCGGCGCGGGGGGCGTAGGCCGGACCGGAACGCTGTTGGAACACGATCGTCACCGAGACTTCTGCGAAATTCGCCATGTGCTCCTGCGAAAGCAGGAGCCCAGGAGTCCCGAACGCCATGGAGCGTTGTTTTGCTTGGCTCTGGGCTCCTGCTTTCGCAGGAGCACTGCGTTGATTTATCGGTGGTGGTGGCTTTTACAGAGGGTTCGACCTGTTCAGCGCTCCCGATCCCCGTGCGATGGATTGAATAAAGCGTCAGCTGCCCACCGTGATCGTGCCCTTCGCCTTGCCGGCGTCGTCGGCGAGGTCGAGGCGGAAGGGCTGGTGGTCGTCGGTGGTGCCGGTGAGGCCGGCGCCGTTCTGCTTGAGCGTGAAGCCGGCCTTGCCGAGCCGGTCCTGGAACCAGCCGCGGACCTGATCGGCGGGGGCGGGGCTGGTGAAGCGGACGCGCAGGCTGCCCGCCTCGTCCTTGCCGGCGACGTCGAGTTTGTCGATCGTCGAGCCGGGATAGAGGTGGACGCCGTTGAGGTCGAAATTGTCGGCGTCGAGCTGGATCCTGGGCAGCTTGATCTGGCCCGAGAAGCCGGGGACGGCGATCTTGACCTGACCCGATTTGGCGTCGACCGCGCCGAGGACGTTGCCGCCGTCGGCGTTGATCGACACCGACGTGCCCTCGCCCGAACGGTCGCAGGCGGCGAGCGGCATCGCGAGCAGGGCGGTACAAAGCAGCAGGCGGGTCATGGCAGCCCTCGTGTGTTGATCGGGCAATACACGTAGGGCGTCGCGCCGCGGCGATCAAGCAGGGTTCCGATGGCCGCCGCTTGCGGGTAGGGGAGGCGGCATCGTGACCCGTTCCATCCCCACTTCCGCGCCGGCGCTCGACGGCGCTGCCCCTGCTCCTGCCCCTCATGTCGCCGGCGAGCCGGCGGGCGCGCCGATCGGCTTCGTCGAGTTCGTCGCCCTCGTCGCGGCGCTGATGTCGCTCGCCGCGCTCGGCATCGATTCGATGCTGCCTGCGCTGCCGGCGATCGGCCGGTCGCTGGGTATCGCCACCGAGAACCAGCGCCAGTTCATCGTCACCGCCTTCGTGCTCGGCTTCGGCATCGCGCAACTCGCGCACGGGCCGCTCGCCGACCGTTTCGGGCGGCGGACGGTGCTGCTGTGGGCGATCGGCGGCTATGTCATCGCCAACATCGCCTGCGCGGTGTCGGCGAGCTTCGTGCTGCTGCTCGCCGCGCGGGTGTTCGGCGGGGCGATGGTCGCCGCGACCCGCGTCGCCACCGTCGCGATGGTCCGGGACTGCTACCACGGTCGGCCGATGGCGCGGGTGATGTCGATCGCCTTCATGGTGTTCATGATCGTCCCCGTGCTTGCCCCCGCCTTTGGCCAGACGGTGCTGCTGTTCGCCAATTGGCGCGGTATCTTCTGGGTCGTCGCCGGGCTGAGCCTGGTGATCTGGACGTGGTTCTTCGTACGCATGCCCGAGACGCTCCACGCCGATGCGCAGCAGCCGCTGTCGGTGCGGCGCGTCGCCGGCGGCTGGAAGCAGACGCTGAGTGATCGCTGGTCGCTCGGCTATACGCTCGCCTCGACCTCGCTGATGGGCGCGCACTACGGCTATCTCAATTCCGTCCAGCAGATCATGTTCGATACGTTCAAGCACCCACAGCTGCTCGCGGTGATGTTCGCCGTCACCGCGGCGCTGATGGCGGGCGCCAATCTGACCAACGCGCGGCTGGTGATGCGGCTCGGCACGCGGCTGATCAGCCACAGCGCGGTGATCGGGCTTGTCGTGCTGAGCGCGATCCACCTCGCCGTCGCGCTCGCCGGCTATGAGACCTTGGTCGGCTTCGTCATCCTCCAGGCGCTGACGATGGGCTGTTTCGGGCTCGCCACCTCCAATTTCTCGTCGATGGCGATGGAGAATATGGGCGGGATCGCCGGCACCGCCTCCAGCGTCCAGGGCTTCACCAGCGTCACCTTCGGCGCGGTGATCGGCGTTGTCATCGGCCAGGCGTTCGACGGCAGCACCGCGCCGCTCGCCGCCGGCTTCCTGATCTGCGGCGTCGTCGCGCTGGGCGTCGTGGCGGTCACCGAACGCGGCCGGTTGTTCCGCGCCGCCTGACGACCGCGGAACCGCCGCCGCCTCCCCGCCGTTCGCACCGGGTAACACGAGGAGGTTTCGATGGGTGGACATCAGGTCACGGGCCATGGCTCGGGCGACGACGGCTATGACGAAGAGGGCTATGACGAGAGCCAGCGCGCCGAGATCCTGGAGGCGACGCGCAACGGCCCCAGCGACGGGCTGGTGCTGACCGACCTCAACCCCGACCTCGGC
The DNA here is from genome assembly GCF_000764535.1 of Sphingomonas taxi. Lineage (NCBI taxonomy): Bacteria > Pseudomonadati > Pseudomonadota > Alphaproteobacteria > Sphingomonadales > Sphingomonadaceae > Sphingomonas > Sphingomonas taxi. The sequence continues at coordinate 2,683,759 of NZ_CP009571.1, read as the reverse complement.
GACGACGACGAGGAAGACGAGCCGATCGACGAGCTCGACATGGATTCGGAAGAGGTCGGCGAGAGCGACCCGACCGTCGACATGGACGAGGCGGATATCGACGAGGACGACGCCCAGGACGATTTTGATGCCGGCACGACGTCGGACGAGGACGACGATCTGGACGACGCCGACGCCGTGGCGCTGCGCCCCTGATCCGGGCCGGCATCGTTCCCCGGCTCGTGCCGGGGAACGATGCCGACGGGGCGGCGTTTGCGCTGCCCCTGTGTAATCGGACCCGTTATGCGTATCCTGCTGCTGCCCCTGGTGGGGGCGATGAGTCTGGCCGCCTGCTCGCGCCCGGCGAGCCAATCGACGGACACCACCGTCAACGTCGAGGCGGCGGCATCGCGGGCGCAATCCGACATCGCCAATTACGCCGCCGGCAGTGGCCATCGCGCCGTGCGGACCGCGGCACGGCCGTCGTCGCTGCCGAGCGCGTCGCTGCGCAAGCTGGCCCCGCGCGCGCCCTGATCGCGCCCGCCTTCGCACCGGCGATATGATCGGCGCGAGCCCCCGTCGACCTCGTGCGGACGCGGACGCACGGATTGCCGTGGGTTCGTTCATCCGGGTGACAGGAAGTGTGGCGCGAAAGCCACAGCGGCGGACGTTCCGGGCAAAAGTGCCGTCGCGGTGCAACAAAGGTCCAAAATCGCAGTTTGGACGGACCTGGGTTGCACGACGCTGCGGTGTCGTCGCCCGAGTTGAGGCAACACAAGGTACATTCATATGCGTAAGCTCGCCCTCGCGGCCGCCGTTGCGGCAGCGTCCTTCGCCGTCCCCGCCTTCGCGCAGGACATGTCGACCACCGGCACGACCGACACCACCGTCGCCACCGACGCGCAGGTCGACACCGCGCCCAAGGCTCCGGACGGCACGCGCGCTTTCGGCATCGAGCCGTATGTCGCCGTGATGGGCGGCTGGGAGCAGTTCGACCGCCAGGCCGTTGCCGGCATCCCCGCGCAGCCCAAGGGCTATAACCTCGACGGCGCGCTGGTCGAAGGCATCGTCGGCTTCAACGTGCCGCTCGGCCCGGTGTTCGTCGGCGCCGAGGGTGCGGTCGCCAAGGGCGTGTCGGGTGACATCGACTGGCAGTATGGCGCGTACGGCCGCTTCGGCTTCCGCGCCGGCGACAGCGGCCTGTTCTACGGCAAGGTCGGCTACCGCTGGAACAACTTCGACAAGTTCGCTCCGGGCGTCGCCGGCGACCTGAACCGCGACTATCACGCGACCGTCTATGGCATCGGCGCCGAAGTCGGCCCGAAGGACATCGGCCTCGGCGGCCTGACCGGCAATTCGGGTCTGCGCCTGCGTATGGAGGTTTCGACCTTCGACGACGCGCACAGCTTCCGCCCGATGGCGGGTGTGGTCGCACACTTCTAATCGTTCGTCAGAACGGTTCGAACGGGGCGGGTCTGCTACGGCAGGCCCGCCCTTTTTCGTTGTGGCGCCGGTGGTTGCCGCTCGGCCGCTGCCTATATCGGCATCATGGTCGGACGGGTGAAGCGCAGGGCGGGGCTGGCGGAGGCCGAGGCACGCGCCGCGCGCGAGGCGCCGCCGCCGCCCTGCCCGATCTGCGGGCGGGCGCTGGGCGTGAAGGTGGAATGGCATCACCTCGTCCCCAAATCCGAAGGCGGGCGCGTCACCGCCGCGGTCCATCCGATCTGTCACCGCACCGTCCATGCGCTGATCCCCAATGCCGAGCTGGCGCGGACCTATGCCGATCCGGTGACGCTCGCCGCGCATCCGGGGATCGCGCGCTTCGTCGCCTGGGTGGCCGACAAGCCCGCCGACTTCCACGCGCCGACCCGCCGCAGCCGCTGAGGCTGTTGGACGGGCATATCGTGTCCGTTCAGGCGGTTGGACGCTGAACATGGACAAGATGGACACCTTAATGGAAACGATTGCCTTCCATCGTTTCGATTTCTGAACCCATGGCAAAGAGCGTCGCGTCGCCCGTTGTTGACGAGCGGCGAGGACGGAAGCCTAGCCGGCGGCGATGCGTGTAGGACAGCGCGGATCGACGCGGCGGGCGGATCGGCGTGCGTTCAATGGCTTGGCGGCGTTACGGACGGAGGCCGGGGGATCGCGATCCTATTGTGGCGCGGCGGCGCGCGCGACTCACTCGCCGATGAGGTTGGCGACGGTGGCGAGGTCTGCGGCATTGGTGACCTCGCCCGACGCGTCGGTGATCGCGGCATTGCCGTCGGCGCTGTTCGAGGCCGAGCCGGCATAATCGACCGCCGCCCAGACGATCCCCCCGGCCCAGAGCAGCGCCGCCCAGCGGCTGCGGAAGATGCGCGGGGTGGGGAGCATCAGCGTGACATAGCGGCGGGGCGTTGCCGCTGGGTTGCCCAACAGGGTTAAGCGCGATGGACGGGGTTGACGTTCGTGGGAGATCGCGAGGAATGAGTGCCCATTAGATATGATCCGCCGGATTGGCAGCCTTAGTTAACAAGGGCGGAAGTTTGTATGCCGCTAATGCCTGTTGCGCGGCAGGTGCATCAATCTGCTTTTTCTGTAACTGACCACCAAGATAGTTTCGGAATTTCCCACCCCTGATGTAGTCTTCACGGAGCCATCGTTTAAACTCTCCGAGAGATGACTCAGGGTAGCACCAAGGGGTTTGAGGGTTGGAGACAGACTGAGGAAAATAATCGGGATAATAATGCTTATACTCTAAGCGATGGCCATAGATCTTTTCCAAATCGTGATCCCTCCAGAACTGGCCCCAACATTTTCCTATGCTTATGTCTGGTACGATATTTTCACTTGAGTAAATACCGCTTTGTCCAAGAGTTACAGTAACTTCGGCACTTTCCTTAAATATGCTGAAGAAACCGTCTGGCGCGCTATGATATACGAGTGAAATTCTATCGTGAAATGCTCGCCACTTCTCGGTAAGCCCTTGTTCGGGCGTATATCCAACGCTCTCGTATATAGCATCTCGAAAGCCTTTTTTGGCTAGAACCCGAAAGTTGTCTCGTGCCTCAGGTTGGCAAAATTGGCCCGCATCGAAGGCATAATATTCAATCACCGCGAGGGATATTTCCTCACGATAAGCGTAAATTACTCTATTGTTTGCGCGCACCTGAACGTGAGCGGTGGGAAGCTCATGTCCATCTCTTGCCAAAATATCCCGGATTTTGTTGATTCTTGGTTTCGGTAAAGGTTCCGACCACTGACTACTGATGGTGCCGATATGAGCATTTTTCACACCACAGAGCGCAGCTAATCCACGCTGCGTAAGGAATGGGGTGCCATCGTTGAGCACTCCCATTCCGAACGGATCAATGCGCACTCCGTCGAGGTCGCTTAGATCTAGCCAACCCTGCTGATCATTATCGGTCTGCAAACTTGCCGGAAGTCTAAATACCGAAACCATTGCCGTTCCCCCTTCCGTTACTCCGCCGCAACCCCAGCCTGCGAGAACATATCCCCGCTGGCCTCGCCCGCATCCTCGTTCGCCGGGCGGCCGATCTTGGCCTTCTGGCGCTTGTCGAACGAATCCCAGACGTCGTTCCACTGGCCCTTGGTCGCGGCCTTCGAATATTCGGTCGCGCGCTGTTCGAAGAAATTGGCGTGCTCGACGCCGTTCAGCATCGGCGCCAGCCACGGCAGCGGGTGTTCGTCGATCATGTAGATCGGCTTGAGGCCGAGCTGCCCCATCCGCCAGTCCGCGATGTAGCGGATGTACTTCTTGATCTCCTTGGGCGTCATGCCGTTGACCGGGCCCATCTCGAACGCGAGGTCGATGAAATTGTCCTCGAGCCGGATCGTCGTCTGGCAGACGTCGGCGATATCGTCCTTCACCGCCTTGGTCAGGCACTGGCGCTCGTGGCAGAAGGTGTGGAACATCTTGATGATGCCCTCGCAATGCAGGCTCTCGTCGCGGATCGACCAGGTGACGATCTGGCCCATGCCCTTCATCTTGTTGAAGCGCGGGAAGTTCATCAGCATCGCGAAGCTGGCGAAGAGCTGCACGCCCTCGGTGAAGCCGCCGAACATGGCGAGCGTGCGGGCGATGTCCTCGTCGTTCTCGACGCCGAAATTCTGCATATAGTCATGCTTTTCCTTCATCTCGGCATATTCGAGGAAGGCGCCATATTCGCTCTCGGGCATGCCGATCGTGTCGAGCAGATGGCTGTAGGCGGCGATATGCACCGTCTCCATGTTGCTGAACGCGGTCAGCATCATCTTGACCTCGGTCGGCTTGAACACGCGGCCGTATTTCTCGTGGTAGCAATCCTGCACCTCGACGTCGGCCTGGGTGAAGAAGCGGAAGATCTGGGTGAGCAGGTTGCGTTCGTGATCGGTCAGCTTCTGCGCCCAGTCGCGGCAATCCTCGCCCAGCGGCACCTCTTCGGGGAGCCAGTGGAGCTGCTGCTGACGCTTCCAGAATTCGAACGCCCAGGGGTATTCGAACGGCTTGTACTGCTTGCGGGCTTCGAGGAGGGACATGGGGACTACTCCGTGGGATCTTCGTAAATAGGATATCGGGCGAAAGAGGTTAGGGCTGGCCGCTCCATTGCCACATCGCATGCGCCGAAAAGGCGAGGACGATGGCGAGGGAGACGGCCATGATGCCGGCCATGCGGTAGACGTAGACGCGCGCCGGCCCCTGCGGGCGGCGCAGCTCGAACAGCATCCACGCGCCGCCGAGGCCGAACACCGCGGCGACCGCGAACATGACGAGGCTCTGCAGCGGCATCAGGGCTCGGCTCGGGCAGGGACGCGCGATGCATCCAATTGCGGGGCGGGTCGTTGGACCGCCGAACCCCTTGCAGGAGCTTTGTCATGCACGATCACAGCAACATCAAAGAGCATATGACCGTCATCGGCGCCGACGGCGTCCACGTCGGCACCGTCGACCACGTCGAGGGCGAGCGCATCAAGCTCACCAAGAACGATTCGCCGAGCACCGAGGACGGGCAGGGCGGCAAGCATCATTACCTGCCCGCCGGCCTCGTCGCCGAGATCGAGGGCGATACGGTGCGGCTGTCGGCCACCGCCGCCAATGCGGTGGACATGTTCGAAGAGGCGGAGTGATCCGCACTTTCCCTCTCCCAGCGGGAGAGGGAAGGAGCCGCCGTCAGGCGGCGGAAGGGTGAGGGCGGTGCCGGTCATGCGGTGCCGCCCTTTTTCTGTGCGTGGTCACCCTCATCCTTCCGCGCCTCCGGCGCTCCCTCCTTCTCCCGGAGGGAGAAGGAAATGCGCGCCAGAACGCCGTCGAGGTTCGTCATCACGTCAGGGTTGGCGAAGCGGATCACGGAAAAGCCTTGGCGTTGGATGAAGCGGGTGCGGATGGCGTCGGCTTCCGGCGTGGCGGCGTGGGTGTCGCCGTCGACCTCGATGACGAGGCGTTCGGAGAAGCAGAGGATGTCGGCTCGGTAAGGCCCGATGGGTGTCTGATGGCGCCACTTCAGCGTCGGGAATGCCGCACGTAATCCATACAGCAGACGACGCTCGGGTTCCGATGCGGCACGACGGAGTTGCCGGGCGTGCTCGACCGTACCGGAAGGCTGGTTTTTGTAGAGACGCATCTCACCCTCACCCTTCCGCCGCTGCGCGGCTCCCTCCCTCTCCCGATGGGAGAAGGAATGGTGGCCACCTCACCCTCTCCCTCCGGGAGAGGGAGGGGCCCGCCCGACGCAGTCGGGTGGGAGGGTGAGGGCGACCTATGCGCTCACTGGCACGCCAGACATTCGTCATAGTCGGTCGTCTCGCCGATCTCGAACTTGGGTGCGGCGATCGTATTGTCCGCCTCGACCCCGCCCGATCCGGCGAACCCGGCGCGCTGCACCGACTTGGAGCGCAGGTAATAGAGCGACTTGATGCCGAGCTCCCAGGCGCGGAAGTGGAGCATCAACAGATCCCACTTCTCGACGTCGGCGGGGATGAACAGGTTCAGCGACTGCGCCTGGTCGATATAGGGCGTGCGGTCCCCGGCGAGTTCGAGCAGCCAGCGCTGGTCGATCTCGAAGCTGGTCTTGTAGCAGTCCTTCTCCTCCACCGAGAGGAAGTCGAGATGCTGGACCGAACCGCCATGTTCGAGGATCGAGTTCCACACCGCGTCGCTGTTCTTCGATTTCTCGTTGAGCAGCTTTTCGAGATAGGGGTTCTTGACCGAGAAGCTGCCCGACAGCGTCTTGTGCGTGTAGATGTTGGCCGGGATCGGCTCGATGCACGCGCTGGTGCCGCCGCAGATGATGCTGATCGACGCGGTCGGCGCGATCGCCATCTTGCAGCTGAACCGCTCCATCGCGCCGGTGTCGGCGGCGTCGGGGCAGGGGCCGCGCTCGATCGCGAGCTGCATCGAGGCTTCGTCCGCCTGGCCCTTGATGTGCTTGAACATCCGCAGGTTCCACGACTTGGCCATCGCCCCCTCGAACGGCAGGCCGCGCGCCTGGAGGAAGGAGTGGAAGCCCATCACGCCGAGCCCGACCGAACGTTCGCGGCCCGCGCTATAGGCGGCGCGCTCCATGCCCGGCTCGTGGCGGTCGATATAATCCTGCAGGACGTTGTCGAGGAAGCGCATCACGTCCTCGATGAAGCCCTTCTCGTCCTTCCACTGGTCCCATGTCTCGAGGTTGAGGCTCGACAGGCAGCAGACCGCGGTGCGGTCGTTGCCGAGATGGTCGACGCCGGTCGGCAGCGTGATCTCGCTGCACAGGTTCGAGGTCGACACCTTGAGGCCCAGCTCGCGATGATGCTTGGGCATGTTGGAATTCACGTGGTCGGCAAAGACGATGTACGGTTCGCCGGTCTGCAGGCGGGTCTCGACCAGCTTCTGGAACAGCGATCGTGCATCCACCGTCTGGCGGATCGTCTGATCCTTCGGACTGCGGAGATGCCATTCCTCGCCGTTGCGCACCGCCTCCATGAAGGCATCGGTGAGCAGCACGCCGTGGTGCAGGTTGAGCGCCTTGCGGTTGAAATCGCCCGAGGGTTTGCGGATCTCGAGGAATTCCTCGATCTCCGGATGGCTGATGTCGAGATAGCAGGCGGCCGAGCCGCGGCGCAGCGAACCCTGCGAGATCGCGAGCGTCAGGCTGTCCATCACGCGGACGAAGGGGATGATGCCGCTGGTCTTGCCGTTGAGGCCGACCGGCTCGCCGATGCCGCGGACGTTGCCCCAATAGGTGCCGATGCCGCCGCCGCGGCTGGCCAGCCAGACGTTCTCGTTCCACGTGTCGACGATGCCGTTGAGGCTGTCGGGGACCGAATTGAGATAGCAGCTGATCGGCAGGCCGCGCCCGGTGCCGCCGTTCGACAGCACCGGCGTCGCCGGCATGAACCACAGCTTCGAGATATAATCGTACAGGCGCTGTGCATGCGCGGCATCGTCGGCATAGGCCGAGGCGACGCGGACGAAGAGGTCCTGATAGCTCTCGCCCGGCAGCAGATAGCGGTCGTTCAGCGTCTCCTTGCCGAAGTCGGTGAGCAGCGCGTCGCGGCTATGGTCGACCTCGACCGGATAGGGGCGGGCGCGGACCGCCTTGCTGCCGGTGCCGACCGCCTCGGTTGCGGGGGAGGCGGTGGTGGCGCGTGCCGCATCGGTGGTGGCTTCGCCGGCCGGTGCTTCGATCGTGTCGCTGGTCATTGCTTCACCCTGCGTGTCCCTGAAATCCATCGAAACCGATCCTTCGTTCTCTAAGTGTTCGAATCGGCGGTGCATTCTCATGCTACCACCAAGGCGGCCCGAGGAAGAGAACAAAATGAGCACATCGCGACTACGCGGCTTGCCCGGTGCCGATGCCCGATATGGGGATCGACGGTGTTCTCTACCAGCAATTGGGTCCGCCCCCGAACTCAACCCCCACAAGTTGTGGCAAACCGACGCGGCAGGCAAGGGGGTAATGCGGCGGAGCGAGGCCGGTTCCGCCCCGCCGGTGCACCCCGGCAGCGGACGATGCCGCACGACGCGCGGACTTCCGCGGGTTACGGAAAGCGCAAGGGAACGATGCGGGAACGAAAATTTTTAGTCGCGGCGAATCCGGACATGAATCACGCGCCTAGCGGGTAGGGCGGGACTAAGGTGGGACCGACATTCAGTCTAATTCCTCCCCCGCTAGGGCAGGGCTATCGCATATGAAGATTTCTGTGAGTCCGTCGTGTGCAAACCCACCCCGTCACCCCGGACTTGTTCCGGGGTCCACCCCGCGGCGAGGAGAAAGGCTTGGTTCTGTACCGTCCTCTTGCGGCCCGGTGGACCCCGAACGAGTCCGGGGTGACGAATCTCGTGAGGAAACCAATCGAGCCTTATCAGCTAGTCATATGAGATAGCCCTGCCCGCCAGGGGGAGGAATTACGTTACGCCGATGAGGCTCGATGGGGACTAGGTCGCGCGGCGGGCGACGCGGCCGGGCTGTGCCTGCTGGAGCCGGTCGAGGTTGAAATTCTCGGCGAAATGCAGCCCTGCCTTGCCGTCCTGCGCCCAGGCGACGCGGGCGGCGAACATCTGGTCCTCGACCAGTTCGATCAGTACGTCGAGCCCGACCGCCTCGTCGTCGATCGCGACGCCGTCGATCATCGCGCCGCTCGCGGAGATGTTGCGGATGCGCACGTCGCCCTGCGTGCGGCCGATCGCGAGCCGCGCCGAGCGCAGCATCTTGGTGCGCGGCGCGCGGCTCACCTTGTGGCCGACCGGCGCGGCCTGCACCGCGCCGCCGAGCTGCACGATCACCTCCGCATCGGCGATGCCGGCGCCGTAGACGAAGCCCTGGATATGGCTGCAGCCCAGGGTGCGGACGAGCTCGATCTCGTCCTGGATCTCGACGCCTTCGGCGGTCGTCTCCATGGCGAGCGTATCGGCGAGCGTGACGATGGCGCGGATGATCGCCGCATTGCGGTTGCCCGGCTGTGCCGCGCCGCGGACGAAGCTCTGGTCGATCTTGATCTTGTCGAACGGCGCGGTGCGCAGATAGCCGAGGCTGGAATAGCCGGTGCCGAAATCGTCGAGCGCGAGGCGGACGCCGAGCGCCTTCAGCGAGCGGAACATCGCATCGGTCGCGCCAGATTCGTCGAGGAACACGCCCTCGGTGATCTCCAGCTCAAGCCGTGACGCGGGCAGGCCGCTGCGCGCCAGCGCCGAGGTGACGATCGCCGGGAAGGCGGGGTTGGCGAACTGGATCGGCGAGACGTTGACCGCGACGCGTACCGCGCGCGGCCAGCGCGCGGCGGCGTCGCAGGCGGTGCGCAGCACCCATTCGCCGAGCGCCTCGATCAGTCCGCATTCCTCCGCCACCGGGATGAAGTCGGCGGGCGAGATGCGGCCGCGCACCGGATGCTGCCAGCGCAGCAGCGCCTCATAGCCGGTGATTTCCTCGGTCGCGGTCGAGACCACGGGTTGATAATGGAGGTGGAAGCCGCCCTCCGCCAGCGCGGCGCGCATGTCGTCCTCCAGCGCCTTGCGGCTCTTCGCGCCCGACAGCATCTCCTCGGAGAAGAAGCGGTGGACGCCGCGGCCGTCGGCCTTGGCGGCATAGAGCGCGAGATCGGCGTTGCGGACCAGCTCCTCGGCATTGTCGCCGTGCTGGGGGGCGATGGCGATGCCGATCGAACAGCCGATCGTCACCGTCGCGCCGGCGATGAAATAGGGCTGTGACAGCGCGGCGATCAGTTCCCGGGCGAGCGTCGTCAACGTATCGCGATGGTCGATCGCGGGCAGCAGCACCTTGAATTCGTCGCCGCCCAGCCGGCCGACCAGCCCGACCGCGCCGACGACGCGTTCGAGCCGTTGCGCGACCTGCTTGAGCAAGGCATCGCCGGCCTGATGGCCGAGCGTGTCGTTGACCGCCTTGAACCGGTCGAGGTCCATCAGGAACAGCGAGGCGGGGCGCAGCACGCCGCCCTGCGGTTGCAGCGTCTTTTCGAGGCTCTGGCGCATGCGCTGGCGGTTGGCGAGGCCGGTGAGGCCGTCGAACAGCGCAAGGCGGGTGATCTCGGCATCGGACTTGCGCTTCTCGGTGAGGTCGCTGCCCGAGCCGATGAAGCCCTGGAAGCGGCCGAGATCGTCGATCACCGGCCGGCCCGAGATCGACCACCAGCGATCGGGCTCGGTGCCGTCGGTGCTGCCGGTCGCGCAGACGGTATAATCGGCGAACGAGGTGCGCGACGAGATGTGGAAGGCGAGGGTGCGTTCGGTGCCCGGCGAGGCGCTGTCCATCCGGAACACGTCGGTGAGCAGGCAGCCGCCGGGATCGCGATAGGGCGGGGCGAGCGCCGCGGCGACCTTGGCGGAGAGATAGGTGATGCGGCCCTGGCGGTCGGCCTCCCAGAACCAGCCGGTGCCATGGCCTTCGAATTCGGCGATCATCTTGACCGCGAGGTTGCCTTCGCGCGCGGCGGAGACGCGGCGCTGCACCGCGAGGCCGTCGAGCCGGGCGAGCCGCGCGGTGGCGACGCCGAGGCAGACGAGGAAGGCGAGCGCGACCAGCGCCGGCAGCACGCTGTCGGACAGGAGCGCGAGCATCAGCACCAGCCCGGCGCCGAAGCCGAGCGTCGCGGCGCGGACCGGGTGGAGGGCGATGCTGGTCATGCCGATCGCGCCGGCGAGGCCGACGAAGCAGCCGAGCTGGACCGGGCTGATCGGCAGCCGCGTCGACGCCCAGAGCAGCCAGAGCAGGGCGGCGGCGGCGACGGTGGCGCTCGCCACCAGACCGCGGGTGCGGACGTGCGGCGGCCAGCTGCGCGGCCGCGACGCGGCGAGCAGCGCATAGGCGGCGAGCGAGGGCAGCAGCAGCGCCGCGATGGCGACGACGATGCCGACCGGCGCGCCGTTGGTGGCGACGTCGCCCAGCGCCGCGCCGATCAGCACCGCGCTGGCGATTCCCTGTGCGGCGAGCGCGAACGGCCAGATCGTGCGGACGTGCGCGAGATGGCCGGCGTGCATCTGCGCCTCATGGTCGCTCTGTTCGCCGCCGAGACCGAGCAGGCGCAGCACCGGGACGGCGGGGATCTGATCGGGCGTGGGGGAGGGCAGGGGCATGACGCGTAAAATAACGTGTGATGGTTGAGAAAGCTTTGCGATCACGGGGGTTTTTGGGTCGCGGTGCCGGCGTTCGTCACCTTCGGGCAAAGGAGTGGGCGCGCGGGTTTTCGGGTGCGTCAGGCATGTGCAGTGCTCCCGCGCAGGCGGGAGCCCAGGGTCACGTACGCTACGAGAAGTTGTTTTGCTTGGCCCTGGGTTCCCGCCTTCGCGGGAACACTGGAGGGGGCGACATCGCGGGGTGTTCGCAGACCTCCCGCCTCCGCCGGGGTGCGTCGCATGTGCAGTGCTCCCGCGCAGGCGGGAGCCCAGGGTCGTGTACGCTACGAGAAGTTGTTTTGCTTGGCCCTGGGTTCCCGCCTTCGCGGGAACACTGAGGGGGCGACATCGCGGGGTGTTCGCGAACCTCCCGCCTCCGCCGGGGTGCGTCGGGCATGTGCAGTGCTCCCGCGCAGGCGGGAGTCCAAGGTCGCGTACGCCACGAGACGTTGCTTTGCTTGGCTCTGGGTTCCTGCTTTCGCGGGAACACTGGCGGGGGGCGACATGGCGGGGTCTCGCGGACCTCCCGCCTCCGCGGGGGCGCGTCGGGCATGTGCAGTGCTCCCGCGCAGGCGGGAGCCCAGGGTCACGTACGCCAAGAGACGTTGTTTTGCTTGGCTCTGGGTTCCCGCCTTCGCGGGGAACACTGGCGGGGGCGACATCGCGGGGTTTCGCGGCTTCCCGCCTCCGCCGGGGTGTGTCGGGCATGTGCAGTGCTCCCGCGCAGGCGGGAGCCCAGGGCCATGAACGCCATGAGACGTTGTTTTGCGTGACTCTGGGTTCCCGCTTTCGCGGGAACACTGGAGGGGGGCGGCATCGCGGGGCTTCGCAGAACGCCCGGCAAGTGGCGGGGACGACACCGGCTCCGGTCCGAAACGTGCCTTGGCGGCCATCCTTCCGGGCTTTAAGGCGGGCGCGAAGGAGCCCGCCCCGTGACCACGACCATCCGCGCCACCGACCTGATCGACAGCGTCGCCGATGCGCTGCAATTCATCAGTTACTATCATCCGATGGATTACATCCGCGCGCTCGGCGAGGCCTATCAGGCCGAGCGGAGCCCGGCGGCGAAGGACGCGATCGCGCAGATCCTGACCAACAGCCGGATGTGCGCCGAAGGGCATCGGCCGATCTGCCAGGATACCGGCATCGTCACCGTCTTCGTCAAATGGGGGCAGGATTGCCGGCTCGACAGCGACCTGTCGTTGCAGGAGGTGATCGACGAGGGCGTGCGGCGGGCGTACCTGCACCCCGAGAACAAGCTGCGCGCCTCGATCCTCGCCGATCCGGCGTTCACCCGGCGCAACACGCGCGACAACACGCCGTCGGTGCTGCACGTCGAGATGGTGCCGGGGTCGCGCGTGTCGGTCGACGTCGCCGCCAAGGGCGGCGGGTCGGAGAACAAGTCCAAGTTCAAGATGATGAACCCGAGCGACAGCATCGTCGACTGGGTGCTGGAGATGATCCCGCAAATGGGCGCGGGCTGGTGCCCGCCGGGGATGCTGGGCATCGGCATCGGCGGCACCGCCGAAAAGGCGATGCTGCTCGCCAAGCAATCGCTGATGGGTGCGATCGACATGGGGCAGCTCAAGGCACGCGGCCCGAAGAACGATATCGAGGCGCTGCGCATCGAACTGATGGACAAGGTCAATGCGCTTGGCATCGGTGCGCAGGGGCTGGGCGGTCTGTCGACGATCCTCGACGTCAAGATCCTCGACTGGCCGACGCATGCCGCGTCCAAGCCGGTGGCGATGATCCCCAATTGCGCCGCGACGCGCCACGCGCATTTCACGCTCGACGGCAGCGGCCCGTCCTATCTCGAGGCGCCGAAGCTCAGCGACTGGCCGCAGGTCGACTGGCAGCCGGACAGCGCCGCGATCCGCGTCGATCTCGACGCGCTGACGCCCGAGGTGGTGGCGCAGTGGAAGCATGGCGACCGGCTGCTGCTCAACGGCAAGATGATGACCGGGCGCGACGCCGCGCACAAGCGTATCGCCGACATGCTGGCCAAGGGCGAGCCGCTGCCGGTCGATTTCCGCGGGCGCGTGATCTATTATGTCGGGCCGGTCGATCCGGTCGGCGAGGAGGTCGTCGGGCCGGCGGGGCCGACGACGGCGACGCGGATGGACAAATTCACCCGCATGATGCTCGACCAGGGGCTGCTCGCGATGGTCGGCAAGGCCGAGCGCGGCCCGGCGGCGACCGAGGCGATCGCCGAGGCGAAGAGCGCCTATCTGATGGCGGTCGGCGGTGCGGCGTATCTCGTCGCGCGGGCGATCAAGGGGTCGAAGGTGGTCGGCTTCGAGGATCTCGGCATGGAGGCGATCTACGAATTCGAGGTCAGCGACTTCCCGGTCACCGTCGCGGTCGACAGCGCGGGGCAGAACGTCCATCAGCTCGCGCCTCTGGTGTGGCGCGAGAAGATCGCACGCGAGGGGCTGCTGACGCCGGCGTGAGCGGAGGCGGCAGTAGCGGGACGGGCCGAGCCATCGCCGCGGGCGGCGGTGGAACGGCGCCCGCGGCGGGTGGTTGGTTGGCCATCATGACGATGGGAGCCCTGCCATGAAGACGATCCTTGCCGCCGCGCTGATCCTCGCGCCGACGCTGGCGAGCGCGCAGACCGCCGATCCGGCACCGCAGACCGGGGGTGCCACCGGTACGTCGCAGGCCGGGGGGTGGCTGGGGCAGGCGCAGAGCCTGCTCGGCGGCGGCGGCGGGGCCGGGGCGCTGCCGCGGATCGGGTCGATCGGCGCGGGCAATGCCGCCGGGCTGCTCGGCTATTGCGTCAAGAACCGGTTGCTCGGCACCGGTGGCGGCGCGTCGGGCGCGGCGGGTGTGCTCGGACGGCTGACCGGACAGAAGGACGTGCAGAGCCAGCCGGGCTATGCGGCGGGCCAGGCGGGGCAGGTACAGGCGCCGGGCGGGCAGGCGCTGTCGCTCGACGGGCTGCGCGGGCAGGTGAAGAACCAGGTGTGCAATCTGGTGCTCAACCGGGCAAAGGCGTTCCTTTGACCCGGCTGCGGCCGCCGGTGGTCGTCGGCGACTGCGGGATTGCGAGCTGGAAGAACTTGCGGTCCACCATCATCACCGGGAAATTCACCGGCAGGCCCATGCGCGATATCTCCCGAAAGCCGTTCTTCTTGTAGAAACGGTGCGCGCTGTGGAAGTCCCGCGCGGTACCGAGAAAGACGTTCTGCATCCCGTTTTGCCGGGCATGCTGTACCAGCGCATCGAGCAGCCCGACGGCGACGCCAAGCTCGCGACCGCGGGCATGCGCGGCGACGAACAACTTGCGCAGCGCGCCGTTGCGTTTGGCGATGTCCTTGAGGCCGATCGTGCCGACGATCTCGTCGTCGCGCTCCGCCACCCAGAACCCGCCGGCGCCGGTCTGATAGTAAGTGTCGATCGCCAGCAGATCCGGCTGATCGCCCGCGGTGATGGGCATCCCGAACTCGACCTGCTGGATCGGCAGGATCAGCGCCGGGATCCTGTCCCTGTCCGGCGCGGCATAGGGGCGGATGATCGTTGCAGCCATGATCCCGTTATAGAGCCACGCGCGCCGATGCGGTCGATCGGCGCGCGAACGGCGTTATCGGCGGCGGAAGAAGATCAGGAAGCTCGGCCGGTCGCGCACCGAGCTGAACGAGGATGCGGCCTGGTCGAGCCCAAGGGCTCGGGCGTGATCCGATAGCTGCGGGCCTTGCAGGCCGCTCATCACCCCGCGGTCCGCGTCGGGCGGCAGGCCGGGCGGATAGGTGCCGGAGACTTCGCAGACCGTCGTAGCGCAGCGGACGGTGAGCGGGTCGCTGCCGATGTTCGGGATATCGGCGAAGGCGCGGCGCAATTCGGTTTCCCGGCGTCCTGCCCAGCTCGCGTCGCGTGCTTCGGCCTGAAACCGGGCGTGCAGTTCCCGCGGGTCGCTTTCCGGCGGCGGAAGGTTGGCGGCGACTAGGTCATCTTGCGGTGACGATGAGGCGGCGGCGATCGGCTGCGGCGTGGGCGAAGCCGGCGGGGCGGTCGGTGCCGTCGTCGTGGACGGCGGCATCGGATTGGCGGGGATAATGCGAACGGGCGTCGTGTCCGGACGGGAGGGCACGACCGGATGGCGGCTATCGATCCGCCAGCCGAGCAGCGCAATCAGCGCGACGGCGAGCGCGACGATTCCGATGCGAACTCCAGGCGACATCCCGTCCCTCCCGATCATCTGTCCGGAAGGAACCTATCTTCGGACGCCGGCGAGTCAAAGCGGAAGTGCGGTCACGGCACGTTGGGCCAATGCGCCTTGCCCCAGATGTGAGAAGAGGGTGCCGTGCGCCTCCCGGCAGCCCGACACCCTCCAAACATGGTCAGCGGCCGGAGAGCTCCAGCCCGGGAAACCATGGGACCTCGTTCATCCTCGTCGTGCCGTTGATTGGGGGAGGATACCCCCCGACACGATTCAAACGGACGTCAGAAGCCGGTCCCCCGAACGAACCGAACCGAACTCACTGCTGAACCATGAGACATCGGATCACCTCCTTTCGCTTGTTGATAGCCATGTGACCGGACCCGGCCACACCCGCAATGTGCACATGCGCCGCGGTGGAAACAAGTCTTGTAATGCAGGGGATTTTACGCGACGATTCCGACCCTCGCCGCCGCGTCAGCCGCGGCAGTCCTCGGTCACCCGCTCGATCTCCGCCCAGGCCGGTACGACCAGCGTCGACGCGCCCGGCCGCTCGATCACGAAACGGCCGCGACTGAACCCCATCGCATCGAGCAGGCCGTCATTGGCCGCCAGCGTCGCGGCGAACGACGGCGGATTGCCGCCGTTCGGCTGGACCGGCAGCGCGCGCGCGATGCTGGTGGTGCGTATGGTGAGGGTGGTCGCGGCGCTGCCGTCGACCGACAGGATGATCTGGCGCCGGTCGCGGTCGCAGCGCAGCGCGAGGCGTGCGGGGCCGCCGGCGGGGGCGAAGCGCGCGATGCTGCCGCGCGTGTCGCGCTGCCAGGTCCAGTCGCCCGGGGTCAGCGGCCAGTCGCGCCAGTCGGCACCGCGCGGCGCGGCGGTGACCGGCGGCGCGGGCAGCGCCACCACCGGCTTGGGCGCGGGGGCGGGCGGTGCCACCGGCTGGGGCACGCAGGCGCTCGCGGCGAGCAGCAGGGCGGTGGCGGAAAGGATGCGCATCGGGCGGCTTATGCGGGAAGGGCGGCGATGCCTCAAGCGGCGTGCGCGTGGAACCGGCGCGGGCAACGGGCGGTTCACCCGTCAACAACCAGGAGCATCCGATGTCGACCGACAGCCAGTCTACCACCGCTACGCAATTGCTCGTCCAAGCGAACGTCGCCCACACGCTGAAGGTGGAGAGCCGTGACGGCGATCAGGTCGGGTCGGTCTATGCGCTGATGGTGCACAAGGGCACGGGCCGGTCGACGCATGCGGTGCTCAGCCTCGGCGGCTTCCTTGGCATGGGCAAGAGCTTCTATCCGCTGCCTTTCGAGCTGCTCCAGTTCGATCCGGTGCGCGACCTCTACGTGGTGACGATCGACCGCCGCCTGCTCGAGGGCGGGCCGAGCTGGTCGAACAACGCGCCGGTGTTCGACCAGGCCTATGCTGATCGCGTCGCGAGCTATTACGGGGTGAGCGCGGCAAACCTGACGACGGGCTAAGCGGCGCGGGGGACGATATGATCGAGATCGGCCCGGTAAACCGACCGGGCCTCTTCGAGATCATAGTCGTTCTGCAAACCGAGAAAAAACGTCTCGCTCATGCCGAAGTAACGAGCCAGTCGAAGCGCGGACTCGGCATCGACCGGCGCGCGTTCGTTCAACAGCGCGTCGAGCTTCTCACGGGCGATTCCCGCGCCCGTGGCGACCTCGGCAGCGGATATCTCGCTGCCGATCAGGAAATCCTCACGGAGGATTTCGCCCGGATGGATGTTCGGCAGTCGCTCGCTATCATCGATGATAATCCTCGATGCGGACATCGATCGCGCTCCCGTCCTCCCAGCGGAAGGTGATCCTCCACTGGGCGTTGATGCGAATACTATATGTTCCCTTACGGGCGCCCTTCAACTCCTCGAATCGATTGCCCGGCGGGATGAGCAGGTCGTGCGGGCTGACGATGCGGTTGAGCTGTCGCAGCTTGCGAAGCGCAGGACGCTGGATATCCGGCGGCAGCTTGCGGCTGCGGTCGCGGTTCCAGATGCGTTCCGTCTCAGTATCGGCAAAGCTGCGGATCATGGGGCCATCCTTCCACCCGATCCGTAGTTCGTTGCCTGACCAATGTTACCGCCGTCGGACGGCGCTTACCGCCCGCCGCGCCGGCCGCCCATCCGCATCTTCTGTTCCTTGCCATAGCGCGTCTTGCGGGTGCCGGGTTTGCCCTCGTTCGAGCGGCCCATGATCGGCGCCTTCTGCTCGTCGACGGGCAGGCCGAGTTCCTCGTTCTCCAACTGGCGGATCTCGTCGCGCAGCCGGCCGGCTTCCTCGAATTCGAGGTCGCTCGCCGCCTTGCGCATCCGCTTTTCGAGATCCTCGATATAGGCGCGCAGATTGTGGCCGACCATGTGCGGCCGGTCCTCGTCGATCGGAATCGTGACCTGGTCGCCCTGCGACACATGCGCGATAATGTCGCCGATGTTGCGCTTGATCGTCGTCGGCGTGATGCCGTGTTCGCGGTTATATTCCTCCTGCTTCTCGCGGCGGCGCGCGGTCTCATTCATCGCCCGCTCCATCGAGCCGGTGATGCGGTCGGCATAGAGGATGACGCGGCCGTCGACGTTGCGCGCGGCGCGACCGATCGTCTGGATCAGCGACGTCTCGGAGCGCAGGAAGCCCTCCTTGTCGGCGTCGAGGATCGCGACCAGCCCGCATTCGGGGATGTCCAATCCCTCGCGCAACAGGTTGATGCCGATCAACACGTCGTAGACGCCGAGGCGGAGGTCGCGGATGAGTTCGATACGCTCCAGCGTCTCGACGTCCGAATGCATGTAGCGGACCTTGATCCCCGCCTCATGCATATATTCGGTCAGATCCTCGGACATGCGCTTGGTCAGCGTCGTCACCAGCGTGCGATAGCCGGCGGCGGTGGTCTTGTGGCATTCCTGGATCAGGTCCTGCACCTGTTCCTCGACCGGCTTGATCTCGACGGGCGGGTCGATGAGGCCGGTGGGGCGGATGACCTGTTCGGCGAAGACGCCGCCGGTCTGCTCCATCTCCCAATTGCCCGGCGTGGCCGAGACGCTGACCGTCTGCGGACGCATCGCGTCCCATTCGTTGAAGCGCAGCGGCCGGTTGTCGATGCACGACGG
The DNA here is from genome assembly GCF_000764535.1 of Sphingomonas taxi. NCBI lineage: Bacteria > Pseudomonadati > Pseudomonadota > Alphaproteobacteria > Sphingomonadales > Sphingomonadaceae > Sphingomonas > Sphingomonas taxi. Next base: position 2,665,402 of record NZ_CP009571.1, on the reverse strand, counting down.
CAGGCGGAAGCCATATTCGGCGAGCGTGATCTTGCGGCGGTGATCGCCGCGCGCCATCGCGCCGATCTGCGGCACCGTCTGGTGGCTCTCGTCGACGAACAGGACGGCGTTTTCCGGCAGATATTCGAATAAGGTGGGCGGTGGCTCGCCGGGGAGGCGGCCGGTGAGGAAGCGGCTGTAATTCTCGATTCCCGCGCAACTGCCCGTCGCGGCGATCATTTCGAGGTCGAAATTGGTGCGCTGCTCCAGCCGCTGCGCTTCGAGCAACTTGCCTTCGGCGACGAGTTCCTTGAGCCGCTCGGCGAGTTCGTGCTTGATCGCGTCGCCCGCCTGTTTGAGCGTCGGGCCGGGCGTGACGTAATGGCTGTTGGCGTAGACGCGTACGCTGTTGAGGCTCGCCACCTTCTTGCCGGTGAGCGGATCGAATTCGGTGATCTCCTCGATATCGTCGCCGAAGAAGGAGATGCGCCAGGCGCTGTCCTCGTAATGCGACGGGAAGATCTCGAGCGTGTCGCCCTTCACGCGGAAATTGCCGCGCGCGAAAGCGGCGTCATTGCGCTTGTATTGCAGCGCGACGAGCTTGCGGACGATCTCGCGCTGGTCGACGGTCGCGCCCTTCTTGAGGTCGAAGATCATCGCCGAATAGGTTTCGACCGAGCCGATACCGTAAAGGCACGACACCGAGGCGACGATGATGCAATCGTCGCGTTCAAGCAGCGAGCGCGTCGCCGAATGGCGCATCCGGTCGATCGACTCGTTGGTCGACGATTCCTTCTCGATATAGGTGTCCGAGCGCGGCACGTATGCCTCGGGCTGGTAGTAATCATAGTAACTGACGAAATATTCGACGGCGTTCTCGGGGAAGAAGCTCTTGAACTCGCCGTAGAGCTGCGCTGCGAGGATCTTGTTGGGAGCGAGGATCAACGCCGGGCGCTGCAATTCCTCGATCACCTTGGCCATGGTGAAGGTCTTGCCCGAGCCGGTGACGCCGAGCAGCACCTGATCCTTCTCGCCGGCGCGCGCGGTCGCGGTCAGCTCGGCGATCGCGGTCGGCTGGTCGCCGCTCGGGCTATATTCGCTGACCAGCTTGAACGGCCGGCCGCCCTCGACCTTGTCGGGACGTGCGGGGCGATGCGGAACGAAGCTTTCGCCGGTTTCCGGCTCGGCGAGGCTGGTGCGGATCTGGATGGCCATATCGGGAACGGATATGGGGTAGCCGCCAGGGCTCGGCAATGACCGGCAGGGGCATGGCCAAGCTTTGCTTTGGTTGACCCGGCGGCGCGGGGTTCATAATGCGATCCCTTCGCAAACAACCCGAAGCCCGTCGCGCATGACCGATCTCCGTTCCCCCAAGACCCTGCCCGAGACCAAGGCGTTCGCGAACGTCAAGGTATTGTGGGTGCGCCACTGGAACGACCGGCTGTTCAGCTTCGCGGTCGAGCGGCCGGCGAGCTTCCGCTTCCGCTCGGGCGAGTTCGTGATGATCGGCCTGCCCGGCGACGGCGAGGGCGCGAAGCCGATCATGCGCGCCTATTCGATCGCCAGCCCGCATTATGCCGAGGAACTGGAATTCCTGTCGATCAAGGTCGAGGACGGACCGCTGACCTCGAAGCTCCAGCTGATCGAGCCGGGCGACGAAGTGTATATGGGCAAGAAGCCGACCGGTACGCTCGTCACCGATGCGCTGGTCGGCGGCAAGCGGCTGTTCTTCTTCTCGACCGGCACCGGCCTCGCGCCGTTCCTCAGCCTCGCGCGCGATCCGGACGTGTACAGCATGTTCGATCAGGTGATCCTGGTCCATTCGGTGCGGCAGGTCAGCGACCTCGCCTATCACGACGAATTGCAGGCGCGGCTCGCCGAGGATCCTTTGGTGTCGGACGAGGCGGCGACGCAATTCCACTATGTCCCGACGGTGACGCGCGAGCCGTTCCGCACCACGGGGCGGATCGGCGACCTGATCGAGAGCGCGGCGCTGTTCGGCGACCCGGTGCAGGGGGCGAAACGCCTCAACCCCGAGACCGACCGGATCATGCTGTGCGGGTCGATGGCGATGATCCGCGAGACCGCGGCGATGCTCGACGGGCTGGGGTTCGAGGAAGGCTCGAACGCCAAGGCCGGGACGTATGTGATCGAGCGCGCGTTCGTGGATTGATGCCAGTTCCCTTCTAGGTTTGGGACGCGAGCAAAATGGAAACCTGTCATCCCCGCCTGCGCGGGGATGACAATTATGGTCAGGGCAGCGCCTTCATCTCCGGCGTGTCGAGGCAGCGCATCATCTCGGGCGGGGTCATCGGCTTGCCCGCTGCCGGCGTCGCGTAGGGCGCCACCTCGAACGGCACGCCGAGCCGTTCCGCGGTGAAGCCGCTGCCGCCGGTGCAGCGCATCGCCGCGGCGAGCATCTTCGGCGGCGTGTCATAGCCTTCGTAGGACAGGCGGAACGTCCCCCAGTGGATCGCCAGCGACCGCGCCGCGCCGAGCCGCTGGTGGATCAGCGCCGCCTCCGCGGGGCCGACATGGCTGCCCGAGGACATCTGCCCCGGCTGGAAGCGGAAGGCGCCGATCGGGATCATCGCGAAGCGGATCGGGCCATAGGCCGCCGCCTCGGCTGGCCACAAACCGTCGCCGAAGCCGGTGTCGCCCGCGAAGAACAGATTGCCGCCGCTCGGCAGGCGGACGACGAAGCTCGACCAGAGCGCGCGGTTGCGGTCGGTGAACCAGCGGCTGCCCCAATGATGGTTGCGCGTCACGAACACCTGCGCGCGATCGCCGGGACACCAGCTGTCGGGATCGCAGCGGATGTCGCGGCTGGTGTCCTTCAGCCCGGCGGCGGTCAGCGTCGCGCTACCGCCCCAGTCGAGCCCGAGCGCCTTCGCGCCGGTCTGGCCGACGACGCTGTCGTTGCCGAGGCTGGTGATTATCGCCGGCGTGTCGCGTCGCCACAGCCGTTGCAGCGTCGCCTTGTCGAGATGGTCGTAGTGATTGTGGCTGAGCAGGACGAGGTCGATCTTCGGCAAATCCCCGAACCGCACGCCGGGTGCGGCGACGCGCGCGGGGCCGAAGCCGAGCGGGCCGGCGCGCTCGGCATAGACCGGGTCGGTGAGGATATTGAGGCCCTGCGTCTGGATCAGCACGGTGGCGTGGCCGATCCACGTCACCACCATCCGCTCGCCGTCGACGCGCGCGGCGGGCTTCGATGGCGCCACCGGGACCCCCGCCGGCCAGACCGGGCGGCCATCGCGGCCGGTGAGCTGGCGCCACAGAAAGCCGCCGCGGCTGCCGCCGCCGGGCAGGCCCTGCGTGTCGCGATCGTTGTCGGGATTGAAGAAGCGCGCGCCGTCGTAGTGATCGGTTGCCGGGCCTTCGTAATAGAGCCGATCGAGGAAGCGCGGCACGATCGTCACCGCGAGGCCGGTGACGACGATCAGCAGCACCAGGATCGCGGCGGCAATTCTCGTTATGCGCGCTGTCATCGTCCTGATCCCGATCAAGATGGCGGAGGGGTGGAGGTGGAACGGCGGATATCCGTACGGCGGAACGCTTGCGCGTCGCCGCTACGGCCCTAGCATCGCTCGAAAAGCACAGGGGGTTCCATGCGTCGGATGTTTCTTGCCGTTCTGCTCGCCGCGTCGGCCTCGACCGCGATGGCGAAAACGCCGCGGGTCGAAGAGGTGTCGCTCGAACAGGTGCAGGCGCTGATGACCGCGGGCAAGGCATCGAGCGTCGAGGTGACGCGCGCCTATCTCGACCGGATCGCGGCGATGGATCGCAAGGGGCCGACGCTGCGCAGCGTGATCGCGGTCAACCCGGACGCGCTGGCGCAGGCGAAGGCGCTCGACGCCGAGCGCAAAGCGGGGCGCGTCCGTGGCCCGCTGCACGGCATGCCGGTGCTCATCAAGGACAATATCGAGACCGCCGACCCGATGGCGACGACCGCGGGCAGCCTCGCGCTCAGGGACAATGTCACGCGCCGCGACGCGCCGGTGGTAGCGGCGCTGCGCGCGGCGGGCGCGGTGATCCTCGGCAAGACGAACCTGAGCGAATGGGCCAATATCCGCTCCAGCCATGCGATGAGCGGGTGGAGCGCGGCCGGCGGGCTGGTGCGCAACCCCTATGCGCTCGACCGGACCGCGTGCGGCTCGTCGTCGGGATCGGGCGCGGCGGTGGCGGCGAGCTTCGCCGCGGCGGCGGTGGGGACGGAGACCGACGGGTCGGTGGTCTGTCCGTCGTCGATCAACGGGCTGGTCGGGCTGAAGCCGTCGATCGGGCTGGTTAGCCGCACGCATGTCGTGCCGATCAGCCATTCGCAGGATACGCCGGGGCCGATGGCGCGCAGCGTGCGGGACGCGGCAATCCTGTTCTCGGCGATGGTCGCGGCCGATCCCGCCGATCCGGCGACCGCCGGCGCGGTGACGCGCGATTATGCCGCCGGCCTGTCGGTGAGCGCGCTGTCGGGGGTGCGCGTCGCCGTGGTGCGGCCGGAGGGACTGTCGGTCGAGGTGACGGCGACATTCGATGCCGCGCTCGCGGTGCTCAAGGCGGCGGGCGCGGTGCTGGTGCCGGTCGATCCGCCCAAGCTCGATGGCGTCGGCGACGCCGAATTCACCGTGCTCAAGACCGAGCTGAAGGCCGATCTCGACGCCTATCTGGCGACCACCCCGCCGGCGGTGACGGCGCGCACGCTCGACCAGCTCATCGCGTTCAACCGCGCGCATGCCGCCGAGGAGATGCCCTTCTTCCAGCAGGAGACGTTCGAGGCGGCGGCGCAGACCAAGGGGCTGGGCGATCCGGCGTACAAGGCGGCGCGGGCGAAATCGCTCAGGCTGGCGAGCGAGGCGATCGACGGCATGCTGCGCCGCGCGGGCGCGACATTGCTGGTCGAGCCGACTTATGCGCAGGCGTGGCTGAGCGATCCGGTGTACGGCGATCAATATGGCGGGCCGTCGTCGTCGGAACTGCCGGCGATCGCGGGTTATCCCAACCTCACCGTGCCGATGGGGCTCGCCAAGGGGTTGCCGGTCGGACTGTCGTTTATCGCCACCAAGGGCGGCGAGGCGACGGTGCTCGGCGCGGGCTATGCCTATGAACAGCGGGCCAAGGCGCGGGTGGCGCCGCTTTATGTGCCGCAGGCGGACGTCGGCGAGGGGCTGGACGGGCGGCGGTAGGGGCGACGACGGTTCGTGGGGTTCCATCACCCGTCACCCCGGACTTGTTCCGGGGTCCACTTTGCGGCGAGGAGACGGGCTTGAGGCTTGAGCGCGCGCTTGCGGCCCGGTGGACCCCGGAACAAGTCCGGGGTGACGGAGTGGGTGTGGAGAGGGCGAGGCTTGCACGATCCATCATTGGCCTGCTCAATATCCCCCGCATCGAAGCACTTGCCACAGAGGCTTTGAAGCCGGGCGATCCGCGGCTAAAGGCGCGCGCATGACCGACTCCATCGCCACCGCCGCGCTGCTCGCCAAGGCCGAGACGCTGACCGACGCGCTGCCCTATCTGCAGCGCTATGCGGGCAAGACCTTCGTGGTCAAATACGGCGGCCATGCGATGGGTGATCCCGAACTGGCGCGGGACTTTGCCGAGGATGTCGTGCTGCTCAAGGCGGTCGGCATCAACCCGGTCGTCGTCCATGGCGGCGGGCCGCAGATCGGCGCGATGCTCAAGCGGCTCGGTGTCGAATCGCGCTTCGTCGACGGGCTGCGCGTCACCGATGCCGAGACGGCGCGGATCGCGGAGATGGTGCTCGCCGGGTCGATCAACAAGGAAATCGTCGCCTGGATCGGCCAGGCCGGCGGCCGCGCGGTCGGCATTTCGGGCAAGGACGCCAATCTCGTCACCGCGCAGAAGGTCGGGCGCGAGACGCCGGACACGTTGCAGGGGATCGAGCGTCACGTCGACCTCGGCTTCGTCGGCGAGCCGGTGGCGGTCGACCGGACGATCATCGATACGCTGTCGGCGAGCGGCATCATCCCGGTGATCGCGCCGATCGCGATGGGCGCCGATGGCCAGACCTACAATATCAACGCCGATACGATGGCGGGGGCGATCGCCGGGGCGCTCGGCGCGGCGCGCTTCTTCCTGCTTACCGACGTCGCGGGGGTGCTCGACAAGCAGAAGACGCTGCTGACCGATCTCGATCCGGCGCGGATCGCGGCGCTCAAGGCGGACGGCACGATCTCGGGCGGGATGATCCCCAAGGTCGAGACCTGCGTCGCCGCGGTCGAAGCGGGGGTGGATGCCGCGGTGATCCTCGACGGCCGCGTGCCGCATGCGATGCTGCTCGAGATATTCACGTCGGAAGGCGCGGGGACGCTCGTCCACGCCTGAGCCCGACCGGGCGGCTCAGTGCGCCGCCCGCCAGCGGTGCGCGAACGCCGCCTGCCAGAGCATCAGCAGCGGCACCGCACCCAATTCCATCGCGAAGCCGAACAGATGGCCCGGCGACGGCGCGCCGACCGCGACCAGCGACACGACGCGCGACAGGCCGCCCGCGACGACGAGCGCGCCGAGCAGGCGGAAACGCGGCCCGGTCGCCTCGATCCGCGGCACGCAGCTGGCGAAGGCGATGCCGACGCCGAGGAAGATGCCCGAGATATAGCGGAAATGGCTGTCGAGGTCGGTCGGGATCACCGGCGGATGGCCGAGGAAGCCGGGACCGTGCAGCACGCTCTGCCCGCCGACCGACAGCGGCACGAGGCAGGCGAGCGCCACCACCGCCTGCAACAGACGCCGTTCGGCGGCGAGGCTCACGACAGGATCTCCTTGCGGACGTGGATCGCGCGCAGCGACACGCGCACCTCCCACATGAAGGCGGTGAGGCAGCAGATCAGCAGCGCCACCGCGACGATGAAGGCGAGCGCGATCCACGTGCCGATGTGGAATTTGGCGATATTGGCGATGAACAGCAGCGCGATGACGACGCAGGCCATCACCGCGCTCGACACCGCGAGGAACAGCGCGGCGTTGATGATCGACATGCGCTCGTCGAGCAGCTTCAATTCCCAGATGTCGCGGACACGATCGGCGCCGGTTTCCAGACCGAGCACGCGCTCTTCGAGGATACGGGCGCGGTCGATGACGCGGGCGAGCCGCCCGGCGAGGACGTTGAGGATCTGGCCGATCGCCGCCAGCATGAACACCGGCGCGAGCGACAGCTGGATCGTCTGCGCGATCGTCGAAACCTGGAAGAACACTGGCATGGCCCCATCATAGGGCGCGCCGCGCGAGGCGAAAGGGTGCACGGCTCGCCGCAATCTGCACCGATTGGTAAGGCGTGGCGGTTAGATGCGCCGGGGTGACCGAAGCGATGCTCCTTGCCGAATTCCAGCGGCTGCCGCCGGTGGCGCGCGCCACGATCGGCGATGGGCTGTCCGCGGCACTCGACGACGTCGCCGCGCGCGCCGCGGCGAGCCACGGCTTCCTGCGCTACGGCTGGTTCGCCGCGGCGCTGGCCGCTTATGGCGGGCGGGCGCGGACGTTGCTGGTCGAGGAGGACGGCGTGCCGACCTGCGCGCTGCCGTTCGTCGGTGTCGGGCCGGGCTGGGCAAGATTGGCGGCGGTGCCGGGCAGCTATTGGCCGTTCCGCAGCTTTCCGCTCGCCGCCGGGGCAAGCGAGGCGACGCTGCGCGCGGCGCTGGCGACGCTGGCGGGCGCGGTCAACGGCTTGCGGATCGGCCCGGTCTATGACGGCGATGCGGCGGCGGCACCGCTGATCGCGGCGGCGCGGGCGAGCGGCTGGGCGGTGCTCGACCGGTTCGTCGCCGACAGCTGGCTGCTCGACATGGCGGCGTTGCAGACGGAGGGATGGCCGCGCGGCTCGACGCTGCGCAAGAACCGCTTCCATGAGAAGCATCTCGCCAGCCACGGCGTGACGGACTGGCGCTTCGTCAGCGGCGCGGACTGGCCGGCGGCGTTCGACGCACTCGCGCAGATCGAGGCGGTAAGCTGGATCGCGGCGCGCACCGATGGCTCCGACGCGAAGTTCACCACCACCGGCCACGGTGCCTTCTGGCGTGCGGCCTCGGCGGATCCGGTGATCGCCGGCATGTTGCGCGCGGCGTTGCTGACGATCGACGGCACGCCCGCAGCTTTCTCGTTCGACATCGATGCGGGCGACCTCAAATATGCGATCGCGAACAGCTACGACCCCGCTTACGCGAAACATTCGCCGGGCAAGTTGCTCTATTACCGCAATCTCGTCGAGGCGCTGGGGCGGGGCGTCACCCGCGTCGATTGGGGTGCGGGCGACAGCGGCTACAAACAGGTGATCGGCGCCGACAAGGGGCCGGCGATCCGCGACTGGTTGCTGCTGCGGCCCAGACTGCCGGCGCTGGTCGGGCGATTGGCGCGCGGCGCTTGGCGGCGATCGGGGCAGGGCGGCTAGACGCACCCCTTCGGCCTGCTTAGGCGTTGGCGGATCATGCTCGTATTCCTCGATTTCGAAGCCTCGTCGCTCGCCAAGCTGAGCTATCCGATCGAGGTCGCCTGGGTGTTCGAGGACGGGCGCGAGGAAAGCCATCTGATCCGGCCGGCGGCGCAATGGACCGACTGGGACGCGGCGGCCGAGGCGATCCACCACATCCCGCGCGCGCGGCTGGAGGCAGAGGGGACTCCGCACGACGTCGTCGCGCGGCGGATGATCGAGACGCTGACCGGGCACGACCTGTTCGCGAGCGCGCCGTCGTGGGACGGCAAATGGCTGAGCGCGCTGCTGCGTGCGGCGAAGCTGCCGCGCCACGCGCTGCGGTTGCGCGATACCGAGGACGCGCAGCGCGATACGGCGACGGCGATCCTGCGCGACGTCGTGCCGGCGGAGCTGCTCGGGCGTGCGGTGGCGGAGGTGGTGACGCTCGCCGAGGTGCGCGACCGCGACGTGCCGGCGCATCGCGCGCTGGCGGATGCGCGCGACGAATGGAAGCACTGGTGCGTGGTGAAGCGCGCGGCGGAAGCGCGGGCGGCCGAGTAAGTCCTCCCCCGCAAGGGGGAGGGGGACCGTTCGGCGTCAGTCGAATGGTGGAGGGGCAGGTAAGGGAGGGAGCTTCATTACAAAGCTCCCACCCTTACCTCCCCCTACGTCCCGGCTTCGCCGTGCCACCTCCCCCTGGCGGGGGAGGACTGATATGAGGCTCCCCATGGCCGAGATCATCAACCTGCGTCTGGCGCGCAAGGCGCGCGATCGTGCTGCCGCGACGCGGACCGCCGAAGCCAATCGCGCCAAATTCGGCCGCACGAAAGCCGAGCGTGCCGCCGACGTAGCCGAGCGCGAACGCGCGGAGCGGATCGTCGACGGCGCGAAGCTGGACGACTGACGCGGGTCAGCGCGGGCGGCGGACCCGCCACGCCATCAGCGCGACCAGTGCCGCCAGCCCGAACCAGGTCAGCGCATAGACCAGATGACTGTTGTGGAAGCGGACGACGGTAAGGCCGCCACGCGGCCAGCCGCTCTTCGGTTCACTGGCATCGATGAAATAGGGGGCCACCCGGCCGAGGTGCTTGGCCGCGGCGATTCCGGCGACGTCGCGCGAATACCAGCGGTCGGCGGCGGGGTCGTTGCTGCGGAGGAAGCCGCCGCCCGGCTCGGTGAGGCGGAGCAGGCCGCGCACCGTCTGCGGCGCGGGGGAGGGGGCGACGCGGCTGCGCTGCTCGCCGGGGACGAAACCGCGGTTGATCAGCAGCGCGAAACCGCGGTCGGTGTCGAAAGGGGTGAGTACCCAGAAGCCGCCGCCGAGTTCGGTCACGGCCTGCACATAGGTGTCGGCGCCGGTCCGGTAGTGACCGGTCGCGACGACCGGTCGATAGGCGTCGCCGGTGCCGAGGACGGGCCAGTCCGCCGGCCCCGGCGCCGGAACCGGCGGGCTGGCGAGCTGGCGCTCGGTATGCGCGATCAGCGCGAGCTTCCACGTCCGCCGTTCGAGCTGCCAGATGCCGAGGCCGATCAGCAGCGCGATGACGACCAGCATGACGCCGGTCGCCCATCTCCGGCGGGACGCGGTGGTGCTCACATCGCGCCCGCGTCCATGCTGGGCATCATGTTCGTGTTCATATGATACATGACCCAGAGCGAGCCGGCGAGACAGATCGTCAGGACGATGATCGTGAAGATCAGCGCCATCAACGTCCAGCCATTCTCCGACTTGGAGTTCATGTGCAGGAAATAGATCATGTGGACGACGATCTGCACCAGCGCGAACACCATGACGATACCCGCGGTGATCCGCGCGTCGGCGATGACGCCGCTCATCACCAGCCCGAACGGAATGGCGGTGAGGATCACCGACAGGATGAAGCCGATCAGATAATCCTTGCGGCTGCCGTGCGCGCCTTCGGACGAATGACCGTGGCCGTGCGCGTTATCGTGCGCGTCGTGACCGTGATGCGTGTCCGCGCTCATCGCAGCACTCCCAGCAAATAGACGAAGGTGAAGACGCCGATCCAGATCACGTCGAGGAAGTGCCAGAACAGCGACAGGCATTGCAGACGACGCTGGTTGGCGGCGATCAGGCCCTTGCGGCCGACCTGCACCATCAGCGTCACCAGCCAGATGATGCCGAAGGTGACGTGCAGCCCGTGCGTGCCGACGAGGGTGAAGAAGGACGACAGGAAGGCGCTGCGCTGCGGCCCGGCGCCTTCGTGGATCAGCGTCGAGAATTCGTAGAGCTCGATGCAGAGGAAGGCGAGGCCGAACAGGCCGGTGATCGCCAGCCAGCCCTGCACGGCGCGGACCTTGCCGTCGTTCATCGCCAGCATGGCGAAGCCGTAGGTGATCGACGACAGCAGCAGCATCGAGGTGTTGAGCGCCACCAGTGGCAGCTCGAAGATCTCGTGCGGCTGCGGGCCGCCGGCATAGCTGCCGCCGTAGACGCCATAGGCCGCGAACAGCATGGCGAAGATCAGGCAGTCGCTCATCAGGTACAGCCAGAAGCCCAGCATCGTGCTGCCGCCGGCGTCGTGATGATGTTCGTCGGTCTCGTAGAAGACCGGGGCCTGTGTGCCCGGGGGAATGGTTGCTTCGCTCATGGTCCTCAGGCCCCCGCGACCGCTGCGTGCGTGGTCAGCTGCCGGGTATGATCGTCCTCGGCGGCGGTGACTTCGGCAGCGGTGATGTAGAAATCGCGGTCATAGTTGAAGGTGTGGCCGATCGCGACCGCCAGCAATCCGACGAACGCCAGCGCGGCGAGCCACCAGATGTACCAGATCATCGCCAGGCCGACGACCATCGACAGGCCGGCCAGGATGATGCCGGCGCCGGTGTTGCGCGGCATGTGGATGTCGCGGAAGCCGGTGATCGGCCGTTCGGCGCCGTTCGACTTCATGTCGTACCAGGCGTCGAGATCGCGGACGACGGGCGTGAAGGCGAAATTGTACGCCGGCGGCGGCGACGAGGTTGCCCATTCGAGGCTGCGGCCATTCCACGGATCACCGGTGAAGTCGCGCAGCGCCTCGCGGTTGCGGAAGCTGACGTAGAACTGGATCAGGAAGGCGGCGATGCCGACCGCGATCATCGCGGCGCCGATCGCGGCGATGATGAACCAGATCTGCAGCGACGGGTCCTCGAAGTGGCGCAGGCGACGCGTCACGCCCATCAGGCCGAGTACGTAGAGCGGCATGAACGCGACATAGAAGCCGATGACCCAGAACCAGAAGCTGATCGTGCCCCACTTCTTGTCGAGCTTGAAGCCGAACGCCTTCGGGAACCAATAGTTGATCCCGGCGAACATACCGAACAGCACGCCGCCGATGATCACGTTGTGGAAGTGCGCGATCAGGAACAGCGAGTTGTGCAGCACGAAATCGGCGGGCGGTACGGCGAGCAATACGCCGGTCATGCCGCCGATGACGAAGGTGATCATGAACGCGATCGTCCACATCATCGGCAGTTCGAAGCGGATCCGGCCCTTGTACATCGTGAACAGCCAGTTGAAGATCTTGGCCCCGGTCGGGATCGAGATGATCATCGTGGTGATGCCGAAGAACGAATTGACGCTCGCGCCCGACCCCATGGTGAAGAAGTGGTGCAGCCAGACGAGATAGGCGAGGATGGTGATGACCAGCAGCGCGTAGACCATCGACGTATAGCCGAAGAGGCGCTTGCCGCAGAAGGTCGAGGTGACCTCGCTGAACACGCCGAACGCCGGCAGGATCAGGATGTAGACCTCCGGGTGGCCCCAGATCCAGATCATGTTGACGTACATCATGGGGTTGCCGCCCATGGTGTTGGTGAAGAAGTGCGTGCCGACGTAGCGGTCGAGGCTGAGCATCGCGAGCACCGCGGTCAGCACCGGGAAAGCGGCGACGATCAGCACGTTGGTGGCGAGCGCCGACCAGGTGAAGATCGGCATCTTCATCAGGCTCATGCCCGGCGCACGCATCTTGACGATCGTCGCGAGCAGGTTGACGCCCGACAGCAAGGTTCCGACGCCGGCGATCTGCAGCGACCAGATGTAATAGTCGACGCCGACATCGGGCGAGTAATCGAGCCCCGACAGCGGCGCCATCGCCAGCCAGCCGGTGCGGGCGAACTCGCCGACGAACAGGCTGGCCATGACGATCGCGGCACCCGCGGCGGTCATCCAGAAGCTGAAATTGTTGAGGAACGGGAAGGAGACGTCACGCGCGCCAATCTGGAGCGGGACGACATAGTTCATCAACCCGGTGACGAAAGGCATCGCCACGAAGAAGATCATGATGACGCCGTGCGCGGTGAACACCTGGTCGTAATGGTGCGCGGGCAGGAAGCCCTCGTTGGGGCCGAACGCCATCGCCTGCTGCGCGCGCATCATGATCGCGTCGGAGAAGCCACGCAGCAGCATGACGATACCGAGGATCATGTACATGATCCCGATCTTCTTGTGGTCGACCGAGGTGAACCATTCCTTCCACAGATAGCCCCAGACCTTGAAATAGGTCAGTGCGGCGATCAGCGCGGCGCCACCCATCGCGACGACCGCGAAGGTGCCGATCAGGATCGGTTCGTGGATCGGGAAACTCTCGAGCGTCAGGCGCCCGAAAATCGTCTTGAGCAAAGCATCGGACATCAGGTCGGTCCTACGAACGGGCGGCGGCGGTGAGGCCGGTCAGCATGGCGGGCAGCGGGGCGGCGGAGGTCATCGAGCGATTGTCTTCGTTGCCGGGTTTGTTGCTGCCGGGCGGGGCGGGACGGGGGGCGTTACGGTGCGGGCTGCTGCCCTTCTCCTCGGGCTCCTTCTGCAAGGCGCCCTTCGATTCGCTGCCACGCATATGGCCGCTGTCGTTGACCGGGTCGCCGTGTCCGCTGTCGCGATGCGGGTCCCTGGCGCCGTCCTTCATCATCGTCGCCTGCATGCAGGTCTCGCCCGGCTTGGTGCACATGCCGAGGATGCGGTCGAACAATTGCGGCTGGAACGCGGCGTAGCGGATCGCCGGCACCTTCTCGCTCGGCTTTTCGAGCTGGATATAGGTCGCCATGTCGAGCTTCGCCGGCGCGCTGCGCGCCTCCGAGGCCCATTTGGCAAAGCCGGCGTCGTCGACGCTGTCGACGGTGAAGTGCATGTCGGAGAAGCCGGCGCCGCTATAGTTGGCGGACAGGCCCTCGAACCGGCCCGGCTTGTTGAGCACGGCGTGCAGCCGCGTCTCCATGCCCGGCATCGAATAGATCATGCCGGCCATCGCGGGGACGTAGAAGGTGTTCATCACCGACGACGAGGTGATGCGGAAGCGGACCTGGCGGTTCATCGGCAGGACCAGCTCGTTGACCGTCGCCACGCCCTGTTCGGGGTAGATGAACAGCCACTTCCAGTCGAGCGACACCACCTGGATCTCCAGCGGCTTGTCGGTCTTGGCCAGCACCTTGCCCGGCTCCAGCCGTGCCAGCGGGCGATAGGGGTCGAGCGCATGGGTGCTGATCCAGGTCAGCGCGCCGAGCGCGATGACGATCATCAGCGGCGCCGACCAGATGATCAGCTCCAGCCCGGTCGAATGGTCCCAATGCGGCTCGTAATCCGCCTCTTCGTTCGTGTGGCGGTATTTCCACGCGAACAGGATGGTCAGCGCGATCACCGGGACGATGATCAGCAGCATCAGGCCGGTCGACCACAGGATCAGATTGGCCTGCTGGCGCGCGACGTCGCCGGACGGGTTCATCACCACCCAGTCGCACCCGCCCAGCAGGGCAGGCGCAAGGAGTGCGACGGCAGTGCGCATGGCGCGTGCACGACGGGGCGGGAGGGGGGAGAACGGGAAGGTTCGCATCGTCAGGTCCGGTACGCCTGTGTGCTGCACCGCAAAATAGGACATTTTGTCCTATCCCCGTGCGCCGCCGGCTGCGGTAAGGGGTCATGTTGGCGCTGCGTCCGAAACCGGGTGCGGCGCGTTGATGACTGACGGCCCTCGGGCTGCGAGACGACAGGACTGCGATACATGTCAGTGGCTTCCGCCCATTCCGGATCGCTCGAACGCGATGCACGTGCCGTCAACACGCAGGGGGACCATGAGGTCCACCCGGGTGAGATCGCGATCGGCGTCATCATCGGGCGCACGTCGGAATTCTTCGACTTCTTCTGCTATGCGATCGCCTCGGTCATCGTCTTTCCGGCGCTGGTCTTCCCGTACGTCGACCGGCTGACCGGCACGCTCTATTCGTTCGCGCTGTTCCCGCTGGCGTTCATCGCCCGCCCGATCGGCACGCAGATCTTCATGTGGGTCGATCGCGAACACGGCCGCGGCACCAAGCTGACGATCGCGCTGTTCCTGCTCGGCACCTCGACCGTGTCGCTCGCCTTCCTGCCCGGCTATGCCGAGGTCGGCGTGTGGTCGGCGATCCTGCTCGCCGCCTTTCGCATCGGCCAGGGCCTCGCGCTCGGTGGTGCCTGGGACGGTCTCGCCTCGCTGCTCGCGCTCAACGCGCCGCCGGAGAAGCGTGGCTGGTATGCGATGGTGCCGCAGCTCGGTGCGCCGCTCGGGCTGATCGTGGCGAGCGCCTTGTTCGCCTTCCTGCTCGCCAACATGGAGGGCATCGACTTCCTGTCGTGGGGCTGGCGCTATCCGTTCTTCGTCGCCTTCGCGCTCAACGTGGTGGCGCTGTTCGCGCGGCTGCGCATCGTCGTGACGCCGGAATACAGCCGGCTGTTCGAGACGCGCGAGCTTACCCCCTCGCGCGTCACCGCGACGGTCAAGGCGCAGTGGCGCAACATCGTCATCGGCGCGTTCGCGCCGCTCGCCAGCTTCGCGCTGTTCCATATGGTGACGGTGTTCCCGCTGTCGTGGATCGCGCTCTACACCAACGAGGATATCGCGCGCTTCCTGGGGATCGAGATCATCGGCGCCTTCTTCGGGCTCGGCGCGGTGGTGATTTCGGGCCTGCTCGCCGACCGGATCGGGCGGCGTTCGGTGCTCGGCTATACCGCGGCGGCGATCGCGGTGTTCAGCGGCTTCGCGCCGCAGCTGCTCGCCGGGGGCGATGCGGGCGAGCTGGCGTTCATGATCGGCGGCTTCGTGCTGCTCGGCCTGTCGTTCGGCCAGTCGTCGGGCGCGGTGACCAACAATTTCCCCAAGCGGGCGCGCTATACCGGTGCGGCGCTGACGTCGGACCTCGCGTGGCTGTTCGGCGCGGGCTTCGCGCCGCTCGCCGCGCTGGTGCTGGCGAGCCAGTTCGGGCTGCTGGCGGCGGGCGGGTACCTGCTGTCGGGCGCGTTCGCGACGCTGGTGGCGCTGGGGCTCAACAAGGAGCTGGCGCGGCGGCTGGATTGATCCGGCGGCGGGGGTGACCTCCAGCGCTGTCCTCCTGTTTTGCGAGGAAGCAACGCCGTCCAAACTCCTCCCCCGCCAGGGGGAGGTGGCAGGCCGAAGGCCTGACGGAGGGGGAGGATACGGTGGGCTTGCCGTATGTGGAGACGCCCCCTCCACCACCCGGCTATGCCGGGCGGTCCCCCTCCCCAGCTAAAGCGAGGGAGGAATTAGTCCCGGCCGAGGCCGGTCATGTCGCCGCCGGGGCCGGTGCCTGCGCCGCCGAAGCCACCACCCGCGCCGCCCATGCCGCCACCGCGGCGGCCGCCGCCGCCGTGATGGCCGCCACCACCGCCGCCACGCCCGCCGCCGCGACTCATCGCCGCGGCGCGGCCGGTGACGTGGGGCAGTTCGTCCCAGCTCAATTTGCCGTCGTGGTTCTTGTCGAGCGAGGCGAAGCGCTTGTCGGCGGCGTCGGCGAATTCGCGCGCGTCGACGCCGCGGTTGAAGTTGCGGTCCGCCGCAGTGACCGGCTCGGGGAGCTGGAAATAGCTGAAGCGCGCCGCGCCGAGCTTGCCGGCGTCATAGGCAGGCGCCTTGCCGCCGCCGTCCGAATCGGAACTGCTCGCGATCACCCCCGACCCGCCGCTGCCCGAGCGGACCTCCGGCGCGATCGTGCTTTCGTAATAATCGATGTCGTCGGGATCGATCTCGCCGTCGTGCTTGCGGTCGAGCGTCGCGAAGAAGCGACTGGCGTCGGCCTGGAACTCGGCGCGGGTGATCGCGCCGTCCTTGTTGGCGTCGGCCGCGTCGAACCAGGCGCGTTCGGGATCGGGCGCGGCATCGTCGCCGTGGAACGGCTGGCCCATCGGACTGATGAAGGTGCGGCGGTTGCCGTGGGCGGGCGGCTGTTGGGCGGCGACCGGCACGGCGGTGCAGGCGAGCAGGGCGATGACAATGGTGCGATTCATGGCGGTTCCCCGGGTGAACGACACTGTGAACCAGCCCAATGTTGCAGTTGGATGTCCACGACCGGCGCAACCCGATATCATGCGGTTATCCGGCGGAAACAATTCGGCGCCAAGAGAGGGCGATGATGAGCCAACAGCACAATGCAGGGGCATCGGGGGACGAACCGGCGGCGATCCTGGTGGTCGACGACGATCGCGAGATCCGTACCCTGCTGACCCAGAGCCTCGGCGCGCGCGGCTATCGCGTGCAGGCCGCCGCCAACACCCGCGAGATGGACGCGGTGCTGGAGCGCGACCGGATCGACGCGGTGCTGCTCGACGTGATGATGCCGGGCGAGGACGGCATCTCCGCCTGCCGCCGCATCACCCGCGACGGGGGCCCGGCGGTCATCATGCTGAGCGCCTTGGGCGAGGAACGCGACCGCATCGTCGGGCTGGAGATCGGTGCGAGCCATTACCTGACCAAGCCGTGCAGCGCGCGCGAGGTGATCGCCACCGTTCGCGCCGCGCTGCGCAGCCGGCAGCAGGCCGAGCCCGCCGACCGGTCGCGGCTGAGCTTCGACGGCTGGACGATGGACCTGATGGCGCATGAATTGTTCGACACGCAGGGCGTGCTGGTCGGGCTGACCGATGGTGAGTTCGCGCTGCTGCGCGTCTTCGCCGAGCGGCCGCGGCGGGTGCTGTCGCGCGAGTTGCTGCTCGAGGCGGCGCGCGGTCCCAACAGCGAGGCGTTCGATCGCGCGATCGACGTGCAGATCAGCCGGCTGCGGCGCAAGCTGCGCAGCGGCGGCGACGACATCATCCGTACCATCCGCAACGAAGGCTATCTGTTCGTGCCGGCGGTGGCGCGGACATGAGCTGGCGGCCGGCGTCCCGACTGGGGATCGGCTGGGTCGCCAAGTCGCTGTTCTGGCGCGTCTTCCTCGTGATGCTGCTGAGCGTCGCGACGGTGCAGGCGCTCAACGTCGCGCTGGTCGTGTTCATCACCCCGCCGACGCCGCGCATCTTCTCGGTGCCGCAGGTCGCCACCGCGCTGCGCACCGGCCGCGACGCGACCGGCGAGGTGCTGGTGACGCGCGAGGCGAGCAACCCCGCGCCTTACGATGCGCGCGGTGCGCGGATCCGGCGGCTGATGGCGGCACAGCTCGAACTGCCGCTCGACCTCGTCCACGTCCATTTCGGCGGGCCGCCGCCGATCGTCTTCGGGCCGATGCCGCGACGCGAGGGCTATCCCGAACGGGCGCGCTCGCCCGATGCGCGCAATCAGATCCTGTTCGGGCGCTTCACCGTCTCGGTGCATCAGCCCGACGGCAGCTGGCGGATCGCGCGGGCGGCGCGCACCGGCTTCGAAAGCTGGCGGTGGCGGGCGTTCCTGTGGCTGCTGGCGGCGCTGGTCGCGATCGCGCCCTTCGCCTGGCTGCTGGCGCGGCGGCTGACCAAGCCGATCGCCGCCTTCGGCGCGGCGGCGGAGCGGCTCGGCCGCGATCCGCGCGCGGCACCGTTGCCGCTCGGCGGGCCGGCGGAGATCGCCGACGCGGCGGCGGCGTTCAACCGCATGCAGGCGCGGCTCAATCGCTATGTCGAGGATCGCACGATGATGATCGCGGCGATCGCGCACGACCTGCGCACGCCGCTGATGCGGCTGGGCCTGCGGCTGGAGCGCGCGCCCGAGCCGCTGCGCAGCGCCAGCGAGGCGGACATCCGCGACATGCAGGCGATGATCCAGGCGGCGCTCGGCTTCTTCCGCGACGGCAACCAGATCGGCGAGCGGCGCCGGCTCGACCTGCGCTCGCTGGTCGAGAGCGTCACCGACGAACTGGAGGATCGCGGCGAGCCGGTGACGCTCCACGACGGCGAGCCGCTGGTGATCGAGGGCGATGCGGCGGGGCTGAAGTCGCTGATCGCCAACCTCGTCGGCAATGCGCTCAAATATGGCGGCGATGCCGAGGTGATGCTGAGCCGGATCGACGGCCATGCGCTGATCGAGGTGCGCGACCATGGTCCCGGCATCGCGCCCGAGGATCTGCATCGCCTGTTCGAGCCCTTCTTCCGCGGCGAGCGGTCGCGCAACCGCGATACCGGCGGGATCGGGCTGGGGCTGAGCAGCGTGCGCGGCGTCGCGCGCGCGCACGGCGGCGATGCGACGATCGCCAACCATCCCGACGGCGGCGCGATCGCGCGGGTGACGTTGCCGGTGTAGGGGCAGGTCTCTGCCGCCCGCGCCGTCAGCCCAGTTGGTCGGCAATGATCCAGCGGCGGCTGATCGCGGTGCGCATCAACTGCATGCCGCAGCAGACGCAGCGCGCGCGACGGACGCCGCCGATTTCGCTCTGTTTGCGGCCGGGCCGGTGGCGGGTCGCAAGGCAGGTGGCGATCATCGGCGATGCCGGCATGGGCTGGGCTCCTTCGCCGGGTGTCATCATGCCGGCGCATTGCCTGCGGATGTCTCGACCGGTCCAAAGCGGAAATATCGCGGCAATATGGCGTGGCTAGCGATGCGCGCGTCGGTGGCGTTCTCTCCCACACTCGACCCATCGACGTCCGGGCGCTCCCCGGTGCCCGACGGTCGCGCTACGGGATCCCCCCGGTCCCGTAGCCCGGCTAGTCCTCCCGCGGATCGATCGCTTCGACCGCGAGCACCTCGATCGCCGCGTCGCGACCATTGAAGGCGAGCACGTCGTCGGGCTCGGCGCCGATCAGCGCATGCGCCAGCGGGGCGCCATAGGCGAGCCGGTCGGCAGGCGGGTCGGCCTCGTCGTCGCCGACGATCGCGATCGTCCGGGTCTTGCCCGCGAGGCGGATCGTCACCCGCGTGCCGAAGCCGGCGCTGCCGTCCGCCGGCGCGGCGGTGGGCACCGCGGTGGTGCGGCGCGTCTGCCAATAGCGCAGATCCCGGCGCAGCGCGTCGACCGCCGGCGCATCGGCGGCGGCGATCGCCGCCTCCAGCGTGGCGATCCGCTCCTCGATCAGCCGCTTGCCCGCGGCGGTGACGAGATTGGGTGCACTCGGGATGGGCAGCTCGAACTTGGGCTCCAGATGCTCCTCGTCGCTCTCGCGGCGGAAGGCGACACTCATGACGCGGTCCTCATCGTTAACGTCCCATCCGTGGACAGGTCAGGTTTAACCACCTTTCGCGCTGGTCGATATCGTAAACGAGGCGTTAACATCCTCATCATGACCAGACGCCTCGTCCTCACCAATGAATCGGCCCGTCACCCGTTCCGGCGGACGCTGCCGCCGCCGGTGCTGCCCGACGTGAGGAAAAGCGACGACGCGGACTGGAAGCTGTTCCTGCTCAGCTTCGCCGCCTTCTTCACCTGCTTCTATACGTTCCTGTTTTAGCGCCGACTCAGTCGCAGGCGCGATGCAGCCGCTGCGCGATCCAGGCCGAGATCAGGCACATCGCGGCGACGAGGAACAGCATGTCGACCGGCTGGACGCCGGCGATGTTGATGCCGATCGCTGCGATCGACCCCAAGGTCATCGCGCCCGAATTGACGACGTTGTTCGCCGCGACGGTGCGCGCGGTCTGGTCCTTCTCCACCGTGGTGGTGAGGAAGGCGTAGAGCGGCACGACGAACATGCCGCCGGTGGTGGCGATCGCCAGCAGGCTCAGCATGATCGGGATGGCGCGCGGCTGGGCGACGAATTGCGTCCAGTCGTAATATTGGCCCGGCGCCGCCGGGATCCAGGTGCGGCACAGGACCGAGAAGACGACGACGAAGCCGCCCATCGCGATCACCGACAGCGGCGAGTAGCGCGCGCTGATCCGCCCCTTCAGCATCGTATTGATGACCACCGAACCGATCGCGACGCCGACCGAGAAGACCGCGATCGCGCCGCTCGCCACCATCTTGTCGGCGGTGAGCACGTTCTTCACCAGCGGCGGGAAGATGATGATGAGCACCGCACCGATCGTCCAGAAGAAGCTGATCGCGCAGATCGCGAGGAACAGCCGCGGGATGTGCATTGTCGTGCGGATCAGCCGCCACGAGGCGGTGAACGGATTGTAGTTGAGCTTGAGTCGCGGTCCCTCGCGCGGCGCCGGCGGAATCTGGCGCGCGGCGAACCAGCCGATCGCCGCAACGACGAGGACGAGGATCGCCGCGCCCTCGATCGGGACGTAGCCGGCGACGATCGTGCCGAGCAGGATCGCGAGATAGGTCCCCGCCTCGACCAGCCCGGTGCCGCCGAGCACGTCCTGCGCTTTGAGATGCTGCGGCAGGATCGCGTATTTGATCGGCCCGAAGAAGGTCGAATGGACGCCGAGGAACAACACCGCGCCGAGCATCAGCGCAACGCCGAGCGTCGGCAGGCCGGCGCGCGCGACCATCAGCCCGGCGGCGCCGAGCAGCATAATGCCGATCTCGGCGGTCTTGACGATGCGGATGATCCGCGCCTTGTCGTGGCTGTCCGCCAATTGTCCGGCGAGCGCCGAGAACAGGAAGAAGGGCAGGATCGCGATACCCGTCGCCAGCGCGTTGAAGTTCGTCTCCATGTGCGGATCGTTGAAGATCGCATAGGTCGCGAACAGCACCATCGACGTCTTGAACAGATTGTCGTTGAAGGCGCCGAGGAACTGGGTGGTGAAGAGGGGCAGGAAGCGGCGCTGCTTCAGCAACCCCATGGCATTCAGCATGCGAGTAACGGCCTTTGATCGTGGCGGTATTGTGACGGGCATAGCCGTTTGCGCAGGGCGCGCCAACGGGGAAGGTGCGGGCGGCATCGCCCCTCCCTCGCCGGCGCCGCTGCATATGACCGGTCGGGGTGTTGCAGCGGCACCAGTATCTTCCGTCATGCCGGACTCGATCCGGCATCCCGCTTTTCCGCGCCGTCCAAGAAGCGGGACCCCGGCGCAGGGCCGGGGTGACGGCGTGGGGGTGGGACACGACCGGGGCACACCGACGCGCCAATGCGATAGCCTCGCCTCGCTTGCAGGGAGAGGAAGCTTGGGGTTCCGCCCGCTCCCCCGGCGGAGTAGGAAGACGGCGATGCTGACCTTGCCCAACCTCCTGACGCTGTCGCGGATCGTCGCGGTGCCGTTGCTCGTCGCCTTCCTGTGGTGGCCGCGGTGGGAGGCGGGGTTCGGGATCGCCTTCGCGCTCTACTGCCTGATGGGGATCACCGATTATTTCGACGGCTATCTCGCCCGCGCGCAGGGGGCGGTGTCGAAGCTCGGCGTGTTCCTCGATCCGATCGCCGACAAGATCATGGTCGCCGCGGTGATCCTGATGCTCGTCGGCACGCGGCACGACGACAGCGCGCTCATCACCGGCGTCCACCTGATCGCCGCGCTGATCATCCTGCTGCGCGAGATCGCGGTGTCGGGGCTGCGCGAATTCCTCGCCGGCCTGCAGGTGTCGCTGCCGGTGTCGAAGCTCGCCAAGTGGAAGACGACGCTGCAGCTCGTCGCGTTCGGCGCGCTGATCCTCGCCGGGGCGCTGCCGGCGCAGGCGTGGATCAAGGTGACCGGGCTCGGCTGCCTGTGGGCGGCGGCGGCGCTGACGCTGGTGACGGGCTGGGATTATCTGCGCGTCGGCCTGAAGCATATGGACTGAACGATGCGACTCGAGATGCTCTATTTCGCCTGGGTGCGCGAGCGCATGGGCCGGTCGCAGGAAATGGTCGAGGCGCCCGCCGCGGTGACGACGGTGGCGGCGCTGGTCGACTGGCTGGCGGCGCGCGACGAGGTCAGCGCCGAGGCGCTGGCCGATCGCGGGCGGCTGCGTGCGGCGGTGGATCAGGCGTTCGTGACGATGGACGCGACGATCCTCGGCGCGCGCGAGGTGGCGCTGTTCCCGCCGGTGACGGGCGGATGATCCGCATCGTCGTCACGCCCGAGGCGATCGATATCGCCGCGGAGATGGCGCTCGCCGAGGCGGCGGCCGGGACCGGCGCGGTCGCGACCTTCACCGGGCTGGTCCGCGCCGACGCGGACGAAGCGGGGGGCGTGGGAACGCTGGAGCTGGAACATTATCCCGGCGCCACCGAGGCGGCGCTGTTCCGGGTCGCCGCCGGGGCGGTGGAGCGCTGGGCGCTGGGCGGGGCGACGATCGTCCACCGCGTCGGGCCGATGACGCCGGGGACGCGGATCGTCTTCGTCGCGGCCTCGTCCGCGCATCGCGCCGCGGCGCTGGAGGCGTGCGCCTATCTGATCGACCGGCTCAAGACCGATGCGCCGTTCTGGAAGCGCGAGACGCGTGGGGGGGAATCGCGCTGGGTCGAGGCGCGCGAGACGGATGCGGAGGCGGCGAAGCGGTGGGAGGGGTAGGTCGATCCGACTTGCTCACGTCCCATCTTTGCCGTTTGCCCTGAGCCTGTCGAAGGGCAGTGAGTCTCAAGGTGCTTCGACAAGCTCAGCACGAACGGAGTTAGTAGGGGCGCTGGTCCCTTATTGCGGCAAATTCGGTACCAGCACGCCGTTGACCACGTGGATCACGCCGTTCGCCTGCGCGACGTCGGCCGCCTCCACGTAGCTGCGGTTCCCGGTCACGCTGGTCAGCGTGATGACGTCGCCGGTCAGCGTCGCGGTGATCGGCTGGCCGCCGAGCGTCGTCAGCACCGTGCGGCCGCCGCCCGCCCGGATGCGCTGGGTGAGCTGTTCGGTGGTCATCGTCCCCGGCACGATATGATAGCGCAGCAACGCGACCAGCGCCGCGCGGTTCTCGGGGGCGAGCAGATCGCCGGCGATCCCCGGCGCGAGCCGGGTGAACGCCGTGTCGGTGGGCGCGAACAGGGTATAGGGGCCGTTGCCGGCGAGCAACGCGTCGAGTTCGGCGGTGCGAAGCTCCGCCGCCAGCGTGTTCAGCCCCGGCGTCGCCGCGATCGAGGTGGCGATCATCGCGTCGGACTCGATGTGCGACGGGTCGACCGCCACCGGTGCGGCGGCGGCCGGCGGCGGCGGCGGCGCGCTGACCGGCGCGGCCGCGGGCGGCACGCAACCGGCGAGGCCGGCGGCGAGAAGCAGCGCGGCGATACGCCGCGCGTGGGTCTGGGATCGGATCACATCGGCTCCTGTGGATTACCGCGCTTCGGCGAGCGCCTCGGCGAGCAACTGGAAGTCCTTTTCGCGTGGCGAGGCGCGGCGCCAGACCAGCGCGATCCGCCGCACCGCATTGTCGGCGTCGAGCGGCCGCGCGACGATATCGGTATGGTCGAGGATGCCGGCCTTCAGCGCCATCTCGGGCAGCATCGTCATGCCGAGGCCGTTGTCGACCATCTGCACGATCGTATGCAGCGAGGTGCCAAGCATCGTCGCCTCGGCGCGCAATTCCGGGCGGTTGCACGCCGACAGCGCATGATCCTTGAGGCAATGACCGTCCTCGAGGAGGAGCAGCCGCGTCTCGTCGATCAGCGACGCCGGGATCGTCGGCGGATCGCTCGGCATGTCCTGCGGCTGATAGGCGACGAACAGGCGGTCGTCGAACAGCGGATGCGAGGCGACGTCGCCGCAGGCGAAGGGCAAAGCGAGCAGCACGCAATCGGTGCGGCCGTTGTGCAGTCCCTCGCAGGCGGCGCCCGAGGGCTCCTCGCGCAGGAACAGCTTGAGATCGGGATAGTCGCGGCGCAGCCGCGGCAGGATGTGCGGCAGCATGAACGGCGCGATCGTCGGGATGACGCTCATCCGCATCTCGCCCGACAGCGGCCGGCCGGCGGCGCGGGCGATATCGCCCAATTCCTCCGCCTCGCGCAGCACGCGCCGCGCCTTGTCGGCGATCCGGTCGCCCAAAGGCGTGAAGCGGACGACGCGGCGGGTGCGCTCGACCAGCGTCACGCCGATCAGCGTCTCGAGCTCGCGCAGGCCGGCGGAGAGGGTGGACTGGGTGACGAAACAGGCGTCGGCGGCACGGCCGAAATGGCCCGCGTCCTTCAGCGCAACGAGATATTGCAGCTGCTTCAGCGTCGGGAGGTAGGTCGCTGCCATGGGGTCGGCAGATAGGGGGGCAGGGCGGGAGGCGCTACCCCCTAAGTCCTCCCCGGCACGGGGAGGGGGACCGTTCGCGAAGCGAATGGTGGAGGGGGGCTTCCGCGACCGTGACGCGTGTGGAAGCCCCCCTCCGTCACGGCTGCGCCGTGCCACCTCCCCGTTCCGGGGAGGAATTTGGCGACTTATTCCGCCGCTTCTTCCCAGTCGTGCGTTTCTTCCGCGGGGAGGCGGATGAGGTGGTCGAACGCCGCCAGCGCGGCGGTGGAGCCGGCACCCATCGCGATCACGATCTGCTTGAACGGCACGGTGGTCGCATCGCCCGCGGCGAAGATGCCCGGCTGCGACGTGTGGCCGCGGTCGTCGACCTCGATCTCGCCACGCGGAGACAGGGCGATCGATCCCGCCAGCCACTCGGTGTTCGGCACCAGTCCGATCTGCACGAAGATCCCCTCCAGCTCGACGCGGTGCATCGTGCCGTGGGTGCGATCGCGATAGGAGAGCGCGGTTACCTTGTCGCCGTCGCCATGCACTTCGGTGGTCAGCGCCGAGGTGATGATCGTGACGTTGGTCAGGCTGGCGAGCTTGCGCTGGAGCACGGCATCGGCGCGCAGGTCGGTGTCATATTCGATCAGCGTGACGTGCGCGACCAGCCCGGCGAGGTCGATCGCCGCCTCGACGCCCGAGTTGCCGCCGCCGATCACCGCGACGCGCTTGCCCTTGAACAGCGGGCCGTCGCAATGCGGGCAATAAGCGACACCCTTGTTCTTATAGGCGTCCTCGCCCGGCACGTTCATCTGCCGCCAGCGCGCGCCGGTCGACAGGATGACGGTGCGCGCCTTGAGCGATGCGCCATTTTCCAGCACCAGTTCGTGCAGGCCGCCCTCGGGCGCCGGGATCAGCTTTTCGGCGCGCTGGAGGTTCATGATGTCGACGTCATATTCGCGGACGTGGCGTTCGAGATCGGCGACCAGCTTCGGCCCCTCGGTATGCGGCACCGAGACGAGATTCTCGATCGCCATCGTGTCGGCGACCTGACCGCCGAACCGCTCGGCGAGGATGCCGGTGCGGATGCCCTTGCGCGCGGTGTAGATCGCCGCCGCGGCACCGGCGGGGCCGCCGCCGACGACGAGCACGTCGAACGCATCCTTGGCGGCGATCGACGCCGCGGCCCGCGCCGAGGCGCCGGTGTCGAGCTTGGCGACGATCTGCTCCAGCTCCATCCGGCCCTGGCCGAACACCTCGCCGTTGAGGAAGACCGTCGGCACCGCCATCACCTTGCGGCTGGCGACCTCGTCCTGGAACAGCGCGCCGTCGATCGCGGTGTGCGTCACGCGCGGATTAAGGACCGCCATCAGGTTGAGCGCCTGCACCACGTCGGGGCAATTGGCGCAGGACAGCGAGAAATAGGTCTCGAACCGATAGTCGCCGTCGAGGCCGCGGACTTGGTCGAGCAGGTCCTGCGCCGCCTTCGACGGATGACCGCCGACCTGGAGCAGCGCCAGCACCAGCGAGGTGAATTCATGCCCCATCGGCAGGCCGGCGAAGCGCACGCCGATATCGGTGCCGGTGCGGCGGATCATGAAGCTGGGGCGGCGCGCATCGTCGCCGGTCGCGGTGGTGATCTTGTCGGACAGTGCGGCGATCTCGTCGATCAGCTCGCGCATCTGCTGCGACTTGGCGTCGTCGCCCAGGCTGGCGACCAGTTCGATGGGCTCGCGGATGTTGACCAGATAGGCCTTCAGCTGCTGCGTCAGATTGGCGTCGAGCATGGGGGCACTCCGAAAAAAATTGGCGTCTTCAAAAACAAGCGGCCCGGGGCGGAGGGAACCACCCCGGGCCGCGATCACCTGCCACGGGGAGAGGCAGGGATTCGCTTAGATCTTGCCGACGAGGTCGAGGCTGGGGGCGAGCGTTTCCTCACCCTCTTCCCACTTCGCCGGGCAGACTTCGCCCGGGTGCGCAGCGATATACTGCGCGGCCTTGATCTTGCGCAGCAGTTCGGCGGCGTTGCGGCCGACGCCTTCCGAGGTCACTTCGATCAGCTGAATGACGCCCTCGGGATCGACCACGAAGGTGCCGCGATCGGCGAGGCCCTGGCCTTCGCGCAGGATCTCGAAATTGGTGCTGATGCTGTGGTTCTGGTCGCCCAGCATGAAATAGTTGATCTTGCCGATCGCCGGCGAGCTGTCGTGCCACGCCTTGTGGCTGAAGTGCGTATCGGTCGACACGCTGTACACCTCGACGCCCATCTTCTGCAGCGTCGGATAGACGTCGGCGAGGTCCTCCAGCTCGGTCGGGCAGACGAAGGTGAAATCGGCCGGGTAGAAGAAGAAGACCGCCCACTTGCCGAGCACGTCGCTGTCGCTGACGCTGACGAACTTGCCTTCCTTATAGGCCTGGGTGGTGAACGGCTTCAGTTTGCTGCCGATGAGGGCCATGTCGGGTCTCCGGTTGAATGACGTGGACCGGATATAGGTGCTCATGCCGCAGTGCAAAATCAATCTGTTCGCACCCTGTGATCGAATGGGGCGATCACAGGACGAAAGCCGCGCGTTTGTGCGGATTTAGCCGTGCTGCGCCTGCGGCAGATTTATTTCGCGAGTGCGGCGTAGATCGACCAGGCGCTGGTCAGCGTCAGCAGCACGCCGACCATCGCCATCAGCCCGCGAGTCGGCACGCGCTTGGCGAGGATGCCGCCGAGCGGCGCGGCGACGAGGCCGCCGATCAGGATGCCGAGCGTGTGCAGCGTGAACGCCGACCAGCCGAGCGCGATGAAGAAGGTGATCGAGGCGGTCGCGGTCAGGAAGAATTCGGCGGTGTTGACCGTGCCGATCGTATGGCGCGGGGTCGCGCCCTGGATCAGCAGGTTGGAGGTGACGACCGGCCCCCAGCCGCCGCCGCCCGCCGCATCGAGGAAGCCGCCGACGAGGCCGAGCGGCGCGATCACCTTGGGCGTGCGCGGCTCGATCCGGCCCTTCACCGCGCGGAACAGCAGATAGAGGCCGATGCAGGCGAGATAGGCCATCACGAACGGCTTGGCGACCGAGGCATCGACGTTGCTGAGCAGGGTCGCGCCGAGCGCCGCGCCGATCACGCCGGGGATGACCAGCCGGCGGAACAGCTTCCAGTCGACGTTGCGATGCGCGATGTGGCTGATCCCGGAGGCGGCGGTGGTGAAGGTCTCGACCGCATGGACGCTGGCGGAGGCGACCGCGGGCGGCACGCCCATCACCGTCACCAGCAGCGTCGAGTTGATCACGCCGAATGCCATGCCGAGCGCGCCGTCGACCACCTGGGCGGCGAAGCCGATCGCGACGAACGGCAGCACCTGGGTCCAGTCGATGGCGAGGAGGAAGTCGGGCATCGGCAATCGTCTCTCCGGCAGAATGTCGGGTTCGAGATTACCCGCTATCGCCCTCATCGTGCACGGCCGCGTCAAATCCTACAACAAAGCTGGGCTTTGTCGCACCCAAGCGGCGCGGGCCGGCCATGGCAATTTGCCCGGCGAGTGGCTACATTCGCGTATCTGCTCGGGAGACGTTGGCGCATGTTCGGACGCTTGGCCGCCTATCTGGATTCGATCAAGGCGCGCGATCCGGCTCCGCATTCGCGCGCCGAGATCCTTCTCTATCCCGGCGTCTGGGCGGTCGGGCTGCATCGCATCGCGCACGCCTTGTACCGGCGGCGGCTGTTCTTCCTCGCCCGGCTGGTCAACCACATCTCCCGCGCCTGGACCGCGATCGATATCCATCCGGGTGCGAGCATCGGCCGCAACTTCTTCATCGATCACGGTTTCGTCGTGATCGGCGAGACCGCGGAGATCGGCGACGACGTCACCATCTACCAATGCGTGACGCTGGGCGGCACCAGTCCCGACAACGGCGTCGCCGGCAAGCGCCACCCGACCCTGGCCGATGGCGTGATCATCGGGTCGGGGGCGCAGGTGCTCGGCCCGATCCTCGTCGGCCCGCGCGCGCGCGTCGGCGCCAATGCGGTGGTGACGCGCGACGTGCCCGAAGGCGCGGTGATGGTCGGCATTCCCGCGCGCGCGACGATGGTCGAGGGCGGCGCGGCGGCGACGCCGGCGCGGTTCGTCCCTTATGGCACACCGTGCAGCGAGATGTTCGATCCGGCGACGCAGAAAATGGAGATCATGCGCTGCGAGCTGGAATCGATGCGCAAGCGGCTCGATGCGCTGCTGGGGGAACAAATGCCCGAAGCGGAGCGTGATCGCGCCTGATGGGTATCGTCACGCCGTTTCCGCACGCCGGCAAGCCGTCGCAAGTCGGCTTCGAACGCCTCGAACTCAACCGCATCCTCGATCTCTACGGCCGGATGGTCGCGGCGGGCCATTGGAAGGATTATGCGCTGGAGCTCGGCAAGGACGCCGCGGTCTTCGCCGCCTTCCGCCGGGCCGCCGAGCGCCCCGAGTTCCGCATCGAGAAACGCCCGGCCCTGCGCGGCAAGCAGGGCATGTGGGCGCTGATCGGCGAACAGGGCGTGGTGCTCAAGCGCGGCCACGAACTGGGGCCGGTGCTGGCGCCCGTCGAGCGCCGGCTGATGAAGCTGGTGGAATGACGCCCGGCGTCCTGCCGCGTCAGGCGGTCAGGGCGAGCTGACATCCGGTCCTATTTCTCCAAGACGCTGGATGTCGGTCCCGCCTAGCCCTCATCCGCCCTGCAGCAGGGCGCCGATCGTCATCGCCTGTTCGGCACCGGTCTTGGGTACGGTCTCGCCAGTGCGGTCGGTGATCGCCGCCCAATGCGCGGCGACGCCTTCAGGGGACAGATCGTCGCCGGTGAGCAGCGCGCCGCGGGTCAGCGTCACGTACGAGGCCTGGAACGCGCCCGCGCCGGCGCCGAGGATGACGTTGGTCGGCGCATCCTCGCTGACCAGGTAGAGCGCGCCCGGCGCGACCTTTTCGGGGGCGAAGGCGTGGAAGGCGGCGGCGGGGAACAGGTCTTCGGTCATCCGCGTGCCGGCGGTGGGCGCGAGCGTGTTGACGCGGATGTCGTGCTTCGCGCCCTCGATCGCCAGCGTCCTGGTCAGGCCGGCGAGGCCGAGCTTCGCCGCGCCGTAATTCGCCTGGCCGAAATTGCCGAACAGGCCGCTCGACGACGAGGTCATCAGCACGCGGCCGTAGGTCTGCTCGCGGAACGTCTCCCAGCAGGCCTTCGTGGCGAAGGCGGAGCCGAGCAGATGGACGCGGACGACGAACTCGAAATCCGCCGGGTCCATCTTGGCGAAGGTCTTGTCGCGCAGCACGCCGGCGTTGTTGATGAGGATATGGACGCCGCCCCAGGCGGCCTTCGCCTGTGCTACCATATCGGCCATCTGTTCGTATTCGGCGACGTTGCCGCCGTTGGACATCGCCTCGCCGCCGGCGGCGCGGATCTCGTCCACCACCGCGAGCGCGGCGTCGCTATGACCGGTGCCGTCCCGCGCCCCGCCGAGGTCGTTGACCACCACGCGCGCGCCGCGCCGGGCGAGTTCGAGCGCATAATGACGACCGAGGCCGCCGCCGGCGCCGGTGACGATGGCCACGCGGCCGTCGAAGCGGATGGGGGACATGAAAAAGGCGCTCCTCGCAATGATGGAGCGCCTTTCCCTAAACGTTAAGTGGCATCTGGCAACCGGTCATCCCGGCTGCGGCACCGGCTTACTTCTTGCCGCCGCGCTGGATGCACTGATCGTACTGGCCCTTCTTGCAGACCGGATATTTGGCCAGCGGCGCGGGTGCCGGGAAAGCCTGATCGGGGCTCGGCGCGGGGCGGAACACCGGCGGCAGGCTGGCACCGGGCGTACCGCCGCTGATCGCCGAGCCGCTCGGGGCATAGCCGCCGGCCGGGGTCGCGCCGCCGGTCGAAGCCGGCGCGGGCGTGCTCGCCTGCGGGGTGGGCACGGGCGCAGCAGCGGGATCGGCGGGCGCCGGCGCGGCTGCAGGGTCGGCGGGGGCCGCGGCCGGATCGGCCGGGGCGGCGGCGGGATCAGCCGGCGTGGTCGTCTGGGCGTCGGTCGGCGCCGGGGTGGTCTGCGCCAGGACGGGGGCAGCAATCAGGGCCGTGGCGGCCAGCAGAATGAGCTTCATCGCGGGATCTCCTATCGAATCTCATGCGTCATTTCGTCAACGCCTGCGCCCAACGTCCCAATGCGGACTTTTCTCCATCGTTTCGCGTGCGATTCTATTTCGGGCAACGCGGGCTATGGAGGAGAAGATCGCTCGCGCAGGCGAGTCACTTTCCCGGCGTGCTTCGTCACCCCGGACTTGTTCCGGGGTCCACCGCGCCGCGGGCGCGCGCTCCCATCCCAGCCGACCTCCTCGCCGCAGAGTGGACCCCGGAACGAGTCCGGGGTGACGTATCGGTGAGGAAGCCGATCGAGCCTAACCGACCGCTACGGCATAAGTCCTTACGTCCCGACGCCGCTCCCGCCGCCTCAGGTGCCCGAATCGAGCGAATAGCCTGCCGATCGGACGGTGCGGATCAGGTCCGGGCGGTTGCCGATGTTGATCGCCTTGCGCAGGCGGCGAATATGGACGTCGACGGTGCGACTCTCGATGTCGCTGTCGTGGCCCCAGACCGCGTCGAGCAGCCGCTCGCGGCTGAACACCCAGCCGGGATGTTCGAGGAAATGCTTGAGCAGGCGGAATTCGGTCGGCCCCAACGGCACGACCTCGCCCGAGCGGCGGACCTTGTGGCCGACCGTGTCCATCTCGATGTCGTCATAGGTCAGCGCCTCGCCGGCGAGCGCGGGCCGGACGCGGCGCAGCACCGCGCTCACCCGCGCGACCAGCTCGCGTGGCGAGAAGGGCTTGGTGACGTAATCGTCGGCGCCGGTCTCGAGCCCGCGGATGCGGTCCTCCTCCTCGCCGCGCGCCGTCAGCATGATGATCGGCACGTTCTGCGTCTCGGTCATCCGGCGCAGGCGGCGGCACACCTCGATGCCGCTCAATCCCTCGACCATCCAGTCAAGCAGGACGATGTCGGGCGCCTTCTCCTTGGCGAGCAACAGCGCCTCCTCGCCGTCCGGGGTGTGCGCGACGTCGAAATCCTCGCGCTTGAAATGATAGATCAGCAGTTCGGCGAGGGCGGCATCGTCCTCGACCAGCAGCATGGAGGCGCGGGCCATCAGCGTATGTCCTTGTCCGGGCCGCCGCGGTCGCGGTCGGCCATCTGGGTGCCGGTTGCGGCGAAATAGACCATTTCGGCGACGTTGGTCGCGTGGTCGCCGATCCTCTCCAGGTTCTTGGCGACGAACAGCAGGTGCGCGACCTGGCTGATCGTGCGCGGATTCTCGACCATGTAGGTGACGAGGGTGCGGAAAATGCTGTCGTAGAAATCGTCGAGCGCGGCATCGCTCTCGACGACGCGCCGCGCCGCCTCGGGGTCGCGCGCGGCGAAGGCGTCGAGCGCCTGGCGCACCATGTCGCTCGCCATCCGCGCCATCGACGGCAGCAGCGAGATCGGTTCGATACGGTGATCGCTGCCGTCATTGGCATTGGCGATCATCGGCACGCGCTTGGCGATGTTCTTGGCATAATCGCCGATCCGCTCGACCACCGCGGCGATCTTGAGCGCGGCGACGACCTCGCGCAGGTCGACCGCCATCGGCGCGCGCAGCGCGATGATCCGCACCGCGAGCCGTTCGACCTCCGCCTCGATCGCGTCGATCGCCTTGTCGTCGGCGCGCACCCGCGCGGCGAGCGCGGGGTCGGGGCGGGCGAGCGCCTGCATCGCTTGCGCGATCGCATCCTCGGCGAGGCCGCCCATCTGCGAGATCATCCCCCGCAGCTGGCCGATATCGGCGTCGAACGCCTTGACGGTATGGTCCAATGGCATGTCCGTCCCCTCAGCCGTAGCGGCCGGTGATGTAATCGCGGGTGCGCTCTTCCCGCGGGTTGGTGAAGATGTCGCTGGTCGCGCCGAACTCGACGAGCTGGCCGAGGTGGAAGAAGGCGGTCTGCTGCGAGACGCGCGCCGCCTGCTGCATGTTGTGCGTGACGATCACGATCGCATAGCGGCCCTTCAGCTCGTGGATCAGCTCCTCGATCTTGGCGGTGGCGATCGGGTCGAGCGCGCTGCACGGTTCGTCCATCAGGATCACTTCGGGATCGACCGCGATCGCGCGCGCGATGCACAGGCGCTGCTGCTGGCCACCCGACAGCGCGGTGCCGCTGTCCGACAGGCGATCCTTGACCTCGTCCCACAGGCCGGCGCGGCGCAGCGACTGCTCGACCAACGCGTCGAGATCGGCGCGCGCGGTGGCGAGGCCGTGGATGCGCGGCCCGTAGGCGACATTCTCGTAGATCGACTTGGGGAAGGGGTTGGGCTTCTGGAACACCATGCCGACGCGTGCGCGCAACTGCACGACGTCCATGCCGCTGGCGTAGATGTCCTCGCCGTCAAGCAGGATCTCGCCGCTGACCCGCGCCGCGGCGACGGTGTCGTTCATCCGGTTGAGCGTGCGCAGGAAGGTCGACTTGCCGCAGCCCGAGGGACCGATGAAGGCGAGGACATTGTCCTGGTCGACGTCGATCGAGACATGGTCGATCGCCTGTTTGGCGCCATAGAAGACGCTGACGTCACGGGCGGAAATCTTCGGGGTCACCAGCGGGTCTCGAATCGGTTGCGGAGGTAGATGGCGAGCCCGTTCATCGCGAGCAGCACGACGAGCAGCACGATGATCGCCGCCGAGGTCTTCTCGACGAAGCCGCGGTCGATATCGTCGGACCACAGGAAGATCTGCACCGGCAGCACGGTGGCGGGATCGGTAAGCCGCGACGGCGGCGCGGCGATAAACGCGCGCATGCCGATCATCAGCAGCGGCGCGGTCTCGCCGAGCGCGCGCGCCATGCCGATGATCGTGCCGGTGAGGATGCCGGGCAGCGCGAGGGGGAGGACATGGTCGAACACCACCTGTACCGGCGAGGCGCCGACCGCGAGCGCGGCGTCGCGGATCGACGGCGGCACCGCCTTGATCGCGTTGCGGCCGGTGATGACGATCACCGGCATCGTCATCAGCGCGAGCGTCAGTCCGCCGACCAGCGGCGCCGAGCGCGGCAGGTGGAAGGTGCCGAGGAACACCGCGAGGCCGAGCAGGCCGAAGATGATCGACGGCACCGCGGCGAGATTGTTGATCGACACCTCGATCAGGTCGGTCCAGCGGTTCCGCGGCGCATATTCCTCGAGATACAGCGCGGCGAGCACGCCGATCGGGAAGGCGAGCGCGATCGTCACCGCCATCGTCAGCAGCGAGCCCTTGAGCGCGCCCCAGATGCCGACGCGGGTCGGGTCGGTCGCATCGGCGGCGGTGAGGAAGCCGGCGCTCCAGCCCATCGTCAGGACCCCGCGCGCCTTGAGCCGCGTCACGATCGCCTCGGCGGCGGGGGTGCCGTCGTGCTTGGCGGCGACGTCGATCGCGCTCGCCACCGGCACCGCGATCGTGGTGCGGCGGCGCAGCAGCGCCGGATCGGCCTCGATCGCGTCGCGCACCACCAGCCAGGCGCCGTCGGAGATCAGATCGGCGCCGCCCGGTCCGAACGCCTGCGTCGCGGCGCGGTCGACCGCGCCCTCCAGCCCGGCGCCGGCGAGCGCGAGATCGGCGCCGCGGCCGCGCACCTGCTGCGGCGTCACCGCCAGTTTCGCCGCGGCGAGATCGATCGGCAACGTGACGCGCGCCTGGCGGAAGCCGCTCAGCCCCTCCGACACCATGCTGACGAGCAGGAAGGCAAGGAACCCCGCCGACAGCCACACGGCGGCGAGCCCCATCAGCCGGAAGCGCCGCTCGGCGGCATAGCGCCGCCGCGTGCGCCGCTGCACCGACGCCGCCTTCCAGTCGGTGGGCAGGCGCGACTTACTCATAGGCTTCCCGATAGCGTTTGACGACGGTCAGCGCGACGATGTTGAGCGCCAGCGTGATGACGAACAGGGTGAGGCCGAGCGCGAAGGCGGCAAGCGTCTTGGCGCTGTCGAACTCCGCCTCGCCGGTGAGCAGGTCGACGATCTGCTTGGTGACGGTCGTCGTGCTGGCGAAGGGATTGGCGGTGAGCGTCGCGACGCCGCTCGCCGCCATGACGACGATCATCGTCTCGCCGATCGCGCGGGAGACCGCGAGCAGGATGCCGCCGACGACGCCGGGCAGCGCGGCGGGCAGGATCACGCGGCGGATCGTCTCGGACTGGGTCGCGCCCATCGCGAGGCTGCCGTCGCGCATCGACGCGGGGACGGCGGCGATCGAATCGTCCGCCATCGACGAGACGAAGGGGATGATCATGATCCCCATCACCGCGCCCGCCGCCAGCGCGCTTTCCGACGAGGCGTTGGCGACGCCGAGCGCGACGCCCAGTTCGCGCACCGCCGGCGCGACGGTGAGCGCGGCGAAATAGCCGTAGACGACGGTCGGCACGCCGGCGAGCATCTCGAGCACCGGCTTCAGCCAGGCGCGCGTGCGGGCGTGCGCATATTGGGTGAGGTAGATCGCGCTCATCAGCCCGAACGGGATGGCGACCGCCATCGCGATCACCGCACCGATGAAGAAGGTGCCCCAGAACAGCGGCACCGCGCCGAGACTGGCGCCGGGATCGCGCGCGTCGATCACCTGCGGGCTCCAGTGCGTGCCGAACAGGAACTCGCCGATCGGCACGATGCGGAAGAAGCGCGCCGATTCGTAGAGCAACGACGCGACGATGCCGATCGTGGTGAGGATCGCGATCAGCGACGCGGCGAGCAGCAGCAGCATGACGACGCGCTCGACCTGCGTGCGCGCGGCGAAATCGGGACGCACCCGCGTGAAGGCGAGGCCGCCGCCGGCGAAGGCGAGCAGCAGCGCGATCGCGGTGGCGATCCAGTCGTAGCGATGCTGCGCGGCGGCATAGGCGGGGGCGAGCTTCGCCGACAGGTCGTGGAAGGCGCCGTAGCTGCGCCCGGCGCCGAGCTCGCGCGCTTCCGACAGGATCGATGCGCGCTCGAAGCCGGGCGGCGGCAGCGCCGCGGCGGCGGGGGTGGCGAGCACCGCGTCGGTGACCAGCGCGGGTGCGGTCAGGCTCCACGTCGCGAGGAAGACGAGCGGCGGCACCAGCGCGCAGATGCCGACGAAATAGCCGTAATGGACGGGCAAAGCGGTGAAGCGCGCGCGTCCCGGTGTGCGGAACGTCGCCGCGCGCATCCGCGCGGCAAGCCAGCCGATCAGCGCGAGCCCGAACACGACGATGGCGACGGCAAGCGCGCTCATGCCGCGAACCCCGCCATATTCATCCCGTCACCCCGGACGTGATCGCGGAACTTGCAAAACTCCCCCAGTGCTCCTGCGAAAGCAGGAGCCCAGGGGTTCCAGGCGTCAGGCGTTGGTTTGCTTGGCCCTGGGCTCCTGCTTTCGCAGGAGCACTGCGCTTGCACGGCGTTCCTTGCTGCGGCGTGGACAACGGAACGGGTCCGGGGTGACGGCATCGGTGGGAAAAGCGTGACCGGCATCACGACGGCAGATCCGCGGGATCGAGTGGCGTCTCGTGCGCGACGACCGCCGCCGCCCGCGCGCGCACCGCCGGGGGCGCGGCGATCAGGCCGCGGCGGACGAGCGGCCCCTCCGGTCCCCAGGCGCGGGTATAGCTTTGCAGGAACGCCTTGAGCCCCGGGATCGCCTTGAGATGCGCGATCTTGACGTAGAGGTACAAGGGCCGCGATCCCGGATAGGCGCCGGCCGCGATCGTCGCATAGCTCGGCGTGACCCCGTCGATCGCGACGCCGTCCACCGTGCCGGCATTCTGCTCGAGATAGCTGTAGCCGAACACGCCGATCGCGTCGGGATTGGCCGACAGTTTCTGGACGATCAGATTGTCGTTCTCGCCGGCATCGACATAGACCCCATCCTCGCGCACCCGCGTGCACAGCATCTTGTGCGCCTCCGGATCGGTGCGGGCGAGCGTGCGGGCGCGCGGATCGATCGCCTCGCAGCCGCGGGTCAGGATCAGCTCGGCGAGCGCGTCGCGGGTGCCGCTGGTCGCGGGCGGGCCATAGACCTGGATCGGCGTCGCCGGCAGCGCCGGATTGACGTCGCGCCACAGCCGCGCGGCGTTGCGCACGCCGCCCGGCGTCGCGGCGAGCGCACGATAGAGATCGGCGGGGGTCAGCCTCATGCCCGGCCCGTTCCCCGCGGGTCGGCGCGCCTCGGCGAAGGCGATGCCATCGATGCCGATCTGCACCTCCATGATCGGCCCGACGCCGTTCGCCTGACAGCCGGCATATTCGCTGCGCTTCATCCGCCGCGAGGCATCTTCGATGTCGGGATGCGCCGCGCCGAGCCCGGCGCAGAACAGCCGCATCCCCGCGCCGGTGCCGGTCGATTCGATCACCGGCGCCTTGGCGTCGGGCTGGTTGGCGACGAAGGTCTCGGCGACGAGCGTCGTGAAGGGATAGACGGTCGACGATCCCACCGCGGTGATCTGATCGCGCGCACCGCCGCCGCCGCCGTTCGCCTGATCCTGGCAGCCGGCGAGGCAGAGCGCCCACGTCAGCAGCAGGCCAGGAGTTCGAACGCGCATCATGTCCCCGCGAGCGACTCGACGCCGCCACGCCCCGCCTGTGTGACGGTTACGTTACCCTTTGATGACACCGGCTTCGGCCAGTGCATCCGCCGGCGGCAAGGCGACGGTGACGCTGGTGCCGACGCCGACCCGGCTGACGATGTCGAGCCGGCCACGATGCCGCTCGACGATATGCTTGACGATCGCGAGGCCCAGCCCGGTGCCGCCGACGCTGCGGCTGCGGCCGGGGTCGACGCGATAGAAACGCTCGGTCAGCCGCGGGATATGCTGCGGCGCGATGCCCTCGCCCTCGTCGGTGACGGTGAAGCGCAGCAGGTTCGACGGGTCGAGCCCCAGCGCCACCGTCACCGGCGTGCCCG
Organism: Sphingomonas taxi; assembly: GCF_000764535.1. Classification (NCBI taxonomy): domain Bacteria; kingdom Pseudomonadati; phylum Pseudomonadota; class Alphaproteobacteria; order Sphingomonadales; family Sphingomonadaceae; genus Sphingomonas; species Sphingomonas taxi. The sequence continues at coordinate 2,627,914 of NZ_CP009571.1, read as the reverse complement.
CCCGGCCGTATTTCATCGCATTGCCGATCAGATTGTGCAGCAGTTGCGACAATTGCGCCTCGTCGCCGACCACCTCGGGCAGATCCGGGTCGATGGTCACGGCGACGTCCTGCGCGCGCGGACTGTGCGCGGCGGCGATCTCGGCGGCGACGTCCTCGAGCAATTCGCTCAGCGACAGTCGCTCGCCGGGCAGCCGGTATTTCTCCGCCTCGATCCGGGAGAGCGAGATGAGATCCTCGACCAGCCGCTGCATCCGCCGAGCCTCGGCGAACATCACGTCGAGGAAGCGGCGTCGCAACCCCGGGTCCTCGCCCGCCTCCTCGTTGAGCGTCTCGATGAAGCCGAGGATCGAGGCGAGCGGCGTGCGCAATTCGTGGCTGGCGTTGGCGACGAAGTCGACGCGCATCTTCTCGGCGGCATAATTGCCCGATTGATCGATCAGATGGACGATGCGCGCGCCGTCGGCGGTTTCGCCGGTGCGCATCTCCCAGCGCTGGTCGGGGCTGCCGAGGCCGACCAGCTCGACCGGGCGGCCGGGCAGCGGCGCGCTGGAACTCAGCCGGTCGGCGGCGGCGGGGTGGCGGATCGCGACGCGCACGTCCTCGCCGACGATATGGCGGCCGAGCAACGCGCGCGCGGTGGTGTTGGCACAGGTGACGACGCCGCCGCGGACCAGCAGCACCGGCTCGGCGATGACGTCGAGCACCTCGCCGAGCAGCACGTTGGCGTCCGGCCCGGCATGGCGCGCCGCGGCGATACCCTGGTCGCCGCGGCCCATCGCTGCCAGCGATGCCGCCACCGCGCCGACGAAGGCGATCGCGGCGCCGTCCGGCCGCCCGTCGACGAGGAACACGCCCGCGCCGGTGCCGAAGGCGATTCCCAGCGCGCCGCTGAGCCGGTGGACGAATCGGGAAGCCATGACGCGTGGCTAGCCGAGCTTGGCCGCGGCGGGGAGGGGGGATGTCGCTTCCGAGCCTCGCGATCGAGCGGCCGGGCTCCCGCCCCCTCCACTACTCGGTTGACGCGGAGCGGTCCCCGCCAGGCAGGGCAATCGCATATGGCTGCGATTCATGAGGATCGATCGGTTTCCTCATCAGCTCCGTCACCCCGGACGTGTTCCGGGGTCCACCGGGCCGCGAGGGAACGGCAGGAAGGCTCAAGCCTTACTCCCCGCCGCAGAGTGGACCCCGGAACACGTCCGGGGTGACGGGGTGGGTTGGGAACACGAAGGAACCAGATTTGCGCCCGTCTGCCATAGCCCCCACCAAGGGGAGGTGGCGCGGCGAAACCGTGATGGACGGGAGCCCGGCGACTTCATCGACCCCGAGCTTCACACCGGAATTTCCCCTCCGTCCCACCACCGCACATTTCCTGCGCTTGCCAGTGGTTAGCGAATGTGAAAGGCAGTGGCGGTAGCAGGGGTGCCATGAGTGACGAGACGCCGGTCGACGGCTACAATCCAGCGCAGGCGGGACCGGCGGAGCCGGACGATGCCGCCGTCGCCAGCCGGCGCCGCGTGCTGATGCTCGGCGCGGTGACCGCCGGCGCCGTGATGTCGATCCGGCCGGCGCTCGCGCAGACCGCGGGTTCGGTGATGACCTGCGAGATCCCGGTGCCCGATCTGGGGCGGGCGGGCCGCTTCATCGATCCGGCCGGCAACGTCGTCGCCCCCGGTACCAAGGGCGCGTTTCCCCCCGCCTCGCGCCCGTTCAAGGGCGAAGAGGTCAAGCGCGCGCTCGCCGGCGCGCAACTGCCCGGCACGACCTACGAGAGCAACCGCGCCTATGTGAGCTATATCCGCAGGCTGCAGCGCGGGCAGGGAGGCTTCACCTGCTTCGCCTCGTTGCAGATGCCGCGCGGCTGACGCCTTGCGCTATCGCGCCCCGGCCGACGCGGCGCTGCTGACCGCCGAACTCGACGCCTTCACCGCCGTCTTCCATCGCCCGTCCGGGATCACCCATCTGCTGGTCAGCCCCGCGCCCGAGATCCTCGCGCTGCTCGCCGACACGACGCTCGACCTCGAGACGCTGCTGGTCCGCCTCGGCGAGCGCTACGACCTCGGCGACGCCAGCCGCGACGCGCTCGCGGCCCGGCTCGACGAACTGGTCGCGGCGGGGCTGGTCGAGGCGCTATGAGGCACGTCTTCACCGTGCGGATCGGGCCGATCGGCTTTCGCGTCGGCAGCGACTGGCGCGCGCCCATCGATGCGTTGCGCGAGCTCTACCGTTATTATCCCTCGCCCAATTTGCCTGATTTCACCGTGCGGCTGGAGGCGACGCATTGGTGGCGGCGCTGGCTGCGGCCGTCGATCCGCATCGCCGGCGACTATATGCTGCCCGAGGCGGCACCGCTGCCGCTCGCGCAGGGGTTGCTCGCCGCCGAAATGGCGATGAACCTGCAACTGGCGCTGGGCGGGCGCCGCTATCTGCTGCTTCATGCCGCCTGCGTCGAGCGCGACGGTCAGGCGCTGCTGCTCACCGGCGAATCGGGGGCGGGCAAGTCGACGCTGGCGACGCTGCTGGCGGCGCGCGGCTGGCGGTTCATGAGCGACGAATTCGCGCTGATCGATCCCGAGACCGGGCTCGTCCACCCGTTTCCCCGCCTCATCAGCCTCAAGAATGCGGCGATCGCCGCCGCCATCGCCGCGCGGCCCGACGCCAAGCTCGGCCCCCTGCTCACCGGCACGCCCAAGGGCGACATCCGCCATATGGTGCCCGACGCGCTCGCGGTCGGTGCGATGGACGAGCCCGCCGCGCCCGCGATGCTGCTCTACCCGCGGCACGGCTTCGCGGCGGAGACGCGCGGCGTGCTGCCGTCCGAATCCTTCGTCCGGCTGACTCAGGCGTCGACCAATTACGTCGCGCTCGGCCAGGCGGGATTCGATGCATTGACCCGATTGGTGCGCACGACGCCGGCGCATGCGATCGACTATCCCGACGGCGCCGCGGCGATCGCGCAGGTGGAGGCGGTGTGGCGGACGCTCTGATCCTCGCGCGCGCGCTCGCCGACCCGCAGTCGCTGGCGCTCGACACCGACTGGATCGGCCTCGTCACGACGGCGCGCGCGGAGCAATTGCTCGGCACGCTCGCCTATCGGCTCGATGGCCTGCCGCTGCCCGAGGATGTCGCGCTGCTGCTCGCCGATGCGCGCGCCGCCGCCGAGAATGGCCGCCGCGCCGCCTTGTGGGAGGCGGAGATGGCGCGGCGCGCGCTCGCGCCGCTGGGCTGTGCGGTGGTGCTGCTCAAGGGGACGGCGTTCGTCGCCGCCGGGTTGCTCGCCGGGCGCGGCCGCTCGATCGGCGACCTCGACATCCTCGTGCCGCGCGGGTCGCTCGACGCGGTCGAGGCGGCGCTGCTCGCGGCGGGGTGGGAATGGGTCAAGCCCGATCCCTATGACGACGCTTATTATCGCCGCTGGATGCACGAGCTGCCGCCGCTGATCCATCGCGACCGCGACCGGATGATCGACGTGCATCATACCATCCTGCCGCTCACCGCGCGGATCACGCCCGATGCGGCGGCGCTGCTGGCCCAGGCGCAGCCGCTCGGCACCGGCCTTGCCGTGCTGTCGCCCGACGACATGCTGGTCCATGCCGCCGCGCATCTGTTCGCCGACGGCGACCTCGCGGGGGGGCTGCGCAACCTGTGGGACATCCACTGCCTGATCGACGATCACGGCAGCGAGGGCGCACGCGTGCGGGCGGCGGAGCACGGCCTGTCGCGCGAGGTGGCGAGAGCGCTGCGGCTGACGCACCGGTTGTTCGCGACGCCGGTCGACCCGGCCTATCGCACGCTCGCGCGGGGCGATGCGCTCTACCTGCGCCGGCTGCTGGCGCGCGACGATTGGGGGCGGCCGATCCGCCCGGCGACGCGGCTCGCCTTCTACGTCCGCTCGCACTGGCTGCGCATGCCGCCGGCGATGCTGGCGCGGCACCTCTGGGCGAAGTGGCGGTGGGGCTGAATCGCCTTACCGCGCCAGCCGCTCCAGCGTCGGGATCAATTCGTCATAGCCATCGATCACCGCATCCGCGCCGAGCTCGGCCACCGGCTGCATCAGGAAGCCGAACGAACAGGCGATCGTCGGCAGGTCCGCCGCCTTGCCCGCCTCGATGTCGAAGATCGAATCGCCGACGAACGCCGCTGTGCCGCCGCCGCAGCGCGCCAGCATCTCGTAGATCGGCTTCGGGCTGGGCTTGGCGTTGCCCGGTCCCATCGTGTCGCCGCCGATGATGCACGCGAAGCGGCCGGTGAGATCGAGCGCGCCGAGCAGCTTGCGGGCCAGCCCCTCCAGCTTGTTGGTCACCACCGCCAGCCGTGCGCCCTGCGCGGCGAGCGTATCGAGCGCGTCGAGCACCCCGGGATAGGGCTGCGTCAGATCGGCGATATGCGCCTCGTAATGGTCGAGCAGGCGCCGATGCAGCACGTCGAGCGTCGCCTCGTCGCAGCCGCCGGTCGCCGCCATCCCCTGCGCCAGCATGCGACGCGCGCCGCCGCCGATCATCGGCTTTACCTGCGCGACGCCGAGCGGCGCCCGCCCGACCGAGGCGAGCGCATGGTTGACCGCCGCGGCGAGATCGCCGCTGGTGTCGAGCAGCGTCCCGTCGAGGTCGAAGCCGACGATGTCGAACGGAGCGTCGGGCGACGGGCGGGGCGGTGAATTCGACGTCATATCCGTGCGCCGGTGGCGTGTCGGTATGGAATTGGCAAGCCTTCCGTGGCAGTCGGACGGCATGACCACATCTCTCGCCGTCATCATCCTCGCCGCGGGCAAGGGCACGCGGATGAAGTCCGATCTGCACAAGGTGCTGCATCCCATCGCCGGGCGGCCGATGCTGCTCCACCTGATCGACAGCCTCAACCGCGCCGGCGCGACGCGCCGCGTCGTCGTGGTCGGGGCATCGGGCGAGCAGGTCGAATCGGCGGTGGCGGCGACCGGGGTCGAGATCGCGTGGCAGCGCGAGCAGCTCGGCACCGCGCATGCCGCCCTGCAGGCCAAGGCCGCGCTCGCCGGTTTCGACGGCATCGCGATCGTCTGTTTCGGCGACACGCCGCTGCTCGGCAGCGACACCGTCGCCCGGCTCGCGGCGCGGCTCGAGGCGCCCGATGCGCCGACCGTCGCGGTGCTCGGCTTCCGCCCCGCCGATGCGCGTGCCTATGGCCGGATCATCGCGGCGAGCGACGGCACGATCCGCAAGATGGTGGAATATAAGGACGCCAGCCCCGCCGAGCGCGCGGTCGAATTGTGCAATTCGGGCGTCACCGCGGTGCGCACGCGCGACCTGTGGCGGCTGCTCGAATCGGTCGGCAACGACAATGCGGCGGGCGAATATTACCTTCCCGACGTGGTGACGCTGGCGATCGCCGGCGGCGGCCGCGCGGTGTGTATCGAGACGGGCGAGTACGAGGTCGCCGGCATCAACAGCCGCGGCGAACTGGCGGCGGTCGAGGCGGGCTGGCAGACGGCGCGGCGCGCGCAGGCGATGGCCGACGGCGCGACGCTGATCGCGCCCGAGACGGTCTGGTTCAGTCACGATACCGTCGTCGGCCGCGACGTGGTGGTCGAGCCGAACGTCGTCTTCGGCCCCGGCGTCACCGTCGCCGACGGCGTCGTCATCCACGCGTTCAGCCATATCGAGGGCGCGACGATCGGCGCGAAGGCGGAGGTGGGGCCGTACGCCCGGCTGCGTCCCGGCGCGACGCTCGGCGTCAAATCGAAGGTCGGCAATTTCGTCGAGATCAAGAAGGCGGTGCTCGGCGAGGGCGCCAAGGTCAATCATCTCTCCTATATCGGCGATGCCGAGATCGGTGCGGCGGCGAACATCGGTGCGGGCACGATCACCTGCAATTACGACGGCTTCTTCAAATACAGGACGCAGATCGGCGCGGGTGCGTTCATCGGCTCCAACTCGGCGCTGGTCGCGCCGGTGTCGGTCGGCGACGGCGCGATCGTCGCGGCGGGATCGGTGCTGACGCAGGACGTCGAGGCCGGCGCGCTGGCGCTGGTCCGCCCGCCGCAGGTCGCCAAGCCCGGCTGGGCGACGCGCTTCCGCGAGATGATGAAGGCGCGCAAGGCTGGCCAGTGATATCGGCGTGTGATATCATTCGGCCATGACGCGAGTCCTGGCCGACCTTCCGCCCGATGACCTGCGCTGGCTCGACGAGCGTGCGGCGAAGCTCGGCCGGTCGCGCGCGTCGATGCTGCGCGAGGCCGTCGCCACGTTCCGGTCGCAGGCGCAGTCGGAGGACGATCGCGATTGGCTCGATCGGGGCTTCGGCCTGTGGAAGGATCGCACCGATATCGGCGATGCGGTCGAATGGCAGCGCCGCGAGCGAGCGAGCTGGACCCGTCCGTGGGACGACGACTATGAAGAGGTCAAAGCCGAGTTTCCCGATCTGTTCGACGCGGAAGACGACCGCCAGCGCCAGATCTATCTCGACATGGTGGCCGGCAAATATCCCGACCCCATCTATCCCGACCCCGCATGACCAGCCACGCGTTCGATTCGAACATCGTCATCGATGCGCTGGCGGGCTTCGGTCCGGCGCGCGACGAGATCCGGCGTGCGCTCGATCAAGGTGGCGCATGGGTGAGCCGGATGGTCTGGGTCGAGGTCTTGTCGAAGGGCGCGTCGCGAGACGTGGAAAACGCGCAGGCGTTTCTTGGCGGATTCAAGGTGGACGAGATCGATGCGGACATCGCCTTGCGTGCCGCCGCGCTGCGTCGCGAACGCCGTCGGCTGAAATCGCCCGATGCCATCATCCTGGCGAGCGCGACGCGGCATGGCCGCATCCTCGTCACCCGTAACATCAAGGATTTCCCGGCGACCATGCCGGGGATCCGTGTTCCCTACCTCCTCTGAAGGCAGACCCCGATCATGTGTGGAATTGTTGGAATCGTCGGCGCGGAAGACGTCGCGGATCGCCTGCTCGACGGGCTCAAGCGGCTCGAATATCGCGGCTATGACTCGGCCGGCATCGCCACCGATCATGACGGCGGGATCGAGCGCCGGCGCGCCTCGGGCAAGCTCGTCAACCTCGCGCGCGAGCTTGCCGCGCATCCGCTGCCCGGCACCACCGGCATCGCGCACACCCGCTGGGCGACGCATGGCGGCCCGACCACCAACAATGCGCACCCGCATGCGACCGAGGAGGTCGCGGTCGTCCACAACGGTATCATCGAAAACTTCAAGCCGCTCCGCGACGAACTGATCGCGCGCGGCCGCGTCTTCACCAGCGAGACGGATACCGAGGTCGTCGCGCACCTCATCAGCGAGAAGGTCGAGGCGGGAATCGACCCGGTCGGCGCGGTGCGCGAGGTGCTGCCGCGCCTGCACGGCGCCTTCGCGCTCGCCATCCTGTTCCGCAAGCATCCCGAATTGCTGATCGGCGCGCGGCTCGGCTCGCCGCTCGTCGTCGGTCATGGCGACGGCGAGACCTATCTCGGCTCCGACGCGCTCGCGCTCGCGCCGCTGACCCAGCGCATCGCCTATCTCGACGAGGGCGACTGGGTCGTCTGCACCGCGGACGGCGCACAGGTTTACGACCGCGACAATCATCCGGTCGAGCGTGCGATCACCATTTCCGGCGTCACCGGCGAGCTGATCAGCAAGGGCAATCACCGCCACTATATGCTGAAGGAGATCTACGAGCAGCCGATCGTCGTCGCCCAGACGCTGCGCTCGTACCTCCAGCGGATGGAGGAGCGCGTCACGCTGCCGATCCCCGAATTCGACCTGTCGAGCATCAAGCGCGTCACCATCGTCGCCTGCGGCACCAGTTTCTATGCCGGCATGGTCGCCAAATATTGGTTCGAGCAATTCGCCCGCGTTCCCGTCGACCTCGATGTCGCGTCCGAATTCCGCTACCGCGCGCCGGTGATGGAGCCGGGCGGGCTCGCGCTCTTCATCAGCCAGTCGGGCGAGACCGCCGATACGCTCGCCGCGCTGCGCCACGCGCGGTCCGAGGCGCAGACGATCGCGGTCGTCGTCAACGTGCCGACCAGCAGCATGGCGCGCGAGGCCGACCTGCTGCTGCCGACGCATGCCGGGCCGGAGATCGGCGTCGCCAGCACCAAGGCGTTCACCTGCCAGCTCGCGGTGCTCGCCGCGCTCGCTGCGAATCTTGCCCGCGCCAAGGGCAAGCTCAAGCCCGGCGAGGAGCGCGACATCGTCCGCCATCTCGCAGAGGCGCCGGCCGCGCTCAACGGCGCGCTCGCCTATGACGAGGCGATCCAGGCGATGGCGGGCGTCGTCGCCGGCGCGCGCGACGTCCTCTATCTCGGCCGTGGCACCGATTATCCGCTGGCGCTGGAGGGGGCGCTCAAGCTCAAGGAGATCAGCTACATTCACGCCGAAGGCTATGCCGCCGGCGAGATGAAGCACGGCCCGATCGCGCTGATCGACGAGAACGTCCCCGTCATCGTCATCGCCCCCTCCGGCCCGCTGTTCGACAAGACGGTGAGCAACATGCAGGAGGTGCAGGCGCGCGGCGGCAAGGTCGTCCTGATCAGCGACTACGACGGTATCCAGGCAGCGGGCGAGAATTGCGTCGCGACCATCACGATGCCGAAGGTGCATCCGCTGATCGCCCCGCTCGTCTATGCGGTGCCGGTGCAGTTACTCGCCTATCACGTCGCGGTGGCGAAGGGGACGGACGTCGACCAGCCGCGCAACCTCGCCAAATCGGTGACGGTGGAATAGCCGCGCCCCGCGACATCGCGGTCGCCGGCTGCGGACCGGCGGGGCTTGCCGCGGCGCTGCTGCTCGCGCGCGATGGCCATCGCGTCACCGTGTTCGAACGCTTCAATGCGCCGGTGCCGATCGGATCGGGTCTGATGATCCAGCCGACCGGTCTCGCTGTCCTGCGCGGCCTCGGACTTGCCGATGCACTGATCGCCCGGAGTGCACGGATCGAGCGCTTGTTCGGCACGGCTAACGGTCGCGTCGTGCTCGACGTCGGCTATGATACCCTCGCGCAGCCGGGTCTGTGTGGCTTCGGCGTGCATCGTGCGACGCTGTTCGCTATCCTGCACGAGGCGGTGTTCGCGGCCGGCATCCCGCTCGAAACCGGACGCAGGATCGTCGGCAGCGAACTCGTAAGCGGCGATCGCCGCCGTCTGACCTTTGCCGATGGCCGCAGCTCGGAGAGGTTCGACCTGATCGTCGACGCACTCGGCACGCGGACGCCGCTCGCGCCGCCGTGTGGCCGCGCGCTCCGTTATGGCGCGCTCTGGGCGAGTCTTCGCCGGGTCGAGGGGTTCGCGCCCGATGCACTCGAACAGCGGTATCGTCGCGCCAGCACGATGGCGGGCGTCCTGCCGATCGGTCGCCCGCCCGGTGCCGAGCAGGAGCAAGCCGCATTTTTCTGGTCGATCCGCGCCGACCGGGTCGCGGAGTGGCGGGCGGCCGGGCTGGAGGCGTGGAAGGAGGGCGTGCGGGAATTATGGCCTGCGACGACCCCACTTCTCGACCAGATCGATGATCCCGCGCAGCTCACCTTCGCCCGATATGCGCACCGCACCCTCCCGCGGCCGGCGGAAACGGCGTTGATCCACATCGGCGACGCCTGGCATTCGGCGAGCCCGCAATTGGGTCAGGGCGCCAATATGGCGCTGCTCGATGCGCATGCACTTGCCATCGGGCTGCGCACGGCGGATGTCGGCACGGGACTGGCGGCGGCGGTGGCGATGCGTCGGCGCCATGTCCGCCTTTACCAGTCGCTGACCGCGCTGTTCACCCCGGTCTACCAGTCCGACAGCCGCATCCTGCCGTTCGTGCGCGACCGGCTGGTCGGGCCATTATCGGGTCGCTGGCCGGCGGATCGCATTCAGGCGGCGATGGTCAGCGGGCTGATCGGACGGCCCCTTGCGCCGCTTGCGCTGACTCTCGCCTAACCCGCCGTTCTCGGCTAACGCGCGCATCCTAAGGAGAAACGATCGTGGTCAGCGTCCCCCCTCTGGTAGCCGGTATCGAATTGGGTGGGACCAAGATCGTCTGCCTGCTGGCGCGCGGGCCGGATGCGATCGAGGATCGCGTCCAATTGCCGACCACCCGGCCCGAGGAGACGCTGGCGGGGATCGAGCATGTCCTCGACGGCTGGGGCAAGTTCGACGCGCTCGGCATCGCCAGCTTCGGGCCGATCTCGATCGACCGGCATGCTGCCGATTACGGCCATGTCACCTCGACCCCCAAGCCGCATTGGGCAGGCACCGACGTCGCCAAGCGGCTCGCCGCGCGCTACGAGGTGCCGACCGGTTTCCATACCGATGTCGTCGGCGCCGCGCTGGCCGAGGCGCGCTGGGGCGCCGCCGAAGGGCTGCGCGATGTCGCCTATGTGACGGTCGGCACCGGCATCGGCGTCGGTCTGATCGCCGGCGGCGTGCCGGTCGACGGCCTCACCCACAGCGAATTGGGCCATATCCGCCCCGACCGGCTGACCGGCGACGACTGGATCGGCATCTGCCCGTTCCACGGCGGGTGTCTGGAGGGGCTCGCCGCCGGCCCCGCGATCGGCGCGCGTGCCGGCAAGAAGGGCGAGGACATCGCCGCCGACGATCCCGTCTGGGAGCCGGTCGCCCATGTCCTCGCGCAGCTCTGCCATACGCTGGTGCTCACCGGCGTGCCGCGGCGGATCGTCATGGGCGGCGGCGTGATGGTCGGCAACGACCATCTCTTCCCGCGCATCCGCGCCGCGATGGTCAAGAGCCTCGCCGGCTATATCGCTCTGCCCGAAATCGCCGAGCCTTCGTTCGTCGTCCCGCCGGCGCTCGGCGGCAATGCGGGGCCACTCGGCGCGATCGTGCTCGGCGGTCAGGCACTCGAACAGCAATTGAAGTCGTTCACGGCCCTTTAACCGTATTTGCTTACCTCTCTGCCAATGAGGAGAGGGAAGTTCGTGTCGATGACTGCCGCTGCACCCGAACGCCTGTCACCCCGGCGCCTGCTCGTCGTCGACGACGAGCCGGCGATGCACGACAGTTACGTCCGCAGCTTCGTCCGCCAGCGCGGGGCGGAAGAGGATGCGCTCGGCGTGATGGCGGTGGATCTGTTCGGTGCCGATGCCGCGCACGATCCCGACGAAGCCGAGCCGTTCGACCTTACCCTCTGCCATCAGGGGCATGAGGCGGTCGCCGCGGTCGAGGCGGCGCAGGCTGCCGGCACGCCATATGCCGTCGCCTTCATCGACATCCGCATGCCCCCCGGCATCGACGGACGCGAGACCGCGCGCCGCATCCGCGCGATCGATCCCGAGATCAACCTGTGCATCGTCACCGGCTTTTCGGACTTCTCGCCGATCGAGATCAGCAAGGTCGCCGGTCCCGTCGACAAGATCTTCTACATCGCCAAGCCCTTCGAAGTCGCCGAGATCATCCAGACCGCGACCGCGCTGGCCCGCCGCTGGGAGGTGGACCGCGAACTCGCCGCAGCGCGTGTGCAGCTCGCGCAGCAGATCGTCCAGCTCGAGGAACAGGCCGCCGAACTCGCCGCCAACGAGAGCCGCGCGCTGCACATGGCGACGCACGATTCGCTCACCGATGCGCCCAACCGGCTTGCCTTCCTGCGTGCGCTCGGCGATCGCGCCCGCCGCCCCGGCCTGTTCGCGACCGCGATGTTCGATCTCGACCGGTTCAAGATCGTCAACGATACGCTCGGCCATCTCGCCGGCGACGCGCTGATCCGCGACGTCTATGCCATCCTCCAGGCGCATGCGCCCGCAGGCGCGGTCGTCGCGCGGCTCGGCGGCGACGAATTCGGCGTGCTGTTCGACGCCGCCGGCGAGGACGCCGCGGTGATGGCGTGCGACCGCATCGTCGCCGCCTGCGCGGGCACGCATCAGGTGTTCGGCAATTCGGTGCAGAGCGGCGCCTCCGCCGGGGTCGTCGTCGTCGAGGGCAGCGGCTGCGACCCGATCGACGCGCTGCGCCGCGCCGACCTCGCGCTCAACGACGCCAAGCGCGCCGGCCGCAGCGTCACCCGCCTGTTCGACGAGAGCATGGACGAGGGCATCCGGTTCCGCCGCCGTGTGGAACAGGGGCTCGCCGCCGCGATCGGTCGCGGCGAACTCAGCCTCGTCTATCAGCCGATCGTCGGCCGCGGCGACCTCGAGGTGATCGGCTTCGAGGCGCTGGTACGCTGGAACACCGAGGAATATGGGCCGATCAGCCCGGCGATCTTCATCCCGATCGCCGAGGAATCGAACGTCATCCACGATCTCGGCGACTGGATTCTCGACGAGGCGCTGAAGACGGTGCAGCGCTTCCCCGGCCAATATGTCTCGGTTAATTTCTCGCCGCGCCAGTTCCGCCGCCACAATTTCGTCGGCCATGTCATGGAGAGCGTCCAGCGGGCCGGCGTGCTGCCCGGCCGCGTCCAGATCGAGATCACCGAAACCGCGATCTTCGACGATGCCGAGCGCGCCGCCGAGACGCTCTATCGCCTCCGCCAGATGGGCTTCCGCATCGCGCTCGACGATTTCGGCACCGGCTATTCCTCGCTCTACAACATCCGCAAATTCGCGCTCGATAGCCTCAAGATCGATCGCAGCTTCATCGACGGCATGGGGCGCGAGCGCGAGAGCGCGGCGATCGTCCATTCGATCATCCATCTCGGCCGGGCGCTGGGGCTGGAGGTGATCGCCGAGGGCGTCGAGACGCCGGCACAGGTGCAGGCGCTGCGTCTCGCCGGCACCAGCCACCTGCAGGGCTTCTTCTTCTCGCCGCCGGTCGCCGCCGACCATGCGATCGCGCTTGCCGAGCGGCGGGTGATCGGCGGTACGCCAGGCGACCGGGCGGATACCGGAACCAACGGCTGATGCGCCTTCCCGCGCTCGCGGCGTGGTCCTGGCGCGCGCGACCGGGGCGGGCGATGTCGCTCGGCGCCAAATTGGTGCTCATCCTCACCTTGGTCGGCGTCATCGGTGCGCTCGGCATCACCGTGCTGCTCGCCGGGATCATCACGCCGAGCTTCGACGCTTTGGAGGCCAAGGCCGTACAGGGGCACGTCGACCGAACCCGTGCGGCGCTCGCCGATTATGCCGCCAAGGTCGAAACCGCGGTCCGGGACTATGGCGATTGGACGCAGGGCTACGATTATATGGCGACGCCGCCGCCGGCGTCGCCCGCGGCCGCCGCATTCGAGCGCGACGGCGTCTCGCGACGTGCGCTGCGCGATCTCGGGGTGCAGGGCATCGCCTATGTCTCGGCTGACGGCGGCGTCCGCGTCGCGCGCTGGCGCGATGCGTCCTCGGGGGCGACGCACCGCGCGCTGCAGGCGGCGTTGGCGCAGGTCGCCGCCGATGCGGATCTCGCCCGCATCCTCGGCAAAGGCGCGTCGGCGCATTTCTACGCGCGCGTCGGCCCCGACATCGCCGCGATCGGCGTCGCGCGGGTGCGCCGGTCCGACGGCAGCGGCGATCCGCGTGGCTATGTGCTGATGGCGCGCGTGCTGACCGCGCGCCAGCTCTCCGATTTGTTGCGGCTCGACGCCCGGATCGGTCCCGCCGCGGATGCCAGCGGCCATGTCGCATCGGCCCGCGGGCGGATGACGATCGCCGTGCCGATCCGTGCGCCCGATGGCCGCGCGATCGCCACCGCGCGCTTCGACGTCACCCGCGACGCGACCCTGCTCGGCCGGCGCATGCTGCTGTTGGCGGTCGCCGGTTCGACCTTGCTGCTGCTGATCGTGCTTCTCGTGCTGCGCCGGGTGATCGCCCGGCTGGTGCTGGCGCCGTTGCAGCGCGTCGAGCGCCACATGCAGCGCGTCCGCGCCTCCGGATCGATCGCCTTGTTCGAGGGCGATCGCCGCCGCGACGAATTCGGCTCGCTCGGCCGCAGCCTCAACGCGATGCTCGCGCAGCTCAAGGACCTGCGCGAGCAGATCGAGGTGCAGAGCTTCGCGCTCGGTCGCAGCGAGAGCGCGGTGGCGGTGATGCACAACGTCCGCAACGCGCTCACCCCGATCAGCACCATCCTGACCCAGGGCATCGCCCAGCCGCCGCCGATCGATCGCGCCACCGTCGAGCGCGCGCTCGCCGAACTCGCGCTGGAGGCGCTTCCGCCCGAACGCCGCGCGCGGCTCGCGACCTTCGTCACCGCTGCCTTCGCGGCCGAGGTCGCCGGGCGCGAGACGATGCGCGGCGAGCTGCGCGTCGGCCGCGAGGCGATGGCGCACGTGCTTGAGATCATCGGCCAGCAGCAGCAGCAGGCGCACGACCGCCCGCATCTCGAACGCTGCGACCTCAGCGACATCGTCGCGCGCAACGCCGCGATCGCGCGCTATGCCGATGCCGCCTCGATCGCGTTCAGCTTTCCCGCCGGGTCGTATTACGTGCGCGCCAATCGCGTCATCCTCAGCCAGGTGATCGGCAACCTGCTCGGCAATGCCGCCGAGGCGGTCGCCGCCACCGGCAGCGACAGCGGCAGCATCGGCGTGTCGATCCACCAATCGGGCGACGTGGTGACCGTCCACATCCGCGACGACGGCGAAGGCTTCGATGCCGCCACCGGTGCGACCGTATTCCAGCGCGGCTTCTCGACCCGCGAACACAAATCCGGTGGCCTCGGCCTGCACTGGTGCGCCAATTCGATGACCGCGATGGGCGGCACGCTGCGGCTGGAGAGCGAGGGCCGGGGCATGGGCGCGGTCGCCATCCTGACGCTCCGCGCCGCGACGTCGGATGGCGCGGCATGAGTCCAAGGTTCCCGGTCTGAATTCCAAACGGATGGCGGTTGTTCGGACACGTGCTGTTGCAGACCGGCAACGTAACAGAACGGTTATGCAAATGCCGCCATTCTGTCATTCGGCCTGCCTAGCCCGCCCGCTTGGGCGCTCCCCGGGAGCGCGTGGGGGATGTGGTGATGAAGACTGTTGCACTGATGGCGGGCGTGTCCGCGCTCGGCCTGTTCGCGGTGCCGGCGGCGGCGCAGAGCAGCGATGCGGCGCACGACACCGCGACCGCGCAGGAAGCGGCGCAGGCCGGCGTGCAGACCGATGCCGATATCCTCGTCGTCGGCACCGCGCAGGGCGAGAAGAAGGCGATCGAGACCAAGCGCCGCGCCGACAATTTCGTCGAAGCGCTCTACGCCAACGATGTCGGCAAACTGCCCGACCAGAACGTCGCCGAGGCGGTGCGCCGCCTGCCCGGACTGTCGGTCGCCAACGATCAGGGCGAGGGCCGCTATGTCATCATCCGCGGCATCAACCCCAATCTCGTCAACGTCGTGCTCAACGGCCTGACGTTGCCGGCGCCCGAGCCCGACGGCCGTCAGGTCAAGCTCGACGACATCCCCTCGGCGCTGATCAACTCGATCGTCGTCACCAAGTCGCTGACTGCGGACCAGGATGCCAATGCGATCGGTGGTGAGGTCAACATCCGCACGCTGACCGCGTTCGACCGCAACAAGCCGCTCTTCGCCGATGCGCGCATCCAATATGGCGCCTATCACCTCAACGGCGGCCATCCGTGGGAGGGCGACGCGCAGGTCGGCGGCCTGTTCGGCCCGGACGGCCAGTTCGGCGCGGTGCTCTCGGTCAATTATTCGAAGCGGCCGATCGAGTCGGAGAACTTTCAGGGCTCGACCAAATGGGTCGCCGGCCTGCCGGACCAGCAGGGGCTGCGCGATTACAATCTGACCCGCACCCGCAAGGGCGTCGTCCTCAATCTCGACTGGCGGCCGAGCGATGCGGTCAAGCTGTTCCTGCGCGGCACCTTGTCGCGGTTCGACGACAATGAGACGCGCGACCAGTTCATCATCGACAACCAGTCTGCCTTCACCAATCAGACCGCGACCACCGGCACCTTCCGCGGTCGCGGCAGCGTCCGCGTCCGCCGCCGGCAGGAGACGGACAACACCAAGTCGGTGCAGGGCGGCGGCAGCTTCGCGTTCGGTGGCGACGCGACGCTCGATCTCGCCGGCGGCTGGACCCGCGCGCAGAAGCGCGACCCGCTGCGTTCCGAATATAATTTCCGGACCGGCGGCAGCGCGCTGACCGTCAATTACGACGTGTCCGACACGCCCTATGTCTTCACGCCGACGGTGCAGCCCAACGCCAACCAGAGCGCCTATGGCTTCAACAGCGTCAATTACGAGACGCGCAATGCGGTGGAAACCTTGTGGCAGGGGCGCGCCGACCTCACCGTGCCGCTGAGCCTCGGCAGCGACAGCAGCATCAAAATCGGTGCGAAATATCTCGACCGCCACAAGACCAATGCGCGCGACGTGCTCAATTACGGTCTCACCACCGGCCGCAGCTTCACGCTCGCCAACGTCTCCTATCTCGGCGACACCAGCTTCTACGACGGTGCCTATCCCTTTCCGGTGCGGGTCGGCTACGATCGTGCGCAGGCGTTCCTCGCCGCCAATCCCGGCACGATCGCGGTCAACGTCGGGTCGAGCCGCACCAACAGTCTCGCCAACGACTATGACGTGCGCGAGAGCATCGCGGCGGGCTATGCGATGGCCACGCTCCATCTCGGCACGCTGACACTGGTGCCCGGCGTCCGCGTCGAGAACACCCGCGACCGGACCAAGGGCAAGCTCATCACCGCCGCCTCGGCGCTGAACGCCGATTACAACGCCTTCGGCCGCAAGAGCTACACCGACGTCTTTCCGGGCCTCAACGCCAAATGGGAGGTGGCGAACGGCCTGATCGTCCGCGGTGCCGCGACCACCGCGATCGGCCGCCCGAACTACCCCGATCTGTCGCCCTATGTCGCGGTCGACACGACCACCTCGCCGACGACGGTCACGCTCGGCAATCCCGACCTCAAGCCCTACAAGGCGGTCAATCTCGACGGCGCGGTCGAATATTATTTGCCGGGGCAGGGGCTTCTGTCGGTCGGCTATTTCTACAAACATATCGACGATCCGATCTACACGGGCACGCGGATCAGCCAGTCGGGCACCTATGCCGGCCAGGCGTTGACCGGCGTCAACGTCGTCCAGCCGCTCAATCTCGACAAGGCCGAGGTGCAGGGCATCGAGGCGAACGCGCAGGTCCGCTTCACCTTCCTGCCGGGTGCGCTCGACGGCTTCGGCTTCGCGGTCAATTACGCGCATATCACCGGTCATGGCAGCGGCACCGTTCCCGGCCAGCCGCCGCGCACCGGCGACCTGCCGTTGTTCCTCCAGTCGCGCGACGTCGGCACCGCACAGGTCTTCTACGAGAAATACGGCGTCGCGATTCGCGCCGCTTACTCCTATCGCTCGCCCTACCTCGATACGATCGGCACCAGTGCGGCGACCGACCAATATACCGACAGCAACGGCCAGCTCGACGTCAACCTCAGCTATGAAGTGACGCCGCAGCTCACCTTCTTCGGTCAGGCGCTCAACCTCACCGATGCGGCGTGGCGTCGCTATATCGGATCGAAGCCGCAATTGGTCGAGCGCGAACGCTATGGCTACAGCTTCCGCTGGGGCGCCCAGCTGCACTTCTAGGCGACGAGGGAAGGTGCTGCGACAGGTGCAGCACCCGACGGGTGGCGATCGCCGCCTCAGGAGAGGACAAGACATGAAACGCCTGCTCATCGCCACGCTGGTCGCCGGTATGGCCACTCCCGTCGCGGCACGCGAGCCTGCCGCTCCGGCGGGCCTTACGCTCGACCGCGTCGTGCTGCTGATGCGCCACGGCGTCCGCCCGCCGACCAAGTCGCCGCCACTGCCCGCGCGCAGTGCGCGCGACGCATGGCCGCAATGGCCGGTCGCACCCGGCTATCTCACGCCGCACGGCCGCGCCGCGCTGGTC
The DNA here is from genome assembly GCF_000764535.1 of Sphingomonas taxi. Taxonomy (NCBI): domain Bacteria; kingdom Pseudomonadati; phylum Pseudomonadota; class Alphaproteobacteria; order Sphingomonadales; family Sphingomonadaceae; genus Sphingomonas; species Sphingomonas taxi. The sequence continues at coordinate 2,610,171 of NZ_CP009571.1, read as the reverse complement.
CAAATCGCCCGCTACGACCGCACCACCTGGACCGCCGCCGGTCTGCTGCCGCGCCGTGGCTGCGCGCGCCTCCGCATCGTCGCCGACAGCGACCAACGGACGATCGAGACCGCACGCACCTACGCCGCCGAACTGGCTCCCGGTTGTCCGTCGGCGCCCGAGCACAAGCCACAGGACGTCGCCGACCCGCTGTTCTCACCGATCGACGAAGGCACAGTGCCCTTCGATGCGGAGGAGGCGCGGGCCGCGGTGCTCGCCGCCGCCGGTCCCGCCGGCCCCGCCGGCCCTGCCGGCCCTGCCGGCCCTGCCGGCCCTGCCGGCCCTGCCGGAATCGCCGCCGAGGAACGCCGCCTCGCCCCGCTCTTGACGCGGCTCGACGTCATCCTCTGCGGCAAGCCCACGCCCGGGTGCGGCATCGCCGCCACGCCGACCGGCCTCGCCCCCGCACGACCCGGCAAGCGCCCCAAGCTTACCGGTGCGCTCGATCGCGCCTCGACCGCGGCCCAAATTCTCCTGCTCGAATATGCCGACGGCAAAGCCATGACCGACGTCGGCTGGGGCCGCGCCACGCCGGCCGACATCGGCCGGCTGTCCGAGCTGCACAGCGCAGAATTCCGGCTGCTTGCGCGTCCGCGCTACGTCGCCAGGGCCAATCTCGCGCTGCTCGCGCCGCTGATCGCCGATTCGCTTGGCGACGACGGGGCCGCGGCGGTGACGATGATCTCCGGCCACGACACCAATATCGCCAGCCTCGGCGGGCTGCTCGACCTGCATTGGCGCGTCCCGGGCCTCGCCGCCGACGATCCGTCGCCGGGCGGCGCGATCATCTTCGAACGGCTGCGCGATGTCGCCGGGGACCGATACGTGCGCGCACTCTTCCGATCGCAGACGCTCGATCAGATCCGCAGCGCCGCACCGCTTGCGGCGCCCTATGTCGCGGTGCTGCCGATCCCCGGCTGCAAGGCGCGTGGCGTCGCCGGCCTGTGCACGCTCGCTGAGTTCCGCGCGGCGTTGCTGCGCTAGCGCCCGGACGCCCTGTCGCCCGGCTTTCGCAGCGTCGCCAGGAAGCGCGGCAGCAGACCGGTCGTGCGCAGCGCCGGCAGATAGGCCGCCGATTCGCAGGACGCGCGACTGCGGTCGATATGGTCGCAGCGCGCGATGCCGCCGCCCGCCGATCGCGGCAAGGCGCGGTCGAGTCGTCGCCGCGCGCCGGCGGGCAGCGAATCGCGGAAATCGTCGAGCCGCTGCAACCGCTCGCCCGCGGGCAATGCGGTGAATCGCGCGGGCACCGCCGGCATCGCCGAGCCCGCAAGCAACAGGGACCATAGCACAGCCATGTCAGCCTCCATGTTCGCTCCCGGACCGTTACGATAGCACGATCCGGGGCGGCGAACAGGTCAGTCGGCGGCGGCGTTCGGCGACGGCGTCGCGATCAGCGCCGGCGCGTCCGCGACGAACCGGTCGAGCACGCCGTCGGCAATCTTGATCGGGCCGTCGAACCGGGTCGCGCCGGGGATCGACGGGATCGCTGCCGCCTCGGCCGCCAGCCGCTTGGCATCGGCGAAATAGCGCATCGCGGCGCCGCTGCCGCGATTCGCCGCATCGAGCCCCGCGGCGGTCAGCTGCAACGCGCGGCCCCAGCGCTGCAAGGCGTCGAGCCACGGCCGCGCCTGCGCGGCGAAGGCGGGATCGACCGTGCCCGAGCGGATGATGTCCGACGCCCCCGCCAGTGCATCGGCGCGCTGCGCGAGTTCGGCGATCGCCGCCTGCCGCGCCGCCGCGTCGCCCTCGGCCAGCGTCTCGCGCACGTCGTCGAGCAGCGCCTTGAGCTGCGGCGCCTGCGGCTGCCACGGCTGGCTGCCGAAGGTCGGCGCCATATGCTGCGTGTCGAAGAACAGCAGCAGCGCGGCGGTCGCCTGCGCGTCGCCGCCGGCCAGTTCACGCGCCGCGGCATGCCAGGTCAGCGTCGGGTCGTAGTCCCGATCGTTCCACGCAAAGGCGGCGACGCCGGTCACCGCGACGCGACTCGGCGCCTCCTGGTTCATCGGGTTGGACAGGATGCCGGTCAGCTCGCCGGACAGCCCCGCCTCGCGCCGGTCATAGGGCGCGAGCAGCAGGCGGCCGGTGGTCTGGGCGTAATCGTTGACCGGATAATTGTCCCACAGCAGCGTCTTGCGGCCGAACGCCTTGGTCGCCGCCTTGGCGTCGGGGATCGAGATCGCGGGCGGCACCACGTCGGTGCCGGTCCATTGCACGACGATGCGCGGATCGAGGTGCTGGCGCAGCGCCGCCTTGTACGGCGTTTCCTTGGCGTCGTAATATTCGGTCGGCACCATGATCAGCGGCCGCGCCTTGGGGTCCTTGGCGGTCAGGTCCTTCTGCACCGTGTTGAGCAATTGCGACTGGGCGACGCCCGCCGCCTGCGCGCCGGAGGGCCCGAAGGCGGCGGTGTCGCGTTCGCAATTCCACTTGGTATATTCGATGTCGTCGAGCGCGACGTAAAAACTGTCGATGCCGATCGCACGCAATGCGTCGAACTTGCGCTCCAGCGCCCTGGCGTCGGCGGGATCGGAGAAGCAGACGGTGGGGCCGGGCGAGATCGCATAGACGAAATCGACGTGGTTGTGCCGCGCCGTCGCCGCCAGCGTACCGAGCTCGTTCAGCGTCGCGGCGGGATAGGGCTCACGCCAGCGCGCCCGCGCGAACGGATCGTCCTTGGGGCTGTAGACATAGGTGTTCGCCTTGACGCTGGCGAGGAAGGCGAGATGCTTGGTGCGGTCCGCCATCGTCCACGGCGCGCCGTAGAAGCCCTCGATCGTGCCGCGGATCGGCATCGCCGGATGATCCCGGATCACCAGCGCGGGCAGCGTCTGCCGCCGCGCGAGCTGGCGGAAGGTCTGGGCGGCGTGGAACAGGCCGTCGGCGTCCTGGCCGGCGAGCGCGATCAGGCTGCCCTTATCGCGAGCGAGACTGGCGATCGTATAGCCTTCGGCATGGCCGTCGAGCGTCGTGCCGCTGCGCGCGAGCGCGTCGCGGATCACGCCGGCGTCGCCGGTGCCGAGCACGACATAGGTCCGGTCGAGCGTCTTCGGCACCGCGCGCGCGCTGGCGATCGTCGTCACCCCGGCGGCAGTCAGGATGCCGCGGACCAGCGCGACCGTCTCGCTCTGCGTCCCGGGTGCGACCACCAGCACCACCGAATCACCGAGCGTCACCGCGCCATCGCCGAGCGTGGTCGACGCGGGCGCGGGGAAGATCGCCGGCAGCGTCGCCGGTTCGGCCGCGCCCGCCGCGGCGGCGAACCCCGCCAGCGTGGTCGCCACTGCCGTATATACGCCGATTCCGCCCTTGCGCCGCGTCATCCTGTGCCTCCGGTATCCAATTGGTATTACGCAGGCTTAGGCAGATGTCTCACCCGCGGCAAGCCGGACGCCATACCGGCCCAGTCGAGACACGCTTCGTCACCCTCTTGATCGTATACGTCATGGCCGCTAAGGGGGCGGCAGCATCAAGAGTCGGGACGACGCCCGACACCAACCTGCTCCCGAGCAAGGTGGTGCCTCCATGCAGATGGAGGGATGTGGCCGGACCGGCAACCAACGGGATCACGCCACACGTCGCTTCGTCTCTGGTGCATCGAACCGGAACAAGGACAGCGACGTGACCGACGCCCAGCAATTCGCCAGCGACAATTATGCCGGAATCTGCCCCGAGGCGTGGCAGGCGATGGACCGTGCGAATCGCGGCTCGGCCAGCGCCTACGGCGACGACGACTGGACGCAGCGCGCCTCCGACGCCTTCCGCGACCTGTTCGAGACCGAATGCGAGGTGTTCTTCGCCTTCAACGGCACCGCCGCCAATTCGCTCGCGCTCGCCTCGCTCTGCCAATCCTATCACAGCGTGATCTGCTCGGCGCAGGCGCATGTCGAAACCGACGAATGCGGCGCGCCTGAATTCTTCTCGAACGGCTCGAAACTGCTCGTCGCGCCGACCGAGAGCGGCAAGCTCGATCCGCAGGCGATCCGCAAGCTCGCCACGGGGCGCGCCGATATCCATTTCCCCAAGCCGCGCGTTGTGACGATCACCCAGCCGACCGAGACGGGGCAGGTCTATACCGTTGCCGAGGTGCAGGCGCTGTCGGCGGTGTGCCGCGAACTCGGCCTGCGGCTGCACATGGACGGCGCCCGCTTCGCGCATGCCTGCGCGACCTTGGGATGCCGCCCGGCGGACATCACCTGGCGCGCCGGCGTCGACGTATTGTGCTTCGGCGGCACCAAGAACGGCATGGCGGTCGGCGAGGCGGTGCTGTTCTTCGATCCCGCGCTCGCGCAGGATTTCGACTATCGCTGCAAACAGGCGGGGCAGCTCGCCTCGAAGATGCGCTTCCTGTCGGCGCCCTGGGTCGGCCTGCTGGAAAGCGGCGCCTGGCTGAGCAACGCCGAACACGGCAACGCCTGCGCCGACCGGCTCGCGGCGGCGGTTGCCGATTTGCCCGGCGTCGACCTGATGTTCCCGGTCGAAGCGAATGCCGTTTTCCTCACCGCGCCCGACACGGTGCTCGACGGCCTGCGCGCGCGGGGGTGGCGCTTCTACACCTTCATCGGCGGCGGCGCGCGGTTCATGTTCGCCTGGGATGCCGATCCGGCGCGCGTCGACGCCCTGATCGCCGACCTGCGCGCCGTCGCGGGGGATGCGGGCGCGGACGCTTTCGCCTGCGCGGCTGCCTGAGCCGGATACGACAAGGGCCGGAGCGTCGCCGCTCCGGCCCTTCGTACCGCGACACTGGTCGCGATTACTTCGAGCGTTCAACCTGTTCGAAGTCGAGTTCGACCGGGGTGGCGCGACCGAAGATCGACACCGACACCTTGACCTTCGACTTGTCGAAATCGAGTTCCTCGACGATGCCGTTGAAGCTCGCGAACGGCCCTTCGAGCACCTTGACCGCGTCGCCGATCTCGTAATCGACCTTGACCTTGGTCTTCGGCGCCGCGGCGGCCTCTTCCTTGCTGTTGAGCATGCGCGCGGCCTCGGCCTCGCTGATCGCCTGCGGCTTGCCCATGCTGCCGAGGAAGCCGGTCACCTTGGGCGTGTTCTTGACGAGGTGGTAGACGTCGTCGTTCATGTTGAGCTTGGCGAGGACGTAGCCGGGCATGAACTTGCGCTCGACCGCGATCTTCTTGCCGCGGCGGGCCTCGGTCACCGTCTCGGTCGGCACCTCGATCTGCTCGACGAGCTGCTCGAGGCCGAGCCGCGTCGCTTCGGCCATGATCGCGTCGCGGACCTTGCCCTCGAAGCCCGAATAGGCGTGAATGATGTACCAGCGCGCCATTGGAAAACCCTTACTTCGCGAGCTTGAGCAGCGCCTGGACGACCGCGTTGAAGAACGTGTCGACGCCCAGGAAGAACAGCGCGAGGATCGTGGTCATGATGACCACCATCACGCCCGTCATGATCGTCTCGCGCCGGGTCGGCCAGACGACCTTCTTGGTCTCGGCCTGCACCTGACGGATGAATTCGATGGGGGTCGTCTTCGCCACTGTTTTTTCTCAAAACCCGCTGGAATCACGAAAATCCGTGTCGCTGAAGACATAAGGCCGCTGCCGCTTCCCTCATGTGGGGAACCGGCGTGGCCCGTCCTCAGCTTTCGGATGGCCTGCGCAGATAGCCGCGCGGGCCGGTAAAGGCAAGTCCGCCGGGAGGCGCCGCGCCGGCGCGCCCGCGGCGCAACTCAATGACCGTAGGTCTTGATCCCGCGCCGGCGCAGCTTCTCGCGCTTGCGCTTGCGCAAATATACGATCAGCGTCGGTATGCCGATCAGCAGCAACACGCCGATAATGGCATAAACCAGCGTAAATCGAGTAGCCTCATCCATGCCCGCTTTATAGCAGGCCGAATGTCGGCGTCACCGCCAATATGACAAAAAATTCATTGCGTTCGGTCAAGGTCCGGCCGGCGCGTCGCGGGCGGGACTGGCAGGAGTGCACGGACTCGAACCGTGGGCCCTCGGTTTTGGAGACCGATGCTCTACCAACTGAGCTACACTCCTGCAGCGCCGCGGCCTCTACCGCCTTGCGAAAAAAAGGGCAAGACGGTCCTGTGCGATCGTCATCGCACGGGTGACGGCCGGTAGCGATCTCATTATGGGGCAGTAACGAAACTGGTACGGGAGACGACGGTTGGCGAAGATCATGGCGACGGGCGCGGCACTGGCGCTCGCATGTCTGCCTGCGGTCGGAATCGCCGCAGATCCGGTCGCGGTGCCCGAGCTTGGCCCCAATCTCGAACGCTTCACTTATCCCTGGCCGGTGCAGACGATGACCTTCGACATCGTCGGTCAGCCCGCGACGATGGCCTTCATGGACATCGCCCCGGCGCGGCCGAACGGCCGCAGCGTGGTGCTGCTGCACGGCAAGAACTTCTGCGGCGCGACGTGGGAAAGCAGCGCGCGGGCGCTCGCCAATGCCGGCTATCGCGTCCTCGTTCCCGACCAGATCGGCTTCTGCAAATCGGCCAAGCCGCGCGCCGCCCAATATAGTTTCGAGATGCTGGCGTCCTTCACCCGCCGGCTGATGGAGGCGCGCGGCATCGGCCGTGCGGCGATCGTCGGTCATTCCTTCGGCGGCATGCTCGCGATGCGCTTCGCCATCCTGTATCCGGAGGCGGTCGAGCGGCTGGTGCTGGTCAATCCGCTCGGCCTCAAGGACCGGTCGGAGGAGGGGCTGCCGTACGTCGACGTCGACACGCTGTGGGCGGGCGAGCGCAAGGCGAGCTATGCGTCGATCAAGGCCTATCAGCAGCAGAATTACTATCACGGCACCTGGAAGCCGGCCTATGATCGCTGGGTGTGGATGCTGGCGGGCATGTATCAGGGGGCGGGGCGCGACGCGGTGGCGCTCGCCCAGGCCAAGACCAGCGAGATGATCAAGACGCAGCCGGTCGCGCACGAGCTGTACCGTCTGAAGCCGCCGACGACGCTGCTCATCGGCACGCTCGACCGGACCGCCTTCGGCCGGGCGCAGACGCCGCCCAACCTGCGCCAGTTCCTCGAGGCGATCCCGATCGTCGCCAAGAAAGCGGTGACGCAGATGCCCAATGCGACGCTCGTCCCGCTCGACGGGCTCGGCCATTCCCCGCAGGTCGAGGATCCGGCGCGATTCGAAAAGGTGTTGCTGGCGACGCTCGCCGCGCGGCGCTAGTCCGCCCGCTCGGGGGACGGGCGCCCCCGTTGACCCGCGGCGCGACTCTGCGTATAGGCCCGCCCCGTCCGTCGGAGCGATCCGTCGGACATGCTTGAACATTGCTGGATGCAAAGTTGTGGGGCCGGGGTGGTGCATGCGCCGCCATCCGTCCCTTTTTGTATTCCGAAGTGCTGTGAAGGCTCCAGCAAAGTAACCCACATACGAGGTGAAGGCTTCATGCCGACGATCAACCAGCTGGTCCGCAAGGGCCGCGACCCGCAGAAGGCCAAGTCGAAGGTCCCTGCGATGGAGCAGAACCCGCAGAAGCGCGGCGTCTGCACCCGCGTCTACACGACGACCCCGAAGAAGCCGAACTCGGCGCTGCGCAAGGTGGCCAAGGTCCGCCTGACCAACAGCCGCGAAGTCATCAGCTACATTCCGGGCGAAGGCCACAACCTTCAGGAGCACTCGGTGGTCCTGATCCGCGGCGGCCGTGTGCGCGATCTTCCCGGCGTCCGCTACCACGTCCTGCGCGGCGTGCTCGATACGCAGGGCGTCAAGGATCGCCGTCAGTCCCGCTCCAAGTACGGCGCCAAGCGTCCGAAGTAAGCCGGATGTCCCCTCTGGGGGATCATCCACCAGGCTGAAGTTAGAAAGGTTTTTGAAATGGCACGTCGTCGTCGTCCCGAAAAGCGGGTCATCCTGCCTGATCCCAAGTTCGGGGATGAGGTTCTCTCGAAGTTCATGAATTCGGTCATGCTCGACGGCAAGAAGTCCGTCGCGGAACTGATCGTCTACGGTGCGCTCGAAACCGTCGAAAGCCGCGCCAAGCGCGAGCCGATCGGCGTGTTCCACGACGCGCTCAACAACATCAAGCCGGGCATCGAGGTGCGTTCGCGCCGCGTCGGCGGTGCGACCTATCAGGTCCCCGTCGAGGTCCGTCCGGAGCGCGCCCAGGCGCTGGCCATCCGCTGGCTGATCGCCGCCGCCCGTGCGCGCAGCGAGAACACCATGTCGGCGCGCCTGTCGGGCGAGCTGATGGATGCCGCCAACAACCGCGGCAACGCGGTGAAGAAGCGCGAAGACACGCACCGTATGGCCGAAGCCAACCGCGCCTTCAGCCACTACCGCTGGTAAGGCTTGGAAGCCTCGACCTTCTAACCTATATCGTGGGGAGCCGGCGGAAGCTGCGCTCCCCACATCTCTAAGGAAACCACGATCATGGCCCGCAGCCATCCGCTCGATCGCTATCGCAACATCGGCATCATGGCGCACATCGACGCCGGCAAGACGACCACGACCGAGCGCATCCTCTATTACACCGGCAAGTCCTACAAGATCGGCGAAGTGCACGAAGGCACCGCGACGATGGACTGGATGGAGCAGGAGCAGGAGCGCGGGATCACGATCACGTCCGCCGCGACCACGTGCTTCTGGTCGGCTGACGAGGGCAAGGGTGCGGAACACCGCATCAACATCATCGATACCCCGGGCCACGTCGACTTCACGATCGAGGTCGAGCGTTCGCTGCGCGTGCTCGACGGTGCGGTCGCCTGCTTCGACGGCGTCGCCGGCGTCGAGCCGCAGTCCGAGACCGTGTGGCGTCAGGCCGACAAGTACGGCGTGCCGCGCATGTGCTTCGTCAACAAGCTCGACCGCACCGGTGCCGATTTCTATTTCTGCGTCGATTCGATCATCGAGCGTCTCGGTGCGCGTCCGGCCGTCCTGTACCTGCCGATCGGCATGGAAGGCGGCTTCAAGGGCCTCGTCGACCTCGTGAACAACCGCGCGATCATCTGGCTCGAAGAGAGCCTGGGCGCGAAGTTCGAATATCAGGACATCCCTGCGGACATGGCCGAGAAGGCCGCCAAGTATCGCAGCGAGCTGATCGAGATGGCGGTCGAGCAGGACGATGCGCTGATGGAGGCGTATCTCGAGGGCAACGAGCCGTCGGTCGCCGACCTCAAGATGCTGATCCGCAAGGGCACGCTCGGCATGGCATTCGTGCCGGTCGTCTGCGGCTCGGCGTTCAAGAACAAGGGCGTGCAGCCGCTGCTCGATGCGGTCGTCGACTATCTGCCGTCGCCGCTCGACGTTCCGGCGATCAAGGGCGTGAAGCTCGACGGCGAGACGCCGGACGAGCGTCCGTCGGACGACACCGCGCCGTTCTCGGCGCTGGCGTTCAAGATCATGAACGATCCGTTCGTCGGCACGCTGACCTTTGCGCGCATCTATTCGGGCAAGCTCGAGGCGGCGTCGCAGGTGACCAACTCGGTCAAGGACAAGAAGGAAAAGGTCGGCCGCATGCTGCTGATGCATGCGAACGACCGCGAGGACATCCAGGTGGCCTATGCCGGCGACATCGTCGCGCTGGCGGGTCTCAAGGATACCACGACCGGTGACACGCTCTGCGCGATCAACGCCCCGATCATCCTTGAGCGGATGGAATTCCCCGAGCCCGTGATCGAGCTGTCGGTGGAGCCGAAGACCAAGGCCGACCAGGAGAAGATGGGCGTCGCGCTCAATCGTCTCGCGCGCGAGGACCCGTCGTTCCGCGTCTCGTCGGACGCCGAATCGGGCCAGACGATCATCAAGGGGATGGGCGAGCTCCACCTCGAGATCCTCGTCGACCGCATGAAGCGCGAGTTCAAGGTCGAGGCCAACGTCGGCGCGCCGCAGGTGGCCTATCGCGAATATCTCGCGAAGAAGGTCGACATCGACTACACCCACAAGAAGCAGTCGGGTGGTTCGGGTCAGTTCGGTCGCGTCAAGCTGACGGTCGTCCCCGGCGAGCGTGGCTCGGGCTTCCAGTTCTTCGACGAGGTCAAGGGCGGCAACATCCCGAAGGAGTATATCCCCTCCGTCGAGAAGGGCATGCGCGAGACCGCCGAGACGGGTTCGCTGATCGGCTTCCCGATCATCGACTTCGAGGTCCATCTGTACGACGGCGCCTACCATGACGTCGACTCGTCGGCGCTGGCGTTCGAGATCTGCGCGCGTGGCGCGATGCGCGAAGCGGCCCAGAAGGCCGGCATCAAGTTGCTCGAGCCGATCATGAAGGTCGAGGTCGTCACCCCCGAGGATTATCTCGGCGACGTCATCGGCGACATGAACAGCCGTCGTGGCCAGATCCAGGGCACCGACAGCCGCGGCAACGCGCAGACGGTCGAGGCGATGGTGCCGCTGGCCAACATGTTCGGCTACGTGAACCAGCTCCGCTCGTTCACTCAGGGCCGCGCGCAGTACAGCATGCAGTTCTCGCACTACGACGAGGTTCCGACCAACGTCGCCGACGAGATCAAGGCGAAGATGGCCTAAGGCGCACGGGGCCAGGGTGACCTGGCCCCGGGATGCCGAAAGGCCTGCCACCCGCGCCTGATGCCGGCGGTCGCCGGACTTAGGCTGCGGGCAGGGGCTGGCGTTACCAATCATCTACCGCTAAAGGGCCGCGTTCGCGTGGCCCCGGCGGCACCGAATTCGAATCAGAAGGTAGGAAAATGGCTAAGGCAAAATTCGAGCGGAACAAGCCGCATCTCAACATCGGTACCATCGGCCACGTCGACCATGGCAAGACGTCGCTGACCGCCGCGATCACCAAGGTGCTGGCAGAGACGACCGGCGGCACCGCCGTCGACTTCGCGAACATCGACAAGGCGCCGGAAGAGCGCGAGCGCGGCATCACCATCTCGACCGCGCACGTCGAGTATGAGACGCCGAACCGCCACTATGCGCACGTCGATTGCCCGGGCCACGCCGACTATGTGAAGAACATGATCACTGGCGCCGCGCAGATGGACGGCGCGATCCTGGTCGTGTCGGCCACCGACGGCCCGATGCCGCAGACCCGCGAGCACATCCTGCTCGCCCGTCAGGTCGGCGTGCCGGCGATGGTCGTGTTCATGAACAAGGTCGATCTGGTCGACGACGAGGAAATCCTCGAGCTGGTCGAGCTGGAAATCCGCGAGCTGCTCAGCTCGTACGAATTCCCGGGCGACGATATCCCCATCATCAAGGGTTCGGCGACCTGCGCGCTGTCGGGTTCGAACGACACGTTCGGCAAGGACGCCGTGCTCGAGCTGATGAAGCAGGTCGACGAGTACATCCCGCAGCCGGAGCGTCCGCTCGACAAGCCGTTCATGATGCCGATCGAGGACGTGTTCTCGATCTCGGGTCGCGGTACGGTCGTCACGGGCCGCGTCGAGACCGGCATCGTCAAGGTCGGTGAGGAAGTCGAGATCGTCGGTATCCACCCGACCGTCCGCAAGACCACCGTCACCGGCGTCGAGATGTTCCGCAAGCTGCTCGACCAGGGCCAGGCGGGCGACAACGTCGGTGCGCTGATCCGCGGTGTTGCGCGCGACGAAGTCGAGCGTGGCCAGGTGCTCTGCAAGCCCGGCTCGATCAAGCCGCACACCGACTTCCAGTCGGAAGTGTACGTGCTGTCGAAGGAAGAGGGTGGCCGTCACACGCCGTTCTTCGCCAACTATCGTCCGCAGTTCTACTTCCGCACGACGGACGTGACCGGCACCGTCGAGCTGCCCGAGGGCACCGAGATGGTCATGCCCGGCGACAACATTTCGCTCGGCATCAAGCTGATCGCGCCGATCGCCATGGACGTCGGCCAGCGCTTCACCATCCGTGAGGGCGGTCGTACCGTCGGCGCGGGCGTCGTGAGCGAAATCGCCAAGTAAGATCCGGACCGGCGTCACGGCGCCGGCCCGATCGAAAAACAGCGGCCCGGCACTCCCAAAAAGGAGTGTCGGGCTGTTGCTATTTAATGAGGGCTCCTTTAAGGGCGCTCCTCCAAGTTTTACTGAGTTACGGCTCTTTCTCGTCGTCGCGCTGCATCCGTCATAACGGGCAGCCGATCTCATCCCGCCGGTCCAGCACCAGCGGCACGAGTCCTCCGCCAACCGGCGGTGGAGACGGCCGGGGTCGTGCTCCTTCGCATCGGTAGGGATCATGGACAGCAATATCCGCATTCGCCTCAAGGCGTTCGATCATCGTGTGCTCGACCAGGCGACCGGCGACATCGCCGACACCGCGCGCCGCACCGGCGCGCTCATCCGCGGTCCGATTCCGCTGCCGACCCGCATCGAGAAGTTCACCGTCAACCGCGGCCCGCACATCGACAAGAAGTCGCGCGAGCAGTTCGAGGTCCGCACCTACAAGCGCATGCTCGACATCGTGCAGCCGACCCCGCAGACCGTGGACGCGCTGATGAAGCTCGACCTCGCCGCAGGCGTTGACGTCGAGATCAAGCTGGCGTAATGGCCCGCATCCCGCGGTCGACGTGAGTCCCGCGGGTTTGCTGTTTTCCGCCCAGGCGGAGCAGCGGTTCGGGACCTTCGCCACGGCGGAGTACCTGACAGACACGAGATACCGCCGGCCGCTTCGGTTGCCGGGCCAGCGTCTCCCGTCATGTTCCCGGCAACGGGGGCGACCAGCCCGGGACGGGGCGACGTACATACAATCGGGCTGGATGGCACCTTTAGCGAGGTGCCGCACGCACGTACGGGAATGGTCCCGGGCGTGCCTCTGTAATGGAGTAATGGATCATGCGCACTGGCGTGATCGCGAAGAAAATGGGTATGACCCGCCTGTTCCAGGATGATGGCCGCCACGTGCCGGTCACCGTCCTGCAGCTCGAAGGCCTCCAGGTCATTGCCCGTCGCGAACAAGATCGTGATGGCTACACTGCCGTTCAGCTCGGTGCTGGCGTCGCAAAAGCCAAGAATGTCGCCAAGCCGCAGCGCGGCCACTTCGGCAAGGCCGAGGTCGAGCCCAAGGCGGTCGTCGCCGAATTCCGCGTCAGCGAGGACAATCTCCTCGACGTCGGTGCGGAAATCTCGGCCGAGCATTTCGTCGCCGGTCAGCTGGTCGATATCCAGGGTCGTACCCAGGGTAAGGGCTTCGCCGGCGGCATGAAGCGCTGGAACTTCAAGGGTCTGCGCGCGACGCACGGCGTTTCGGTCTCGCACCGTTCGCTCGGTTCGACCGGTCAGCGCCAGGATCCGGGCAAGGTCTTCAAGAACAAGAAGATGGCCGGCCACATGGGCGACCGCAACCGCACGCAGCAGAACCTCGAGATCGTCGGTACCGACGCCGAGCGCGGCCTCATCTTCGTCAAGGGCTCGGTGCCCGGTTCGAAGGGCGGCTGGCTGTTCGTGAAGGACGCGGTCAAGGTCAAGGCGCATGCCGAGGCTCCCTATCCCGCCAGCCTGAAGCAGGCTGCCAACAGCAACACCGCAGCCGACACGCCCGCAGAGACGAGCGCGCCGGAAGCTACCGACGGCCAGGAGGGCTGAACGTGAAGGTCAAGGTTCAATCCTTCGCCGGCACCGCTGCGGCGGACGTCGAGCTCAACGACGAGGTCTTCGGCCTCGATCCGCGCGCCGACATCCTGCACCGCGTGGTCACCTGGCAGCTCGAGAAGCGTCGCGAGACGGCTCGTGGCACCCGCGAGCGTGCGGACGTCGCGCGCACCGGCAAGAAGTTCGGTCGCCAGAAGGGCGGCGGTACCGCCCGTCACGGCGATCGCCGCGCTCCCGTCTTCATCGGCGGTGGTAAGGCTCACGGCGCCCGCGTCCGTGACTTCAACCCCGGTCTGAACAAAAAGATTCGCGCCCTCGGTCTGAAGATGGCCCTCTCGAGCCACGCCAAGGCCGGCTCGCTGATCGTCATGGACAGCATCGCGGTCGAGAACAACAAGACCAAGACGCTGGTCGGCGATCTCGCCAAGCTCGGCTTCGGCAAGTCGGCGCTGGTCATCGACGGCGACGCCGTCGAGACGAGCTTCGCGCTCGCCGCGGGCAACCTGCACGGCATCAACGTGCTGCCGTCCGCCGGTGCCAACGTCTATGACATCCTGAAGGCTGACACGCTGGTGCTGACCCGCGCGGCGGTCGAGAAGCTGGAGGCTCGCTTCAATGGCTAAGCAGCAGAAGGCCGTCGACAACCGTCACTATGACGTGATCGTCGCGCCGCACATCACCGAAAAGGCGACCTTGCTCTCCGAGCATAACGCCGTCGTGTTCAAGGTCGCGAACGACGCGACCAAGCCCGAGATCAAGGCTGCCGTCGAGGCTCTCTTCGACGTCACCGTGACCGGCGTGAACACGATCGTCCAGAAGGGCAAGACCAAGAAGTGGAAGGGCGCTCCTTACCAGCGCTCGGACATGAAGAAGGCCATTGTCACCCTGAAGGACGGCCAGTCCATCGACGTGACGACGGGGATCTAAGGGTCATGGCACTCAAGCATTACAACCCGACGAGCCCGGCCCGCCGCGGCCTGATCCTCGTCGACAAATCCGCGCTCTACAAGGGCAAGCCGGTCAAGGCGCTTACCGAAGGCAAGCGCAAGACCGGTGGTCGCAACAACAAGGGTCATGTGACGTCGCGCGGCATCGCCGGCGGTCACAAGCAAAAGTATCGCTACGTCGACTTCAAGCGTCGCAAGTGGGACGTCGAGGGCACGGTCGAGCGTCTGGAATATGACCCCAACCGCACCGCGTTCATCGCGCTGGTGAAGTATGCCGACGAAGAGCTGGCCTACATCATCGCGCCGCAGCGGCTGGCGCCGGGCGACAAGGTCCTCGCGGCCAAGAAGACCGACACCAAGCCGGGCAACGCCATGGAGCTGGGCCAGGTGCCCGTCGGCACCATCGTCCACAACGTGGAGATGAAGCCGGGCAAGGGTGGTCAGATCGCCCGTTCGGCCGGCACCTACGTGCAGGTCGTCGGTCGTGACCGCGGCATGGTCATCGTCCGCCTCAACTCGGGCGAGCAGCGCTACATCCGTGGCGAGTGCATGGCGACGGTCGGTGCGGTGTCGAACCCGGACAACCAGAACCAGAACCTCGGCAAGGCCGGGCGTTCTCGCTGGATGGGCAAGCGTCCGCTGACCCGCGGCGTCGCCAAGAACCCGGTCGACCATCCGCACGGCGGTGGCGAAGGCCGGACCTCGGGCGGCCGTCATCCGGTTACGCCCTGGGGCAAGCCGACCAAGGGTGCTCGCACCCGTCACAATAAGTCGACCGACAAGATGATCATCCGGTCGCGTCATTCGACTAAGAGGAAGGGCTAACCATGGCTCGTTCAGTCTGGAAGGGCCCGTTCGTCGAACTGAGCCTTCTGAAGAAGGCGGAAACCGCGCAGGATGCCGGTGGCCGCGCGCCGATCAAGACCTGGTCGCGTCGTTCCACCATCCTGCCGTCGTTCGTCGGCCTCACGTTCAACGTCTACAACGGCCGCAAGTTCGTGCCGGTGTCGGTCAATGAAGACATGGTCGGCATGAAGCTGGGTGAGTTCGCGCCGACGCGCTACTTCCCGGGTCACGCCGCTGACAAGAAGGGCAAGCGCTGATGAGCAAGCCTGTATCCCCCCGCAAGGTCGGCGAGAAGGAAGCGCTTGCCGTCGCGACGCAGATCCGTGGTTCGGCGCAGAAGCTGAACCTGGTCGCGGCGCTGATCCGCAACAAGCCGGTCGGCGATGCGATGAGCATCCTTCAGTTCTCGACCAAGGCGATGGCGATCGACGCGCGCAAGGTGCTGGCCTCGGCCATCGCCAACGCCGAGAACAACCACAACCTCGACGTCGACGCGCTCGTCGTCGCCGAGGCCTCGGTCGGCAAGTCGATCACCATGAAGCGCTTCGCGACCCGCGGCCGTGGCAAGTCCACCCGCATCCTGAAGCCGTTCAGCCGTCTGCGCATCGTCGTGCGCGAGCAGGAAGAAGCATAATGGGTCACAAGAGCAACCCCATCGGCATGCGGCTCCAGATCAACCGGACCTGGGACAGCCGCTGGTTCGCCGAAGGCCATGATTATGGCCAGCTGCTGCTGGAGGATCTTAAGATCCGCGCCTTCATCATGAAGACGCTGCCGCAGGCCGCCATCTCCAAGGTCGTCATCGAGCGTCCGGCCAAGCTGTGCCGCATCTCGATCTTCGCTGCCCGTCCCGGTGTGATCATCGGCAAGAAGGGCTCGGACATCGAGAAGCTGCGCAAGACGATCGGCGCGATGACCAAGTCCGACGTGTCGCTGAACATCGTCGAGATCCGCAAGCCGGAGATCGACGCCAAGCTCGTCGCACAGGGTATCGCCGACCAGCTCGAGCGTCGTATCGCCTTCCGCCGCGCCATGAAGCGTGCGGTGCAGTCGGCGATGCGCCTGGGTGCCGACGGCATCCGCGTCGCTTGCGGCGGCCGTCTCGGCGGCGCCGAGATCGCACGGTCGGAGAGCTATCGCGAAGGTCGGGTTCCGCTGCACACGCTGCGCGCGAACATCGATTATGCCGAGGCCCAGGCCCATACGTCCTACGGCGTGTGCGGCGTGAAGGTCTGGGTCTTCAAGGGCGAGATCCTCGGCCATGACCCGATGGCGCAGGACCGGCTGATGATGGAGGCTCAGACCTCCGGCGTCCGCCCGGCCCGCGACGACCGTCGTTAAGGACTGACACGACATGTTGCAGCCAAAGCGCACCAAATTCCGCAAGGCCTTCAAGGGCCGCATCCATGGCGACGCCAAGGGTGGCACCAGCCTCAACTTCGGGTCGTACGGCCTGAAGGCGATGGAGCCGGACCGGATCACCGCACGCCAGATCGAGGCGGCCCGCCGCGCGATCACGCGTCACATCAAGCGCCAGGGGCGTTTGTGGATCCGCATCTTCCCGGACGTCCCCGTCTCGTCGAAGCCGGCCGAAGTCCGCATGGGCTCGGGCAAGGGTTCGCCCGAATTCTGGGCCGCCCGCGTCAAGCCGGGCCGGATCCTGTTCGAGCTCGACGGCGTCGAAGGCAAGATCGCCGCTGAGGCGTTCGAGCGTGCCGCGATGAAGCTCCCGATCAAAGTCAAGGTCGTCGCCCGCCTGGGTGACACCAGCCACCTCGGAGGCGAGTGATAATGGCCAAGTCCGATTTTCTTAGCCAGAGCGACGATCAGCTGTCCGAGAGCCTCGGCCAGCTGAAGCGCGAGCAGTTCAACCTCCGCTTCCAGGCGGCGACGAACCAGCTCGAGAAGCCGAGCCGCGTCAAGGAAGTCCGTCGCGACATCGCGCGGATCAAGACCCTCCAGGCGCAGCGCACCAGCGCCGCGGCTGCCAAGTAAGGAACATCAGATGCCGAAGCGCGTGCTGACCGGACTGATCGTGTCCGACAAGGGCGACAAGACGGTGGTCGTGAACGTGGAGCGCAAGGTCAAGCACCCGCTCTACGGCAAGATCATCCGTCGCTCGAAGAAGTACCACGCCCATGACGAGGCGAACGAGTACAAGCAGGGTGAAACCGTGCGGATCGAAGAGACCGCACCGATCTCCAAGCTGAAGACCTGGAAGGTCGTCGATCGGGTCAACACCCATGCGACGCCCGAGCGGGTCGACGTCGACGCATAACTCACCGCCGGCTTCGGCCGGCGGATGAACAGGGCAGGGCTTGCGTCCTGCCAGCGGAGTGGGTACAGGGCCGCTCCCCCGGTGCAGTCCGCTGCGCCGGGGTCGTTATTTTAGGCGGGGTTGGGTCGGTATCCACCCCATAGACGAGAAGGAAATGGATCGATGATCCAGATGCAATCCAATCTCGACGTCGCTGACAACAGTGGCGCGAAGCGGGTGCAGTGCATCAAGGTGCTGGGCGGCTCGAAGCGTCGTACCGCCACCGTCGGCGACATCATCGTCGTCAGCATCAAGGAAGCACAGCCCCGCGGCAAGGTGAAGAAGGGTGACGTGCATCGCGCGGTCATCGTCCGCACCGCCAAGGACATCCACCGTGCCGATGGCTCGACCATCCGCTTCGACGGCAACGCCGCCGTCCTGGTCAACAAGAACGAGGAGCCGATCGGCACCCGTATCTTCGGCCCGGTCGTGCGCGAGCTGCGTGGCAAGAAGCACATGAAGATCATCTCTCTCGCTCCCGAGGTGCTGTAATGGCCGCCGCGAAGATCAAGAAGGGTGACCAGGTCATCGTCCTGTCCGGCAAGGACAAGGGCAAGACCGGCACCGTGACCCTGGCGATGCCGAAGGACGGCAAGGTCGTCGTCGGCGGCGTCAACGTCGCGACGCGTCACCGCAAGCCGACCCAGGCGAACCCGCAGGGCGGTCTCGAGAAGATCGAGGCGCCGTTGCACATCTCGAAGGTCGCGCACGTGACCGCCGACGGCAAGCCCACCCGCGTCCGCTTCGAGACGCAGGACGGCAAGAAGGTCCGCGTGGCCGTGAAGACGGGGGACAAGATCGATGGCTGATGCAGCCTACAAGCCCCGCATGAAGGGCATCTACGAGGACACGATCGTCAAGGCGATGGTCGAGAAGTTCGGCTATAAGAACGTCAACGAGATCCCCCGGATCGAGAAGATCGTCCTCAACATGGGCGTCGGCGAGGCCACCCAGGACAAGAAGCGCGTCGACCAGGCCGCTTCCGAAATGGAGCTGATCGCCGGCCAGAAGCCCGTGATCACCAAGGCGAAGAAGTCGATCGCGCAGTTCAAGCTGCGTGAGGGCATGCCGATCGGCGTGAAGGTCACCCTTCGCCGCGAGCGCATGTACGAATTCCTCGACCGTTTCATCACGATCGCTCTTCCCCGCGTCCGCGATTTTCGCGGCCTCAACCCGAAGAGCTTCGACGGCCGTGGCAATTACGCCTGCGGCATCAAGGAGCAGATCGTGTTCCCCGAGATCAACTATGACCGCATCGACAAGGTGCGCGGCATGGACGTGATCGTCACCACCACGGCGAAGACCGACGACGAGGCGCGCGAGCTGCTCCGTCTCTTCGGTTTCCCGTTCCCTCAGCCCGAGGCTGAGCAGCAGAAGCAGGCTGCGTGAGCAGCCTCGCTTTCCTGAAGTAAGGAAGAGAGCTTAAGTCCATGGCGAAACTGAGTTCGATCAACAAGAATGAGCGTCGCAAGAAGCTTGTGAAGCAATATGCTCCCAAGCTGGCGAAGCTGAAGGCGATGGCGAATGACCAGAGCCTCGACGAGAGCGAGCGTCTGATCGCTCGCCTCAAGATGGCGGAACTGCCGCGCAACGCGAACCCGACCCGCATCCGCAACCGGTGCGAGATCACGGGCCGCCCGCGCGCTTATTACCGCAAGTTCCGTCTCGCACGCGTGATGCTCCGTGATCTGGCCAATAAGGGCATGATCCCCGGTCTCACCAAGTCGAGCTGGTAAGGATTCATCATGGCAGTGACCGATCCCCTGGGTGATTTGCTCACCCGCATCCGCAACGGCCAGCGCGCGAAGAAGGACTCCGTCCTCTCGCCGGCGTCGAAGCTGCGCATCCGCGTGCTCGACGTGCTGCAGCGCGAAGGCTATATCCGTGGCTATAGCGACGAGCAGATGGGCCCCGCAGCGGGCGTCCGCATCGAGCTGAAGTATTTCGAGGGCCAGCCGGCGATCAAGCATGTCGCCCGCGTCTCGAAGCCCGGCCGTCGCGTCTATTCCGGCTCACAGGAACTTCCCCGCGTCCGCAACGGCCTCGGCATCACCATCGTCTCGACGCCTCGTGGCGTTCTGTCCGACGCGGAAGCGCGCGAGCAGAATGTCGGCGGCGAAGTGCTCGCGGAGGTCTTCTGATGAGCCGCATTGGTAAGAAGCCGATCGCCTTGCCGGCCGGCGTGACCCCGACGATCAACGACGGCATCATCAGCGTGAAGGGCCCCAAGGGCACCCTCACCATGCCGCTCCGCGACGAGATCAGCTACACGCTCGAGGACGGCGGCATCCAGGTGCAGCCGGCCAACGACACCAAGCGCGCGCGCGCGTTCTGGGGCATGCAGCGGACGATGGTGCAGAACCTGGTCACCGGTGTGACCGACGGCTTCACCAAGAAGCTGCTGATCACCGGCGTCGGCTACCGTGCCGCCGCACAGGGTCGTAACCTCAAGCTGCAGCTCGGCTACAGCCACGACGTCAACATCGACGTGCCGGAAGGCATCGAGGTCAAGACGCCGGACGCGACGACCGTCGAGATCAGCGGTTCCGACAAGCAGAAGGTCGGCCAGCTGGCCGCCGAGATCCGTCAGTGGCGCAAGCCCGAGCCGTACAAGGGCAAGGGCATCAAGTACGACGGCGAGTTCATCTTCCGCAAGGAAGGGAAGAAGAAGTAATGACCAAGGGTCTCTCTCTTTTCGCGAAGCGCCGTCGGCGCAACCGTACCGCGCTGAAGGCACGTTCGGGCACCCGCCCGCGGCTGTCGATCCATCGCTCGGGCAAGCACATGTATGCCCAGGTGATCGACGACGTCGCCGGCAAGACCGTCGCTTCGGCCTCGACGCTGGAGAAGGACGTGCGCGACACGTCCGGCGCCAACATCGCGGCAGCGACCGCCGTCGGCACCCGCGTGGCGGAGGCGGCGAAGGCCGCCGGCGTGACGCAGGTCGTGTTCGATCGTGGCGGCTTCCTGTTCCACGGCCGCGTCAAGGCGCTGGCTGAGGCGGCGCGTGCCGCCGGATTGGAGTTCTAATATGGCTGACGAGAACAACGTGCAGCCCGCAGCGGCTGAAGGCGCTCCCCAGGAGGCCAATTCGGCGCCGCAGGGCGGCCAGCAGGGCGGCTTCGGCGGTCCCGGTGGTGGTCGCGGCGGTCCGCCGCGCGGCGGTCGTGGTGGTGGCGGCGGTGGCCGTGGTCCCGGCGGTCCCGGTGGCAATCGCGGTGGTCGTGACGGCGGTCGCGGTCGCGACAATCGTGGCGGTCGTCCCGGCCAGGATGACGGCGGCGAAGAGCTGATCGAGAAGCTGGTCCACATCAACCGCGTCTCGAAGACGGTGAAGGGCGGCAAGCGCTTCGGCTTCGCCGCACTGGTCGTCGTTGGTGACGGCAAGGGCCGCGTCGGCTTCGGTCACGGCAAGGCGCGCGAAGTGCCGGAAGCCATCTCCAAGGCCACTGCGGCCGCGAAGAAGGCGATGGTCCGCGTTCCCCTGAAGGACGGTCGCACGCTGCATCACGACGGCAACGGTCACTTCGGTGCCGGTCGCGTGACGCTCCGTTCGGCCCCGCAGGGCACCGGCATCATCGCGGGTGGCCCGATGCGCGCCATCTTCGAGAGCCTCGGCGTTGCCGACGTGGTGACCAAGTCGGTCGGCACGTCCAACCCCTACAACATGATCCGCGCCACGTTCGAGGCACTGGGTGAGCAGACTTCGCCGAAGTCGGTCGCGCAGCGTCGTGGCAAGAAGATCGCCGACCTGCTCGGCCGCGGTGGTTCGCAGACCGCCGAGGCGGACGCAGCGGCCGTCGTGGAGTAACTGACATGGCGACGATCAAGATCAAGCAGACCGGTTCGCCGATCCGCCGCACCAAGGATCAGCGCGCGACGCTGATCGGCCTCGGCCTCAACAAGATGCACAAGGTCTCGGAGCTGGAAGACAGCCCCGAGGTCCGCGGGATGATCCGCAAGGTTGCACATATGATCGAGGTACAGGGCTGATACGTCGTCCGTCACCCCGGACTTGATCCGGGGTCCCGCTCCTTTCGTTTTGGAAGAAGCGGGACTCCGGCTCTTCGGCCGGCGTGACGGAACGGTGGCGGTTCCGACCTAGTGACAAATACGGGGAAGGGGGCTAAGTGGCCCCCTTCCTTTTTCCATCAGCGCGACAAAAGCGAAAGCGAGTGCATATCATGAAGCTCAACGAACTCCGCGACAACCAGGGTGCCCGCAAGTCCAAGATCCGCGTCGGACGCGGCATCGGTTCGGGCAAGGGCAAGACCGGCGGCCGCGGCCAGAAGGGTCAGAAGAGCCGCGAGGGCGTCAGCATCGCCGGCTTCGAGGGCGGCCAGATGCCGCTCCACATGCGTCTGCCCAAGCGCGGCTTCAACAACATCTTCGCCAAGGATTATGCCGAGGTGAACACCGGCGCGATCCAGAAGGCGATCGACGCGGGCAAGCTGTCGACCGACGGCACGATCGACCAGGCGGCGCTGAAGGCGGCCGGCCTCGTCCGTGGCGGCAAGGACGGCGTCCGTCTGCTTGCCAAGGGTGAGCTGACCACCAAGCTCGCCTTCCACGTCGCCGGTGCGTCGGCGGGTGCGCGCGCGCAGGTCGAGAAGACCGGCGGTTCGCTCGACATCCCGACGATCGTCCCCGCCGCCGAGAAGGCCGCCGCCAAGAAGGGCGTGCAGTACAAGGCGCGTCAGGAAAAGAAGGCGTCGTTCAAGGCGTAATCTTTTGTGTCCCCGCCGCGCGCGGGGACACAAAGCGCCGGACCGATTAGACAAGGCGCACCCAGCGCCTATATGAGCGGCGGGGCGGTTCAAACGCATCCCGCCGTTTTTGTTTCCAGGATACACGCATGGCATCCGCAGCCGATCAGATGGCGCAAAGCATCAGCCTCGCGAAGTTCGCGCAGGCGACCGACCTCAAGAAGCGGTTGTGGTTCACGATCGGCGCGCTGATCGTCTTCCGGCTGCTGAGCTACGTGCCGCTGCCGGGCATCGACCCGACCGCTTTGGGCCTGCTCAGCCAGCGCACCACGGGCGGTGTGCTCGACTTCTTCAACACCTTCTCGGGCGGGTCGCTCAGCCGCATGTCGCTGATCGCGCTCGGCGTGATGCCCTATATCACCGCGTCGATCGTCGTGCAGCTGTCGACCTCGCTGTCGCCGCAGCTCGCCGCGATCAAGAAGGAAGGCGAATCGGGCCGCAAGAAGCTCAACCAATACACCCGCTACGGCACCGTCGCGCTGACCGCGATCCAGGGCTATTTCATCGCCGTCGGGCTCGAGGCGCTGAGCGCGAGCAACGGCCTCGCCGCGGTGATCGAGCCGGGCATGACCTTTCGCGTCGCCGCGGTGGTCTCGCTGATCGGCGGCACGATGTTCCTGATGTGGCTCGGCGAGCAGATCACCAGCCGCGGCATCGGCAACGGCGTCAGCCTCATCATCATGGCCGGCATCGTCGCGCATCTGCCGACCACGCTCGTCAACCTGCTCGAAGGCGGCCGGTCGGGATCGATCGACGCGGTGCGGCTGATCGGCATCATCATCGCGGTCGTCGCGCTGATCCTGTTCATCTGCTTCATGGAGCGCGCGCAGCGCCGCATCCTGATCCAATATCCCAAGCGCCAGACGCAGCGCGGCATGCAGGCCGATCGCAGCCATCTGCCGCTCAAGATCAACACCGCGGGCGTGATCCCGCCGATCTTCGCCTCGTCGCTGCTGCTGATGCCGCTGACGATCAGCCAGTTCGCGGGCCAGCGCGTCGCCGGCCAGTCGAAATGGGGTGACTTCATCATCACCCTCAACCAGTATCTGGCGCACGGCCAGCCGGTGTACATGGCGCTCTACGCCGCCGGCATCATCTTCTTCTCGTTCTTCTACACCGCCGTCGTCTTCAATCCCGAAGAGACCGCGGACAACCTCAAGCGCTATGGCGGATTCATCCCCGGCATCCGCCCGGGCAAGAACACCGAGAATTACTTCGATTACGTGCTGACCCGCATCACCGTGATCGGCGCGGCCTATCTGACGATCATCTGCCTGTTGCCCGAATATCTGGTGTCGGCGCTGTCGATCCCCTTCTATCTCGGCGGCACCAGCCTGCTGATCGTCGTCAACGTGACAATGGACACGGTGACGCAGATCCAGAGCCATCTGCTCGCGCATCAATATGGCGATCTCATCAAGAAGGCGAAGCTAAAGGGCGGGCGTCTCCGCTAACGTCGGCAAGTCCACGAGCCAAACAGGGAGAGCTCGCGTGAACATCATCCTTCTCGGACCGCCAGGAGCGGGCAAGGGCACCCAGGCGCAGCGGCTGATGGCCACGCGCGGGATGCAGCAATTGTCGACCGGCGACATGCTGCGCGCCGCGGTCAAGGCGGGCACGCCGGTCGGCCAGCAGGCGAAGGCGGTGATGGAGGCGGGCGAGCTCGTCTCGGACGCGATCGTCTCGGCGCTGATCGGCGAGCGGCTCGACCAGGGCGTCGGGGGCGGGGCGATCTTCGACGGCTATCCGCGCACCGCCGCGCAGGCCGTCGCGCTCGACGAATTGCTCGAGGCGCGCGGCCTGACGCTCGACCATGTCATCGAGCTGGAGGTCGACGAGGCCGCGCTGATCGAGCGCGTCGAGGGCCGCTATACCTGTGCCAATTGCGGCGAGGGCTATCACGACCGCTTCAAGCGCCCGAAGGTCGAGGGCGTCTGCGACGTCTGCGGCTCGACCGCGTTCAAGCGCCGCCCCGACGACAATGCCGAGACGGTGCAGACGCGCATGGCCGAATATCGCGCCAAGACCGCGCCGATCCTGCCGATCTATCAGGCGCGCGGACTGGTCGAGCGCGTCAACGGCATGGCCGACATCGATCATGTCTCGCAGGCGATCGCGGCGATCCTCGACGGGTAAGGGGGGCGATGGCCTCGCCTTTCCCTTCTGCCCCTCTCTGTCATCCCCGCGAAGGCGGGGATCCATAACCTCCGACGTCCGCGATTCATCGTGAGGTCCGCGCGTATGGATCCCCGCCTACGCGGGGATGACGGATGAGGCGCGGCGTCGACATTTCCTGATTTCGACATAACCCGTTACAACCATGACGTTTTTGTCATCTGACGGTCACCGCATCGCTACCACCGCGCCGCTACACCGTAACCCACGGTCGCAGCGTCGATCGGCAGGTTTGTCGAGATCGGTACCCGTCACTCCCGGGGGTGCCGTAGGGGCCGGCGGAAGGGATGCTTTCCGCCGGCCTTTCCTGTAGTGAGGAAGCGTGAGCAAGACACCGTGAGCCGCAAGATCCTGATCGTCGAGGATGACAGCTCGACCGCCGCCTATCTCGCCAAGGGCCTGTCCGAGGGCGGTTATTCCGTCGAATCGGCGCGCGATGGCCGCGACGGCCTGTTCCTCGCCAGCGAGGGCATCTTCGATCTCATCATCGCCGACCGCATGCTGCCCGGCCTCGACGGCCTCTCGATGGTCAGCGCGATCCGCGCGGCGGGGATCGCGACGCCGGTGCTCGTCCTCTCCGCACTCGCCGCGGTCGACGATCGCGTCGACGGGCTCAAGGCCGGCGCCGACGATTATCTCTGCAAGCCCTTCTCCTTCGCCGAACTGTCCGCGCGGATCGAGGCGTTGGTCCGCCGCAGCGACCGCGTCGCCACCGAGCCGACCAAGACCAAGCTTGCGGTCGGCGATCTCGAGATCGACCTGCTCGCCCGCCACGTCACCCGCGCCGGCCGCAACATCCCGCTCGGCGCGCGCGAATTCAACCTGCTCGAATTCCTCGCCCGCCATGCCGGACAGGTGGTGACGCGGACGATGATGCTCGAGAAGATCTGGAATTATCACTTCGATCCGGGCTCGAACGTCGTCGACGTCCATATCGGCCGTCTGCGTCGCAAGCTCGAGGACGGCTTCGCCTCGCCGATCCTCCACACGGTGCGGGGCGCCGGCTACCGGCTTGCCGCCGATCCCGTCTGATCCGGATTCGCATTCGATGGGCGGTCGGTTAGGACGGGCCATGCGCCTGTCCGTCACCGCCCGCATCGCCCTGTTGTCGATCGCGCTCGCGCTGATCTCCAACCTCGTGCTCGTCGGCTTCGTCTGGAAGCAGACCGACGCCGCGGTGGTCGGCACCGTCCGGCGCGAAACGATCGAACAGTCGGATGCGATGCGTGCGATCTACCGCGCCGACGGGCTGGCCGCGGTGATCGAGGCGATCGAACACGCCCGCGTCGCCGGCGACACCGCCCTGCTGCTCGCGGTGCTCGACCGCAACGGCAATCGCGTCGCCGGCTACGCCCCCGCGCATGTCGGCATTCCGCTCGTCCCCAGCCAGTTCCGCATCGCCGATTTCGACACCAGCGAGGCGACCAACGACATCGGCTATACGCTGCGCCCGATCGGCGACCACTGGCTGCTGACCGGCCGCCGCCTCGATCTGGTCGAGGCGGAGCGCAACGCGATCGAGGGCGCGCTCGCGGTCGCGGTGCTGCTGTCGCTGATCCTCGGCATCGGGGCCGGGCTGGTGCTCGCGCGCTACGTCGGTCTGCGCCTCAACCGGATCGCCGCGGTGATCGGGGCGGCGGGGGAGGGCGACCTGTCCCGCCGGGTCCCCGTCGCACCGGCGCGGCGCGACGCGTTCGACCGGCTCGGCCATCAGCTCAACCTGATGCTCGGCAAGCTCGAACGGCTGATGGTCGAATTGCGGGTCGTCACCGACAGTATGGCGCACGACCTGCGCTCGCCGCTCACCCGGCTGCGCACCAAGACCGAGCAGGCGGTGCTGATCGCCGACCCCGCGGCGCGCGAGGCGGCGCTCGGCGGGCTGCTGGTCGAGACCGACCTCGTCATGCGCATGCTGACGATGGTGATCGAGATCAGTCGCTCCGAATCGGTGTCGCGCGACCGGTTCATCCTCGTCGAACCCGCCGAACTGGTCGAGGAGATCGCCGAACTCTACGAGCCGGTGGCGGAGGAGGCGGGGCTCGACTTCACCGTCGCGATCGACGCCTCCGCGCCGGCGATGCCGCTGCACCGCGAATTGCTCAGCCAGGCGATCACCAATCTCATCGACAATGCGCTCAAACATGCCGCGAGCGGGGGCGTGCTGACGCTGCGCCTCGTCTGCCACGCGCAGGAGATCGCGATCCAGGTCGAGGATCGCGGCACCGGCATCGCCGAAGCCGACCGCGCGCAGGCGCTCAAGCGTTTCGGCCGGCTCGACGCGGCGCGGACGACGCCGGGCGCGGGCCTCGGCATGGCGCTGATCGAGGCGGTCGCGCGGCTCCACAACGGCCGGTTCGAACTGGCGGACAACGTGCCGGGTCTCATCGCGCGCATCGTGCTGCCGGTCCATTGATGCGGCATCCGCGGGTCTCGCACGGCCCGGACTGACGGCCGGGCTGAGCGAGCCTCTGTCGCGCTGTCCTACACGTGCCCCGCCTGCTATTCCCGCCGCCGGCTCTTTCGCATCGTCGATCCATCACCTCCAAAACGGAAACGATGGGAGCGGATCGTTTCCATTAAGGTGTCCATCTTGTCCATGTCGTCCAACACCGGTGCGATCAGACCCCCGTCCGGAACGGCGTGAAGTCGGTCGCCCGGTCAAAGACGTCGACGCCCTCGGCGCGCTTCAGCGCCGCCACGACGACATAGGTGACGGGCGTCAGGATCACCTCCCACGCCACCTTGAGCGTCCATTGCGTCAGCATCACCTTGACCACCAGCGCCGGCGTGAACCCCGCCGCGCCGAGGAAGGCGAGCGGATAGAAGATCAGGCTGTCCACGCCTTCGCCGAGCACCGTCGAACCGATCGTCCGCATCCACAGATGCCTGCCCGCGGTACGCACCTTCATCCGCGCCATGACGTAGGAATTGACGAACTCACCCGCCCAGAAGGCGCAGACGCTCGCCAGCACGATTCGCGGCACCTGGCCGAAGATCGTCGCATAGGCGGCCTGATTGCCCCAGCTCGGCGCCGGCGGCAGCGCGACCACCACCCAGCTCATGAACGCCATGAACACCACCGCGGCGGTGCCCGCCCAGATCACCCGCCGTGCCCGCGCATAGCCATAGACTTCGGTCAGCACGTCGCCGATCACGTAACTCACCGGAAAGAACAGGATGCCCGCGCCGAACGGCCATGGCCCGATGCCGGGCAGCACGATCTGCGCCACTTTGCCTGCGCCGATCACATTGGACAGCAACAGGATCGCGACGAACGCCGCCATGACAAAGTCGTAATAGCGGAACGCCTGCCCGCGCATCGCCGCGGCATCGATCGCCCGTTCGCCCCGCTCGCCCATGGCGGCGCATTATATGGCGGTTCCCGTCCCGCGCAAACCGCGCTAATCGGTCTGCCGCGCGCGCCCGTAGCTCAGATGGATAGAGCACGAGCCTTCTAAGCTTGTGGCCGCTGGTTCGAATCCAGCCGGGCGCGCCAGATCCTGGTCGCAGGCTGACGTCACCACGGTCCTGCCGTCATCGCGGTCGCGCTTTTATCGCATTGATCCAAATAACATTTTTGGGTTTACCGCTACCGGCAGATGATAAGGCTAGGTCGTTACCGCCGCCTCAATATGACGATCCCCTTACAAACGATTGTGATTTTTGCGCTGATAGCGCTGCCATTTGAAAACATCCCCTAGAATGGCTCCGTATGCTTCCCATATGGAGACCCCCCGTGCTTCTTGCCCGACTAAGCTTGACGATGATTACCCTCGGCAATGTCCTGCCGCAGGCAGCCAGCGCACAGGACATGCCGGCCGAGGCGGAGCAGAAGGCGGGCGATCCGGTGCGGGCGCCGGCGAAGAACACCGACATCATCGTCACCGCGGTCGCACGCGGCCGCGACCGGCTCGACAGCGCGATCTCGACCAGCTCGCTGCGCGAGACCGAAATCCTCAAGATCGCGCCGCGCTCGACCGCCGAGATCTTCCGCAACATCCCCGGCATCCGCTCGGAAAGCTCGGGCGGCGACGGCAATGCCAATATCTCGATCCGCGGCCTGCCGATCGCGACTGGCGGCGCCAAGTTCCTGCAATTGCAGGAAGACGGCCTGCCCATCCTCGAATTCGGCGACATCACCTTCGGCAATGCCGACATCTTCCTGCGCGCCGACCTCAATCTCGCCTCGGTCGAGGCGATCCGCGGCGGCTCCGCCTCGACCTTCTCGTCCAACTCGCCGGGCGGCGTCGTCAACCTGATCTCCAAGACCGGCGAAGTCGCCGGCGGTGCGATCCAGGCGAGCACCGGGCTCGACTATGACGAGCATCGCGTCGACTTCACCTACGGCGGCAAGGTCGCCGAAGGTACACGCTTCCAGGTCGGCGGCTTCTACCATCAGGGCGAGGGACCACGCCACGTCGGCTATGACGGCACCAAGGGCGGCCAGATCAAGGTCAACGTCACAAGGGCGTTCACCGGCGGCTACGTCCGCCTCTACGGCAAGCTGCTCGACGACCGCTCGGCGGCCTATCTCCCCAACCCGGTGCGCGTCACCGGCAGCGACGGCCACCCGCATTACGAGGACATCCCGGGCTTCTCGATTGCGCACGATGCGCTGCTCTCGCGCTATGTCACCAGCAACGTCACGCTCGACGGGCACAACAATCCGGTGGTCGACGACCTGCGCGACGGTCAGCATCCGGTGGTTAAGGCGTTCGGCTTCGAGACGCAGGTCGATCTGTCCGGCTGGATGCTGACCGAGCGCTTCCGATACGCGGACATCTCCGGACGGTTCATCTCGAACTTCCCGGCCGCGGTGGACGGAGCGGCGGCGACCGCGGCCGCGACCGACCTCGGCGGCAAAGGCGCGACGCTGCGCTACGCCACCGGACCGGCCGCCGGTCAGACGATCGCCGATCCGTCCGCGATCAACGGCAATGGCCTGCTCGCGCGCATCGTCGTGTTCGACGTCAAGCTGAACAGCCTCAACAACGTCACCAACGATCTGCGCGTCAGCCGCGTCGACCGCGTCGGCAAAGGCGACCTGACCACTACCGCCGGCTTCTACGCGTCGCGCCAGACGGTCGACACCGACTGGCTGTGGACCTCGACGCTGACGGACGTACGCGGCGACGGCCGCGCGGCCCTGGTCGACGTCTTCGACGGCCGCGGCCGTGCCGTCACGCAGAACGGCTATTACGGCTTCGGCGCGTCATGGTTCGGCGGCTGCTGCCGGCGCAGCTATCGCGTCGATTATGCGGTCAACGCGCCATTCGGCTCGCTCAACTACAAGATCGGCCGCGTCGCGCTCGGTGCCAGCGTCCGCTACGATTACGGCAGCGCGCGCGGGTCGATCTACGGCGCCGAACTCGGCGGCAACCGGATCGGCACGACGATCCTCGATATCGACGGCGACGATCGCCTCTCCGCCCCCGAGCGACGGGTGGCGGTGATCCCGCTGACCAGCCCGGCGCCGGTGGACTACACCTGGCATTACCTCTCCTATTCGGCCGGCATCAACCTCCGCGTGTCCGAGCCCTTCGCGGTCTTCGCCCGCTACAGCCGCGGCGCGCGCGCCAATGCCGACCGTCTGCTGTTCGGGCCGCAGGTGAGCCCCGTCGACGGATCGCTGACCAACCGCGACGCCGCCATCGACTATGTCCGTCAGGCCGAGGCCGGGCTGAAATATCGTCATGACGGCCTCACCGCCAATCTGACCGGCTTCTGGGCGGGCACCGAGGAGCAGAATTTCGAGGCGACGCGCCAGACCTTCATCGACCGCAAATACCGCGCCTACGGTCTCGAATTCGACGGCGGCTATGGCTACGGGCCGTTCGACCTCACGGTCGGCGCGACCTATACCGATGCCAAGGTCACCGAGGATGCGCTCAGCCCGCAGAGCGTCGGCCGCACGCCACGGCGGCAGGCGGCGCTGATCTTCCAGGCGACGCCGCAGGTCACCATCGACCGGTTCAGCGTCGGCGCCAATGTCGTCGGCACGACCAGCAGCTATGCGCAGGACGTCGGCAACCTGCGGCTGCCCGGCTTCACCCAGGTCAACGGCTTCGCGCAATGGCGCTGGACCGACCGGCTGCTGCTCTCGCTGAACGCCAACAATGTGTTCGACGTGCGCGGCTTCACCGAGGCGGAGGACGGATCGATCCCCGCCAACGGCATCGTCCGCGCGCGCTCGATCAACGGCCGCACCACCTCGCTGTCGCTGCGCGTGACCCTCTGAACGCGAACGGCGCGGGCATCGCTGCCCGCGCCGTTACTGGCGCCCGGTCATTCCCATTCGATCGTGCCGGGCGGCTTCGACGTATAGTCGTAGACCACGCGGTTCACGCCCTTGACCTCGTTGACGATGCGCGTCGCGACGCGCGGCAGGAAGTCGCTGGGGAAGTCGAACACCTCGGCGGTCATGCCGTCGGTCGAGGTCACCGCCCGCAGGGCGAGCACATGGTCATAGGTGCGGCCGTCACCCATCACCCCGACCGTCCGCACCGGCAGCAACACCGCAAACGCCTGCCAGATCGCATCGTACAGGCCGGCGTTGCGGATCTCCTCGAGATAGACCGCATCCGCCTTGCGCAGGATGTCGCACCGTTCGCGCGTCACCTCGCCGGGGATGCGGATCGCGAGGCCGGGCCCGGGGAAGGGATGGCGGCCGACGAAGACGTCGGGCAGGCCGAGTTCGCGGCCCAGCGCGCGCACCTCGTCCTTAAACAACTCGCGTAAAGGCTCGACGAGCTTCATGTTCATCCGCTCGGGCAGGCCGCCGACATTGTGGTGGCTCTTGATCGTCACCGAGGGGCCGCCGGTGAAGCTGACGCTTTCGATCACGTCGGGGTAGAGCGTGCCCTGCGCGAGGAATTCGGCCCCGCCGATCGTCTTCGCCTCCGCCTCGAACACGTCGATGAAGGTCTTGCCGATGAACTTGCGCTTCGCCTCAGGGTCGGTGACGCCGGCGAGGCCGTCCATGAACAGGTCCTGCGCCTGCACATGGACGAGCGGGATGTTGTAATGGCCGCGGAACAGGCTGACGACCTGTTCGGCCTCGCCGGCGCGCAGGATGCCGCCGTCGACGAACACGCAGGTGAGCTGGTCGCCGATCGCCTCGTGGATCAGCAGCGCGGCGACCGACGAATCGACCCCGCCCGACAGGCCGCAGATAACCTTGCCGCTGCCGACCTGCGCACGGATCTCGGCGATCTTCGCCTCGCGGAACTCGGCCATCGTCCAGTCGCCGGCAAGGCCGCAGACGTGGCGGGCGAAATTGGCGATCAGCCTGCCGCCATCCGGCGTGTGGACGACCTCGGGGTGGAACTGGACACCATAGAAGCGGCGCGACTCGTCGGCGACGATCGCATAGGGTGCGCCTTCCGAGGTCGCGACGGGGCTGAAGCCGGGCGGGATCGCATCGACCTTGTCGCCGTGGCTCATCCAGACCTGGTGGCGCTCGCCTTCGGCCCAGAGGCCGTCAAACAGCGCGCAATCGGCCTTCACCTCGACATAAGCCTTGCCGAACTCGCCGCCGTCGCCCGAGACGATGACGTTGCCGCCGAGCTGCGCGCTCATCAGCTGCTGTCCGTAGCAGATGCCGAGGATCGGGATGCCCGCCTCGAAGAAACGCTGCGGCGCCCGCGGGCTGTTCTCGGCAGTGACCGAGGCGGGGCCGCCCGACAGGATGATGCCGGCGGGCTTGAGCCGCTCGAACGCCGCCTCGGCGGACTGGAAGGGGGCGACCTCGCTATAGACGCCCGCTTCGCGGACGCGACGGGCGATGAGCTGGGTCACC
Organism: Sphingomonas taxi; assembly: GCF_000764535.1. Lineage (NCBI taxonomy): Bacteria > Pseudomonadati > Pseudomonadota > Alphaproteobacteria > Sphingomonadales > Sphingomonadaceae > Sphingomonas > Sphingomonas taxi. The sequence continues at coordinate 2,577,830 of NZ_CP009571.1, read as the reverse complement.
TGGCTGCCGAAGTCGACGATCAGGATGGTGTCGGTGTGCTGCATGGCGGGCGTGTAGCGATGCGACGCCGATAACGAAAGAGGCCGCGCCATTGCTGACGCGGCCTCCAGAGCTTTTCCGTCATTCCGGGACATGCCCGGGATGAAGGGGCGGGGCTTATGCCGCTTCGTCGAAATCCTCGTCCGACTGGACCGGACCCGAATCCTGGCCCTTGGCTGAGACGTCACGGTCGACGAACTCGATGATCGCCATCGGCGAGGCGTCCGAGGCGCGGATGCCGGCCTTGATGATGCGGGTGTAGCCGCCGTTGCGGTCGGCGTAGCGCGAGGCCAGGACGTCGAACAGCTTCACGAGCTGCGCGTCGTCGAGCAGGCGCGCATGGGCGAGACGACGGTTCGACAAGCCGCCCTTCTTGGCCAGCGTGATCAGCTTCTCGACGTAGGGACGCAGTTCCTTCGCCTTGGCGACGGTGGTGGTGATCTGCTCATGCTTGATGAGCGCGGCCGACATGTTGCGGAACAGCGCAATACGATGGGCCGAGGTACGCTGCAGCTTACGGCCGCCGACGCGATGACGCATGGTAACTTCCTTCGTTCGTTATGGGGCCGTTTTACGGAGATCCCCAGACCAGGCGGTTCGTAACGGGCCACCGCCATTGAGGCCCCGGTAAGTTCATAAAGGTCACGCAAAGAGACGTGTCCTTTGGCGGCCGGGTGGCGGTGCGGCGAAGCCGCACCGGTCACGTCGAACGGGCAGGGTTGCGGCTTTGCCGCTCCCCTGCCCGTCGGCCGAGGTCATCGCCGAGACGGCGGATAGCCTGGGCTATCCGCCTGCGATCACCCCATAATTTCCTGCTCGAGCTTCTTCGCCATCTCTTCGATGTTCTCGGGCGGCCAGCCCGGGATTTCCATGCCGAGGCGCAGGCCCATGGACGAGAGAACTTCCTTGATCTCGTTCAACGACTTACGGCCGAAGTTCGGGGTCCGGAGCATCTCGGCCTCGGTCTTGCCGACCAGGTCACCGATGTAGATGATGTTGTCGTTCTTGAGGCAGTTGGCCGAACGCACCGACAGTTCGAGCTCGTCGACCTTCTTGAGCAGGTAACGATTGATCTGCTGCGTGTCGCCGGCCGCGTCGCCGCCAGCCGCCGGAGCGGCCGCCTGGCCGATCGGCGCGGACGAACGGGTGATCGCCGAATCGTCGAAGTGAACGAACAGCGCCAGCTGGTCCTGCAGGATACGACCGGCATAGGCCACCGCATCCTCGGGCGTCACGGTGCCGTCGGTTTCGATCGTCAGCGTCAGCTTGTCGTAATCGAGGTCCTGACCGACGCGGGTCGGGTCGACCTTGTACGACACCTGGCGCACCGGCGAATAGAGCGCGTCGACCGGGATCAGGCCGATCGGCGCATCGGCCGGACGGTTGGCGGTCGCGGGGACGTAGCCCTTACCGATGTCGGCGGTCAGCTCCATGTTGAGCGTCGCGCCTTCGTCGAGGTGGCACAGCACCAGCTCGGGGTTCATCACCTCGATGTCGCCCGACACGGCGATGTCGCCGGCCTTGACTTCGCCGGGGCCGGTCGCCGAGAGCTGGAGGCGCTTCGGCCCCTCGCCCTGCATGCGGATCGCGATCTGCTTGACGTTCAGAACGATGTCGGTGACGTCCTCGCGGACGCCCGCCAGGCTGGAGAATTCGTGCAGCACGTTCTCGATCTTGATCGAGGTCACGGCCGCGCCCTGCAGCGAGGAGAGCAGCACGCGACGCAGCGCGTTGCCGAGCGTCAGGCCGAAGCCACGCTCCAGCGGCTCGGCCACGAAGGTCGCCTTCCGCTTGCCGTCGCCGCCCTTTTTCTCAAGGCCGTTGGGCTTCTTCAGTTCCTGCCAGTTCTTTGCATTGACAGACACAGGTGTCCCCTAATTTGGGCCGGAACGGGGGCAGCTCCAGCCGGGAGAAAAACGCGCCGACTCGTCAGCCGGCGCGTGGAAGATCAGACGCGGCGACGCTTCGACGGACGCACACCGTTGTGCGGGATCGAGGTGACGTCGCGGATCGAGGTGATCTGGAACCCGACCGCCTGCAGCGCGCGAAGCGCCGACTCGCGGCCCGAACCCGGACCCTTGACTTCGACTTCGAGGGTGCGGACGCCGTGCTCGGCGGCCTTCTTGCCGGCGTCTTCCGCGGCCACCTGAGCGGCATACGGGGTCGACTTGCGGCTGCCCTTGAAGCCCATCGCACCGGCCGACGACCACGAGATGGCATTGCCCTGCGCGTCGGTGATGGTGATCATGGTGTTGTTGAAGCTGGCGTTCACATGGGCGACGCCGGCGGTGATGTTCTTGCGTTCGCGACGGCGAATACGCTGCGGTTCACGTGCCATTGGTTGAGATTCCTGACCCTAATTCGGAAATCGCCGGGCAATCGGCATCGAGCCTGCCTCCGGCGGAGTAATTCGTCCCCCGGACGAATTACTTCTTCTTGCCTGCGATCGGCTTCGCCTTGCCCTTGCGGGTGCGCGCATTGGTGTGCGTGCGCTGGCCGCGGACCGGCAGGCCCTTGCGGTGGCGCAGGCCACGATAGCAGGCGAGATCCATCAGGCGCTTGATGTTCATCGCCGTCTCACGACGCAGATCGCCCTCGACCGTGTGGTCGGCGTCGATCGTCTCGCGGATCTGCAGCACTTCCTGATCGGTCAGGTCCTGCACGCGGCGCTCCGGCGCGATGTTCAGCTTGGCGATGATTTCCTTGGACTTGGTCAGGCCAATGCCGTGGATGTAGGTCAGCGCGATCACCACGCGCTTGTTGGTCGGGATATTGACACCCGCGATACGTGCCATGAAATGTTTCTCCTAGCTCCACGGGGAACGGCATGGCCGCACGCCCCCATCTCGTCGCATCCTCCGACCCAACACCGCCTTCCAAGACCTTGCATCTACGCAAAGCGCGACGAACGCAAACGAGCGTCGCCGGAAGCCGGTATTTCGGAGAGGAGTGCAGGTAGGCGGGCGCAAACGCCGTGTCAAGCGACTGGTTCCCGGCCGCTTCGCCCGATCCTCGCTTACATCAGCGGGAAGGGGGCCTTGGCCGTCAAGGCCATGATCAGCAGCATGATCGACAGACCCGCGGACAGGCCGCACAGCAGATAGCCGACATATTGCAGCATCGGCGGATTGGGCCGCGCGAGCCTGGCGTTGCGGGTCGCGCCCTGCAACACGAAGCTCATCAGCATGCCGTAGGTAAAGACGATCGCCCCAAGCATAATGCTCCTTCTTGCCGTATCCGGCGCAAAGCCCCCGCGGCACCGCCGCCCGTCGAACGCAGCCCCCCGGCTGCGTCTTGCGCCGTCACCCTATCGGCCCGGGGCTGACAAGTGGTTAACCGTCGGCCGGGCTGGAAATGCGACGAGTGCCGCTTGCGGGCTTCGGCGCGTGGCAGGGGCGGGGGCGGTCGCAACGCCCGCCCCGCGTTTATCGAGCCGCTTCCACATCGTCTTCGTCACCCCGGACTGGTTCCGGGGTCAATCGGGCCGCAGGGGCACGGCTGGAGGCACAACCAATGCTCCCCGCCGCGGAGTGGACCCCGGAACCAGTCCGGGGTGACGGGGGTGCGCTTGGAAGGCGATGGGCCTACTCGAACGCTGATATGCGATAGCCGCGGCGTTCACGGGAGTGCCCGGATATTGCGCGGCTTACGCCCCGATCGTCTCCAGCACGCCTTCGAAGAGGCGGCGGCCGTCGGTGCCACCGTGCGCGGTTTCGATCTTGCGCTCGGGGTGGGGCATCATGCCGAGCACGTTGCCGGCGGCGTTGAGCACGCCGGCGATGTCGCGCGCCGAGCCATTGACCGATTCGCCATAACGGAAGGCGACGCGTCCTTCGCCCTCGAGCCGGTCGAGCGTGTCCGAGTCGGCGAAATAATTGCCGTCGTGGTGGGCGACGGGGACGCGGATCGTCTCGTTCGCGTCATAGCGGCTGGTGAAGGCCGATTGCGCATTGGCGACGGTCAGCGCGACGTCGCGGCAGACGAAGTCGAGACCGGCGTTGCGCATCAGCGCGCCGGGCAGCAGCCCCGCCTCGGTCAGCACCTGGAAGCCGTTGCACACGCCGAGCACGGGCAGGCCGCGGCCCGCCTGCTCGACGATCGCGCGCATGATCGGCGAGCGTGCCGCGATCGCGCCCGAGCGCAGGTAATCGCCGTAGGAGAAGCCGCCCGGCACCGCGACGAGGCCGACGCCGTCGGGCAGCTCGCTGTCGCCGTGCCAGACCATCGCCGGCTTGCTGCCGGTCACCCGTTCCAGCGCCACCGCGAGGTCGCGGTCGCAGTTCGAACCCGGAAAGACGACGACCGCGGTTTTCATGTCAGACGCGCTCCACGCGGAAATTCTCGATCACCGTATTGGCGAGCAACTGGCGGCACATGCCGTCGATCGACTCGTCGGTCGTCGAATCGGCGACCTCGAGTTCGAACATCTTGCCGGCGCGGACGTCCTCGACGCCTTCGAAGCCGAGGCTGCCGAGCGCGTGGTGGATGGCGCGGCCCTGGGGATCGAGCACGCCGGGCTTGAGCGTCACGAAGATACGCAGCTTCATCTTACTTACCCCGGCGTTTGCGATGGCTGTCGAGGTCGAGCACGGCGCCGTCCTCGCCCTCGGGCATCAGGCCGAGGCGACGCGCCACCTCCTGATAGGCCTCCGCCTCGCCGCCGAGATCGCGGCGGAAGCGGTCCTTGTCCATCTTCTCGTTGGTGTCCATGTCCCACAGGCGGCAGCCGTCGGGGCTGATCTCATCGGCGAGGATGATCCGGCCGAAGTCATTGTCCCAGATGCGGCCGAATTCGAGCTTGAAGTCGACCAGCCGGATGCCGACGCCGGCGAACAGGCCGCTGAGGAAGTCGTTCACGCGGATCGCGAGGTCGGCGATGTCGTGCATCTCCTCCTGGCTGGCCCAGCCGAAGGCGGCGATATGCTCGTCGGTGATCATCGGATCGCCGAGCGCGTCGTCCTTGTAATAATATTCGATGATCGTGCGCGGGAGCTTGACGCCCTCCTCGATCCCCAGCCGCTTCGACAGCGAGCCGGCGGCGACGTTGCGCACGACGACCTCGATCGGCACGATCTCGACCTGGCGGATGAGCTGTTCGCGCATGTTGAGCCGGCGGATGAAATGCGTCGGCACGCCGATCGCGTCGAGCATCGTGAAGATATGCTCGGAGATCCGGTTGTTGAGCACGCCCTTGCCGTTGATCGTGCCCTTCTTCTGGGCGTTGAACGCGGTGGCGTCGTCCTTGAAATACTGGATCAGCGTGCCGGGCTCGGGGCCCTCGTACAGGATCTTGGCCTTGCCTTCGTAGATCTGGCGGCGCCGAGCCATGCGCGTGTCCCCTGAAATAGAGCAGCCCCGGCGGCGCGAGGTTCGCGAGCCGGGGCCGGAATGGTCGCGCCTATAGGGGAAGGGGGGCGGGGGTGCAATCACGAGCGATACCGGCGAAAACGATACCGAAACGGGCGCATGACATCGGCTGGGATGCACGGTAACGCGCGAACGTGATTTACATCCACCGGTCTCGCGGCACAGGCCGCTATCTATACGCCGTGGCGGTCGGTGTGGCACTGACCGTCTTATCGGCCCTTCCCGCGGCGGCGCAGCAGCAGGATGCGCAGCTGTGGACGCAGATCAACACCAACGTGCCGCTGACCGACGGGGTGCGCGTCACGCTGGAGCAGATCGCGCGGTTCAGCGACCGGCAGGACGGATTGTACCAGACCGAATTCGGCGCGCTGCTCGGGATCAAGGCGGCGAAGGGGATCGAGCTCGGCGTCGGCTATCGCAAGGTCGGGGCGCATAACGGCAATACCGGTGCCGACGAGGACCGTATCCGCCAGCAGGTGGTGGGGACGTTCGGTGGCTTCACCACGCGCTTTCGCGTCGACGAGCGGTTCAATCCGCGCGGGTCTGAGATCGGCTTCCGGGTGCGGCCGCTGCTGCGCTACAACCAGCGGCTGGGGACGGGCAAATGGGCGCTGTTCGTCAGCCACGAGAGCTTCCTGCTGCCCAACAGCACGCGCTGGGGGCAGCGCAGCGGCTATGAGCGGATGCGCAACATCGTCGGCGTCGTCGTGCCGATCGGGAAGCTGATGACGGCGGACGTCGGCTATCTCAACCAGTTCCGCCCCGGCCGCGGCGATGCGCGCGCGCAGATGGACCATGCGCTCAACCTGCAGTTGACGATCAATTTGCAGGGGGAGGTGTTTCCGCATCTCAACGATTGAGCGGCCGGTCAGGTCACGGCGTTGCGTTCGGCATAAGCGGCGTTGCGCCATGCCTCGGTGGCGATGACGTCGCGGAGGTGTTCGCCGGCGCGCCACACGTCCTCGTGGCTGAGGTAGAGCGGGGTCAGGCCGAGGCGCAGCACATCGGGGGCGCGGAAGTCGCCGATGACGCCGCGGGCGATCAGGGCCTGCGTCACCTCATAGGCGTGGTCGTGGCGGAAGCTGATGTGGCTGCCGCGCCGCGCCGGGTCGGTCGGGCTGACGCAGGGGAGGCCGGCGGCGGCGCCCGCCTCGGCGAGGATGGCGAAGAGCGCGGCGCTCTTGGCGGCGATCTGCGTCAGGTCGATGTCGCGCCAGAGGTCGAGCGCGGCCTCGAGGCTCGCCATCGCGAGGATCGACGGGGTGCCGACCAGCCAGCGCTTCATGCCCGCGGCGGGGCGATAGGCATCGGTGAAGGCGAAGGGCTCGGCATGGCCCATCCAGCCGCTGACCGGATTGGCGAGCGCGTCGTGCAGCCGGCGCGCGACGTAGAGGAAGGCGGGGGCGCCGGGACCGCCGTTGAGATATTTGTAGGTGCAGCCGACCGCCATGTCGGCACCGGCGGCGGTGACGTCGATCGGCACCGCGCCGACGCTGTGGCTGAAGTCCCAGAGGATCAGCGCACCGGCGGCGTGCGCGCGGGCGGTCCAGTCGGCGAGGTCGAAGCGTTCGGCGGTCTTGTAATGGACGTGGGTGAGCAGCAGCACGGCGGTATCGTCGTCGAGCGCGGCGGCGAGGTCGGCGCGATCGACGACCTTCAGCGCCGTGCCCGCCACGCAGGCGACCGCGCCCTCGGCGATGTGGAGGTCGGTGGGGAAATTGCCCGCCTCGCTGACGATCGTGCGGCGGGCGGGATCGTGGCGGAGCGCGGCGACCAGCGCCTTGAACAGATGCGTCGAGGTGGTGTCGCCGACGATCACCTCGTCCGCGGCGGCGCCGATCAGCGGCGCGATCTTCGCGCCGAGGCGCTGGGGGGCGTCGATCCAGCCTTCGTTCCAGCTGCGGATCAGCCGCTCGCCCCATTGCCGCTGGACGGTGTCGGCAAGCGCGGGGATGACGGCGCGCGGCAGCACGCCGAGCGAATTGCCGTCGAGATAGATGAGGCCCTCGGGCAGCGCGAAACGGTCGCGGAACGGCGCGAGCGGGTCGGCGCGGTCGAGGGCGCGGGCGTCTTCGCGGGTCATGCATGGTCTCGGGCAAGAGCTGAGCGGAGGAGGGCGCGGGCGTGCGTCCAGGCGGGGGTGCCGGGGGCGATCAGTTCGACGTGACCGGTATCGGCGATGGTGTGGAGGTGGACCGTGTCGCCGGCGGCGCGGGCGCAGGCGATATAGTCCTCGGCGAGGCGATAGGGGACGATGCGATCCTCGCGGCCGTTGACGAGGTCCTGCACCGCGCCGAGCGGGAGGAGCGGCGGGACCGAGGTGTCGGCATAGGGCGCGGCGCGGCTTTGGTCGGTGAGCTGCGCGATCACCTCGGTGCCGCAACCGTTGTCGGGGCTGGCGGCGACCGCGGCGAGATCGGGCAGGGCACCGAGGGCGACGACGTGATCGAGGCGCAGCGGATCGGGATCGTGGAGCGGGCTGTCGGGGGCGATGCGGTGGCGCGCGGCGAGCCACAAGGCGAGATGCCCGCCCGCCGAATGGCCGAGCGCGACGCGGCGGGCGAGGTCGAGGCCGTGCGCGGCGGCGTCGCTGCGCAGCCGGTCGGCGGCCGCGGCGACGTCGTGGAAGGTGCCGGGATAGCCGCCGCCGGCGCGGTCGACGCCGCGATAGTCGATGTTCCATGACGCGATGCCGTGGTCGCGCAGATCGGCTGCGACCCAGTCCATCAGCCGGCGGTCGGCGATGCTTGTCTGCCAGCAGCCGCCGTGGACCATCAGCACCACCGGATGCGGCCCGGCACCGGCGGGGCGCCAGAGGTCGATCACCTGCAGCGGGTCGGGTCCGTAGGCGATCGTCGCATCGGGCGTGCCGCGCGGGCGGCTGGTGAGGTCGGGCCAGGTCAGCATGCGGGGACAACGCTAGCGGACGGCGGATGGGCGCGCGATCCCCGGTGTTCGCAAGAGAAGGGTTGTCGTGGCGTTTGCAAAGCGTCCTCCCATTTCGTCACCCCGGACTCGTTCCGGGGTCCACGGGGCCGCAGGAGAACGGTGTCGAATCAAGCCTTCCTCCTCGCCGCAGGGTGGACCCCGGAACAAGTCCGGGGTGACGGGGTGGGCTTGGAAGACGACAGGCTCGCACGAGCGTCCATATGCGATTGCCCTGCGGCGTGACGGGGGATGGGGGAGCCGTCACCACGTGTCCCGCTGCCACCGCATCCGCCGCGCCGGATGTGTGCGGAACTGGGGCAGAGGCGGCCGCGCGCGGCATGGCCAGATCGGCCGCAGCCGGTTACGGCAATGGTTCGTAACGGTCGGGGCGCGCATGAAGATCCTGGTGCTGTCCAGCCTGTATCCCAATGCCGCGCAGCCGCGGCACGGCATCTTCATCGAGCATCGCGTCGCGCATCTCGCCCGACCCGGCGACGAGATCCGCGTCGTCGCGCCGGTGCCGTGGTTCCCCAGCGCGCATCCGCTGTTCGGCCGCTACGCGGATTTCGGCCGCGCGCCACAGGCCGCGACACGGCGCGGGCTGGCGATCAGCCATCCGCGCTATCCCGTGCTGCCCAAGATCGGCATGGCGGCGGCGCCGTGGCTGATGGCGGCGGCGCTGTATCCGCATGTCGCCAAGCTGCGGCAGACGTTCGATTTCGACGCGATCGACAGTTATTATCTCTATCCGGACGGCGTGGCGGCGGGACTGCTCGCGCGGATGTTCGGGCGACCGTTCCTGATGAGCGCGCTCGGCACCGACGTCAGCCTGATCCCGCAGCATCGTGCCGAACGGCGGATGATCCTCGCCGCAATCGCCCGCGCCGCGGCGGTGACGACGGTGTGCGGCGCATTGCGCGACGAATTGCTCGCGCTCGGCGCGGCGGCGGACAAGGTGCGGGTGGTCGAGCATGGCGTCGACCTTGCGCTGTTCCGGCCACCGGCCAACCGCGAGGCGCTGCGCCGGACGCTCGGGCTGGACGGGCCGGCGGTGTTGTCGGTCGGGCATCTGATCGATCGCAAGGGGCATGATCTGGTGATCCGCGCGGTCGCGGCGCTGCCGGGGGTGACGCTGATGATCGCGGGCGACGGGCCGCGCGACGCGGCGCTGCGCGCGCTGGCGGCAGCGCTGGGCGTGGCGGAACGGGTGCGCTTCCTCGGCCATGTCGATCAGGCGCGGCTGCCCGATCTCTACGGCGCGGCGGACGTGGCGGTGAACGGCGCGGATCGCGAGGGGATCGCCAACGTGCTGCTCGAGGCGCTGGCCTGCGGGACGCCGCTGGTCGCGACGCCGATATGGGGATCGCCCGAGGTGGTGCGGGTGCCCGAGGCGGGGCTGCTGAGCGCGGACCGGTCGGCCGGCGCGATCGGCGCGGCGATCGCGCGGCTGCTCGCGGCGCTGCCGGAGCGCGCGGCGACGCGGCGCTATGCGGAACGCTACGATTGGCGCGAGACGGGGCGGCTGCATCGGGCGCTGCTCGCGGATGCGGTATCCGCGCGAGAATAGGGGCTTGGCGCACGGAGGCCGTGTCCGTCATGCCGGACCTGATCCGGCATCCCGCTTCCTCGACGGCGGCGGAAGCGGGACCCCGGCTCGAGGCCGGGGTGACGGAAGGTAGGCGCTCGGTGCAAGCGGGTGCGACACCTGCCCGTAGCGCCCGCGTCAGCTCTTCACCCCCGCCCGTTGCCGTTTAGACCCCCACGGACTAGTGTTCCCGATATGGCCACCGACTTTCAGGAACCTCCGATCGGCATCCTCGATGCGCCGTTCGATACCGCGCTGTCCGACCGCTATCTGGTCTATGCGCTGTCGACGATTACCGCGCGGTCGCTGCCCGATGTGCGCGACGGGCTGAAGCCCGTCCACCGGCGGCTGTTGTGGGCGATGCGGCTGCTCAAGCTCGATCCGAGCCAGGGCTATAAGAAATGCGCGCGCGTCGTCGGCGACGTCATCGGCAAATATCACCCGCATGGCGACCAGTCGGTCTATGACGCGATGGTCCGCCTCGCGCAGACCTTCTCGCTGCGCTATCCTTTGGTCGACGGGCAGGGCAATTTCGGCAATATCGACGGCGATAACGCCGCCGCCTATCGCTATACCGAGGCGCGGCTGACGCAGGTCGCGATCGACCTGATGGACGGGCTCGACGAGGATGCCGTCGCCTATCGCCCGACCTACAATGGCGAGGATCAGGAGCCGGAGCTGTTCCCCGGCCTGTTCCCCAATCTGCTCGCCAATGGCGCGAGCGGCATCGCGGTGGGCATGGCGACGAGCATCCCGCCGCACAATGCCGCCGAATTGCTCGATGCGGCGATCATGCTGGTCGACAAGCCCGACGCGCCCGACACGGCGGTGCTCGACTTCGTCAAGGGGCCGGACTTTCCGACCGGCGGGCTGGTGGTCGATCCGGCGGCGGTGATCGCGGAAAGCTATGCGACGGGGCGCGGCAGCTTCCGCGTCCGCGCACGCTGGGACATCGAGCGCGAGAAGGGCGGCGGCTGGCAGGTGGTGGTCAGCGAGATCCCGTACGGCGTGCAGAAAGGCAAATTGATCGAGCAGATCGCCGGCCTGATCAACGACCGCAAATTCCCGATCCTCGCCGACGTGCGCGACGAATCGGACGCCGAGGTGCGGATCGTGCTCGAACCGCGCAGCCGCACCGTCGATCCGCAGGTGCTGATGGACGGCCTGTTCCGCTTCTCCGACCTCGAGACGCGGATCAGCCTCAACCTCAACGTGCTCGACAAGGATCGCACGCCGCGGGTGATGTCGCTCGGCGGCGCCCTCAAGGCATGGGTCGAGCATCAGTTCGTCGTGCTCGAACGGCGCACGCGCCACCGGCTCGGCAAGATCGCCGACCGGATCGAGCTGCTCGACGGCTATCTGATCGCCTATCTCAACCTCGACCGGGTGATCGAGATCATTCGTACCGAGGACGAGCCCAAGGCGGTGATGATGGAGGAATTCCGCCTGACCGACCGGCAGGCGGAGGCGATCCTCAACATGCGGCTGCGCAGTCTGCGCCGGCTCGAGGAGTTCGAGATCCGCGGCGAGCGCGACAAGCTCGACAAGGAACAGGCCGAGCTGGAGGGGCTGCTTGCCGACCCCGCCAAGCAGAAGCGGCGGATGAAGCGCGACATGAAGAAGGTGCGCGACCGCTACGGGCCGGAGACCGCGCTCGGCGCGCGGCGCACGACCATCGAGGAAGCCGCGCCGACCCGCGACATCCCGCTGGAGGCGATGATCGAGCGCGAGCCGATCACGGTGATCCTGTCGCAGCGCGGCTGGATCCGCGCGATGAAGGGGCATTCCGATCTCGCCTCGGCGGAGACGCTCAAGTTCAAGGAGGGCGACGGGCCCGCCTTCGCCTTCCATGCGCAGACGACGGACAAGTTGCTGCTCGCGGCGGAGAACGGGCGGTTCTTCACGCTGGCGGCGGACAAGCTGCCCGGCGGGCGCGGCTTCGGCGAGCCGGTGCGCGCGATGATCGACCTCGACGGATCGATCGGCGTCGTCGCCTTCCTCAACGCGCGCGCGCAGGTGCAATTGCTGATCGCCGCCACCGACGGCCGCGGTTTCCGCGTGCCCGTCGCCGAGGTGATCGCCGAGACGCGCAAGGGCAAGACGGTGATGACGCCGCGGCCGGGGGCGAAGCTGCTCGTCGTCCGGCCGGTCGCGGCCGAGGCCGATTACGTCGCGGCGATCGGCGACAATCGCAAATTGCTCGTCTTCCCGATCGCCGAGCTGCCGGTGATGACGCGCGGCACCGGCGTGCAGCTGCAACGCTTCCGTGAGGGCCATTTGTCCGATGCGACCACCTTCGTCTTCGCCGAGGGGCTGAGCTGGCCGATGGGCGGCGGCTCGGGCCGCACCCGCACCGAGACCGACCTGTCGCTGTGGCGCACCGCACGCGGCGCCGCCGGCCGCACCCCGCCGACCGGCTTCCCGCGCGACAATCGGTTCGGGGGGTAGGAACCCGATTTCACCTGCGAACGATACGTGCTGATATACATCAATATGAACGTATACTTTCAGGGCGCTTTAACGAACGGCGTCTAAAACAGGGGATATGGCCACCGCTTCGCCTGACCTGTCGTCCATCACGCTCGCTGCGCGGGAGCTGTTCGAGCGCGATCTCGAGCTGATCCCGATCCCGACGGTGCAGGTCGTGCGCGAGGGCGACGGGTTCGAATTCCTCGCGGTCAATCGGGCCTATCGGCTCGCCGGGCTGGGCGTGATCGCCGACCGGTCGCCGATGCTGGCGATGCTCGGCAGCCGGATCGACGCCTTCCTGCGGACCTCCGACGTGCGGATCGACTTCGACTGGTCGATCGGCCAGGTGATCGATTCGCGTTATTATCGCGTCACCATCGCGCGGCCGACGCCGATGCTGCGCGACCGCTGCCAGATCGCGTTCATCGACCTGACCGCGCAGATCCACACCGAACGCTCGCTGCGTCGCGAGATGACCACCGACAGCCTGACCGGCCTGCCCAATCGGGAAGGCTTCAGCGACATGATCGAGGCGGTGCAGGCGGAGCGCAGCTGCCATGCGGTGCTGGTCATCGACATCGATCGCTTCGGGCGGCTCAACGCCTGTCTCGGCGGCCTCGCCGGCGACGAATTGCTGATCACCGTCGCGCGCCGGATCAAGGGCGTGCTGCGCGCGCGCGATTCGCTCGCGCGGATCGGCGGCGACGAATTCGGCATCCTGATGGCGGTCGACGACGATCCCGCCGAGGCCAACCGGCTCGCCGAGCGCATCCGCTGCGCGCTGTCGGCACCGTTCCGGCTGAGCGATTACGAGATCGGCGTCGAATGTTCGATCGGCATCGCTTACGGCAATGACGCGATCGACGATGTCGAGGAACTGATCCGCAACGCGCAATTCGCGGTCAAGCGCGCCAAGACCGGGCGCCAGGTCGAAAGCTATCAGACGCAGGCGTTCACGCTGGCGCGCGAGCAATTCGCGATGGAGACGGCGCTGCGCCGCGCGATCGACGACCGGCAGCTGCGCCTCGCCTTCCAGCCGATCTGCGATCTGGCGACGGGTGCGGTGGTGTCGTTCGAGGCGCTGGCGCGCTGGCGCGATCCGCAGGGCGTCGAGCATATGCCGAGCGACTTCATTCCGGTCGCCGAGGAATCGGGGCTGATCGTGCCGCTCGGTCGCTGGGCGATGGACGAGGCGGCGCGGACGCTGCGCTGGTGGGACGAGGAATGCGGCGGCAATTGCGGGATGCGCATCGCGGTCAATCTGTCGGCGATCCAGATGCAGCGCGACGACATCACCCCGGTGGTCGAGGCCGCGCTGATCCGCCACGATCTCGCCGGCGAGCGGTTCGTGCTGGAGCTGACCGAAAGCGCGATCGTCACCGATCCTGATCGGATCGCCGGGATCATGCACGGGCTGAAGGCGCTCGGCACGACGCTGGCGATGGACGATTTCGGCACCGGCTATTCCAACCTCGCCTATCTGCAGAAGCTGCCGATCGACATCCTCAAGATCGACCGCAGCTTCGTCTCCGGCATGCTTGCCGACCGCGACAAGATCGCGATCGTGCGCGCGGTGCTCAGCCTCGCGCAGGCGCTCGGCATGCGGACGACGGCGGAGGGGATCGAGAGCAACGAACTGGCGCAGACGCTGGCGGCGCTGGGCTGCACCTATGGCCAGGGCTATCTCTACGCTCGGCCGCTCGAAGCCTCGGACGCGCTGGCGATGGTCGTCGCGGCGCGGACCGCTTCGTCGGCGAGCTGAACCACGCGGGCTGCGTCGGGGAAATCCTCGGCGAGCCATTGCGTCTCGATCCGGCGCAGCACCGCCGCCACCTCCGGTCCCTTGCGCAGACCGCGTTCGACCAGCGCGCCGCCACCTATCGGCAGCGCCGGCGGTGTCCAGTCGCGGATCGGCGCGACATCCTCGCCCGCGAGCAGCAGCCGGTCGATCGCGCCCGTCGCGCCGACGCGATAGGCGAGCGCGCGCGGGCCTTCGTCGCCCGGGCCCTGGCGCGCGGCGACCAGCCGCTTGCGATCGATGTTCGACAATTTGAGGCGCGCGCCGACGCTTTCCGCTGCCTCGCGCGGGAGCAAGGCGGCGAGCCTGCGGATCGCGTCGGGGGCGACGCCGGCGGCGGCCTCGCGTTCGGCGAGCGTGGCGAACAGCGTCGCATCGGTGATCTCGGGCAGCACCGCGCGGAAGATGCCGCGGTCGATCATCAGCGCGATCACCGGCACCGCATGGCGCGCGACGAGCAGCTTGAGCAATTCGGCGGCGATCCGCTCGCGCGACAGCGCCATCAGGTCGTTGGCGCGGGCGGTGCAGGCGTCGAGCCCCTCGGCGTCGATGGCGTTCTGGTCGGCGGCGCCGAAGCGCGCGTGGAAGCGGAAGAAGCGGAGGATGCGCAGATGATCCTCGGCGATGCGACGATAGGCGTCGCCGATGAAGCGGACGCGGCCGGCGTCGAGATCTGCGAGACCGCCGAAATAGTCGATGACGTCGCCGCTCGCCGGATCGGCATAGAGCGCGTTCATCGTGAAGTCGCGGCGCGCGGCATCGTCCTGCCAGACGTCGGTGAAGGCGACGACGGCATGGCGGCCGTCGGTCGAGACGTCATGCCGCAGCGTCGTCACCTCGATCGGGCCGTCGGGCAGGATCGCGGTGATCGTGCCGTGGGCGAGGCCGGTCGGCACCGCGCGGATGGCCGCCGCCTTAAGCCGCGCGAGCACGTCCTCGGGCAGCAGGCGGGTGGCGAGGTCGATATCGGCGGGATCGAGCCCGAGCAACGTGTCGCGGACGACGCCGCCGACCAGCCGCGTCTGCTCCGGTCCACCGAGCACGTCGACCAGCGGGCTGAAGCCGTCGCGCGCGGCGATCCGGTCGAGCGGCAGCGTCACCATGCCAGCCGCCGCGACAGGTTGACGATCATCGCCGCGGTCGCGCCCCAGATGCGGCGGTCCTGCCAGCGGATCTCGTAATAATGGCGCGTGCGGCCGCGCCATTCGGCGCTCGCGGCGATCTGATTGGCGGGATCGAGCAGGAAGTCGAGCGGCACCTCGAACACGCTGGCGACCTCCGCCTCGCTGGCGACGAACGGCAGGTCGGCGGGGACGGCGGCGAGCACCGGCGTGACGGTATAGCCGGTGACGGTCCGGTAGCGATCGACCGCGCCGATCACCTGCACCTGCGAGGGGGGCAAGGCGATCTCCTCCTCCGCCTCGCGCAATGCGGCGGCGACGGCATCCTCGCCGGGATCGAGCCGGCCGCCGGGAAAGGCGATCTGGCCGGCGTGGTGGCGCAACGTGTCGGTGCGCTGGGTGAGCAGCACGCCGGGGCGGGCGCGATCGGTCACCGCGACGAGCACCGCGGCGGGCGTCAGATCGGCCTCGTCGCGGCCTTCCAGTTCGCGGTCGTCGCCGGTCAGCAGGACGGGATCGGTGCGGTTGCCGTCCTGCCATGCGCGCACCAGCCGTTCGGCCAGGCTCATGCGGCGGGTTCCAGCGGGAAGAAGGCGCCGTCGCTCCACACGCCGGGGCGCGCGGCATCGTCGGCGAGCGCGCGGTCGGCAAGCTCGTAATAGACCGGCCGCGCGACCAGCGCCTCGAGCCCGCCGCGGACGTGGAGATAGGGGCGGGGGCCGTCCGCGCCCTCGGTGAAGCGCAGCGGATGATCGGGCCCGGCGGTGACGAGGTCGCCGGTGTTGAGCCGGAAGGCGAGGCGGGCGTCGGCGCCGTCGCCCTCCGCCTTCATCTCGACCGCGACGAAGGGCGCATCCTCGACCGCGATATCGAGCTTCTCGACCGGGGTGACGAGGACGTAGCGGCCATCGGGCTCGCGGCGCAGGATCGTCGAGAACAGCCGCACCATCGCCTGCCGGCCGATCGGCGACCCCTGATGATACCAGCTGCCGTCGCGGGCGATGCGCATCTCGCTGTCGCCGCAATGCGACGGGTTCCATTGCTCAACCGGCGGCAGCCGCCGCTGTTCGACCAACGTGGCGATCTCGGCGAGGCTGAGACTGGCGAGATCGGGAAGCTCCTCCATCGGCATCGCCGCGAGGTAGGCGCTCCGGGTGCCGGCGTAAAGGCGGTCAGGCCCCGGCCGATATCGCCGGGATCGCCGGGCTGAGCAGGCCGGCGATCGCCGGCACCCGGTCGCCGCGCGACAGCAGGCGGTGGCGCTCGACCGGACCGGGCAGGCGCCAGTCGGCGGTACGGCTGGCGTCGAAGCCGAAGAAGCGGCCGTAATATTCGGGATCGCCGATCAGCATCAGCCGGTCGTCCAGCCCCTCGGCCCGCGCGGCGTCGAGCGCGCGGCGCATCAACTGGCGGCCGATGCCGTCGCGCTGGCGGCCGGGCTCGACCGCGACGGGGCCGATCATCACCAGCGGATGCGCCGCGCCATCGTCGCCGTCGAGCAGCACCGGCCAGCATTGGATCGAGCCGATCAGCGCGCCGTCCTCGACCGCGGCGAGGCTCAGCGCGGCGATGGGGGCGACCGTGCCGCGCACCTTATAGGCGGTGCGGCCGTGGCGGTCGGGGCCGAACGCGCGGTCGAGCAACGCCTCGACGGCGGCACCTGCGACAGTGGCGAGCGGCACGAAAGCGATCACGGGCGGGGGTCCTTTTCGTCCGGAACGGACGGGCGCGGCGCATGCGGCGGCGCGGGCCGGAACGCAAGCGGCAATGCGATTGGCGCATCGCGGTGCGGCTTGCTAGAGGCGGGCGCCATGCAAGACAGTCTTCAGCTGGAGGTCCACGACCTCGAGGTCCAGGTGCTCACCGGTATCTATTCGGAGGAGACGCACCTGCCGCAGCCGCTGCGCATCGACCTGACCGTCGACCTCGCCTGCCCGGACCATTTCGCGCCGGACACGCCGCTGTCGGCGTCGAAGAACTATCTCGACCTCAAGCATGCCGCGACCGGCGCGCTGCCCGAGGGGCTGCACTTCACGCTGATCGAGGCGGTGGCGGACCATATCTGCGAGACGCTGTTCCTCACCGATCCGCGCGTGCTGCGGGTCAAGGTCAAGATCGTCAAGCTCGCCATCGCCGAGGCGGGCGAGTCGATCGGGATCACGCTGGTCCGCAACCGCCGCTGACCGGCGGAGCGCCGGGCGACGTGGTGCCTCCCGCGGTTACGGACGGATCGTCCGCGTCCGTCGGCAGGCGCCGAGCTGTTCCCGGACATAGCCATAATCCTCGCGGGCCAGCGTCGCGTCGGAGGCGGCCAGCGACGCGATGCTCTGCTCGGGCAGGTCGGCCGGCAGCGCGCAGGCGAGGCGGTACCAGAGCAACGTGTCGCGCGCCGGCGGTGCCGCGGCCTCGTCGACGATCTCGGACAGCGCCACCGCCCAGCGCGGCTGCTCGCCGGGGCGGCGCAGCACGGTCAGCGACACCGGCGCGCCATTGGCGGTGGTCAGGAAGACCTGCGTCTCGCCCTCGCCCGGCAAGGCGCCGGGGACATGGAAGACGTTACCGATACCAGTGATGACCGGCGGCGCATCGGCGGCGACCAGCGCGGTCGCGATCGCCCTGACGCGTGCGTCGTCGGCCGAGCTCCAGACAATCTGCGCGTCCGGCGCAGCCAATTGTATCTGATCGGGACGCCCGGCGACCGGACGGCCGAACAGCAGCACCCTCATTTTCTTCAATTTCGGCAAGCGCCCGGACGAATCGGGAGCAATATCCAAGAGATAGCCGATTCGCGGCGGCAGTCCGCCGGCGCCGCGAACCAGCGCGCCGAGATCCGCCTCGACATAAAATCGTGTGAATCCCGGCGCTACGCCGACGGCATCGGCGCCCTTCAGGCGCACCGCCGAGCGGATCGTCGCGTCGGCAATCACCGGGGAGGCGATCACCAGATCGGTCAGGTCGGCATAACTGATACCGCTCCCAGCATCGCGCGAAACCGCGGGAATCGGGGCGCTTTGGCCTGGAAAAGCGGCGGCGGCAGGCGATGCGACGAACGCGACGGCGGCGAGCAGGGTCGGGCGAAATACGGGTATCATGCCGAAATCGCTAGCCGAATGCACCTGAACGATACAGAAATAAAAGTGTCGCTAAACGATTGTACGTTTGTTGCGTCCGACAAAGCGTTTGCGCGGCGGGGAACGGGGCGATAGGGTTTGCGGACTGCCACACACGGCACCAGCCGGGGCAGGGGCCTACGCGCGCTCTTCCCCCGGGCGCTGCGAGGACCGAGAGATTAGGGAGTGTCGTTGCTGAATGGCCTATGCTGACCAGAAGATGTCCGGTGGCAGGGTGGTCGCGATCGTCATCGTCGTGCTCATCCATGCGGCGCTGGGCTACGCCTTCGTCACCGGGCTCGCGTACCAATACGTGAAAAAGGCCCAAGAAAAACTTAACACGTTCGACGTGGAGGAGCCGCCTCCCCCGCCGCCGGACGAGCCGCCGCCCCCGCCGCCCGATACGCCGATGACGCCGCCCCCCGTGGTGTCGCCGCCGCCGATCGTGCAGAATCCGAATCCGCCGCCCGTGGTGATCCAGACGGTCTCGACGCCGCCGCCCGCCGTCAATCTGACGCCGATCGCTGCGCCGCCTGCACCGCCGGCTCCGCCTGCGCCGCCGGCCGTCTCGACGGTCAGCAAGGCAGCGGGTGCCAAGGGCAACCCCGCGGACTGGATCACGAACGACGACTACCCGCCGAGCTCGCTGCGCAACAACGAGGAAGGCACCAGCGTGATCGCCTGGACGATCAATACGCAGGGGCGCGTCGAAAACTGCCACACCACCCAGTCGAGCGGTTCGACCGCGCTGGACCGGGCGGCATGCGCCGCGATCACCCGGCGGGGACGCTACTCCCCGGCGACCGACGTGGCCGGCAACCCGCTCTCGACCACCCAGTCGCGGCGCGTGGTCTGGAAGATCCCGAAGGAATGATGCGGTCTCCGCCCGCCGCGACGGCGGGCGGATCCTCCCCGAACTTCTACACCGTTTGATAAGGACGAAATCCCAATGCTCACCACCATTCTCGCGGCCGGCGGCACCGCGGCAGCCGAAAACCAGTTCGGCCTCCAGGCCGCTCTGAAGGAAGGCGGCCTCATCTCGCAGTCGGTGTTCACGATCCTCGTGATCATGTCGATCGTGTCGTTCTACATCCTGTTCTCGAAGCTGTTCGAGCAGCAGAAGATCATCAACCAGGCGAAGCGCGTCCGCCAGGGCTTCTGGAGCTCGCCGAACCTGCGCGAAGGTGCCGCCAAGCTCGAGAAGAACTCGGCGTACAAGCAGCTCGTCGACGACGGCCTGCAGGCGCAGGACCAGCACGCCAAGCTGACCGATCCGGTCGAGGCGCACGACTGGCTGCACGGTTCGCTCGCCCGTTCGGAAGCGGCGATCAACTCGAAGCTGGGCGGCGGTCTCGCCTTCCTCGCGACGGTCGGCGCGACCGCACCGTTCATCGGTCTGTTCGGTACCGTGGTCGGCATCTACCGCGCGCTGATCAAGATCGGTGCGTCGGGCGATCCCTCGATCGACAAGGTCGCCGGCCCGGTCGGTGAGGCGCTCATCATGACCGCGCTCGGCCTCGTCGTCGCGGTTCCCGCCGTGCTCGCCTACAACTGGCTGCAGCGCCGCAACAAGTCGATCGCGGAAGACCTGTCGGCCTTTTCGAACGACGTGCTGGGCTTCCTCGCCTCGAACGGTGCGGTCAAGCCGACGATCGCCGGTGCGCCGGTTTCGAAGGCGCCGGTGAAGCCGGCCGCGGCGACCACGACCGCCGGCCAGACCGGTGGCGTGCAGACCCGCCCGTAACGATAAGGCTGCGGGGCCGTCTCCGGGCGGCCCCGCGACCGGCCGGCGACGTTCGGTCGCCGGCTAGATTGAATGGATAGGATAGCTCGCACATGGCGATGAGCGCTGGCGGAGGAGGAGGTTCCTCCGAAAAACCCTTGTCGGACATCAACACCACGCCCCTCGTGGACGTGATGCTGGTGCTTCTGATCATCTTCCTGATCGCCGTTCCGGTGGCGATCCAGACGGTCAAGGGCATCGTCCTGCCCAAGGTCCGTTTCGATCCGACGACGACCAAGCCCGAGAACGTCTTGCTGTCGGTGACGACCAAGCCGGACGGCAGCTGCCTGGTCTATTGGGGCACGTCGCCGATCACCAGCAAGGACCTGCTGACCCGCGCGGTCGACAAGCTGAAGCTGGAGATCGATCGTCAGGGTGGCGCAGGCAACCCCGATCTCGAACTGCCGGAAGTCCATATCCGCGGTGACGTCAACACCCCGTACAAGTGCATCGGCGGCACGGTCTACACGATGCAGCAGGCCGGCTTCGCCAAGGTCGGCTTCATCTCGCAGCCGCCGCCCGCGGGTGGCTAATCCGCCCCGCCCGACCCAGGAGTATCTGACATGGCAATGAGTGGTGGCTCGGAAGATGGCGAGCCGATGATGGAAATGAACACGACGCCGTTGATCGACGTCATGCTCGTGCTCCTCATCATGTTCATCATCACGCTTCCCATCCCGACGCATGCGGTCAAGGTCGATCTGCCGGTCAATGACCCGCGGAACGTCAAGCCGCCGGTCGACCCGCAGAAGAACAAGATCATCATCGATGCCGCGGGCACGGTGTCTTGGAACGGCGTTCCCGTCGATGAGGTGACGCTGCGCACCTATCTGGACGCCGCTGCGGCGATCAACCCGGAACCGGAGCTGCACTTCCAGCCCGATCCGGCGGCGAAGTACGACAAGGTCGACCAGACGCTGGCGGTGATCAAGCGCTCGGCGGTGACCAAGCTCGGTTTCATCGGCAACGAACAGTATCGCAACGACTTCTGATCGCGATCGGATGACGGATGACAAGGGCGGTTCCGCAAGGAGCCGCCCTTTTTGCGTTCGGGGGTGGGGGCGGATGGGGAGCCGCGGGCGTTCAGGATGTGCGCGGCGCTGTGGCGAAGGGCGACAGGCTGCGCGTCGGAACGAACAACGCGAGGCATGCGTGCGCAGGGCAGCAGCCGGTGACGGAACGGGATTTGCAGAAGAAGAAAGAATGAGTCGCGCGGAGGCGCGAAGGACGCAGAGCTGTTGCGTTCGCTTTAGCCGCGGCCCGTTACCTTGCGACGATGAAGTGATAGGTGAGGCTTGCCCGGGCGAGACACCTCCGCGCCTCCGCGCCTCTGCGTGAACACAGCCTTCTTCGCCTCGTGTACGACGATACGTCCGACGACGTTGTGCCCGATTAGCGGACTATATTCCGGATAGTCGCGGTGCGACCATCACCAACTGCCAGCGGCATCTCGATTGTGAGCGGGGCTGTCCGCCTGCGGCTCATGTCTGGCCGATCGACATTCCGCCGTGGCGTTCGCGCGCGAGGGCAGGGCTATCGGATATGATTATGGTGACGAGGCTCGATCGCTTTCCTTACCGGTTTCGTCACCCCGGACCCGTGCCGGGATCCGCCGGGCTGCAAGGGAACGGTGTCGGATCGAGCCTTTCTCCTCGCCGCGGGGTGGACCCCGGAACGAGTCCGGGGTGACGGGGTGGGTTTGGGACGACTTTTCAACCTCACTCCGTCAGCCCCGCCTTGCGACGGGGTCCCGCTTCTTCAGGCGGTCCGAAGAAGCGGGATGCCGGATCAAGTCCGGCATGACGGGGATATGAGTACCGTCGCAATACCCCGATCAGGCGTGCGTATAGCCCTGCCTAGTCGCGATCGACATTCATCGTCGTAGCGTACGTCCTTGACCTGACAGGGGGTATTTTGCCTGAATTTAGATGACCCTAGGTCGACACGCTCGGCCTTGATCCGGTTAGGCCGCTTCCGGCCTAGCGATTTTCAAGCAGGCGGACGGCGCTGATTTGGGCGTTGAAAGGACAACGGCGCAGACCTGACCATCGACGGCCGCCGTGAGAAGCAGGCCACCTGTGCCGGACGGCGACCAAGACACAGAGCCGCTTGCCCATCCGGCACCTGTCGGGCCATTCCATCCCCTTGCCTCAACCGGATTGCCAAGATCGTTGCTGCGGCGCAACATCGGGACATATCCGGGAGACCTCTGCCGTGCCTTATCTCCGCAGCCCGTTCCGGTTCCTGCTCCACTATATCCGCGTCCGCCCCTGGACCTTCCTGCTGCTCGGCCTGCTCGTCGCGGGTTCGTCGGTCAGTTCGATCGGGGTGCAATATGCGTTGAAGCTGCTGATCGACGCGATGACCGGCTCGGATCGCATCCGTGCCGCGGTCTACACCTTTCTCGGCGCCTTCCTCGCGCTGGTAGTGCTGGAAAGCGCGTTGCAGCGCGCCGCGGCGCTGACGCTCGGTCATGCCACGGTGGTGTCGGGGGTCGATATCCGGCTCGACATGGTCGATTATCTCACCGGGCATCAGATGCCCTTCTTCCAGAACCAGCGCGCCGGCTCGCTCGGCCATCGCGTGTCGGGGCTGGCGGGGATCTTCGGCGCGATCGTCCACCGCCTGCTCCAGGAGGTGACGCCGCCGCTGATCGCCTTCGTCGGGGCGATGATCATTTTCGTCAGCATCGATCCGGGCATGGCGCTGGTGCTCGGCGTGGTGTTCGTGATCGTCACCGTCGTTCTGGTGGTGCTCGGGCTGCAGGGGCACGTCCACCACAAGGCGTTCGCCGAACATGCCGGCACCGTCGGCGGCGAGCTGGTCGATCTGATCGGCAACATCTGGGTGGTGAAGGCCTTCGCAGCGCACCGGCGCGAATTGTCGCGATTGCAGGGCTTCCTCGACGACGAGGCGAGCGCGCAACGCCGCGGCTGGTTCTTCGTCGAGCAGATGCGCGGGCTGCACGACCTCGCGCTCGCGATTCTCGTCGGGGGCACGCTGATCTGGGCGATCGGGCGCTGGTCGGCGCATGCGATCTCGACCGGCGACGTCGTCGTGATCAGCACGATGACCTTCCGCATCCTGCACGGTTCGCGCGATCTCGCGATGGCGCTGATCGATACCAGCCAGCAATTCAGCTATCTGCGCGAGACGCTCGACATCATCGGCGTGCCGCAGACGCTGAGCGACGCCGATCAGGCCAGCCGGCTGCGCGTCGGCGAAGGGCGGGTAGAGCTGTCGCACGTCACCTTCGGCTATGATCCGTCGCATCCGGTGCTGCACGATCTGTCGCTGGTCATCCCGGCGGGGCAGAAGGTCGGCATCGTCGGACCGTCGGGTGCGGGCAAATCGTCGCTGCTCCAGCTCATCCAGCGCTTCCACGATCCGCAGGGCGGCCATGTCGCGATTGACGGCCAGGATATCCGCGAGGTGACGCAGGAGAGCCTGCGCGACGCGCTCGCGGTGGTGCCGCAGGAGGTAATGCTGTTCCACCGCTCGGTGATGGAGAATATCCGCTTCGCCAAGCCGGATGCGAGCGACGAGGAGGTCTATCGCGCGGCGCAGACCGCCGGTTGCGACGATTTCATCCGTCGCCTGCCGCACGGCTATGACAGTATCGTCGGCGAGCGCGGCACCAATTTGTCGGGCGGGCAGCGCCAGCGGATCGGCATCGCCCGCGCCTTCCTCAAAAATGCGCGCGTCGTGCTGCTCGACGAGGCGACCTCGGCGCTCGATTCCGAGTCGGAACTCGAGGTGCAGAACGGGCTGGAGGCGCTGATCGAAAATCGCACGGTGATCGCGGTCGCGCACCGGCTGTCGACGATCGCCGGCTTCGATCGCGTCGTCGTGCTGGTCGACGGCCGCGTCGTCGAGGACGGGCCGCCGCAGCAATTGCTCCGCCAGAAGGGCGGCGCGTTCCGGCAATTGTGGGTGATGCAGGTCGAGGGACTCGATCGCAGCACCGGCATCTCCGCCGCCGGCGAGCGGCTGCGCCACCTCTCCGACAAGAGCCGCGAGCATCTCGGGCGGATGGTGCGCAACGCCTGGCAGGGGGTGACCGAAAGGACCTGATCGGCCGCTTGCATCCATGTCTCTGAAGTGACACAACAGTGTCACAAAAGTGAAACCTGCCGTTCAGGTGGGAGAAGGAGACGATGCAATGCGTATGATTGTCGCGACGCTGCTGGCGGGTGCATGCCTGACGACGCCAGCACTGGCCACGGACCGGACGGGCTATCAGGCGATCGCCGCGGGCGATTTCACCGCGGCGGCGAAACGGATCGAGGCGGAGCGGCGGATTTTTCCGGATCGCCCCGAGTTGATGCTCAATCTGGCGGTCGCCTATGCGCGGATCGGCCGCGCCGCGGATGCGCGCACGCTGTATGACGACGTGCTGCAGCGCCCGGCGGTGGCGATGGACATGCCCGATGGCGCGGTGGTGTCGTCGCACGATATCGCGACGCGCGGTTTGTCACGGCTGCAGACGCGGATAGCGACGCGCTGAGCGCAGGGGGTGCGTTCGGTTATTCCGAATGCACCGTTATCGCTGAACGAGTTGGGACTTTTGCGAAGATCTACTCGGCCACTCGGTTAGGTGCAGTGTTCCTGCGAAAGCAGGAACCCAGGGCCAAGCAGAATAACAGCTAACGGCGTTCCGGACTCCTGGGCTCCTGCGTTCGCAGGAGCACGGGTGGGCTTCCGCATAGGTTTGATCCGAGTCCGGGGTGTCGGAGTGGATGAGACGTCGTCCCGCCCCCTCAGAGCCGCGGCAGGGTGACCCCGCGCTGCCCCATATATTTGCCCGCGCGGTCGGCGTAGCTCACCTCGCACGGCTCGTTGCCGCGCAGGAACAGGAACTGGCACGCGCCCTCATTGGCGTAGATCTTCGCGGGCAGCGGCGTGGTGTTGGAGAATTCCAGCGTGACATGCCCCTCCCAGCCGGGCTCGAGCGGCGTTACGTTGACGATGATCCCGCAGCGCGCATAGGTCGACTTGCCGAGGCAGATGACCAGCACGTCGCGCGGCACGCGGAAATATTCCACCGTTCGCGCCAGCGCGAAGCTGTTCGGCGGGATGATGCAGACGTCGGTCTTGCGATCGACGAAGCTGTTCGAGGCGAAGTCCTTCGGATCGACGATGACGCTGTCGATATTGGTGAACACCTTGAATTCGTCGGCGACGCGGGCGTCATAGCCGTAGCTCGACAGGCCATAACTGATGCAGCCGTCGCGCCGCTGCGATTCAACAAACGGCTCGATCATCGCATCGGCAAGCGCGCGGTCGCGAATCCAGCGGTCTGACATGACGGTCATGATGGTCCCCTTCGTCGCGCCCTTTTGCCGGTTCGGGGCGAGGTGGCAAGCGTCGGCGCAGTCGCCTAGATTGTTGCGATGCGCCCGCTGATCGATCTCGCCCACCGCCTGCGCCGCCGGACGATGGCGCTGGTCGGCTGGCGGACGCGGGGCGTCAAGGTGATGGCGTTCGACCCCGACGGTCGGTTGTTGCTGGTCCGGCATCGGTACGGCCGGTCGGATCTGTGGATGCTGCCCGGCGGCGGCATCGCGCGGCGCGAGACGCCCGCCGCCGCGGCGGTGCGCGAGCTGGCGGAGGAAACCGCGTGTCGGCTCACCGCCGTGACCGAAGCGGGGCGCTACGAGGCGCGCACGGAGGGGCGGCGCGACACCGTCTTCCTGTTCCGCGGCACGACCGGCGATGCGCCGGTGCCTGATGCGGTCGAACTGGCCGAGGCGCGCTTCTTCGCGCTCGATGCGCTGCCCGCGGGCGTGTCGCCGGCGACGGCGCGGCGGATCGCCGAACATCGTGGCGTCGCGGCACCGGATGGCCGCTGGTAGGCTTGCCGCGTCAGGGGAACGCGCCCACGGTCGCCGTCCGCAACACAGGGATATCCGTTATGACACTCAAGGTGGTCGCATTCGTCTCGGTGAAGCCCGGACAGGAAGAGGCATTCGTCGCCGCGGCGAAGGCCTGCGTCGCCGCGTCGCGCGACGAGCCGGGGACGCTCCAGTACGAGCTGTGGCGCGAGACCGAGGGCGCGCGGCGCTTCGTCTTCAACGAGCTGTACGCCGATCAGGCCGCGGTGGCGGCGCATATGCAATCGGCGCATTTCAAGGCGTTCGGGCTGGCGGCGCGCGATCTGGCCGCGGCGCGCCCGGAGATCATCGTCACCGAGGCGGTGGACGTGGCGGGGTAGGGCCGGCCCGACCCCGCTGGCCGCATCGCCCGCAATCCGCTATCACGCGTCATGCTCCGCATCACCGAATTGAAGCTGCCCCTCAACCATCCCGAGGAGGCGCTGGCGGCCGCGATCCGCAACCGGCTGCGTATCACGCCGCGCGATCTCGTCCGCTATACCGTGGCGCGGCGCGCGCACGACGCGCGCGACAAGATGGACATCCATTTCGTCTATTCGGTCGACGTCACCGTCAAGAACGAGGCGCCGCTGCTTGCCCGGTTCAAGCGCGACCGCCACGTCAACCCGACGCCGGACACCGGCTATCGCTTCGTGACGAAGGCGCCCGCCGGCTATGCCGGGCCGCGGCCGGTGGTGGTCGGCGCGGGGCCGTGCGGGCTGTTCGCCGGGCTGATCCTCGCGCAGATGGGGTTCCGGCCGATCATCCTCGATCGGGGCAAGGTGGTGCGCGAGCGGACCAAGGACACCTGGGGCCTGTGGCGGCGCAGCGAGCTCAACCCCGAATCGAACGTCCAGTTCGGCGAGGGCGGCGCCGGCACCTTCTCCGACGGCAAATTGTGGAGCCAGATCAAGGATCCGCGCCATCTCGGCCGCAAGGTGCTGACCGAGTTCGTCAAAGCCGGCGCGCCGCCCGAGATCCTCACCGAGGCGCATCCGCATATCGGCACCTTCCGCCTCGTCACGATGGTCGAAAGCATGCGCGCGACCGTCGAGGCGCTCGGCGGTGAATATCGCTTCCAGCATCGCGTCGACGATGTCGAGATCGCTACCGATGCCGCGGGCAACCGCCGCGTCTGCGGCCTGCACTTGCAGACCGGCGAGCGGCTGGACACCGACGGGCCGGTGGTGCTGGCGCTCGGCCATAGCGCACGCGACACCTTCCACATGCTGCACGAGCGCGGGGTGTTCCTCGAAGCCAAGCCCTTTTCGATCGGCGTACGGATCGAGCATCCGCAAAGCTGGATCGACGAGGCGCGGTTCGGCCCGTGCGCGGGCCATCCCGATCTCGGCGCGGCGGCCTACAGCCTGTCGCACCATTGCAGGAACGGGCGGACGGTCTACAGTTTCTGCATGTGTCCGGGCGGGACGGTGGTCGCCGCCACCTCCGAGCCGGGGCGCGTCGCGACCAACGGCATGAGCCAATATTCGCGCAACGAGCGCAACGCCAATTCGGGGATCGTCGTCGGCATCGATCCCGCGCGCGACTATCCTGGCGAGCCGCTCGCGGGCATCGCCTTGCAGCGGCATTGGGAGACGCGCGCGTTCGAGGTCGGCGGCGGCGGCTATATGGCGCCGGCGCAGCGGCTGGGCGATTTCCTTGCCGGGCGGCCGTCGACGCGGCTGGGCAATGTCATCCCGTCGTACCGGCCGGGGGTGCACCTCACCGATCTCGCCGACTGCCTGCCCGATTTTGCGGTGACCGCGATGCGCGAGGCGCTGGTGGCGTTCGGCCAGCAGATTCCGGGCTACGACCATCCCGATGCGGTGATGACCGGGGTCGAGACGCGTACCTCGTCGCCGGTGCGGATCACGCGCGGCGACGATTTCCAGAGCGTCAACACCGCCGGCCTGTATCCGGCGGGCGAGGGGGCGGGCTATGCCGGCGGCATCCTGTCGGCGGCGGTCGACGGCATCAAGATCGCCGAGGCGGTGGCGCGCGATCTGATGGGGATGCGGCCGGCGCTGGCCGACGCGGCTTAGGTTTCGCACGAGGCGCGCACGTAGGTGTGCGGTGGCGCGCTTACATCCGGTTCGCGGCTGCCCCACCTTGCCCGTCACCCCGGACTTGTTCCGGGGTCCACCGGGCCGCAAAGGCATGGCAAGAGGCTCTGGCCGTTCTCCCCGCCGCAAGGTGGACCCCGGAACAAGTCCGGGGTGACGAATCCCTGGGGTGACGTTTTCGCGCGAAGTCGTTCAAAACCGGGTAAAAGGTTTCAGTCCGCAACTGCCTTGTTTGTGCCATCGGCGAGTTCTATACTAAGCGATATGGAAAGCATGACCCTCTCGCACGCCGATCCGGCACCGCTGCCCCTCAAGGGGCGGCCGCGCGAGTTCTGCACCGATGCCGCGCTCGCCGCGGCGCTGCGCGTGTTCTGGAGCAAGGGCTATGAAGGCGCCTCGCTCGCCGATCTGACCGACGCGATGGGGATCACCCGGCCGAGCCTCTATGCAGCGTTCGGCAACAAGGAGGCGCTGTTCCACAAGGCGCTCGACCTCTACGAGGCGGAGAAGCTCGCTTATACCCGCCAGGCGCTCGAACAGCCGACCGCGCGCGGCGTCGCCGAATGCTTCATGCGCGGCGCCCTCGCGATGCAGACCAGCCAGTGCGGCGATCCCAAGGGCTGTCTCGGCGTGATCAGCGCGATGCCCTGCGGGGCGGAGGCCGATTCGATCAAGGCGGACGTGATCGCGCGACGCGCCTCGTCGCAGGCGGCACTCGTCGAGCGGTTCGAGCGGGCCAAGGCGGAGGGCGATCTGCCCGCGCACGTCGATGTCACCGGGCTGACCTGCTATCTCTACGCGCTGCTGCAGGGGCTGGCGGTGCAGGCCGGATCGGGCGCGAGCCGCGCCGATCTGGAACGGCTGGTCGAGACCAGTCTGGCGATCTGGCCGACCCGCTAGGCCGCGTGCCGCGGCGGCTGACGTGGCTGCTGCTGGTGGCCGGGCTGGTCGCGCTGGTCGTCGCGGCCGGTGCGCACTGGGCGGAGGGCGCGGCGCGCACCGCCGCCGACCGCGAGGCGACGACGCTGGCACGGACCCACGCCGGGCTACTCGCCAGCGAATTGCAGAAATTCCGGCTGTTGCCGCTGGTCCTCGCCGAATATCCCGACGTGCCGCGGGCGCTCGCCGGCGGTGACGCGGCGGCGGTGCACGGCCTCGACGAGACGCTGGAGCTGCTCGCCGCGCGCACCGATGCCGCGGCGCTCTACGCCATCGACGCGCGCGGTCGCGCGGTGGCGGCGAGCAACTGGCGCTTGCCGACCAGCTTCGTTGGACAGGATTACACCTTCCGCCGCTATTTCGCCGAGGCGATGGCGCGCGGCGCCTCCGAATTGTTCGCGCTCGGCACGGTGAGCGGCCGGCCGGGCCTGTATCTGGCGCGGCGGATCGATCGCGAGGGCAGAGCGCTCGGCGTGATCGTCGTCAAGGTCGAGTTCGACCGGTTGGAACGCGAATGGGCGCAATCGGCCGGGGCGACGATCCTCACCGACGCGCGTGGGCTGATCCTCGTCACCAGCGTGCCCGGCTGGCGATTCCACCCGACCCGGCCGGTCGATGCCGCGACGCGGGCGGCGCTGCGGCGGTCGCGCCAGTTCGGCGAATCGCCGCCGGCAACGCTCGCCTTCGTCGCCGACGGTCGCGATATCCGGGTCCGGCAGGATGGGCGGATGGTGCGCTATCGCATCGCCGCGGTGGCGGCGCCGCTCGCCGGCAGCCGGGTGCTGCATTTGACGCCGCTGCGGCCGTCGCTCGCCGCGGCACGCGCGCAGGCGGCGCTGTGGGGACTGGCGCTCCTCCTGCTGGTCGGGATCGCCGGCGGCATCGGCCTGCGCGCCGCCAACAGGCGCCGGTCGCAGGCGCGGGCGCGCGAATCGCTCGAACGCGAAGTGGTGCGGCGCACGGCCGAACTGCGCGAGGCCAATGCGCGGTTGATCGTCGAATCGCAGGAACGCGGCGAGGCGGACCGCCGCTTCCGCGCCGCGCGCGAGGAACTGGCGCAAGCCAACCGGCTCGGCTCGCTCGGCCAGATCACCGCCGGCGTCGCGCATGAGATCAACCAGCCGCTGGCCGCGATCCGCACCTTTGCGGAAAATGGCGCGATCCTGCTCGATCGGGGCGGCGCCGATCGCGCGCGCGAGAACCTCGGCCGGATCGTCGACCTGACCGACCGGATCGCGACGATCACCGGCGAATTGCGCGCCTTCGCCCGCCGCCGCACGCCGTCGCGCGGCGCACCGACGCTGGGCGCGGCGATCGAGGGGACGATGCTGCTGATCGGCGAGCGCGCGCGTGGCGTCGTGGTCGATGCGGTCGCCGACGATCTGCGCGCACGCCGCGTCATCGCCGACCGCATCCGGCTGGAGCAGATTCTGGTCAATGTGATCGGCAATGCGCTCGACGCCGTGGCGGGGCGCGACCCGCGCCGCGTGACGATCGACGCCGTGCTGGAGGAGGATCAGGTGATCGTCCGCATCGCCGACACCGGACCCGGCATCGACCCGAGCCTCGACGAGACGCTGTTCACCCCCTTCGCCTCCGCCAAGCCCGAGGGGCTGGGGCTCGGCCTCGCCATCGCCCGCGATATCGCGCGCGAATTCGGGGGCGAGCTGGCGCTGGCGCCGGACGGCCCCGGCGCGACCTTCCTGCTGACGCTGCGGCTGGCATGAGCGAGCAGAGCGTCCTGTTCGTCGAGGATGACGAGGCGCTGCGCTTCGCGACGGTGCAGGCGCTGGAGCTGGCCGGCCTGTCGGTGCGCGCCTTTGCCGGGGCGGAGGCGGCGCTCGCCGCGCTGCCCACCGATTTCGACGGGGTCATCGTCTCCGATATCCGCATGCCGCGGATCGACGGGCTGCAATTGCTCGCCCGCGTCCGCGCGCTCGACAAGGACCTGCCGGTGATTCTCGTCACCGGCCACGGTGACGTGCCGATGGCGGTGGCGGCGTTGCGCGACGGCGCGTTCGACTTTCTGACCAAGCCGTTCGCGACCGATCATCTCGTCGCCGCGATCGCGCGGGCGCTGGAGCGACGCGCGCTGGTGATCGAGAACCGCCGGCTGCGCGCCGCGCTCGCGGCGGGGGAGACGGACAGTCCGCTGATCGGCGAGAGTGCGGCGATGGTGCGGCTGCGCGGCGCGATCGAGCGGCTGGCGACGGCGGATCTCGACGTGCTGGTCGAGGGCGAGACGGGGACGGGCAAGGAGCTGGCGGCGTTGCTGCTGCACCGGCTCGGGCCGCGCCGGGCGCGGCCGTTCGTCGCGGTCGATTGCACGACGCTGAGCGAAGACGGCGGCGCGGCCGATCTGTTCGGTCATGCCGCCGACAGCGTCGCGCATACGCGGCTGTCGCGCGTCGGCGCCGTCGTCGCATCGAGCGGCGGCACATTGTTGCTCGATGCGGTCGACGATCTGTCGCCGGCGATCCAGGCGGCGCTGCTGCGCGTCATCGAGGAGCGCGAGGTGCAGCCGATCGGCGCCGAGCGCGCCGAGGCGGTCAATCTGCGCGTCGTCGCGACGAGCCGCGGCGATCTCGCGGCGGCGGCGGCGGCGGGGCGGTTCCGCGGCGACCTGTACCATCGGCTGGCGATCACGCGGCTGCACCTGCCGCCATTGCGCGAGCGCGAGCACGACCGGATGCTGCTGTTCGCCGCCTTCGTCGATCAGGCGCGCGAGGCGCTGGCGCGGCCGGATCATGCGATCGGGGAGGCCGAGCGGCATCACGTGCTGGCGCATGGCTGGCCGGGCAATGTGCGCGAACTGCGCAATTACGCCTTCGCCTGCGTCCTGGCCGCGGACGACGCCCCCGGGGAAGACCGGCAGGACCTGCCGAGCCGGGTCGCCGAATTCGAAACGCGGGTGATCGTCGACGCGTTGCGCGCCAGCGCCGGTAACGTCGTCAAGGCGGTCGAGCTGCTCGGCATCCCGCGCAAGACGTTGTATTACAAGCTCGGCCGCTACGGCATCGACCCCGATGCGTTCCGCCGGCAGGGCACTTAGGCACGAGCGACATTCAGGGTGTTGGAAAAATTCCTCCCCCTGGCGGGCAGGGCTATCGGATATGGTTGCGGTGATGAGGCTCGATCGGTTTCCTCATCAAATTCGTCACCCCGGACACGTTCCGGGGTCCACCAGGCCACAGGGGAACGGTGTCGAATCAAGCTTTTCTCCTCGCCGCAGGGTGGGCCCCGGAACAAGTCCGGGGTGACGGGGTAAGCTTGGAAGACGACCGGCTCGCACGAGTGTCCATATGCGATAGCCCCCCGCCGGGGGAGGACTTGCCTGATCGTCGATCCGGCCTAGGCCGCCATCGCCGAGGCCGCGTGGCGCAGCGAGTCGATGTCGCGGTCGATCGTTGCGGTCAGCGCCGCGACCAGCGTCGAATCGTCCTCGCCGGAGCGCATCATGCCGTGGTGCAACATGCCAAGCGACATGATGAGAATGACGTCGGTCACCGCTGACCGTCGCTCGGCAAGCGCCGCGCCCGGCGCCAGCATCTCGAGCGCATTGAGCATCAGTTCACGCACGTCGCGATGCGTGGCGTTGAACACCGCCGCGATGCGGGTGTTGCGCGCCGCCTCGGCGAGGATCTCGGCGAACAGCCGCGGATCGCCGTCGTCCTCGCCCGGCGTCACCAGTTGATGGATCCAGTCGCGCACGGCGTGCGCATCCCCGTCCTGGATGGCGCGGCGGAGCGAATCGGCCGCGAGGAACGACCGGCAGTCCGAATTGACGATCGCGGCGACGATATCCTCCTTGGCGGAGAAATCGCGGTACAACTGGCCCACCGCGACACCCGATTCGCGCGCGATCTGGGCGATGCCAGTGCCATGGAAGCCGTTTTCGATGAACAGCTTGCGAGCCGCCTCAATGACCCGATACCGACGCATTTCCGCATTGTTTCGTTGTGCACCGCAACAAATATTCGAGTCGATCATTCCATCCTCGTCGGCATGCCTTGACGCCTGTTCATCACTGGTTGTAGCAGGGCGTGAGTGATCGATCACTCACATTCTTACTAGCGGACAATTTGCATGGCGAATATGCGACACGGGGTGGCGGTGCTTGCGTTGGCACTGGCATTGGCGGCGTGCGGCGGCGGCAACCAGCAGCAGCAGCAGCAGGCGCCGCAAGGCCCGCCGCAGGTCGGTTACCTCGTGGTACGTGAACAGCCGGTGACGCTGACCACGGAACTGCCGGGGCGGACCACGGCCTATGAGACGTCGGACGTGCGTCCGCAGGTCAACGGCCTGATCCTCAAGCGCCTGTTCACCGAAGGCGACATGGTGCGCGCCGGGCAGCCGCTCTACAGCATCGATCCGGCGCCCTATGAGGCGCAGGTCGCCAGCGCGCGCGCCGCGCTGGCCCGTGCCCGGGCGAACATCGCGTCGACCGCGGCGCTGGCCCGCCGCTATGGCGAACTGGTCAAGATCAACGCGATCGCCCGCCAGGAATATGAGAATTCGCAGACCAGCGCGCAGCAGGCGCAGGCCGACGTCGCCGCGCAACAAGCCGCGCTGCGTACCGCGCAGATCGATCTGGGCCGCACGACGATCCGCGCGCCGATCTCCGGCCGGATCGGCCGCTCGCTGTCCACCACCGGTGCGCTCGTTTCCGCGTCGCAGACGCAGGCGCTGGCGACGATCCAGCGGCTCGACCCGATCTACGTCGACATCCAGCAGTCGAGTGCCGGCCTGCTCAAGCTGCGCCAGCAGGTGATGAACGGGCAGGTGACGCGCGACGGCAACGCCCGCGTCAAGCTGACGCTCGAGGACGGCACCGAATATGGTGCGCAGGGGACGCTGCGCTTCGCCGACGTCACCGTCGATCCGACGACGGGGTCGCAGACGATCCGCGCGCTCTTCCCCAATCCGCAGGGCCTGTTGCTGCCCGGCATGTTCGTCCGCGCCTCGCTGGTCGAGGGGACGCAGGCCAAGGCGCTGCTGGTGCCGCAGCGTGCGGTCAGCCGCGACGAAAAGGGGCAGGCGACGACGATTGTCATCGGCAACGACGGCAAGGTGCAGCCGCGCACGCTCCAGACCAGCCGCACGATCGGCGACAATTGGCTCGTCACCGGCGGCATCAAGCCGGGCGACAAGGTCATCGTCGAGGGCGGCATGATGCTGCGTCCCGGCATGGCCGTCCAGGGCAAGCCCTGGGATCCCAATGGCAAACCGGCCGCCGCACCCCAGGGTGCCGGCGCGCCCGCAGCTCAGGCGAAGTAACCGCTCATGGCCCGCTATTTCATCGACCGGCCGATCTTCGCCTGGGTGATCGCGATCATCCTGATGCTCGCCGGCGTCATCGCGATCCGCTCGTTGCCGATCGCGCAGTTCCCGGCGATCGCGCCGCCCGCGGTGTCGATCACCGCCACCTATCCGGGTGCCGACGCGACCACGCTCGAAAATACGACGACGCAGATCATCGAGCAGCAGATGAAGGGGATCGACAACCTTCGCTATTTCTCCTCCTCGTCGTCCTCGGCCGGTACCGTCACCGTCACGCTGACCTTCGAACAGGGCACCGATCCCGACATCGCGCAGGTCCAGGTCCAGAACAAATTGCAGGCGGCGACGCCTCTGTTGCCGCAGGAGGTGCAGCGTCAGGGGCTGATCGTCGCCAAGGCGACGCAGAACTTCCTGATGTTCGTCGGCCTCTATTCCGAGAACGGCACGCACAACGATTCGGACCTGTCGGACTATATCGCGTCCAAGCTGCAGGACCCGCTCGCCCGTGTGAACGGCGTCGGCGATACGCAGGTGTTCGGCTCGCAATATGCGATGCGGATCTGGGTCGATCCGATCAAGCTCAACAATTACGCGCTGACGATGACCGACGTGACGTCGGCGATCACCGCGCAGAACGCGCAGGTGTCTGCAGGCCAGATCGGCGCGCAGCCGGCCCCCAAGGAGCAGATGCTCAACGCCACCGTCTCGGTGGAATCGCGCCTGACCTCGCCCGAGCAATTCGCTGCGATCCGGCTGAAGAGCAACACCGACGGTTCGGTGGTGCGGCTCGGCGACGTCGCGCGCGTCGCGATCGGTGCGGAGAATTACGGCTTCTCGTCGCAATGGAACGGCAAGCCAGCTTCGGGCATCGGCATCAAGCTGGCGCCGGGCGCCAACGCGCTCGACACGGTCGAGGCGGTGAAGACGCGCGTCAACGCCATCGCCAAGCAGTTCCCGCCCGACGTCAAGGTCATCTACCCCTATGACACGTCGCCGTTCGTGCGGCTGTCGGTGGAGCAGGTCGTTCACACGCTGATCGAGGCGGTGATCCTCGTCTTCCTCGTGATGTTCCTGTTCCTGCAGAACTTCCGTGCGACGCTGATCCCGACGATCGCGGTGCCGGTGGTGCTGCTCGGCACCTTCGCGATCCTCAGCGCGGCGGGCTTCTCGATCAACACGCTGACGCTGTTCGGCATGGTGCTCGCCATCGGCCTATTGGTCGACGACGCGATCGTCGTCGTCGAGAACGTCGAACGCCTGATCCAGACCGAGGGGCTGAGCCCCAAGGAGGCGGCGCGCAAGTCGATGGACGAGATCACCGGCGCGCTGGTCGGCATCGCGCTGGTGCTGTCGGCGGTGTTCCTGCCGATGGCGTTCTTCGGCGGCTCGACCGGCGTCATCTATCGCCAGTTCTCGATCACGATCGTCTCGGCGATGGTGCTGTCGGTGACGGTCGCGCTGATCCTCACCCCGGCGCTGTGCGCGACGATCCTCAAGCCGCACGATCCGAGCCGGACCGAAGGCAACGGGCCGCTCGCGCGCTTCTTCC
The DNA here is from genome assembly GCF_000764535.1 of Sphingomonas taxi. Taxonomy (NCBI): domain Bacteria; kingdom Pseudomonadati; phylum Pseudomonadota; class Alphaproteobacteria; order Sphingomonadales; family Sphingomonadaceae; genus Sphingomonas; species Sphingomonas taxi. The sequence goes on along the minus strand of NZ_CP009571.1, from coordinate 2,541,926 downwards.
GCTGGTTCAACGACAAGTTCGATCGCGGCCAGAACCGGTATGAGAAGGGTGTGCGCAGCACTGCGCGCAGCTGGAAGCGGTCGATGCTGGTCTATCTGCTGATCGTCGTCGGCATGGCGATCCTGTTCGTCCGCCTGCCCACCGGCTTCCTGCCCGAAGAGGATCAGGGGATCATGATCGCGCTGGTGCAGGGGCCTCCGGGCGCCACCACCGCGCGGACGCAGAAGGGCCTCGACACGATCAAGGACCATTTCCTCAAGAACGAGGGCGGCAACGTCCAGGGCGTGTTCACCGTCAACGGCTTCAGCTTCGCCGGCCAGGGCCAGAACAGCGGCATCGCCTTCATCCCGTTGCAGGAATGGTCGCATCGTGAAGGTGCCGCCAACAAGGCGCAGGCGATCGCGGGACGGGCGATGGGGGCCTTCTCGCAGTTCAAGGACGCACTGATCTTCGCGGTGATCCCGCCTGCGGTGCAGGAACTGGGCAATGCCAGCGGCTTCGACCTGCAATTGGTCGACGAGGCGGGCATCGGTCACGAAAAGCTGCTCGCGGCGCGCAACATGCTGCTCGGCATGGCGTCACAGGACAAGTCGCTGACCGGCGTGCGCCCCAATGCGCTCGACGACGCGCCGCAGCTCAAGATCGAGGTCGATCAGGACAAGGCGCGCGCGCTCGGGCTCGACCTCACCACGGTCAACAATACGATCTCGACTGCCTGGGGTGGCGCTTATGTCAACGACTTCATCGATCGCGGCCGCGTCAAGCGCGTCTATATCCAGGCGGACACGGCCTATCGTCTGAAGCCCGAGGATCTCGGCAACTTCTACGTGCGCAGCGAGACCGGCACGATGGCGCCGTTCACCGCCTTCTCGACGATCGCCTGGGCGCAGGCCCCGGCGCAGCTCACCCGCTATAACGGCCTGCCGTCGATGGAAATCCTCGGCCAGCCGGCACCGGGCGTGTCGTCGGGCGCGGCGATGAAGGCGATCGAGGCGATGCACGCCAAGCTGCCGCCGGGCACCGGGCTCGAATGGACCGGCCTCAGCTATGAGGAGCGCCTGTCCGGCGGCCAGGCACCGGCTCTGTACGGCCTGTCGCTGCTGATCGTCTTCCTCTGCCTCGCCGCGCTGTACGAAAGCTGGTCGGTGCCGATCTCGGTCATGCTGGTGGTGCCCTTGGGGATCATCGGTGCGTTGCTCGCCGCGACGCTGACCGGGCTCAACAGCGACATCTATCTGCAGGTCGGCCTGATCACGACGATCGGCGTCTCGGCGAAGAATGCGATCCTGATCGTCGAATTCGCCGAGGAGCGGATCAACGAGGGGATGAAACCCTTCGACGCCGCGGTGGAGGCGGCCAAATTGCGCCTCCGCCCGATCCTGATGACGTCGCTGGCGTTCATCTTCGGCGTGCTGCCGCTGGCGATCTCGACCGGCGCCGGCGCCGGCGGGCAGAATGCGATCGGCCGCGCGGTGGTCGGCGGCATGCTGTCGGCGACGATCCTCGCGATCTTCTTCGTGCCGATGTTCTTCGTCGTCGTGCTCCGCCTGTTCGGCCACGACGAGCACGGCAAGCGCGGTGCGAAGGACGCGGGGCATGACGATCGTCCCGACGACGAGCGTCCGCATGATGACGGCGCGCACGGGCCGACGCCCGCGCCGCAGGGAGCCTGAGTGGTGATGACGAGCAAGATCCTCCTCGGCCTGCTGGGCGCAACCGCGCTCGCCGGCTGCAACCTCGCGCCGAAATACGTCCGGCCGGTGGGCGAAGTGCCGGCGGCGCTGCCGCAGGGCGGCGTCTATGCGGCGGCGGCGACCGACGCGCCCGACGTCACCAAGATCGGCTGGCGCGATTTCTTCACCGACGAACGGCTGCGCAACACGATCGCGCTGGGGCTGGAGAACAACCGCGACCTGCGCGTCGCGGCGGCCAACGTGCTCCAGGCGCGGGCGCAATATCGCATCCAGCGCGCCGATCTGGTGCCGCAGACGACGCTGTCGGCGTCGGGCACCTACACCAACAATATCCAGGGTGCGGCGAGCACGCTGGGTGGCGCGGCAAGCGGGGGTACCGGTACCGGCGGCACGGGCACGGGTGGTACCGGGGGCACCGGCACCGGCGGCACCGGATCGAATGCCGGTGGGGGCACCGCGGGGACCGTGGGCTCGAGTTCGTCGAACTTCGAATTCTACTCGGTCAACGCCGGCTTCTCGGCGTTCGAGCTCGACCTGTTTGGCCGGGTGCGCAATCTCAACCGCGCTGCGCTCGAGCAATATTTCGCCACCGAGGAGGCACAGCGCTCGACGCGGATCAGCCTGATCGCCGAGATCGCCACCGCCTGGCTGACGTTGGCGTCCGATCAGGACCAGCTCGCCATCTCGCAGCGCTCGCTGGCCTCGTTCGCGCAATCGCTCGAACTGACCCGCGCGCAGTTCCGCATCGGCGTGGCGTCGGAGCTCGAGGCACGACAGGCCGAGACGACCTATCAGGGCGCGCGCAACGACATCGCCGTGCTCAAGACGCGGGTGGCGCAGGACAAGAACGCGCTCGACCTGCTCGTCGGCGCGCCGGTGGCCGCGCCGTTGCTGCCGCAGGGCCTCGGCAATGGCGATGCCGCGTTGCAGGTGCTGCCGGCGGGTCTCGCCTCCGACGTGCTGCTGCGCCGGCCGGACGTGTTGCAGGCGGAGCATCAGCTGATCGCGCAGAACGCCAATATCGGTGCGGCGCGCGCCGCGCTGTTCCCGCGCATCTCGCTGACCGCGACGCTGGGGACGATCAGCACCGCGCTCAGCGGTCTGTTTGCGGGCGGCAGCTTCACCTACACCGGTGCGCCCTCGGTTTCGCTGCCGCTGTTCGACGGCGGCCGCCTGCGCGGCAACGTCGACCTCGCCCGCGCGCAGCAGCAGTCGGCGGTGTCGACCTACGAGAAGACGGTGCAGACCGCGTTCCGCGAAGTCGCCGATGCGCTGGCGCAGCGTGGCACGATCGACGAGCAGGTCGCCGCGCAGACCGCCCGCGTCGAGGCGGCGAACGTTGCGCTGCGGATCTCGGATGCGCGCTACCGGGCGGGGGTGGAATCGTTCCTGATCACGCTCGACTCGCAACGCACCGCTTATGCCGCGCAGCAGCAGCTGGTGACGACGCGGCTGAACCGCGGCAGCAATCTGGTGGAAGTGTATCGGTCGCTCGGCGGCGGGCTGGACGTGGACGATCCGCAGGTGCGTCCTGCTTCGACAACGGCCAGGTGAACGGGGCGTCCGGGCGATGGGTCATCGTCCGGACGTCTTCCTGTTGACGGTGTGATTCGCGCGAAGACGCGAAGACGCGAAGGAAGAAGAAGGGTTTTGCGCGCAGAGGCGCAGAGGCGCGGAGAGGGTGTCGCCGCGGCAGCGGCTGTTTCCTTCCCATGGATATGAGGGGCGCTTCGCGCCGGCCGAGACATCTTTGCGTCTCTGCGCCTCTGCGCGAACAACGATCCTTCTTCTCTTCGCGCCTTTGCGCCTTCGCGTGAACCCGACTTTCGGGCGATCCGTGGTTATGCGGCGCACGCCTCCGCCACCCGGATCGGCGCGAGGCTGTCGAGGAACTGGCGTGCGCTCGCTTCCCAGGTGAAGTGCGCCGCATAATCCACGCAGGCGCTCGGGTTTCGCGTCAGCGCCGCGGCGATCGCCGTTTCCAGATCATCGTCGATCGCGCCGACGTCGGCGCACAGCACATCCACCGGTCCCGGCGCCGGCAGCGCCGCGACGGGGGTGCCGCAGGCGAGCGCCTCGATCATCACCAGCCCGAACGTGTCGGTCCGGCTCGGGAAGACCAGAACGTCGGCGCTGCGATAGGCGGCGGCGAGCGCCTCGCCGAACCGCGGACCGAGGAAGTACGCGGCGGGATAGCGCGCGGCGAGCGTCGCCCGCGCCGGTCCGTCGCCGACCACCACTTTTGTGCCCGCCACCCGCGTGTCGAGGAACGCCTCGATATTCTTCTCCACCGCGACCCGGCCGACGTAGAGCTGGATCGGTCCCGGCAGGGCCATGATCGCCGGATCGGTCGCGCCTTCGGTCGAGAAGACGGCGAGATCGACGCCGCGTCCCCACCGCCGCAACCGGCTGAGGCCGTGCGCGCGCAACGCGGCATCGACCGACGGCGTCGAGGTCAGGATCGCGTCGGCGGGGGCGTGGAACCAGCGGATGTAGCGCCAGATCCATTCCGCGCTGACACCGGTCCGCGCCGCGACGTAATCGGGGAATTGCGTGTGATAGGCGGTGGTGAAGCGCAGCCCCTTGGCGAGGCACCAGCGCCGCGCCGCGACGCCCAGCGGTCCTTCGGTGGCGATATGGATCGCATCGGCGTCGAAAGCGCGGATCAGCCGGCCGATGCTGCGCCCGCCGGCGAGTGCCAGGCGGATCTCGGGATAGCTCGGGCAGGGCAGGCTGGCGAACCGCTCGGGCGAGACGACGAGCAGTTCATGCCCCTGCGCCTCGACTTCGCGTTTGATCGCGCTGAGCGTGCGGACGACGCCATTGACCTGCGGTTGCCACGCGTCGGTGACCAGCGCGACCCGCATCAGGCGGCGATCGTCCCGACGCGGCTCGCGGCCCGCTCCGTCGCGACGCGTGCGGCGATCTCGTCGCCCCACAGCAGCAATTCCATCCGGCCATCGAAATGTTCGACCAGCGCGGTGCAGCCTTCGACCCAATCGCCGTCGTTGTAATAAGCGATATCGCCGATCTGGCGGATCTCGGCGGTATGGATATGGCCGCAGACGACCCCGTCGACGCCGCGCGACCCCGCCGCATGCGCCACCACCTCCTCGAAGCGCGAGATGAAGGCGACCGCATTCTTGACCTTGGCCTTGGCGTGCTTCGACAGCGACCAATAGGGCATGCCGAGCCGCCGCCGCGCCGCATTGACCCAGCGGTTGAGGACCATGAGCGCGGTATAGGCGCTGTCGCCGATCAGCGAGAGCCAGCGGTGGGCGAGCGTGATCGCATCGAATTCGTCGCCGTGCAGCACCAGCAGGCGGCGGCCGTCGGCGGTGATGTGGATCGCCTTGCGGCGGATCTTGACGCCGCCGAAGTCCATGCCGGCGAACTGGCGGAACACCTCGTCGTGGTTGCCGGGAATGTAGGTGACGCGGGTGCCGCGCTTGGCGCGCTTCATCAGCCGCCAGACGACGTCGTTATGCGCCGCGGGCCAGTAGAATTTCTTCTTGAGCCGCCAGCCGTCGATCATGTCGCCGACCAGATACAGCTGCTCGCTGTCGACATGGTCGAGGAAGTCGATCAGCATGTCGGCGTTGCAGCCGCGCGTGCCGAGATGGACGTCGGAGATCCAGATGGTGCGAAACCGGCGCCGGGCGATGTCCGACCGCTCGGCGACGATCGGCCGCTGCGGCAGAAAGGCAAGAACGTCGGCGCTGCTCACATCTTTGGTGGTCATGATCGGCCCCCCGGGGCCCGCTGCCCCCGATGCCGACATGCCAGAGGGATGTGACGCTGCGATCACGGCAGCGTGACGATCGTGTTGCGATATCCGAAACGGGCCAAATACGCCGGGCGCGCTGCATCGGGCCGCGCGCCCGCAGCTCAGGCCGCCATCGTCGTCCGCAGCACGGTGAGCAGTGCCCAATAGAGTCCGCCGGCGAGCAGCATCGCCGCGGGCAGCGTCATCACCCAGGCGAGCGCCATGTTGCGGATCGTCCGCCATTGCAGCCCGGCGCCGTTCGCCACCGAGGCGCCGGCGACGCCCGAGGACAGGATATGCGTCGTCGAGACCGGCAGATGACCAAAGCGGTCGGCGAGCAGGATGGTCGCCGCGGTGACCAGCTCCGCCGACATGCCCATGCCGTAAGTGAGGTGGGTCTTGCCGATCCGTTCGCCGACGGTGACGACGATCCGCCGCCAGCCGACCATCGTGCCGAGCCCCAGCGCGATCGCGACGGTCACCTTGACCCAGAAGGGGATGAAGCGCGTGCCCTTTTCGAGCGCGCCGCCGTAGCTCTTGATCCCTTCGATATCCTGCGCGGTGAAGCGGGCCTGCGCGCCCTCGTCGGCGACCACCATCTTGCTGGCGTCGAGCACCAGATACATGTCGCCGCGCAGATTGGGCGTCGCCGCCGCGGGCACCTTGTCGAGCGAGCCGTAGCTGGCCAGCCGGTCGCCGACGTCGCGCGATAGCGACGACAGCGCGCCATAGACCGCGGGCGTATCGATGTTGCGGGTGGCGAGCCCCTGCGTCACCGTCGCGCGCGCGACGTCGATCGAGCGCGGCTCCGGTCCCGGCTGGCGGGCGAAGATCGCCTCGGCCGAGCGCGCCTGCGCGACGAAGGCGGGCATCTCGCTCTGCGGCACGGTGCGGTTGAGCGCATAGGCGGTGGGGGCGCAGCCGATCAGGATCAGCATGATGAGCCCCATGCCCTTCTGCCCGTCGTTGCTGCCGTGCGCGAAGCTGACCGCGGTGCAGGTGAGGATGAGCGTCGCGCGGATGCCGCGCGGCGGCGGCGCGTCGGTCCGTGGCGCGCTGTAGAGCTTGGGATCGCGCATGAACCGCTTCATCACCAGCAGCAGCACCAGCGCGCCGATGAAACCGACGAGCGGGCTGAACAGCAGGCCGGTCAGCACCTTCTGCGCCTGGCTCCAGTCGACCCCGGAGGTGCCGCCGAGCCCGCGCGACAGCAATTGGTTGGCGAGGCCGACGCCGAGGATCGAACCGATCAGCGCGTGGCTCGACGAATTGGGCAGGCCGACATACCAGGTGGCGAGGTTCCACAGCACCGCGGCGAGCAGCAGCGCGAAGATCATCGCGAACCCGCCGGCCGAGCCGATGTGGAGGATCAGTTCGATCGGCAGCAACGTGACGATCGAATAAGCGACCGCACCCGACGACAGCAGCACGCCGAGGAAGTTGAAGAACCCCGACCAGATCACTGCGAGCGGCGCCGGCATGGCGTGCGTGTAGATCACCGTCGCCACCGCATTGGCGGTATCGTGGAAGCCGTTGACGAATTCGAACCCGAGCGCGATCAGCAGCGCCAGCGCGAGGAACAGGAAGACACCGGTCGCCAGCGTCTCGCCGACCTCGGCGGTATCGGCGATGACGCTGCCCCCCGCATAGCCCAGCGCGCCGATCAGGACGGCGAGGAAGATCCACCGCCCCGCCGGATGCAGATGCGCGTCGAGGCGCGGACCGTGCGAGGAGGTGGGTGTCGACGCGGCGGAAACCGTTGTAGCCATAATGGCGCGGTGCACCGCGGATGTGACGAGTTCGTGACAAAATGACGCTGGGAATGCCCGACGGTGCCGCCGTCGGGCGATGGGACCGGGCCGCCGATTCCGTTCCGGTCCGGTCGCCGGCGACTTAGCCGATGGATTCGTGGGGAAAAGTTATAGATGGCTTCGGCCCGACGCCGGCGCGGCCGATTTTCCGTCAGGTCGCGGCTGTCGTCGTATTGGCCTGTATCGTCGTCAACGTCGCCGCATTCTCCCGTTTTTCGGGGCGGATGTAGATCGAGGACAGGGTCGGGACCGCCTCGCGCAATCGGTCCTCCATCTCCTCGATGATCGTCTCGCCATCGCCCATCGTGACAGTATCGACGAAATCGGCGCTGACCGCGACGAAGATCGCATCCGGCGCGGTGTGGATCGTGCGGACGTGGTTGACCGCGCTCACCGCGGGATGCGCGGCGACGATGCCGCGCACCGTCTCGACCACCTGCGGGTTGGCACGCTCGCCGATCAGCAACCCCTTCGCCTCGCGTGCCAGCAGCATCGCGACCAGTCCGAGGATCAGGCCGATCAGGATCGAAGCGACGCCGTCGATGCGCGGATCGGCGAAGGCATGGCTCGCCCAGACGCCGATGCCGGCGATGACCAGCCCGGCGAGCGCCGCCGAATCCTCGAACAGGACGATGAATCCGGCCGGATCCTTGCTCTGCCGGATCGCACGCCACCAGCCGGTGTCGCCCTTCGCCTTGGCGAACTCGCGCATCGCGATGAACCACGACGCGCCTTCCATCGCGAAGGCGATCGCCAGTACGATGTAATTGACCAAGGGATCGCGCAGCGGCTCGGGTTCAAGGATGTGCAGATAGCCCTCGTAGACCGACACGCCCGCGCCGACCGCGAAGATCAGGATCGCGACGACGAACGCCCAGAAATACAGTTCGCGGCCATAGCCGAAGGGGTGGATGGCGTCGGGCTGCCGCTTGGCGCGATGCTGGCCGTAGAGCAGCAGGATCTGGTTGCCGCTGTCGACGCAGCTATGCACGCCCTCGGTCAGCATCGACGACGAGCCGGTGATCCCCGCCGCGACGAACTTGGCCACCCCGATGCCGAGATTCGCCGCCAGCGCGCCGTACAGGACGATATTCTCGCGGATCCGCGCGGTCAGCCCCTGAGTCATGCCTGTTCCCTGTCATCGGTCTGGTTGTCGCAGGGGTTACGCGTGAACCAGTGGTGTGGCTCCCGTGCGGATGTTATAACCGGTGTATGAACAAGCCCGTCGATATCGAATCCGCGCAACAGCTCCGTGTCATCAAGATCGGCAATTCGCACGGCGTCATCCTGACCAAGGCGATGCTGGCGAAGCTCGACGTCGCACCGGGCGACGCGATCGACGTCGTCATCAAGCCCGATGGCCTGTTCGTCCGCAAGCATGACGCCGGCTTTGCCGAACAAATGGCGGCGGCGCGTGACGTGATGCTGCGACGGCGGGACGCACTGCGCGAACTTGCCAAATGAGCGGCTGGCTGTGGGTCGACATCGACGTCGCCCTCGCCGCGCATGACGAACAGCTCGCCGAACATGGCGGCGCGCCGGGCATGCGCGACCGGGCGATGCTCGGAAGCGCGCTGGCGCGACCACTCAACCTCATCGCTTATGGTGACCCGGATATCGCGGATCTGGCAGCGGCCTACGCCTATGGCATCGCGCGCAACCATCCTTTCGTCGATGGCAACAAACGGACGGCTCTGGTGGTCAGCGAAACCTTCCTGCTGATCAACGGCTATGAACTGACCGCATCGAACGCTGAGGTCGTCGTCGCCTTCGTCGCGCTGGCTGCGGGCGAACTCGACGTGCCGACGCTTGCCGACTGGTTCCGCAGCCATATCGCCTAGGATAGGCCGGTCGGGTTCGGACGGCGTCCGCTTCCCCACAACGGGAATGGCCGCCGGCGTACGAGACGCCGACGGCCACCTTTCCTCCCCAGGAAACTCTTGGAAAATCCGTTAGCTACAGTCGCGGGGCGGGGGCAGTGGGGCGATGCGTCCGGGCAGGGTCGTCTTGTCCACCGCGCGGACATACGTTCCGGTCAGGATGTAAGGAATTGACAAGGTCTTGCCCATACCCGATCTTCGAGCGGGCAAGGAGTAGGGATGGCGGAACGTAAATTGTTTGCCGGCCACGCGGTGCGCCGGCTGCGCCGGCAGGCGGGGTTGACGCAGGCGGCGATGGCCGAGGTGCTGGCGATTTCGTCGAGCTATCTCAACCTCGTCGAGCGCAACCAGCGGCCCTTGTCGGCGACCCTGCTGGTCAAGCTCGCCGAATCCTACGATTTCGATCCGCGCGCGCTGACCGCGGGCGAGCCGGGTGGCGGCGATGCGGCGATGCGGCGGCGGCTGGCGGATCCGATGTTCGCAGACCTCGAAATCGATCGTAACGAGGTCGGCGAATGGCTCGCCGGCGCGCCGGGCGGCGCCGAGGCGTTCGCCCGCGCCTATGACCGGCTCGGCGCGGGCGGCGGCAGCGGCGTGTCGGACGGCGTCGATCCGGTCGCCGAGGTGCGCCGCGAGATCGAACGCTGGCGCGGCCATTTCGCCGATCTCGACGGCACGGCGGAGGCGCTCGCCGACGAATTGCGGCTCGGCGCGGGCGACCTGTACGGCGCGATCGCCGAGCGGCTGCGCGTCAAGCACCAGCTCACCATCCGCATCCTGCCGATGGACGTGATGCCCGACTTGTTGCGCCGGCTGGACCTGCACGCGCGCCAGTTGCAGTTGAGCGAGGTGCTCGATCCGGCGTCGCGGACCTTCGCCGCCGCCTATCAGCTCGCGCAGATCGAGGCGCGCGCGGAGATCGACGCACTCGCCAAGGGCGCCGATTTCGCCGATCGATCGGGCGAGCGGCTGTTCCGTCGCCATCTCGCCAGCTATTTCGCCGCGGCGGTGATGATGCCCTATGCGCGCTTTCTGCGGGCGTGCGAATCGACCGGCTACGATCTCGAACTGTTGCAGCGCCGGTTCGGCGCGGGGTTCGAGCAGGTCGCGCACCGGCTCACCACGCTGCATCGCGTCGGCGCGCGCGGCCTGCCCTTCTTCCTGATCCGCATCGACCGCGCCGGCCAATGTTCCAAGCGCTTCTCGGGGGCGAGCGCGTCGCCGCTCGCCGAGGCGGAGGGGCGCTGCCCGTTGTGGCGGCTCCACCATGCCTTCGACCGGCCGGGCAGTCTCGCGGTGCAGCTCGTCGAGCTGGAGGATGGCGCGCGCTGGCTGACGATCGCGCGGACGGTCACGCCGCAGCGCCGCCGCTATGGCGGCGTGCTCGCCGAATTCGCGGTCGGCATCGGCGTCGCGGCGGAACTGGGCGGTGCGCTGGCGGTGGCGCGCGGGGTCGATCTCAAGGGCGATGCGACGCCGATCGGTCTCGGCTGTCGCGCCTGTCATCGTACCGATTGCCCGCAGCGCTCGGCACCGCCGGCGGGCCGCGCGTTGCTGATCAACGAGCGCGACCGCGGCGTTTCCGGCTTCACCTTCGCTGGCGATTGATTGTAAATAGAAGTACTAATCGACAGCTATGATGCGTATCTTGTGACAGGGTTACGCGCTTTTACTGCGAAATATCGTCGAAAAAGCTGTCAACATATATACACATCCTCGTATTCGGACCCAAGCGAGGATGTGGATATGACCTACCAGCAGCAGATCGGCGGCGCGCGCGACCTCATCGGCGGACAGGCGACTTGGGGCGGGATCGACGCGGAAGCGGTCGCGCGCATGCGCCTCCAGAACCGCTTCCGCACCGGGCTCGACATCGCGCGCTATACCGCCGCGATCATGCGTCGCGACATGGCCGCTTATGATGCCGATCCGTCCGCCTACACCCAGTCGCTCGGCTGCTGGCACGGCTTCATCGGCCAGCAGAAGGTGATCAGCATCAAGAAGCATTTCGGCACCACCGACCGGCGCTATCTCTACCTGTCGGGCTGGATGGTCGCGGCGCTGCGCAGCGACTTCGGCCCGCTGCCCGACCAGTCGATGCACGAGAAGACCAGCGTGCCCGCGCTGATCGAGGAATTGTACACCTTCCTGCGGCAGGCCGATGCGCGCGAACTCAGCCTGTTGTTCCGCGATCTCGATCACACCCGCGCCGCCGGCAACGACATCGAGGCGCAGCGGCTGACGCAGGCGATCGACAACCACCAGACGCATGTCGTTCCGATCATCGCCGATATCGACGCGGGCTTCGGCAATGCCGAGGCGACCTATTTGCTGGCCAAGAAGATGATCGAGGCGGGCGCCTGCGCGCTCCAGATCGAGAATCAGGTCAGCGACGAGAAGCAATGCGGTCATCAGGACGGCAAGGTCACCGTGCCGCACGAGGACTTCCTCGCGAAGGTGCGCGCCTGCCGCTACGCCTTCCTCGAGCTCGGCGTCGACGACGGCATAATCGTCACCCGTACCGACTCGCTGGGCGCCGGCCTGACCAAGCAGATCGCCTATTCGAAGGCGCGCGGCGATCTCGGCGACCGATATAACGGCTTCCTTGACTGCGACGAAATCGACGGGGCCGAGGTCGGCAACGGCGACGTCGTCATCAGCCGCGACGGCAAGCTGCTGCGGCCGAAGCGGCTGCCGTCCAACCTGTTCCAGTTCCGCGAGGGGACGGGGGCGGACCGCTGCGTGCTAGACTGTATCACCAGCCTGCAGAACGGGGCCGACCTGTTGTGGATCGAGACCGAGAAGCCGCACATCGAGCAAATCGCGTCGATGGTCGACCGCATCCGGGAGGTCGTTCCCGACGCCAAGCTCGTCTACAACAACAGCCCCAGCTTCAACTGGACGCTCAACTTCCGCCAACAGGTCTATGACGCCTGGGTCGAGACGGGGCGCGACGTGTCCGCCTATGACCGCGCGCGGCTGATGTCGGTCGACTATGACGCGACCGCGCTGGGCGCCGAGGCGGACGAACGCATCCGCACCTTCCAGAAGGATGCGGCGGCGCGGGCGGGCATCTTCCATCACCTCATCACGCTGCCGACCTATCACACCGCGGCGCTGTCGACCGATAATCTCGCACGCGAGTATTTCGGGGAGGCGGGGATGCTCGGCTACGTCAAGGGCGTGCAGCGCAAGGAGATCCGCGAAGGCATCGCCTGCGTGAAGCACCAGAATATGTCGGGCTCCGACATCGGCGACGATCACAAGGAGTATTTCGCCGGCGAGGCGGCGCTCAAGGCGGGCGGCGCGCACAATACGATGAACCAGTTCGCGGCGTGAGGATAGGGCGGGGTGGGGAATCGATCTATCCGCCCCCGTCACCCCGGACTAGTTCCGGGGTGACGGGCGGGAGTGTCGTTCGTGCTTTGCCGGCGATCGGCATAAGTAGCGAAATGATGATTCGCGCGAAGACGCGAAGACGCGAAGGTGTTGCGTTCGCCGCGGTCGTGGTCCGTCATACCAAGCGATTATGATGACAGGGCCACGCTCGCCCGGAGCGCGACACCTTTGCGTCTTCGCGTCTTCGCGCGATCAAGACCTTTCCTAAAATACGTCCATCAGCGTCGGATCAGGCACGCTCGGCGTCCCCCTGCCATATTTGGCCCGGCGGCACGTTTCATCGCGTTGGCTGTCTATGATGACATCATGGTTCACCGCGCCTTTTGCCCTGATGTCTCGGAGCGCGCCGCGGGTGGGCACGGTCATCGGCCGGCCGATCCAGCCCGCGGGCTGGTGCGCCCGACCGGTCCAATGAAGGGGATCGCCCGATGCTGCCCGATTATGTGACGCGGCCCTTCCGGCTCTATGCCAAATTCGACGGTCGATCGACGCGGCGCGAGTTTCTGTGTTTCAGCGTGATCCTGTGGATGGCGCTGTTTGCCGCCTTTTGTCTCGGTGACGCGTTGGACAAGCCGGCGAGCCATGACTGGGCGGTGGCCCTCTGCGGCATCGTCGTGCTCGCGCTGATCGTTCCCGGCTTAGCCGTGAAGGTGCGACGGCTGCATGACATGGACCTGTCGGGATGGTGGGTGGTCGCTTCGGGCGTGCCGTACCTCGGCTTTCTCGTCGACTTGTTCTTCGTGTTCAAGGCGGGGGATGCCACCGACAATCGCTTCGGGGCGAACCCACGACTCGCCGCCGGCGCTACGGCCTGACCTCGCCTAGGCGCCGGCGTTGGTCAGGCGTTCGAGCTGATCCTTGCTGAGTTCCAGTTCCATCGCCGGGAGCAGGTCTTCCAACTGCGCCACCTTGGTCGCGCTCGCGATCGGTGCGGTGACGCCCGGCTGCGCGATCAGCCACGCCAGCGCGATCTGTGCGTGGCTCGCGCCGGTCTCCTCCGCGACGCCGTCCATCGCGGTGAGCACGTCGGCGCCCTTGCCGTCGAGCAGCTCGGTCATGCGGCCGCCGCGGACGCTTTGGCTGAGGTCGTCCTTGCTGCGGTACTTGCCGGTGAGGAAGCCCGAGGCGAGGCCGTAATAGGGCAGCACGCCGATGTTCTCGGTGACGCAATAGTCCTGCAGCTCGCCTTCGAACTTGTGGCGGCTGACGAGGTTATATTCGGGCTGGAGCACGTGATAGCGCGGCAGGTCGTGCGCCTTGGCGGCGTCGATCGCCGATTTCAGCCGCGCCGCGTGGAAATTGGAGGCGCCGATGACGCGGACCTTGCCGGCGTCGATCAGCCGGCCGAACGCCTCGAGCACCGCCTCCTGCGGCACGCCGTCATCGTCCTGATGCGCGTAATAGAGGTCGATCCGGTCGGTGCCGAGCCGCTTGAGCGACGCCTCGGCGGCGGCGGCGATGCGGGCAGGAGCGAGCTTCTCGCCGCCTTCGCCGGGGAGCATGCCGACCTTGGTGGCGAGCAGCACCGAATCGCGCTTCCCGCTGGCCTTCAGCCATTCGCCGATCATCGTCTCGGACTCGCCGCCCTGATGACCGTCGACCCACGCCGAATAGACGTCGGCGGTGTCGATCATCGTGCCGCCGCCGGCGACGAAGGCGTCGAGCACGGCGAAGCTCGCCGCACGGTCGGCGGTCCAGCCGAAGACGTTGCCGCCGAGGACGAGCGGGGCGATGCGGAGGTCGGTCGAGCCTAAGCGGCGCAGGGTCATGGCTGGGCGTCCGTGTCGTTGGAGGTGACGGCGTCGAGGTCGATGCTGTTGGCGTCGAGCATAGCGGCGGCGTCGTTGAGCTGGGCGGCTTCGTCGGCGCTGACCGTGCCGGGATCGTCGCCGCCGCCGCGCGAACAGGCGAGCAGCGCCAGGGGGAGGACGGCCGCCGCCAGCAGGCGCGACCGGCGATCGTCCCCCCGCGGCATCAGTTCTTGAGCGAGCGGCCGGCGCGCTCGAGCGCGTTGCCGGTGGCGTCGGCGGCGCGGTCGGCGCCGTTGCTGATCGCATCGCCGGCCCGGTCGAGGCGGTCGTCGGCATGGGCGGCGGCGTTGTCGAGATGGTCGCCGGCATTGTCGATGTGGCGCTCGGCCGAGCCGAAGGCGCGGTCGGTGGCGGCATCGACGTCGCTGACGGCGTTGCGCGTCGTCGCTTCGGTGTCCGCGGCGATCGCGTTGGCGGCGTCGGCGGTCTCGTTCTGGGCGTTCTGGCTGCACGCGGCGAGGCCCACGGCCAACGGGGCGGCGAGGATCAGCAGGCGCTTCATCGATAATCTCCCGGTAAGTTCACTAACCTCGCGCAAACGCGGGTCGGCCGGTTCGGGTCCGCGTTGACCGCATATAAAGATATCTTTATATGTTGATGCGATATGACCCTCGCGCTCGATATCTTCCGTGCCTTAGCCGATGCCACGCGGCTGCGCATCTTCTCGCTGCTGCGCACGATGGAGCTGTCGGTGGGCGAGCTGGCGCAGGTGCTCGGCCAGAGCCAGCCGCGCGTTAGCCGCCATGTGAAGATCCTGTGCGACGCCGGCCTCGCCGAGCGGCGCAAGGAGGGGAGCTGGGTGTTCGTCGCGCTCGGCCGGGCGGCGGCGACGGGTCCGGTCGCGGTCGCGATCGACCAGTGGCACAAGACCGAGCCCGATCATTGGGCGGTCGCCGACGCCGCGCGGCTCGCCGCGGTGCGCGCCGATCGCGCGGCGAGCGCGGCGCAATGGTTCGAGGGCCATGCCGACGAATGGGATGCGATCCGCTCGCTCCATATCGCCGAGAGCGAGGTCGAGGCGGCGATGGCGCAGGTGCTGGGCGACGGACCACTCGGCAGCCTGATCGACATCGGCACCGGCACCGGGCGGATGCTCGAACTGTTCGGCGACCAGGCGGACAGCGCGCTCGGTATCGACCGGTCGTCGGAGATGCTGCGGCTCGCCCGCGCCAAGCTGCACGACCGCGCCAATACCGAACTGCGCCAGGCGGACCTCTATGCGCTGCCGATGGCGGACGGCGCGGCGGATGTCGCGATCCTGCACCACGTGCTGCATTTCGCGCAGCAGCCCGGTGCGGCGATCGCCGAGGCGGCGCGCGTGCTGGGGCAGGGCGGGCGGTTGCTGATCGTCGACTTCGCGCCGCACGATCGCGAGGATCTGCGCACGCGCGACGCGCATACCCGGCTGGGCTTCGCGGACGACCAGATCGCGGGCTGGTTCGGCAATGCCGGGCTGGCGCTCGCGCGGACCGAGACGCTCAAGGGCGGCGAATTGACGGTGACATTGTGGCTCGGACGCAAATCGGGCGCGAGCCTGCGTGAAGTGCCTTTGAAAAAGGTTGGGGTGGCATGACGATTTCGGTGAACCAGCTCGAAGAGGCGCAGATCGCGCTCAAGGCGCCGCTCTATGCGGACGTCGCGGGGGATATCGACGTTTCGTTCGAATTCTTCCCGCCCAAGAACGAGAAGATGGAAGAGCAGCTCTGGGACGCGGTGCGGACGCTCGAGCCGCTCGCGCCGAGCTTCGTGTCGGTGACCTATGGCGCGGGCGGCTCGACGCGCGAGCGGACGCATGCGACGGTGGCGCGCATCCAGCGCGAGACGTCACTGGCGGCGGCGGCGCATCTGACCTGCGTCGAGGCGACGCGCGAGGAGATCGATCAGGTCGCCGAGGAATATTGGGCGGCGGGCGTGCGGCATATCGTCGCGCTGCGCGGCGATCCGCCCGCGGCCGGGGCGAAGTTCGCCAGCCATCCGGGCGGGTACGAGAATGCGGCGGCGCTGGTCGCCGGGCTCAAGCGGCTGCATCCGTTCGAGATTTCGGTGGCTGCCTATCCCGAATGCCATCCCGATTCGCCCGACATGACGGCGGACATCGACAATCTGAAGCGCAAGTTCGACGCGGGTGCGACGCGTGCGATCACGCAATTCTTCCACGAGCCCGAGACCTTCTTCCGCTATCGCGATCAGGTCGCCGCGGC
This sequence comes from Sphingomonas taxi, assembly GCF_000764535.1. Classification (NCBI taxonomy): domain Bacteria; kingdom Pseudomonadati; phylum Pseudomonadota; class Alphaproteobacteria; order Sphingomonadales; family Sphingomonadaceae; genus Sphingomonas; species Sphingomonas taxi. Next base: position 2,525,364 of record NZ_CP009571.1, on the reverse strand, counting down.
GGGGATCGACGCCGAGATCGTGCCGGGGATCATGCCGGTGACCAATTTCGCCAGCGTCGTGCGGATGAGCAAGATGTGCGGCACCGAGGTGCCGGCGTGGATGGCGCGGCTGTTCGACGGGCTGGAGGATCATCCGGCGTCGCGGCAGCTGATCGCGGCGACGCTGGCGGCGGAGCTCAGCCGCAAGCTCTATGCGGGCGGGGTGAAGTCGCTGCATTTCTATACGCTCAACCGGGCGGAGCTGGCGTTCGCGATCTGCCACCTGCTGGGGGTGCGTTCGAAGCCGGTGGCGAGCGTCGCGGCGGCGTGAACAATTCCTCCCCCGCAAGGGGGAGGTGGCGCCGCGAAGCGGTGACGGAGGGGGAGGACAGGGTGGCGCTTCATTGGAAGCATATCGTGTCCTCCCCCACCACCACTCGGCTGACGCCGAGCGGTCCCCCTCCCCCTTGCGGGGGAGGACTTAAGTTGAGATCGGACGTAGCATGACCACACGCGACACATTCCTTGCCGAGGCCGCCAAGCGCATCCTGATCACCGACGGCGCGTTCGGCACCGAGATCCAGAACTGGAAGCTGTCCGAGGCGGATTATGCCGGCACGCTCGGCCTGAGCCATGACCAGAAGGGCAACAACGACATCCTCGCGCTGACCAAGCCGGAGGTGCCCGAGTCGATCCACCGCGCCTATTTCGAGGCGGGGGCGGATATCGCCGAGACCAACACCTTCTCCGCCAACAAGATCAGTCAGGCCGATTACGGCGCCGAGCATCTGGTCCGCGAGATCAACGTCGAGAGCGCGAGGATGGCGCGGCGCGTCGCCGACGAGTTCCAGGCGAAGGACGGGCGTCCGCGCTTCGTCGCCGGGGCGATCGGGCCGACCAACAAGACGCTGTCGCTGTCGCCCGACGTCAACGATCCCGGCTATCGCGAGATCGACTTCGACTATCTCAAGGATGTGTATCGCGAGCAGATCGACGCCTTGGTCGAGGGCGGTGCCGACTTCGTCCTGATCGAGACGGTGTTCGACACGCTCAACGCCAAGGCGGGGATCATGGCGGCGCTGGAGGCGGGCGATGCCTTGGGGCGCGACCTGCCGATCATGATGTCGATGACGCTGACCGATCTGTCTGGCCGCAACCTGTCGGGCCATACCGTCGAGGCGTTCTGGCATGCGGTGCGCCATGCCAAGCCGCTGACGATCGGGCTCAACTGTTCGTTCGGTGCGGAGCAGTTGCGGCCGCATGTGAAGACGCTGAGCGAGATCTGCGACACGCTGATCATGATCTACCCCAATGCCGGCCTGCCCAACGAACTCGGCGCCTATGACGAGGCACCGGCGACGACCGCGGGGCTGGTCGGCGAATGGGCGCAGGCGGGGCAGGTCAACGTGCTCGGCGGCTGCTGCGGTTCGACCCCGGCGCATATCAAGGCGATCGCCGAGATGGCGCGCGGGGTGACGCCGCGGCCGGTGCCGGTCGCGCCGGTGCGGACGCGGCTGGCGGGACTCGAACCGTTCACGATGGCGGCATGACTCCCTTCGACATCATCGCGCGGCTCAACGCCGCCCGTATCCACCACACGATCACCAGCATCAGGGACGATGCGCTTCTGATCGATGCGGCGGTGCCGGGCGAACGGTGGGAGATCGAGGTGTTCGAAGACGGCCACGTCGAAGTCGAACGCTACCGATCCGATGGCGAGATCGCGGACGAAGCCGCCCTTACCGATTTGCTTGCTCGTTTCTCGGATAATTCATGACCATTTCCTCCGCCCAGTTCGTCAATATCGGCGAGCGCACCAACGTCACCGGCTCGGCGCGCTTCAAGAAGCTGGTGATGGCCGGCGATTACCCCGCTGCGGTCGCGGTGGCGCTGCAACAGGTCGAGGCGGGCGCGCAGGTGCTCGACGTCAACATGGACGAGGGCCTGCTCGACGCGCACGAGGCGATGACGACCTTCCTCAAGCTGATCCAGGCCGAGCCCGATATCGCGCGCATCCCGGTGATGGTCGATTCGTCCAAGTGGGACGTGATCGAGGCGGGGCTGAAATGCGTGTCCGGCAAGCCGATCGTCAATTCGATCAGCATGAAGGAAGGCGAGGAGGCGTTCCTTCACTATGCGCGCAAGTGCATGGCCTATGGCGCGGCGGTGGTGGTCATGGCGTTCGACGAGGTCGGGCAGGCGGACACCAAGGAGCGCAAGGTCGAGATCTGCTCGCGCGCCTATGAGCTGCTGATCGGCATCGGCTTTCCGCCCGAGGACATCATCTTCGATCCCAACGTCTTCGCGGTCGCGACGGGGATCGAGGAGCATAACAATTACGGCGTCGACTTCATCGAGGCGTGCCGCGAGATCAAGGCGAGGCTCCCGCACGTACATATCTCGGGCGGCCTGTCGAACCTGTCGTTCAGCTTCCGCGGCAACGAGCCGGTGCGCCGCGCGATGCACTCGATCTTCCTCTATCATGCCATTCCCGCAGGCATGGACATGGCGATCGTCAACGCCGGCCAGCTCGACGTCTACGACACGATCGATCCCGAGCTGCGGACGGCGTGCGAGGACGTCATCCTCAATCGCGATCCCGAGGCGGGCGACCGGCTCGTCGCGCTGGCGGAGAAATATCGCGGCACCGATGCGGTGGCGGAGAAAGCGGCGGCGGAATGGCGCTCGCTCCCCGTCACCAAGCGGCTGGAATATGCCTTGGTGAAGGGCATCGACGCGCATGTCGTCGACGATACCGAGGAATGCCGCCAGCAATTCGCACGGCCGATCGAGGTGATCGAGGGGCCGCTGATGGACGGGATGAACGTCGTCGGCGACCTGTTCGGATCGGGCAAGATGTTCCTGCCGCAGGTGGTGAAGAGCGCGCGCGTGATGAAGAAGGCGGTGGCGCATCTGCTGCCGTTCATCGAGGCCGCCAAGGAACCCGGCGCCAAGGGCAAGGGCAAGATCGTGATGGCGACGGTGAAGGGCGACGTCCACGATATCGGCAAGAACATCGTCGGCGTCGTGCTCCAGTGCAACGGCTTCGACGTGGTCGATCTCGGCGTGATGGTGCCGTGGACCAAGATCATCGAGGCGGCGAACGAGAATGACGCCGACATGATCGGCCTGTCGGGGCTGATCACCCCGAGCCTCGACGAGATGGTGACCGTCGCCGAGGAGATGAAGCGCGCCGGCATGACGATGCCGCTGCTGATCGGCGGTGCGACGACGTCGAAGGTCCATACCGCGCTGCGCATCTCGCCCGCCTATGACGGGCCGATCGTCCATGTGCTCGACGCGAGCCGCGCGGTCGGCGTCGCGACGACGCTCGTCTCCGATACGCAGCGCGACGCCTATGTCGCCGGCGTCGCCGAGGATTACGAGAAGGTGCGGCTGGCGCGCGCCAACAAGGGGCAGAACGACCTGCTGCCGCTCGCCGAGGCGCGCAAGCGCGGCTTCGTCGCCGATATGGCGCTCAAGGCACCGCCGGTCGCCAAGCCCGGCATCCACGTCTTCGACGACTGGGACCTCGCCGACCTGCGCCAGTATATCGACTGGACGCCGTTCTTCCGCGCCTGGGAGCTCGCCGGCAATTTCCCCGCGATCCTCACCGACGAGGTGGTCGGCACCAGCGCGACCGGCCTGTACGAGGATGCGCAGGCGATGCTCGATACGATCATCGCCGAGAAATGGCTGACCGCGCGCGGCGTCGCCGGGCTCTGGGCGTGTCATCGGCACGACGACGACGTCTGGGTCTATACCGAGCATCGCGAGTCGCATCGCAGCCCCGATGGCGCGAGCATTCCCGAAGGCTTCCACATCCCCAATCTCGATCGCACGCAGGAGGCGAGCGTGCGGTTGCCGTTCCTGCGCCAGCAGATCGCCAAGCGCGAGGGGCGGGCGAACATGTGCCTCGCCGATTTCATCGATCCGGCGGGCGACTGGATGGGCGGCTTCGCGGTCGGCATCCACGGCATCGACGCGCATATCGCGCGGTTCAAGGCGGACAACGACGATTACAACGACATCCTGCTGAAGGCGCTGGCGGATCGGCTTGCGGAGGCGTTCGCCGAGGCGCTGCACGCGCATGTCCGCCGCGACCTGTGGGGCTATGCGCCCGACGAGCAGCTCACCAACGAGGCGCTGGTGCGCGAGCAATATCGCGGTATCCGCCCGGCACCGGGCTATCCCGCCTGTCCCGAGCATAGCCTCAAGCGGATGCTGTTCGACATGCTCGACGTCGAGGGCAATGCCGGGCTGGAGCTGACCGAGAGTTTCGCGATGCTGCCGACCGCGGCGGTCAGCGGCTTCTACTTCGGCCATCCGCAAGCGGAATATTTCGGCGTGGCGCGGATCGGGCAGGATCAGGTGGCCGATTATGCCGCACGGCGCGGCGTCGACGTCGCGCTGGCGGAACGCTGGCTGCGGCCGAACCTCGATTGAGTCTCGCCCGGCGCCTTTGGGGCGCCGGGCGGCGCGGACTCACTTGGCGCGGATCGTGACGCCGTGCGCCGCCCAGGCCGCAACCGTTTCGCAGATAGTCTCCGGCAGCGACTTGTCCTTGGCGATCAACGGGCTGGTGCTACGCGGCATGCAGATCCTGGCGGCCGGGTCGGCGATGACCCGCGCAGGAACGATGACGACGGGCGGCTTCTTCGCGGCGAGCGCCGGGCTGGCAGCGCCGGTCACGATGGCACACAGAACGGCGGTACGGAGGATGGCGGACATGATGGCCCCTTGCGGATGACGTCGCACCAAGCGGCGACGTCTCACAGAGTGCATTAGTCGTGCCATACACCGTGGAACTGGATTCGTTGGATTTTTCGGAGGGGCGATTGGTGGCCGGCGCCACGGATCGGCGTGAGGCGCCGTTCCGTGGCGGCTTGCCGGTCAGAATCCGCGCTTCCTCAACGCCGGGTCGCGCCGGAGCAGCGGTGCGACGACCGGGATCGTCAGCATCGTGCTCGCCACCGCCATCAGCAGCAGCGCGGTGAACGTCTCGTTGGTGATGATCTTCTTGTCCAACAGGATGTTGACGAAGATGATCATGATCAGCGCCTTGGTCTGGAGCAGCCAGCCGATCGCCTTGGCGTCGCCCTTCGGCCATTTGAGGATGCGGCCGGCGAGGTGGATGCCGGCGAGCTTGCCGCCGACCGAGGCGGCGAGCAGCAGCGCGGCGACGGCGAACACCGCCGCGCCCCCCACGCCCCATTGCGTCTTGAGACCCGTCGACAGGAAATAGACCGGCATCACCGCGAGCAGGATGGTCTGGCGGAAGCGGTCCATCCGCGCCTCGCCGAACCAGCGCGCATCGAGCACCGCACCCGCCAGGAACGCGCCGACCATGAAGTGCAGCCCGGCCCAGTCCGCCGCGAAGCCGCACAAAGCGAGCCAGATCAGCCCAACGTACCAGCGGTCGTTCTCGCCGAGCGCGCGCAGCAGCTTGCGGATCGCCCAGGTGGCGATGGCGAAGCCGACGAGGAAGCCGCCCTGCCGCCCGACCCGCTCCCAGTCGAGCAGGATCAGCGCGAGCACGCCCCAGATCGCGATATCGTCGAGGCTGGCGTAGCGCAGCACGCGCTGGCCGAGCGGTTCGCGCAGGATGTCGAGCTTCTCCATCAGCAGCACGAGGATCGGCAAGGCGGTGACCGCGCAGGCCATGCCGATGCCGAGCACCACCTGCCATTCCGCCCCCGCCGCGCCGCGCCAGCCGGGATAGCGGAGCATGATCAGCGCCGCGACGCTGCCCGCGACCAGCGGCACGCCGAGCGCGAGGCCGGCGGTGACCCCGGTCTCGCGGCGGCGGCGCCACGCCTCGCCGAGGTCGAGTTCGAGCCCCGCCACCCAGACGAACAGCATCACCGACCACCAGGCGATGCCGTTGAGCGCGCTCATCGTCGGCGCGGTGAAGACGAAGGCGTAATAATCGGGGAAGATCGCGCCGAGCACGCCCGGCCCGAGCAGGATGCCGCCGATGATCTGCACGACGACCAGCGGCGCCCAATAATCGGTGCGCCCGACCCGCCAGACCAGCCACGGCAAGGTGAAGATGATGAGGATCGCGAGGAGGAAGACCTCCGTCGGTGACATGGCGTGCATTCTGCCCTCCCGTGGCGACCCCCCGGTCGCCTTATCGTTACGGCGGCGATAGCCGATCCATGGTTGGGACCGCAATCATTCTGACGTCGCGGGTCATTCCGGGACAGGCGGGCGTGCGGATCGCAGCGGCGGCGGCGCGCTTCAGGCGATAGGATGCGGCGATGACCCGCATGATCCTCGCGCTCGCGCTGCTCGCCGCCCCGGCCTCCGCCCAATCGGGCAAGCCGTTCACCATCGCCGAGACCGGGCAGGGCTTCGACGATCTGCAGGCGGCGGTGTCGTCGGTGCGGATGGGGACCGCGACGATCCGCATCGCCCCCGGCGTCTACCGCCAATGCGCGGTGCAGCAGGGCGGCCGCATCACCTTCCAGGCGGTGACGCCGGGCACCGCGATCTTCGAGAAGGAGGCGTGCGAGGACAAAGCGGCGCTGGTGCTGCGCGGGCAGGGATCGGTGGTCGATGGGCTGGTGTTCCGCGGCTATCGCGTGTCCGACGGCAATGGCGCGGGCATCCGCACCGAGATGGGCGACCTGACCGTCACCAATGCGATGTTCCTCGACAGCCAGGAGGGCATTCTGGGCGGCGAGCCGAGCGGCCAAAGGATCACGATCGACCGCTCGACCTTCGCGGGGCTCGGCCAGTGCGACGAGGCGGTCAATTGCTCGCATGCCATCTATCTCGCCAATCGCGGGCAGGTGACGATCACCCGCTCGCGCTTCGAGCGCGGCACCGGCGGCCATTACGTCAAGCTGCGCGTGCCCAACGTCGTCATCACCGACAACAGCTTCGACGATACCGCCGGCGCCAAGACCAATTACATGATCGATTTGCCGGAAGGCGCGCGCGGCCTGATCGCGCGCAACGGCTTCGTCCAGGGTCGCGGCAAGGAGAACAGCAGCGGGCTGATCGTGGTGGCGGCGGAGGCGAAGACCTATCCGTCGGCGGGGCTGCGCATCGAGGACAATGACGCGCGGCTCGCGCCGGGCGCGCCGGGCAATCCGGCGTTCGTCGCCGACCTCAGCCACGAGCGGCTGGCGGTGGGCGCGAACCGGCTGGGGCCGGGCATACGAATGTTCGAGACGCGGTGAGCGTCGGGGGGATTGGCGGGCGCTGAAGTTCCTCCCCCGCCAGGGGGAGGTGGCATGCCGAAGGCATGACGGAGGGGGAGGACACGGAACCGAAGTGGTCGCTTACCTCCCCCTCCGTCACGGCTTCGCCGCGCCACCTCCCCCTGGCGGGGGAGGAATTGGACTGAACGTCGCCCGACCCTAGCGGTCGCGGCGCGCGGCGCGGACGATCACGGCGGTCGACAGCAGGATCGACGACACCAGCGCGCCGACCGACAGCAAGCCGCCCGGCGTCATCGTCAACTCCGCGCGCAACCGGCCGCGCTTGCCGATGCGGAGCGCGATCGCGGCGCGCTGGACGGCGGGGCGTGCGGGCAGGGCGGGGGTTTCCATGCCGCTCCAACGATCGACCGGCGGCGGCGTTCAATCGCTACGGGGCAGCCGCCGCGGATCGATCACGACATGGCGGATGCGGGTGCGGTTCCAGGTGTAGCTGACATGGACCAGCCCGTCGCGGGTCTGGATGACCGCGGGATAGGCATAGCCGTCGGGGCGCGGCTTGCTCTCCAGCGTCAGCACGTGATGCCAGCGGATGCCGTCGCCGGACAGCGCGACGTCGAGCGGATAGCGCGGGCCGTCGCCGGGCCGGTCGGGCCAATGCGCGCTGTGATTGTAGACGATCAACTGCCGGCCGTCGGCGAGCGTCACCGCATCGGTGCCGGCGTTGGGATTGGGCAGGTCGATCGCGGCGAGCGGCGACCAGCTGCGGCCGTCGTCGCGCGACCAGCTCATCGCCAGCGCCCCCTGTCGCGTCCGCGCGACGAGTTCGAGGCGACGATCGGGGAAAGCCAGCACGCTCGGCTGGATCGCCTCGATCCCCATCGGCGAGGGGATGGCGGGCTCGACCTGCCACGTCCGTCCGGCATCGGTGGAGCGCTCCATGCGGACGAACCAGCGATTGTGTTCGGGCGTGCCCTCCTCGCGGCTGGACGGGGCGAGCCACGCGCCGCCGGGCGTCACCACCGGCTTGTTCTTGATCGGCCCGAGCACGCCGTCGGGAAGGCGGCGCGGCGCGCTCCAATGGCGCCCGCCGTCGCCGGAGGTGATCACCATCCCCCACCATTCGCGCGGGTTGGGGCCGACCTTGTAGAACAGGTGGAGCGGTAGCCCTGCGGGCTGGAACAGCACCGGGTTCCAGGTCGGGAAGCGCCGGCCGTCGGCTGTGCGGCCGTCGGCGACGCTCACGGGTCTGTGCCAGCCGGACCGGTCGTGGCGGGCGAACCAGATGGTGACGTCGGGCCGGCTCTCGCCGCTGCCGCCGAACCAGGCGGCGGCGATCGCGCCGTCGGGCAGTTCGACCAAGGTCGAGGCATGCGCCTGTGGATAGGGCGGGGCGGGGTCGATGAACTCGCTGCGCAGGATCGGCGTGGCGAGGGCGGTGGCGGCGAGGAGCGGCGCGGCGAGGGCGAGGAGCATGGCGGGTTTTTACCCCGTTCGGGCGTTGGGGCCATGGTTTGTTGGTCGACGGTAGGCGTGTGTCGGTCGTCGGTCGGGCTGGAACTGGTCGGGGTTGGGTGGGACCCACCTGCCCTTCGACAGGCTCAGGGCGAACGGTTTCTCTCGGGATGCGGGCTGACGGGCATGTCTGCGAGGTGACGGCATTCCCTTTACGCCGCGAAAGCGAGACTTTCGCCACAGTCGGTCGACTCCCAACATGGATGTACCCCGGCGGAGGCCGGCGTCCAGTTGGTGGAGGTTGGTTATAACTTACAGCGGCCTTCCCGACTGGGCCCCGGCCTCCGCCGGGGTACATGGGTGCTTCGGGAGATTCTGCTCCCGCGGCCGCCCGGCGCGCGCCTTACCGCGCGCATGTATCCGCGGCGCCGGGGTCGAGGTCGAGGCAGCGGCCGTCGAGGCCCTTGACCGGCAGGCCGATCGTCGCCGCCAGCGTCGGGGCGATGTCGACCGTCTCCACCGACAGCGGCTGTTCGAAGCCGGGCATGGTCTTGCGCCAGAAGAGGATCGGCACGCGGCGGTCATAGTCCCACGGCGAACCGTGCGTCTCGACATAGCCGGGTCCGGGCGATTCGATCGTCGTGATGCGCGGCTTGAGCAGGACGAGTAGGTCGCCCGAGACGTCCGGGTCGAACGAGGCGCGGGCGCGTTCGAGCAGCGTCCAGGTCTCGGGCGGGGTCGTCGCGAACGGCTGGGCGGCGATCTGTGCCCTGGTGAAGGCGGCGGCGACCTGCGGCTGCGCGGCGAAGCGCTTCTGCGCCTCGGCGAGCACACGCGCACGGTTGGCGGGCGACAGGCCCTTGGCGAGATAGACGTCGCCCTCGGCACCGACCAGCACCGGCCCCTTGAGGCCGAGCGCCGCCGATACCGCGGCGTCGACCGTCTTGATCGACGCGTCGGCGGAGACGTGCTGCTCCATCGGCATCGCATGCTGCTGCTGCCGCTCGGTCATGTCGTGCGCGCCGTGGTCGGCGGTCAGCACCACCTCGTAATCGAGGTTCCAGCTGTCGAGCGCGGCGAAGAAGCCGGCGAGCGTCTGGTCGAGCTGGTCCATCTGGATGCACATCTCGGTGCCCTGGGTGCCGAGCGAATGGCCGATATAGTCGGTCGCCGAGGCGCCGATGTCGATGATGTCGGTGGTCTGGCCCTGGCCCAGCTTCATGTCCTGGATCAGCCCGGCGGCGATCGCGAAGACCGCGGCGTCGCTGGCAGGCGAGGCGCGGAACGCCTTGAGGTCGCCCGCGGCGCGCTCGAACCGGCCCTGGCCGTAGACGGTGCCGGCGACGGTGATCGGCCGGTTCAGCGGCTGACAGAAAGCGGGCAGCGGCAGCGCCTCCTGCGGCCGGGCGATCAGCGCGGCGACCGCGTCGCGGCCGCGCTGCACCGCGCGCGGCACGGCGCGGCCGGCATAGCTGCTGTAGGTCTTGCCGTCCCACCACCACAGTTCGTCGACCTTGTGGCCGCCCATCATCACCGCGGCGCGATCCTTGCCCGCGACCGAGACGACGCGGGTGGCGGGGCGCGCCGCCTTCATCATCTCGCCCAGCGTCGGCACCTTGAGATGCCTGTCGCTGACGACGTAAGTATTGTGGTCGGTGCCGGGGACGGTTTCGTCCTCGGTGCAATAGACGGTCTTGTCGGCGCGGGCGATCGACTGGTCGATCCAATTGTTGGCGACGATGCCGGTGTGCGCGGGACGCATGCCGGTGAGGATCGTCGAATGGCCCGGGCAGGTCTCGGTCGCGGCATGGCTCTGATAGCCCGAGGGGAAGACCGCGCCGGTCAGCAGCCGCGCGAAGCCGCCGGTGAAATGGCTGCGATATTGCTGGAACAGATCGGCGGAAAACTGGTCGACCGAGATCGCGACGATCAGCCGCGGCGGCGTGGTCGGTGCCGGTGCCGGGGTGGCCGCCGGCGCTGCCGGCGCGGGCGCCTGTTGGGCGGCGGCGGGGGCCGCGGCTGCGGCGGAGGCGAGCAGGGCGGCGGCGATCAGCGCTTTCATCGGGAACACTCGTTTTACGGGGCCGGCATCGCTATGGCGATGGGCGATGGATCGGGCAACTAGGGTCGGGCGGCACGCCGCCGATGGAGCGATGCGCGCACTGTGTTGCGCGCTGATGACGTTGGCCTTGATGTGGGCGGGCGCGGCGCATGCCGATCTCGCGCCGGCGGACGGGCCGAAGCATCTCGCCATGCGGCTGGTCGCGGAGAGCGATACGCCGCGTGCCGGTGCGCCGGTGACATTGGCGATCGACACGCGGCCGGCGCCGGGCTGGCACGGCTATTGGCGCAATCCGGGCGATGCCGGCTTCGCGCCGTCCTTCGCCTGGACCCTGCCCAAGGGCGCGGCGGTCGACGGCGCGCCGCAATGGCCGGTGCCGACGACGCTGCTGATCGCCGGGCTGATGAACTATGTCTACGAGGCGCCTTATGCGCCGCTGGTGACCTTGCGGGTACCGGCGGGGCTGGCGAAGGGCACGCCGCTGCCGGTGCGGCTGGCGATCAACTATCTCGTCTGCACCAATGCGATCTGCGTGCCCGAGCAGCAGGATCTCAATCTCGACCTGACGATCGGTGACGGCGCGCCGTCGCATGGCGCGGACTTCGACCGCTGGCGCAGCGCGATCCCCAAGCCGCTCGACGCGGCGGGGACGTATCAGGTCAAGGACGGCAAGCTCGTCATCGCGGTGCCGCTGCCGGCGGCGGCGAAGGTGGAGAACCCCGCCTTCTTCCCGTTCGGCCCGGATATGGTCAAATATGCCGCACCGCAGACGGTGACGCGCGACGGCGACCGGCTGCTGATCGCCACCGAAGGCGCGCCCAAGGGGCGGATCGCCGGCGTGCTGCGCATCGGGCCGGACCTCGGGCTAAGCATCCACGCCGATGCCGGGACGGTGGCGCAGGCGAGCGATCGCAGCGGCTGGGCGGCGGCGCTGCTCGCCTTCGCCGGCGCGGTGCTCGGCGGGCTGATCCTCAACGTCATGCCCTGCGTCTTCCCGATCCTCAGCCTCAAGGCGCTGCACCTCGCCCGCGGCGGCGAGGACGAGCGCGCGGCGCGGATCGATGCGCTCGGTTATATGCTCGGCGCGGTGCTGATGTGCGTCGCGCTCGGCGGGCTGATCCTCGCCTTGCGTGCCGGCGGGTCGGTGGTCGGCTGGGCGTTCCAGTTGCAGGACCCGCGGATCGTCGTGCTGCTGATCGCGCTGACCTTCGCGATCACGCTCAACCTCGCCGGGCGGTTCGAGGTGCCGGTGCCGCAATTCGCGTCGCATGGCGGCGCGGCGGGGTCGGTGGCGACGGGGGCGCTGGCGGCGTTCGTCGCGACGCCGTGTTCGGGGCCGTTCATGGGCGCGGCGCTCGGTGCGGCGCTGGTGCTGCCGTGGCCGGCGGCGCTGGCGGTGTTCGCGGGGCTCGGGCTGGGGCTGGCGCTGCCGTTCCTTGCGATCGGTTTCGTGCCGGCGCTGCGGCGACGGCTGCCGCGGCCGGGGCTGTGGATGGAGCGGTTCCGGCGCGTGCTCGCGGTGCCGATGGCGCTGACCGTGCTGGCATTGCTGTGGCTGGCGTGGCGGCAGGCGGGGGCGACCGGCTTGGCGATCGGGATCGCGACGATGGTCGTCACTGGCGTGGTGCTGAGCCTTGGCGGGCGGCGGCAGAAGCGGGGCGAGGGCTTCGGCTGGGCGCTGGCGCTGGCGGCGCTGGTGGTGCCGGCGGGGCTGGCGGCGGCGCTGACCGGTGGCGCGGCCAAGCCCGCGGCGGTCGGCGGCGACGCGTTCAGCGAGTCGCGGCTGGCGGCGCTGCGCAAGGAGGGGCGGCCGGTGTTCGCCTATTTCACCGCCGACTGGTGCCTGTCGTGCAAGGTCAACGAGGCGTCGTCGATCGACACCGCAGCGACGCGCGCGGCCTTCGCGAAGAACAAGGTCGCGGTGCTGGTCGGCGACTGGACCGATGGCGATCCCGCCTTGGGACGGTTCATCCAGTCGCACAACCGCGCCGGCGTGCCGCTGTACCTCTATTACGCGCCGGGCGCCGCCGAGCCGCGCGTCCTGCCGCAGGTGCTGACCCCGGGAATGCTGGCGGGGCTGAAATAAGTTCTCCCCCAAACGGGGGCGGAATTTAGACGGTTAACGTCTTGCCAACCCTCTTGTGCGGCGCAGCGTTTCCTCGCAGCATGGAACTTGCATCACGTGGAGGGCTTTGACGTTCCGATGGGGAAACGACCGGCGTTCGACGAGATCATGGGGATGGACGGCGATACGCCGCCGCGCCCGGCATTGGCCGCCCTCGGGCGCTGGCTGGAGGAGACGCCCGACGACGAACTGCGCCGGCGGCAGGAGGCGGCGGAGACGACCTTCCGCCAGCTCGGCATCACCTTCGCGGTCTATGGCGATACCGATACGCGCGAGCGGATCATCCCGTTCGACATCGTGCCGCGCGTCTTCCTCGCCGACGAATGGTCGCGGCTGTCCGAAGGGCTGGTGCAGCGGGTCGAGGCGATCAACGCCTTCCTCGACGACATCTATGGCGAGCGCCGCATCCTGAAGGACGGCGTGCTGCCCGAGGACCTGATCCTCGGCAATCCGCAATTCCGCCCCGAGATCGCCGGCATGCGGCCGCCGCACGGCATCTGGGCGCATATCTGCGGCATCGATCTGGTGCGCACCGGCCCGGACGAATTCTACGTGCTGGAGGACAATGCCCGCACGCCCTCGGGGGTGAGCTATATGCTCGAGAACCGCGAGGCGATGGTGCGCCTGTGCCCCGAGCTGTTCCGCGAATATCGCGTCGAACCGGTCGACAGCTATCCCGACCGGCTGCTCGAGACGATGAAGTCGGTGGCGCCGCGCGGCGGCGCGTCGGGGCCGGTGTGCGTGGTGCTGACGCCGGGCCATTACAATTCGGCCTATTACGAACACAGCTTCCTCGCCGATTCGATGGGGATCGAGCTGGTCGAGGCGGCGGATCTGGTCGTCGACGACGATATCGTGTGGATGCGGACGATCGCCGGGCGGGTGCGCGTCGACGTCATCTATCGCCGGGTCGACGACGATTATCTCGATCCCTTGGTGTTCCGCGCCGATTCGATGCTTGGCGTGCCGGGGCTGATCGCCGCTTATGCCGCGGGCAACGTCGCGATCATCAACGCGCCCGGCAACGGCATCGCCGACGACAAGGCGATCTATAGCTATATGCCGGAGATCGTGCGCTTCTATTCGGGCGGCGAGGCCAAGCTGCCGAATGTCGAGACGTGGCGCTGCCGCGAGCCGCAGGCGCTGCGCTACGTGCTCGATCATCTCGATGAGGTCGTCGTCAAGCTGGTCGACGGTTCGGGTGGCTATGGCATGCTGGTCGGGCCGACCGCGTCGCGCGCCGAGATCGAGGCGTTCCGCGCCGCGCTGATCGCCGAGCCGCACCGCTATATCGCGCAGCCGACGCTGGCGCTGTCGACGGTGCCGACGCTGGCCGACAGCGGCCTCAGCCCGCGCCACGTCGACTTCCGCCCGTTCGTGCTGAGCGGATCGAAGGGCGTGCAGGTGGTGCCCGGCGGGCTGACCCGCGTCGCGCTCAAGGAAGGCTCGCTGGTGGTCAATTCGAGCCAGGGCGGCGGCACCAAGGACAGTTTCGTGCTGATGGCCGACAGTCCGTATCAGCGGCAGACGCAGACGATGGGCGGGATGACGCAGGCGCAGGGGTTCGGGGTATGATGCTCTCGCGGACGGCGTCGTCGCTCTACTGGCTCGGCCGCTATATCGAGCGCGCCGATTTCTTCGCGCGGCTGATCGAGGCGACCGTGCGGCTCGACGTCATGTCGTCGCGCCCGGCGGGCGAGGTGGCCTGGTCGTCGGCGCTCGCCGTCACCGATACCGAGGCCGATTTCGCGGCGCATGGCGGCGAGCTGACGCAAAGCGACGTGGTCCGCTTCCTGACGCTCGACACCAGCCATGGCGGCTCGGTGATCCGCTGCCTCGATCGCGCGCGCAACAATGCCAAGGCGGTGCGCACCGCGCTGAGCCGCGAGGCGTGGACCGCGATCAACCGCGCGTGGCTGGTGTTCGAGAACCGTCACCGGATCGGCGAGACGCAGGCCACGCTGAGCCTCGTCGAGGCGGTGAAGAACGAGACGCGCGGCTTCGAGGGCGCGGTGCACCAGATGCTGCGCAACCAGTCGCACTGGTTCATCCGGCTGGGACAGGCGGTCGAGCGCGCCGACAACAGCGCGCGGCTGCTCGACGTCAAATACCATATCCTGCTGCCCGAGGGCGAGACGGTCGGCGGCGTCGTCGATCGCGACCAGTGGACGACGATCCTCCAGACCGTGTCGGCGGTCACCGCCTATCGCTGGCTTTATTCGGACGGGCTGACGCCGGCCAACGTCATCGACCTGCTGATCGCCAGCCGCGAGCTGCCGCGCAGCCTCGTCGCCTCGTCGGAGATCACCGTCGACATCCTCGGCCTGCTCGCCGAACGCACCGGCAGCCATGGCGAGGCGGATCGGATGGCGCGGATGCGCGCGGCGCGGCTCGGCCGCACCCGCTCGGGCGAGGTGATCGCCAGCGGCCTGCACCAATATCTGCAGGCCTTCATCCGCGAGAACGGCCAGTTGCACGAGGCGATCGGCCGCCAGTTCCGGTTCGTCTGATGCGCCTGTCGATCGATCACCGCACCGTCTATCGCTTCAGCGAGCCGCAGAGCCGGCTGGTCCAGATGCTGCGCATGACGCCGGAGAACAGCCACGACCAGACGGTGGCGCGCTGGCGGATCGACGTCGATTGCGACGCCAGGATGCGGCGCGGGCGCGACGGCTTCGGCAATGCGGTCACGATGCTGTATGCCGAAGGGCCGATCGCCGATATCGAGATCGCGGTGCGTGGCGAGGTGCTGACCAGCCATTCCGACGGCGTCGTGCGCGGCGTCAACGAGGTGCTGCCGCCGGCGGTGTTCCTGCGCGCGACCGAGGCGACGCCGCGCGATCCGGATATCGCGGCGTTCGCCGCCGAGGCGACCGGCGCGGCGGACGGCGCGGTGGGCAAGCTGCACGCGCTCAACCGCGCGGTGAACGCCCGCTTCGCGGTCGATCGCACGCGGCCCGAGCCGGGATTGAGCGCCGCGGCGGCGTTCGCGCGCCCGGCGGCGACCTCGCGCGACCTGGCGCAGATCTTCACCGTGGCGGCGCGATCGCTCGGCCTGCCGGCACGCTACGTGTCGGGGTATAGCGTGGTCGAGGGTTCGCTGCGGCCGACGCCGCACGGCTGGGCGGAAGCGCATGTCGACGGGCTCGGCTGGGTCGGCTTCGATCCGTTCACCGGCCGGTCGCCGCAGGAAGAGAGCGTGCGCGTCGCGGCGGCGCTCGACGCCTCCGGCGCGGCGCCGGTGGCGGGATCGCGGCTCGGCGAGGGCGAGGAGGAACTCGACGTCGCGGTGACGGTGTCGGCGGCGCAATAGCGGCCTGTCCCATCGCGCAATTCCTCGCTCGCGATAGCGGGGCTGTCGCATCTGGCCGCTCGTGCGAGCCTGTCGTCTTCCAAGCTTCCCCCGCCACCCCGGACTTGTTCCGGGGTCCACCGGGCCGCAAGAGCAGGGTGTCGAACCAAGCCTTCCTCCTCGCCGCGGGGTGGACCCCGGAACGAGTCCGGGGTGACGGGGTGGGTTTGGAGCACGAGCGACTTACACCTACGTCCCTATGCGATGGCCCTGCCCTGACGGGGAGGAATTGCGGCCGGCTTCTGCGAAAGTTTCCGGCGCGAAGGCACTGACGCAGGCCAGCTTCGTTGAGAGCGGGAACCATCCCTTCGATGCGAGACACCCCCATGACCGATACGCTCCTGAACCCCGGCAACGGCGGCGAGACGCATCAGACCACCGATGCCGATCATCCGGTGCTGACCACCAACCACGGCACCCCGGTCAGCGACAACCAGAACCAGCTCAAGGCCGGCGCGCGCGGCCCCGTCCTGCTCGAGGACGAGGTCTATCGCGAGAAGATCAACCATTTCGATCACGAGCGTATCCCCGAGCGGATCGTCCACGCCCGCGGCTCGGCGGCGCACGGCTATTTCGAATGTACCGAGAGCCTCGCCGACATCACCGTCGCCGACATGTTCCAGAAGAAGGGCCAGCGCACCGAGGTGTTCACCCGCTTCTCGACCGTCGCGGGCGGCGCCGGGTCGGTCGACACGCCGCGCGACGTGCGCGGCTTCGCGGTGAAATTCTACACGCGCGAAGGCAATTGGGATCTCGTCGGCAACAACATCCCGGTGTTCTTCATCCAGGATGCGATCAAATTCCCCGACCTGATCCACGCCGCCAAGATGGAGGCCGATCGCGGCTATCCGCAGGCGGCGACCGCGCACGACACCTTCTGGGACTTCATCAGCCTGATGCCCGAATCGACCCATATGATCATGTGGGCGATGTCGGACCGCACGCTGCCGCGCACCTTCGCCAATATGGAGGGGTTCGGCGTCCACACCTTCCGCTTCATCAACAAGGAGGGGAAGAGCACCTTCGTCAAGTTCCACTGGAAGCCGAAGGCGGGCCTCGCCTCGACGATCTGGGACGAGACGGTCAAGGTGGCGGGCGCCGATCCGGACTTCCAGCGTCGCAACCTGTTCGAGAGCATCGATCGCGGCGACTTCCCGACGTGGGACCTCGGCGTGCAGCTGTTCGACGAAGAGTTCGCCAACAGCCAGCCCTATGACGTGCTCGACGCGACCAAGATCATCCCCGAGGAAGTGCTGCCGGTGAAGATCGTCGGCCGGATGGTGCTCGATCGCTATCCCGACAATTTCTTCGCCGAGACCGAACAGGCGGCGTTCGTGCCGAGCCATGTCGTTCCCGGCATCGGCTTCTCCAACGATCCGCTGCTCCAGGGACGGCTGTTCTCCTATACCGACACGCAGCTGTCGCGGCTGGGCTCGGTCAACTTCCACCAGCTGCCGATCAATTCGGCCAAGGGCCGTGCGGCGGCGGCGGGCTGCCCGTTCCTGAACCAGCAGCGCGACGGTCACATGCAGATGGCGGTGCCCAAGGGTCGCGCCAATTACGAGCCCAACAGCCTCGCCAAGGTCGGCGAGGAAGCCGGCGCGCGCGAGGATCCGGACAAGGGCTACAAGACCTTCCCGTCGGAGGAAGAGGGGCAGAAGCTGCGCATCCGGCCGGAGAGCTTCGCCGATCACTACAGCCAGGCGCGGCTGTTCTTCCGCTCGATGGATCCGGCGGAACAGGCGCATATCGCCTCGGCATTGGTGTTCGAACTGTCGAAGGTCGGGCTGGAGCATATCCGCACGGCGATGATGGCCAATTTGCGCAACGTCGACGAGGACCTCGCCGCGCGCGTCGCCGACGGGCTGGCGATGGACCTGCCGCCGGCCTCGCCGACCGCGGCACCGGTGCTCGACATGGACCCGTCGCCGGCGCTGCGGATCATCCGTGGGCCGCTCGAACGGCATACGCTGGAGGGCCGTTCGGTCGGTATCCTCATCGCCGACGGCAGCGATGCCGGGGCGCTTTCCTCGCTCAAGGATGCGGTGAAGGAAGCCGGCGGCCGCGCGGTGCTGGTCGCGCCCAAGGTCGGCAAGGTGCCGCTGTCGGACGGCTCGTCGGTGGCGGCGGACTCGCAGCTGTTCGGCCAGCCTTCGGCGACGCTCGACGCCTGTGCGGTCATCCTGTCGGAGGCGGCGACCGCCAAGCTCGTCAAGGAAGCCGCGGCGGTGCAATGGGTGATGGACGCATTCGGCCATCTCAAGGCGATCGGGTTCAACGCCGAGGCCAAGCCGCTGCTCGACAAGGCCGGCGTCGAGGCGGACGAGGGCGTCACCGATCTCGGCGGCTTCGTCGAGGCGGCGAAGCAGCGCTATTGGGATCGCGAATCGAAGGTGCGCACGCTGGCGTGATGTCGATCCTTCGGGCCTCTCTTTCCCCGTCATGCCGGACTTGATCCGGCATCCCGCTTCCTCACCGTCCAAGGAAGCGGGACCCCGGCTCAGGGCCGGGGTGACGGGGTGACGGGGTGGATTCGGGTATGTCCCGGTTAACCCGATCATAAGTCGGGGCGTTTATCGCCGGTCGCGTGAGACGCTGGCGGACTTCGATGATCGAACGGGGCTTCCTGGGGCTGGCATTGCTGGTCACCTCGTCGTGCGCGCCGCACCGCGAGGCGGCGACCGCCGGCGCACAGGCGCAGCCGGTGGCGAGCCCGCGGCAGTTGCTCCACGCTTTGGCGCTCGATACGCCGGGGCTCGCGGGTTTGCCCGCGACGCTGCGCGCCTCCGTCGCCGACGAGGCGGCGCCGGCGTTCGTACAGGCCGCGCCCGCCTTCCTCGCGCAGGCGCAGAGCCAGGACGATGCGGCACGCGCCGCCGACTGCCTGACCGCCGCGGTCTATTATGAAGCGCGCTCGGAGCCGCTCGACGGCCAGCGCGCGGTGGCGCAGGTGGTGCTCAACCGGGTGCGCGACCGCGCCTTCCCGCACAGCGTCTGCGGCGTGGTGTTCCAGGGATCGCAGCGACGCACCGGCTGCCAATTCTCCTTCACCTGCGACGGATCGATGGCCTATCGCCGCGATCCCGCCGCCTGGCAGCGCGCACGCGCGGTGGCCGAGGCGGCGCTGGCGGGCAGCGTCTATGCGCCGATCGGCGCCGCGACCTTCTATCACACCAATGCGATCCTGCCGTGGTGGGCGTCGAGCCTCGCGCGGATCGGCGCGGTCGGCGCGCATATCTTCTACCGCTGGCGCGGGGCGATGGAGGGCGCGTTGAGCTTTCGCGCCGCTTATGCCGGCGTCGAGCCGCTGCCGTTGCAACCCGATGTCACCGACGCGGCGGCGCAGACCGCGGCGCTGTATCGTGACAGCGGCGCGGATGGCGGCGTCACCGTGCACCGCGGTCAGGTGGCGGCGATCGTCCGCCCCGATGCGCCCGCCGCCACCGCCACCGCCCCCGCAGCGATTGCGAACGCGGTCGCCGCGCCGCGGATCACCGTCGCCGCGGGGGTGCGCGTCCATCTCGGCAGCGTCGCGCCGCAGCGCTTCGTCACCGCCGGCGCGACGGTCGGCGAAGAGACCGACCCGGGCTGATCCGCCCGGTCAGGCGGGGGCGAGCGCCGGCTCGCGCGCCGGCGCGGCGACGACATCCTCCTCGGTGAGCAGCCGCCAGCCGTTCGGCCCGAGCACTTCGAGCGGGCGATAGCGCGTCTTATACGCCATGCGCGCCGAGCCCTTCACCCAATAGCCGAGATAGACGAACGGCAGCCCGGCATCGCGGGCGCGGGCGATGTGATCCATGATGATGACGTTGCCGAGTCCCGGACGCGCCTCCGCCCCCTCCTCGTCGGCGGCGAAGAAGCTGTAGATCATCGACAATCCGTCCGCCTGCCGATCGGTGAGGCAGGCGCCGACCAGTTCGCCGCGCGATCCGTCGGTGGTGCGGGTGCGATATTCGACGATCATCGAATTGACCGGCGAATGCTCGATCATGTCGGCGTAATCGTCCTCGTCCATCCCGGCCATGCCGCCGCCGGGATGGCGCGCGGCGAGATAGCGGCGGAGCAACTGGAACTGCTCGTCGGTCGCCCACGGACGGCAGACGGCGATCTCGAGATCGCCGTTCCGGCGCAGCAGCTTGCGCTGGCTGGCGTTGGGCGCGAATTCCTGCGTGACGATCCGCACCGAGACGCAGGCGGTGCAGCCCGCGCACGACGGACGATAAGCGACGCCCTGCGACCGGCGGAAACCGATCCGGCTGAGCGCGTCGTTGAGCTCGCCGGCATGCGGGCCGCTCAATTCGGTAAAGACCTTGCGCTCCTGACGCCCCGGCAGATAAGGGCAGGGGGCGGGGGTCGTGACGAAAAAGCGCGGAAAACGAAAAGGCGCAGTCACCGCCGGCAATCCCCTGGAACGTGCCACGCGCGATGCGGTGCCGTCGATCTATGAATGCACCGCGGCGCGCTGCAAAGTGGCATTCGGATCAAAAAAGGTTAATTTTCGGCTAAGTGTGTTGCCGCAACCATAGTCGGCTCCAAAACGGGACGATGTTGCGCTGCAGGAACAAAGTTGGTAACCGGTCGTTCCCGGTATCCATTCCGCTTGGAGTTTTGTTTATGTCGAAGTCTTTCGCTGGTTCGCTCGCCGCCTTGGCGATGATTGCCGCTCCGGTCGCTGCTAGCGCCGCGCCTGCCAACCCCGCCGCGTCGCTGTCGGTCGCCAAGTCGGTCCGCGCCAGCGCGCCGTCGTCGAAGAAGAGCGAGCTGGCCGGTGGCGGTCTCCTCGCCGCGCTCATCGTTGCCGGCGTTGTCGCGATCGGCGTCGTCGCCGTCGTGCAGGACGGCGATTCCGACAGCAACTAAGCTGACGGTTCGACCTGACGAAACGGGGGCTGCGCCACGGCGCGGCCCCCGTTTTCGTGTGGGTGGTCGATTCGCGGACCGCCAAGGAGGGCTGGCGCATTTGGCGACGGCGATGAGGTTCGATCGGCTTCCCCATCAGGGTCGTCACCCCGGACGTGTTCCGGGGTCCACCCGGCCGCGGGGGAACGATGTCGGCTCAAGCCTTTCCCCTCGCCGCAGAGTGGACCCCGGAACACGTCCGGGGTGACGGGGTGGGTTTGGCAGACGGCGGGCTTACTCAAATCTTCTGATGCGACAGCCCTTCCGAACGGCGCTACGCCTGTTCCACCATGCTCGTCTCATAGCCGCCGTCGCGCAGCGCGGCGATCAGGCGGTTGAGGTGGTCGCGGTCGCGCGCCTCGCATTCGATCTCGGTGAACAGGCCCTTGGCCGGCAGCGAGGTGAAGATGCGCTGGTGATAGACTTCGATGATGTTGACGCGCTGCGCGTCGAAGATGCGCGCGACATTGTAGAGCGCGCCCGGCTGGTCCTGCATCCGCACGCGCAACCGCGCCAGCCGCCCCGACCGCGCGAGGTCGCGCAGCAGCACGTTGGCGAGCAGCCGCGTGTCGATATTGCCGCCGCACAGGATGATGCCGACGGTGCGGCCCTTGAACCGCTCGGGATAGGCCATCAGCGCGGCGAGGCCGGCGGCGCCGGCGCCCTCTACGACGGTCTTCTCGATCTGGAGCAGCAGGCTGACCGCCTCCTCGAGATTGCGCTCGCCGACCAGCACGATGTCGTCGACCAGTTCGGCGACCATCCGCGCGGTGATGCCGCCCGGCTCCTTGACCGCGATGCCCTCGGCGAGCGTGTCGCCGGCGCAGGGCAGATCGGTGCCGTTGATCCGGTTGTACATCGACGGGAACAGCTCGGCCTGCACGCCGACCACCTCGATCGCATGATCCGCGGCGCGTGCGACGATCGACGTGCCCGAAATCAGACCGCCGCCGCCGATCGGGATCAGCAGCGTGTCGAGGCCCGGCACGTCCTCCAGCATCTCGACCGCCGCGGTGCCCTGGCCGGCGATGACGCGCGGATCGTCGAACGGGTGGACGAAGGTGAAGTCGCGCTGCGCCTCGAGCACGCGGGCATGGGCGTAGGCGGCGTCGAACGTCTCGCCCTCCAGCACGACATTGGCCTTGTGGCCCTCGGTCTGCATCACCTTCACCGTCGGCGTGGTGCGCGGCATGACGATCGTCGCGGGGATGCCGAGCCGGTTGGCGTGATAGGCGAGGCCCTGCGCATGATTGCCCGCCGAGGCGGCGATGACGCCCTTGGCGCGTGCTTCCGGCGACAATTGCAGCAAGGTGTTGAGCGCGCCGCGCTCCTTATAGGCCGCGGTGAACTGGAGGTTCTCGAACTTGAGATAGACCTTCGCTCCGGTCATCTCGCTCAGCGTCTTGCTGATCAGCGTCGGCGTGCGGACGATCGCGTCGCGGATACGGACATGGGCGGCGCGGACGTCATCGATGCTGACGGGCAAAGCGGTTGCGGCGGGGTTCGAGGCCATATCGGTCCCGCTAGACCATCTGGTGCGGCGGGGGAACACCGCTTATGCGGGACGGCATGGCACAATGGGTTATCAGCGGGCGCACCGGCGGCGTGCTCAAGGCGATGTTGCTGGCGACGGCATGGATGCTGCCCGCGGTGGCGGGGGCGGACGGGATCGTCGACAACGTCAACGGGCTGACGCTGGACAAGGACGGCAAGGTCGTCCGCTTCCAGGCGTTGCTGGTGACGCCCGACGGGCATGTCGCCAAATTGCTCGGTGCGAAGGACAAGCGTCCCGACAAGCTCGACTGGCGGGTCGACTTCAAGGGCAAGACGTTGCTGCCCGGGATGATCGACGCGCACGGTCATGTCATGGAACTGGGCTTTCGCGCGCTCGAACTCGATCTGTCCGAGACCAAGAGCCTCGCCGAGGCGCAGGCGAAGATCGCCGAATACGCCCGCGCCAATCCCGACAAGGCGTGGATCATCGGCGGCGGCTGGAATCAGGAGGCCTGGGGTCTCGGCCGCTTCCCCACCGCCGCGGAGCTCGACGCGGCGGTCGGCGACCGGCCGGTGTGGCTCGCACGTGCCGACGGTCATGCGAGCTGGGGCAATAGCGCCGCATTGAAGGCGGCGGGCGTCACCGCCAAGAGCGTCTCGCCCGCCGGCGGGCGGATCGAGAAGGGGGCAGGGGGCCAGCCCGCCGGCGTGTTCGTCGACGCCGCGCAGAGCCTCGTCGCCAAGGTGGTGCCGCAGCCGCTCGGCAAGGATCGCAACGCCGCCTTCGTCAAGGCGCAGACCATCCTGCTCAGTTATGGCGTCACCGCCACCGCCGACATGGGGACGAGCATCGAGGATTGGCTGACCTATCGCCGCATCGGCGATCTCGGCGGGCTGCGCGTGCGCATCATGAGTTACGGCATGGGCGTCGACACGACGGTGCAGATCGGCGGCACCGGGCCGACGCCGTGGCTGTATGCCGACAAGCTCAAGCTGGTCGGGGTGAAGCTCTACGCCGACGGCGCGCTGGGATCGCGCGGCGCGTGGTTGAAGGCGCCCTATGCCGATGCGCCGGGCCAGTCGGGCGCGGGCTTCATGACCGACACGGTGCTGCGCAACCTGATGAGCCGCGCGGCGATGGACGGCTATCAGGTCGCGGTTCACGCGATCGGCGACCGCGCCAATGCCGAGGTGCTCGATGCGATCGACGAGATGGCGCAGACCTACAAGGGCGACCGGCGCTGGCGTGTCGAGCATGCGCAGATCGTCGATCCCGTCGACCTGCCGCGTTTCGGGAAATATGGCACGATCGCCTCGATGCAGCCGACGCACGAGACCGGCGACCGGGTGATGGCGGAGGCGCGGCTGGGGCCGCAGCGGCTGACCGGCGCCTATGCCTGGGCGTCGATGCTCAAGAACGGATCGAAGCTGGCGTTCGGATCGGACTATCCGGTCGAGCGGCCCGATCCCTGGGCGGGCTGGGCGGCGTCCTTCACCCGGCAGGGCGCCGACGGCCAGCCGTTCGGCGGCTGGCGCCCGGAGGAAGCGGTGACGCGCGAACAGGGCTGGTGGGGCTTCACCGGCGGCGCGGCCTATGCCGGCTTCGCCGAGGATCGCATCGGCCGGCTCGCGCCGGGGATGCAGGCGGACTTCATCATCGTCGACCGCGATCCGTTGCTCGCCTCGCCCACCGACCTGCGCGCCACGAAGGTGCAGGAGACGTGGGTGGGCGGCTACAAGGTGTGGGAGCGGAAGTAACTGCTCCCGGGACGGTCAGAGCTCGGCACCGCCGGCGTCGATCATCTCGAGCGCATGCGCGAGGTGGACCGCGGCGATCTGCGCCGAGAAGGACTGCAATCCGTCGAGCAGCTCGAGCGCGTCGAGGATCATATATTTGGCGCTCAGCGCCGCTTGATTGGTCGCGGTATCGATTGCGGTCGGCATGGGCCTGATCCCCCTGTTGGTAAGTCCTTTTTATTATACGATTCTCTAAAGGGACATTAACGTTTGGGAAGCCAGGCTTCCTGATCTCGATCAAGATTCGGGTTGGAAATGGCCGTGCCGGGTGGCGCCTGCGATCCTCACAACGCAACAAAAAAGCTGCGGCATTGGACATGCCGCAGCTCTTGTTCGCCGGACGTGGCGCAAATGTCAGATCAGGCGACTGCGCCAATTTCTTCTGGTTCGCGAAGCACATAGCCGCGACCCCAGACCGTCTCGATATAATTTTCGCCTTCGCAGGCGAGGCTGAGTTTCTTGCGCAGCTTGCAGATGAAGACGTCGATAATCTTCAGCTCGGGCTCGTCCATGCCGCCGTAGAGATGGTTAAGGAACATCTCCTTGGTCAGCGTCGTGCCCTTGCGCAGCGAGAGCAGCTCGAGCATCGCATATTCCTTGCCGGTCAGGTGGACGCGGCTGCCGTCGACCTCGACCGTCTTGGCATCGAGATTGACCGCGAGCTTGCCGGTGCGGATGACCGACTGGCTGTGCCCCTTCGAGCGGCGGACGACGGCGTGGATACGCGCGATCAGTTCCTCGCGATGGAACGGCTTGGTGACGTAATCGTCGGCGCCGAAGCCGAAGCTGCGCACCTTCGAGTCCATCTCGTTGATCCCCGACAGGATCAGCACCGGGGTCGCGACGCGGGCGACTCGCAGCTTCTTGAGCACGTCATAGCCGTGCATGTCCGGCAGATTGAGATCGAGCAGGATGATGTCGTAATCGTACAGCTTGCCGAGATCGAGGCCCTCTTCGCCCAGATCGGTGGTGTAGACGTTGAAGCCTTCGGTCCCGAGCATCAGCTCGATCGCCTTGGCGGTGGTCGGCTCGTCCTCGATCAACAGCACTCGCATCGCGTCGTCCCCTGCTGGCCATACCCTGAGCACCCCTGCTGCACGGCTCGACCCGATTCATTAACCAAAGAACATCTGAAGGCAAAAGGTTAATTAGGGTTTAATCCAGCGGCTGCCGGGCCACATGGGTTAATCTTTTTTCACCTCCTCGTCGGGGTCCGTCGGCGTAAGGTCTGGACCCAGCAAGGTTTGGTGGCGACTGCGCGGAATATCCTCGCCCAGAACCTCGCGCAGGTAGAGGCTGCGCACGAGCGTAAAGATGACCACGAGCAGCGCGGCGGAGAAGAACAGGCCGAAGATGCCGAAGATCACGCCGATGCCGATGATCGCGAAGACGGTGATCGCCGGCGGGATCGAGATGACGCGCGCCTGTACATAAGGGGTGATGAAGTTGGTCTGGATCAGCCGCACGAGCGCATAAGTGACGAGCGTGCCGATCAGCGGCCCGGTCCCCTGCGTCGCGGCGAGGCCCAGCGCCGGGATCATCGCCGCGGTCGGGCCGATATAGGGGATGAACTCCGACAGGCCGGCGAGCAGGCCGAGCGCCGCGGCGGAGGGCACGCCCGAGATCCACAGCCCGACGCCGACCAGCACGCCCATGCTGGTCATCAGGATCAGCGACGAGCGCAGCCACAGCCGCAACGTCGAGCCGACGTCGAACAGCGCATCCTCGATCGCCGGCCGCTTGCCGCGCGGGATCAGGAACAGGAAGCCGCGCTGGTAGATGCCGGGATCGGCGGCGAAGAAGGCGGCACCGACGAGCAGCAGCAGGCTGTTGAGCAACAGCTCGCCGCCGCCCTGGACGAGCCCGCTGACGTCCTGCGCGGCCTGCGAGCCGGCATAGGCCTGTTGCACCGCGTCGACGATCTTGGCGCCGACCGGACTGCGCGACGCCCAGGCGGCGAGCTGGTCGAGCAGGCCGGGCAATTGCGTGACGAGCACGTTGACCTGTTCGCGGAACTGCACGCCGAACAGCCAGACGAGAAAGGCGACGATGCCGAAGGCGGTGGCGATGCCGAGGCCGAGCGATGCCTTCTCGGGCACGCGCAGGTGATCGCGATAGAGATCGGCGATCGCGTGGATCGCGATCGCGCCGAGCATCGAGCCGAAGGCGAGGATGAGCAGATTGCCCGCCTTGAACAAAGCCGCGGCGACCGCGGCGATGACGAGGATGTAGAGGATGCGGCGGATGAAGCGGGCGTCGTCCGCATCGGGGGCGAGACGGTTCACGCGCGCGCCCGGCCGGGAGATCGTACGCAGGCGGCGGTGGTCACGGACGTCTCTCCCCGGCGCTGCGATTCGGCGCGCCGCAGGTGTAACGTATAATCGGCGAAACGGGTGCAGGACCTTCGTCGTCGCCGGCCTGCCTGCGTCGGTGGGGTTTCGCCGGCGCGGCGGCGGTTGTACGGAGCGGCGCAACATCGTGGCGTCCTTGCGTTTTCCGGCGTCCTTCCTCTTACCGAAAGAGCTCCTCATGAAACTCTGCCGCTTCGGCCAGCCCGGCCAGGAACAGCCCGGCCTCGTCGACGATGCCGGTCGCATCCGCGACCTGTCGGGCGTGGTCGCCGACATCACCGTCGATGCGCTCCCCGCGGTGCGCGCTGCGGACGTCGCGGCGCTGCCGGTGGTCGACGGGACGCCGCGCTACGGCGTGCCGGTCAAGGGCATCGGCAAGATCGTCGCGGTCGGCCTGAACTATCGCGATCATGCGATCGAATCGAACCTGCCGATCCCGACCGAGCCGATGATGTTCATGAAGGCGCTGTCGAGCCTGTCCGGCCCGAACGACGACGTCATGCTGCCCAAGGATTCGACGCACAGCGACTGGGAGGTCGAACTGGGCGTGATCATCGGCAAGACCTGCCGCTACGTGTCCGAGGATGCGGCGCTCGACCATGTCGCCGGCTATGTGCTCGCCAACGACGTGTCGGAGCGGTTCAACCAGAAGCAGCGCGGCACGCAATGGTCGAAGGGCAAGGGCCACGACACCTTCTGCCCGGTCGGCCCGTGGCTGGTCACGCCCGACGAGATCGGCGACGTGCAGGCGCTCGCCATGCACCTCGACGTCAACGGCGAGCGGATGCAGACCGGCAATACCAGCACGATGATCTTCGATCTCAAGCAGCTGATCAGCTACGTCAGCGAATATGTCACCTTGCTGCCGGGCGACCTGCTGATCACCGGCACCCCGCCGGGCGTCGGCGAGGGCAAGAAGCCGCAATCGATCTACCTCAAGGCGGGCGACGTGATGGAGCTGGCGATCGACCGGCTCGGCACGCAGCGCCAGCAGGTCGTCGCGTGGCGCCATCCCGGCGACGCGGCACGCGCCTGAACCGGCAAACGCCACATCGCTGGTGGCGCAACACAGTGCTCCTGCGAAAGCAGGAGCCTAGTGCCGAGCAGAACACCGTCTTATGGTGATCGGGACTCCTGGGCTCCTGCTTTCGCAGGAGCACTGGGGGCAGCTTTGCACAGGTCTCCGACCGATCTGGCGTGACGGGAAGGGGCCCACGGCGAGCCCGCTCGGACGGTCTCGTGCGACTATTCTGCGGTCACGCGGGATCGGAACGGGTGTTGCCCTCGCCGGCGTCGGCGATCAGTTGCGCGTAGCAGCGCGCGAGTTCGAGATGGACGCGGCGCCCGTCGGTATCGCGCGCGCGCTCGGCGAGCTGTCGTTCCTGGCGTTCGCGGCGGACATAGAATTCGATATCGGCTGACATCTGCATGGCGCGCCTCCCGTTCGAAATCATTCCCTGCCGCTCTGGGTCTGTGCAGCAGGCAATTCATCTATAACGGTTTTTTCGCGATTCCGAATTCAATTGGATCAACCCGGCGACGCTATCCCACGTCGTCGAGCGGCAGCGCGATCGCGCATCGCATGCCGCGATCGGCGAAATCGAGCGTCACCGTCGCGTCGACCTCGTAACGCAGGCTGCGGGTGAGCAGTTCGAGCCCGAAGCCCTCGCCGACCGGCGCCATGACGCCGCCGGCGGGCAGATCCTCGTGCCACTGGATGTGGAGCTGGCGCCCGCCTTCGTCGTCGTCGCTGCCTGCGGTCGACCAGCGGATGTCGAGGCGGCCGTCGTCGCGGCGCAGCGCGCCGTGCTGGACGGCATTGTCGGTCAGTTCGTGGAAGGCGATGCCGAGCTGATCGGCGAGCCGCGGCGGCAGCCGCACCTCGGGGCCGCCATAGCCGACGCGGCCGCCGACCTGATGCGCGAGCAGCGCGTCGGCAAGCAGCCCCTCCAGGTCGACGCCCTGGTCGCCGGCGCGCATGATATGGCTCTGCGTCCGCGCGAAGGCGGCGAGACGGCCATCGAAATGGTTGCGATAGTCCTCCACCGTATCGCTGTTCTCCGCGGTGCGCCGCGCGATCGAGCGGATGATCGCCATCGCGTTGCGGATGCGGTGGTGGAGCGCGGCGCGCAGCCGGCCTTCGCCGGCGAGTCGCTGGTGCAGGTCGGAAATGTCGATCGCGCTGCCGCGCCAGTCGTCGGTGCCGTCGCCGGCGGGCATGCCCTGCACGCGCAGCCAGCGATACTCGCCCGTCGCCACCGCGCGCACGCGCAGGTCGGCGCTGAACAGCCGGGTCGTGCGCGCGCGATACCAGCCGGCGGTGAGCGCGGCATGATCGTCCGGATGAAGGCAGGCGAGCCAGCCGCTTCCGGCGCGCTCCGCCGCACTTTGCCCGGTCAGCGACGACCAGGCGGCGGCGAAGGCGAGGCTGCCCCCCTCGGCGGCGGCGTGCCAGTCGATCGGGCCGCACGCGGCGGGTGGGTCGGCAGCGGTGGCGACGATGGCGGGAGGATTACCCGTTGGCATCCAGATGCCGTCCTTCGTGATCGAGGTGGAGATAGGCCGGATTGAACATCGCGACATCGCACAGCCCGTCAAGATCGAGCGCCTCGAACTCGCGCCCCTTCCAGCGGATCAGGTTGCGGGAGCGCAGCTCCTGCACCATCCGGTTGACGTGGACCGGCGTCATCCCCGTCGCTTCGGCCAGGTCGGTCTGGGTCAGCGGGATCTCGCAACGCGCGCCGTCGACCATGCCGACGACGCGCAGGCGGAAGATCAGCTCGCAGAAGAGGTGCGACAGCCGTTCCAGCGCATCGCGCTGGCCCAGATTCACCGTCCATTCGCGCTGGATCGCCGCGCCGGTCAGAGCGTCCCACCACAAGGCCTGATTGACGCGCGGGCCGAGCGCCGCCAGCGCCTCGATCTGGTCGCGCGGGATCTCGACGTAGCGCACGGGGGTCAGCGCGCCGACCGAATGATCCATTTCGCGCAGGATATAGCCGTGCACGTCGCAGAGGTCGCCGGGCAGGTGGAAGGCGATGATCTGTCGCCGCCCGTCCTCCAGCGTCTTGTAGCGGAACGCCCAGCCGTCGACGATCAGATTGACGCCGCGCGGACGATCGCCCTCGCGGATCAGGTCGCGGCGCTGGCGTACCGCGAGCGGCGGTCCCGCGCACGCCGTCTCGATCGCCGCGCGTTCGTCGTCGGCGAACACGACATAGTGCTGCAGCCGGGTGAGCAGGCGATTGGCGAGTGGCGCAGGTGACATGGGGAAACTTGACAGCATTTGTCGCTTCTGCTCGCTTACCCATGTTAAAGCCGCCGGCGACTGATTCATTATCCCTTGTTTTACAGGGAGTAGCTCAATGACATCAGCAGCAGCATCACCGCTGGCCGGGCGATCCATCCTCATCGTCGAGGACGAATATCTGATCGCGGACGATCTGGCGCGCGATTTGCGCGCGGTCGGCGCGCAGGTGGTCGGGCCGGTCGCCTCGCTGCCGCAGGCGATGCGGCTGCTCGCCGAGGCCGAACCGCCCGACGTCGCGATCCTCGACATCAATCTGCGCGAGACGTTGGTCTATCCGCTGATCGACCGTTTGCTCGCGGCCGAGGTGCGTGTGCTGATCACCAGCGGCTATGACGCGGCGATCATCCCGGACCGCTATCGCGCGCTGCCACGCTGCGACAAGCCGGTGTCGACCGGCCATCTCCGCGCCGCGGCAGAGCAAGTGTGGACCGGCGCCACGGTATCGCTGCCGACGCCCTGACGGCGCATCCCGGACGGCCATCAAATCCGTCACCCCGGACTCGTTCAAAGCCAGCGCAGTGCTCCTGCGAACGCAGAAGCCCAGAGCCAAGCAAAACAACGTCTTATGGCGTTCGGAGACTCCTGGGCTCCTGCTTTCGCAGGAGCACTGGGGGAGTTCGCAGCGGTCTCGACTTGTTCCTGAGTGACGGGGTGGGCTGGGGAACACGGCGGAATGCCACGAAAAAGGGGTCCGGCATCGCTGCCGAACCCCTCTTGCTCACGTCGATCCGCAGGATCAGTCGCGCGTTTCGGTCAGGAACGCCGGCGCGAACTCGGGCGCGGGGCCGTCGTCGTTGCCGCCGCCGTTGCGCGGACCGCGATCGCCGCCCTCGCCGCGGGGACCACGGTCGCCGCCGTCGCGACGCGGACCACGGCCACCGCCGTCACGTCCGCCGCCGTCGCGACGCGGGCCACGGTCGCCACGGCCACCGCCGTCACGATCGCCGCCGCCGCTGCGCGGACCGCGCGGGCCACGGTCGCCGCCTTCGCGGGGCTCACGTGCCGGACGCGTGTCCTCCAGCTCGGCGCCGGTTTCCTGATCGACGACGCGCATCGACAGGCGGACCTTGCCGCGCGGATCGATCTCAAGGACCTTGACCTTGACGGCCTGGCCTTCCGAGAGGACGTCCGAGACCTTTTCGACGCGCTCGTTCTTGATCTCCGAGACGTGGACGAGACCGTCCTTGCCGCCCATGAAGTTCACGAAGGCGCCGAAATCGACGAGGTTGACGACCTTGCCGTCATAGACCTTGCCGACTTCCGCTTCCTCGACGAGGCCCTTGATCCACTTGATCGCGGCTTCGATCTGCGCCGGATCGGACGACGAGACCTTGATGACGCCCTCGTCGTCGATGTCGACCTTGGCGCCGGTCTGCGCGACGATCTCGCGGATCACCTTGCCGCCGGTGCCGATGACTTCGCGGATCTTCGACTTGTCGATCGAGAAGGTCTCGATGCGCGGTGCGTGCGCCGACAGCTCCGAGCGGGTCTCGCCCAGCGCCTTGGCCATCTCGCCGAGGATGTGCGCGCGGCCCTCATGCGCCTGTGCCAGCGCGACCTTCATGATCTCTTCGGTGATGCCGGCGATCTTGATGTCCATCTGCAGCGAGGTGATGCCCTCGCTCGTGCCGGCCACCTTGAAGTCCATGTCGCCGAGGTGATCCTCGTCGCCGAGGATGTCCGACAGGACGGCGAAGTCCTTGCCTTCGAGGATCAGACCCATCGCGATGCCCGACACCGGGCGCTTCAGCGGCACGCCGGCATCCATCATCGACAGCGAACCGCCACACACCGTCGCCATCGACGACGAGCCGTTGCTCTCCGTGATGTCGCTGGTGACGCGGATCGTGTAGGGGAATTCCTCCTTGGTCGGCAGCACCGGACGCAGCGCGCGCCATGCGAGCTTGCCGTGACCGACCTCGCGACGACCCGGCGCACCGAAGCGGCCGACTTCACCGACCGAGTAGGGCGGGAAGTTATAGTGGAGCATGAAATTCTGGTACGACAGGCCACCGAGGCCGTCGATCATCTGCTCCGCGTCGCGGGTGCCGAGCGTGGTGGTCGCGATCGTCTGCGTCTCGCCACGCGTGAACAGCGCCGAACCGTGCGCGCGCGGCAGGAAGTGTACTTCTGCCTCGATCGGACGGACCGTCTTGGTGTCGCGACCGTCGATGCGGCGGCCGGTCTTGAGGATCGCGGTGCGGACGATGTCCGCCTCCAGCTTCTTCACCAGCTTGAGGCTGGCGAGATAGGCCTGGGGATCGCTGTCCTTGAGGTCGGCCATGCCTTCACGTGCTTTCGCACGGGCTTCGTTGATCGCGGTCTGGCGGGCCTGCTTGTCGGTCAGCTTGTACGCCGCCTCGAGGTCCTTGCCGATCAGCTTCTTGAGCTTGGCCTTCACGCCGGCGCTGTCGTCCTGGACCTTCAGTTCCCAGGGCTCCTTGGCGGCCTGTTCGGCGAGCTTGATGATCGCGTCGATGACCTGCTGCGACGCGCGATGCGCGAACATCACGGCGCCGAGCATGACGTCTTCCGACAGCTCGTTGGCTTCGGACTCGACCATCATCACCGCGTCGTGCGTCGCCGCGACCATCAGGTCGAGGTCGCCGGTGGCGACTTCGGCGTCCGACGGATTGAGCTGATATTCGCCGTCCTTGTAGCCGACGCGCGCCGCGCCGATCGGGCCCATGAAAGGCACGCCCGACAGCGTCATCGCCGCCGAGGCGGCGATCATCGCCAGCAGATCGGGCTCATTCTCGCCGTCATAGCTGAGCACCTGCGCGATGCAGTTGATCTCGTTGTAGAAGCCCTCGGGGAACAGCGGGCGAATCGGACGGTCGATCAGGCGGCTGACCAGCGTCTCACGCTCGGTGGCGCCGCGCTCGCGCTTGAAGAAGCCGCCGGGGATGCGGCCGCTGGCGGAGAATTTCTCCTGATAATGGACGGTCAGCGGGAAGAAATCCTGGCCTTCCTTCACCGACTTCGCCGCGGTGACGGCGCAGAGCACGACCGTCTCGCCGAGCGTCGCGATCACCGCGCCGTCGGCCTGGCGGGCAACCTTGCCCGTTTCGAGGGTCAGCGTCTGGCCGCCCCACTCGATCGATACCTTCTTGGCATTGAACATGTATTTTCCTTCACTCCCCGAGCCAGATGCTGCGGGGGGCCTGTCTCGCGGGCTAGCCGGCCCGCGTCGGTATGGAGCGTCTTGTCGCTCCCGTGGATCGGGGCCGAATTGCCCGTCTCCGCTACCCGGCTCATGCCGGTATTCGTGAATGCGTGATGTCCGCCTGTAGCACGGACATATGAAAAGGGCGACCCGAAGGCCGCCCTCATCGTTACTTGC
Source organism: Sphingomonas taxi (assembly GCF_000764535.1). Taxonomy (NCBI): domain Bacteria; kingdom Pseudomonadati; phylum Pseudomonadota; class Alphaproteobacteria; order Sphingomonadales; family Sphingomonadaceae; genus Sphingomonas; species Sphingomonas taxi. The sequence continues at coordinate 2,492,028 of NZ_CP009571.1, read as the reverse complement.
GAAGGCCGAGCTTCGCGATCAGGTCGAGGTACCGCTGCCCGTCGGTCTTGCGGAGATAGTCGAGCAGCGAGCGCCGCTTGTTGACCATCATCAGCAGCCCGCGGCGCGAATGGTTGTCCTTCTTGTGACCCTTGAAATGCTCGGTCAGGTTCTTGATGCGCTCCGACAGGATCGCGACCTGGACTTCCGGCGAACCGGTGTCGCCTTCCTGGCGCGCATGTTCCTTGACGACTTCGGCCTTGCGCTCTGCGGTAATGGTCATGTGTCAGTCCTCGACATCGTTCAAAGGTTGAAGCCACGGACGACGCGGGCCTCTGCGGCCTCGACCTCTATCAGCGCGACCGGGATATCCCCGTCACACGCGAAATATTGGCCATCGTCCCCGGCGATCCCGCTCAGAACGCGCCCCTGGCGGAGCGCCCCTGCCTGTTCGGGCGTGAGGGATAGAGCCGGGATGTCGTCCAGCCCCGCCCTCAATGGCAGGATTATCTGTTCAAGGCTGCGCGCCATACCGGCTTCGGCCAATTTGTCCAGCGATATCGCGGGGGCGAGGTCGAACGGCCCCGCCTTGGTGCGGCGGAGCATGGTGACGTGACCGACCGTGCCGAGCGCCAGCGCGATGTCGCGCGCGAGGGAGCGGATATAGGTGCCCTTGGAGACGTGCGCGGTAAGGGTGATCTCCCCCAATTCCTCCCTCGCGTCAGCGGGAGCGCAGGGTCGATCATGCCCCCGGCATGATCTTGGATTGCCGGGGGCAATCCAACCCTGCGCTGGGGACCGCTCGCCGCAGGCGAGTGGTGGAGGGGGCGTTTCCACAGACGCGGAGGTCGCCGTATCCTCCCCCTCCGTCAGGCCTTCGGCCTGCCACCTCCCCCTTGCGGGGGAGGAATAGATGGTTTGCGGGGAGGAATATAGCGCGTGGATCGTCACCTGCCGCCCCGCCAGCACCACCTCTTCCCCGGCCCGCGCCAAGTCGTACGCCCGCGCGCCGTCGACCTTGAGCGCCGAATAGGCCGGCGGCACCTGCGTGATCGGCCCGGTGAAGCGCGGCAGCACCGCCGCGACCTGCGCCGCGGTCGGCCGCACGTCGGAGGTCGCGATCACCGTCCCCTCCGCATCGAGCGTATCGGTCTGCTCGCCGAAGCGGATCGTGAAATCGTAGACCTTGTCGCTGTCGAGCATTCGCCCGGCGAGCTTGGTCGCCTCGCCCACCGCGACCGGCAGAACCCCGGTCGCCAGCGGATCGAGCGTGCCGCCGTGGCCGACCTTGAACTTGCCATAGCCGCCCTGCCGCAGCGCGCGCTTGACCGCGGAGACGACCTGCGTGCTGCCCAGCCCCAAAGGCTTGTCGATGATGATCCAACCGTGCATCGCGCGGCCGTTAGGCGATTGCAGTCGCCAAGGCCAGGAACCAGCCGATCACCGCTTGCGCCGGCGGCCCGACGACGCGCCCGACCAGATCGGCGCCGGGGAAGACCATCGGCAGCACGACCAGCACGAGGATCAGCAGCAGAAAGCCGAACCGCCCGATCTTGGCATATTGCGCGGCGAGCGGCCGCGGCAGCAGCCCCTCGACGACATGGCCGCCATCGAAGGGCGGCATCGGCAGCAGGTTGAAGATCGCGAGGAAGACGTTGACCAGCAGGAAGTTGACGAGATTGGCGAGCACGAAAGCGGCGATACCGACCGGCGCAGTGCCGCCCGCGGTCGCGCCGATGACACCGATCGCGATCGCGGTCAGCGTCGCGAGCGCGAGGTTCATCCCCGGCCCGGCGAGCGCCACCGCGACCATGCCCCAGCGCGGGTTGCGCAGCCGCTGCGCGATCACCGGCACCGGCTTGGCCCAGCCGAACACCGGCGCGCCGGCGATGGCGAGGCCGAGCGGCAGGATCAATGTACCGACCGGATCGACGTGGCGGATCGGGTTGAAGCTCAGCCGACGCTGTTCCTGCGCGGTCGGATCGCCGAGCCATTTCGCCATCCAGCCATGCGCGACCTCGTGGAAGACGATCGCGATCACCAGCGGGATGATCCAGACGGCGGTGCGATAGACGATGTTCTCGGGGTTCATGCGCGCGATATGGCGTGGGGCAGGGCGCCGCGCCAGAGTGCGTCGCGCTCACCCTCACCCATCGCCGGCTCCGCCGTCTCTCCCTCTCCCGGCGGGAGAGGGAAGGGGCCCGCCGCCGCAGGCGGTGGGAAGGGTGAGGACGGCGGCTAGGACCCCAATGCCTCGCTGAAATGCCGGCGGCATAGCGCGACATAAAGGTCGTTGCCGCCGATCTCGGTCTGCGCGCCCTCGGCGATCGCACGACCTTGCGCATCGACGCGCAGGTTCATGATCGCCTTGCGCCCGCACACGCACACCGATTTGATCTCGATCAGCGCATCCGCGATCGCGAGCAGCCGCGCCGATCCCTCGAACAACCGCCCCTGGAAATCGGTGCGCAGTCCATAGGCAAGCACCGGCACGTTGAGCACGTCGCAGATTCGCGCCAATTGCGCGACCTGCCCGGCGGAGAGGAATTGCGCCTCGTCGACCAGCACGCAGGCGAGCGGCTCGCGCGCCTGCCGCTCGGCGACGCAGGCGGCGAGGTCGGTGGCCACATCGAAGGGCGTCGCGGGCGCCTCGAGCCCGATCCGGCTGGTGATCGTCCCCGCCGCGAAACGATCGTCCACCGCAGCGGTGAACAGCATCGTGTTCATGCCCCGCTCGCGATAGTTGAAGTCCGCCTGCAACAGCGTCGTCGACTTGCCCGCATTCATCGAGGCGTAGTAGAAATAGAGCTTGGCCACCGACTAAAGCCCCGTCAATCCTCGCCCAGATCGCGCGCCACCTCGGGCTTGCGGAGCAGCGCGTCGATATGGCTGCCCTCGTCGAAGCTCTCGTCGCTCAGGAACTTGAGCTTGGCGGCATATTTGGTCTGGATGCGATGCGCGACCTCGCGCTGCAGATAGGCGGTGTTGGTCCGCAGCGCTTTGAGCACCTGTTCCTCGTCCTTGCCGAGCAGCGGCTTCACGAACACCGTCGCGTGGCGCAGGTCGGAGGACATGCGGACCTCGGTGATCGAGACCATGTGCTTGGCCAGCGTCTCGTCGTGGACGTCGCCGCGCTGGAGGATCTCCGACAGCACGTGGCGGACCTGTTCGCCGATGCGCAGCGCGCGGACCGATTTATCCTGGGGATCTTTGTTCATGATGCCTTTTACCCCCCTCCCGGCGGGAGAGGGAGGGTGAGGGCAGGAGGCGTGCCGCCTTCACCCGTCCGCCGCCTGCGGCAGCGCCCTCCCTCTCCCGGATGGGAGAGGGACATGGTTTAGAGGGTGCGTTCGCGCATCTCGACTTCGAACGTCTCGAGGAAGTCGCCGGGCTTGATGTCGACGAAATTCTGCGTGAACGTCACACCGCATTCCAGACCGGCGCGCACTTCGGCGACATCGTCCTTGAAGCGGCGCAGCGACGCGATCTCACCCTGATAGATGATGACGTCGTTGCGCGTGATGCGCGCCTTGAGCGCCTTGCGGATGACGCCGTCGACCACGAGCAGACCGGCCGCCTTGCCGTGCTTGCCCGCCGAGAAGACGTCGCGGATCTCCGCCCGGCCCACCACAGTCTCGAACGCTTCCGGCCCGAGCTCGCCCGCCATGCCGGCGCGGATCTCGTCGATCAGGTCGTAGATGACGTCGTAATATTTCAACGCCACCTTCTGCCGATCGGCGATCTCGCGGGCCTTGGCATTGGCGCGGACGTTGAAGCCGATGATCGGCGCGCCCGAGGCCCCGGCCAGCGTCACGTCGCTCTCGGTAATGCCACCGACGCCCGAGTGCAGCACCCGCGCCTTGATGAGATCGGTCGAGATCTTGTTGATCGACGCGACGATCGCCTCGACCGTCCCCTGGGTGTCGGCCTTGACCACCAGCGGATATTCGATCGCGGCATTGGCCTTGAGCGCCGAGAACATGCTCTCGAGGCTCGCCGGCGCCGTCGTGGTGCGCTTCTGCGTCAGCACGCTCTGGCGATATTCGGCGACCTCGCGGGCACGTGCCTCGCTCTCAACGACCTGCAACGGATCGCCTGCCGAGGGAACGCCGGTCATGCCGAGCACCTCGACCGGCATCGCCGGGCCGGCTTCCTTCACCTGACGGCCCTTGTCGTCGATCAGCGCACGGACCTTGCCGCTCTCCGCGCCGATGACGAAGACGTCGCCGACCTTCAGCGTGCCGCGGTTGACGAGGATCGTCGCCACGGGGCCACGGCCCTTGTCGAGCTTCGCTTCGATCACCGTACCCTCGGCGGCGCGATCCGGATTGGCGCGCAGTTCGAGCAGTTCGGCCTGGAGCTGGATCTTCTCGATCAGCGTGTCGAGCCCGGTCTTCTTGAGCGCGGAGACCTCGACGTCTTGGACGTCGCCGCCCATTTCCTCGACCACCACCTCGTGTTCAAGCAGACGCTCGCGCACGCGCTGGGCATTCGCCTCATATTTGTCGATCTTGTTGATCGCCACGATCATCGGCACGCCGGCCGCCTTGGTGTGGTTGATCGCCTCGATCGTCTGCGGCATCAGCCCGTCGTCGGCCGCGACCACCAGCACCACGATGTCGGTGACGTCGGCACCGCGGGCACGCATCTGCGTGAACGCCTCGTGGCCCGGCGTATCGAGGAACGTGACCTTCGACTTGTCCTTCAGCGTGACCTGATAGGCGCCGATATGCTGCGTGATGCCGCCGGCCTCGCCGCGCACCACGTCGGTGCCGCGCAGCGCGTCGAGCAGGCTCGTCTTGCCGTGGTCGACGTGACCCATGATCGTCACCACCGGCGGACGCGGCTTGAGCGACTCGGTCGAATCCTCGCCGGTGTCGAGCGCCAGATCGATGTCGCTGTCGCTGACGCGGACGATGTTGTGGCCGAATTCAGTCACCAGCAGCTCGGCGGTATCCTGATCGATCGTCTGCGTCATCGTGACGGGCATGCCCATCTTGAACAACGTCTTGACCAGATCTGCGCCCTTCTCCGCCATACGGTTGGCGAGTTCCTGGACGGTGATCGCCTCGGGCACCTGGACGTCGCGGATCTGTTTGGCCTGCTGTTCGCGCGGGCCGCCGAAGTGACGCTTTTCCTTTTCACGCGCACGCTTGAGCGCGGCGAGGCTGCGCGAACGCGCACCATCGTCGCCGAGCGCGCGGTTGACGGTCAGCTTGCCGCCGCGACGCTCGTCGCCCTTGCGGTCACGCTGCGTCGGCCGGCTTGGCGGTGCGTTGCGCGGCGTCGCCTGACCCGAAGGCAGGTTGCGCGACGCAGCGCCGCCGGCGCCACCGGCAGTGCCCGTCGCGGTCGTCGCGGCAGCAGCCGGCGCGGCCGCAGGGGCCGGTGCAGGCTTGGGCTGCGGCTTGGGAATTTCCGGGCGGGCGACCGGCGAGAACCGACGCGGTGCGGGCAGCGACGGATCGCGGCCGAAACCGACGATCGGTGCGGGCGCCGGGGCCGGCGCGGGGGCCGGTGCCGGAGCGGGCGCAGCGGCCTCGACCGGCGCAGGTGCAGGTGCAGGTGCCGGAACGGGCGCCGGCGTCGGTGCGGCGACAGGCGCGGGCGCCTCGACCGGTGCCGGCGGCACGACGCGCTCGACCGGGCGGAAGCCACGGCCGGCGGGGGTCGGTACGACGGGTGCGGCGACCTGCGGTGCAGCCGGGGCGGGTGCCGGTGCGGCGACCGGTTCCGGCGTCGGCTCGGGAGCGGGCGTCGGTGCCGGAGCAGCAGCGGCGGCGGCCTTCTCGGCGGCGCGGGCGCGTTCGTCCTCGGCAGCCTGCGCACGCGCGGCTTCCTCGCGACGGCGCGCATCCTCCAGCGCGTGCATGCGCTGGTCCTCGGCCTCGCGCAGCATGCGCGCCTGACGCTCCTGCGGCGTCTCGTTCGACGGCGCCGGACGTGGAGCAGGGGCGGGGGCGGGCGCCGGAGCAGGCGCGGCGACGGGCGCCTCGACCTGCGGTTCGGGCGCGGCCTGCGCCTCGCCCGGACGGCCGAGAACGCGCCGCTTCTTCGTCTCCACGATCACCGTATTGGACCGGCCGTGGCTGAAGCTTTGCTTCACCTGGCCGGTCTCGACCGTGCGCTTCAGCCCCAAAGGCGCGCGCATGCCAAGTTTCGGCTTATCGTTGTCGGTGTCGCTCACTCAAATTCCTCGTTCACGTCTACGGCCGGTCGCAGCCCGTCGGATACATCCCCCGGAAATACAGGGGGAAGTCCGGGCGCCGATGCGCCTTGCGAGGCCGTTTCGCAAGGCACGGGAGGGGTTTCAGGTCCGATAAAATGCAGCCAGCGGTCGAGCGCATCGCTCACCCGCGCGGCGGCAGCGCGGTCGGTCAGGCCGATGTGTACCACATTCTCGCGGCCCAGCGCCAACGACAATATGGGGCGGGGCATCGGCAAAACCAAGCCCCTCAGCGTCGATCCCTCGCGGTCCGAGCCGATCCGCCACGCTTGGTCGAGCTTGCGGTTGCCGTCGGTGCCGGCATCCGCCGCATGATAGAGCGCATGGAGCTGCCCCGCGCGCGCCGCCGCCTCGATCTTCTCCGAGCCGGTCAGCAGCGTGCCCGAGCGTGATTCGAGCCCGAGCCGGTCGAGCGCGTTGCGTTCGAGTGCGGTGGCGATCCGCGCGGGCAGATCATCGGGGATGACCAGCTCGGCGCCCTTGAAGGCACGCGCGAGTGCGCCGCGCAGCTTCTTCTTGGCGATCGCCTCTTCGAGGTCGGCGCGGGTGACGCCGATCCACGCCCCGCGGCCGGGCGCCTTGGCGCGTACGTCGGGCAGCACCTGCCCATCGGGCGCGATCGCCAGCCGGACGAGATTGTCGCGTTCGTCACGATCCTGCGTCAGGATGCACTTGCGGACGGGATCGGTCATGCGCCGCCCCCCGCGGTGGAGTTCACACCGAGAGCCATAGCAGGCGCACGCGTCCCCGCGGTCACCCGCGAGTCGCGTCGCCCGTCGCGAACCTGCTGGAGCCCTAGCGCCTCATTGTGAGGGAACCGCATGCGCGTCCTCCCTCGATGGCGCGGCAGGGGCGGCGTCGCGGTCGGCGATCAGCTGGCCGCCGGCGCCGTAATTCTCCGTCGAGACCTCCTCGATCACGACCTGCACCGCGGCCGGGTTCTTGCCCAGCCGCGTGACCAGCGAGGTCGTCACGTCGGCGACGATCCCCGCTTTCTGCTCGCGGGTCGCGCTGCCCGCCAGTCGGATCGAGACGAACGGCATCAGCCTTCCTCCGCCTCGCTCTTCGCGTCCTCGCCCGCTTCGGCCGTCTCGGTCGCGGCCGGGGCCTCGTCCTCGGCGAACCAATGCTGGCGCGCGGCCATAATGATCTCATTGCCCTGTTCGTCGCTCAGGCCATATTCGGCGAGGATGCCGCCCTTCGGCTCGGGGCGCTTGGGGGCGTCCTCGTTGCGACGGCGCGGCTCGACGCGCTTCTTCTCGACCAGTTCGTCGGTGGCGAGATCGGCGAGATCGTCGAGCGTCTTGATCCCCGCCTTGCCGAGCGTGACCAGCATCGCTTCGGTCAGATACGGCATGTCGATCAGCGCGTCCTCGACGCCGAGCGCGGTGCGCTCCTCGCGGTTGGCGGCCTCGCGACGGTCGAGCGCTTCCTGTGCGCGGCTCTGTAGCTCCTGGCCGAGGTCCTCGTCGAAGCCCTCGATGCCGGCGATCTCGTCGAGCTCGACATAGGCGACCTCTTCCAGCGCGCCGAAGCCCTCGGCCACCAGCAGCTGCGCCAGCGTCTCGTCGACGTCCAGTTCGTTCTGGAACATCTCGGTCCGCTCGGTGAACTCCTTCTGGCGCTTCTCGCTGGCATCCTGCTCGGTGAGGATGTCGATCGCCTTGCCGGTCAGCTGGCTGGCGAGGCGGACGTTCTGGCCGCGGCGGCCGATCGCGAGGCTGAGCTGGTCGTCGGGGACGACGACCTCGATCCGCTCCTCTTCCTCGTCGATCACGACGCGGCTCACCGAAGCGGGCTGTAGCGCGTTGACGACGAAGGTGGCGATATCGGGCGACCAGGGGATGATGTCGATCTTCTCGCCCTGCATCTCCTGCACCACGGCCTGGACGCGGCTGCCCTTCATGCCGACGCAGGCGCCGACCGGATCGATGCTCGAATCGCGGCTGATGACGCCGATCTTGGCGCGGCTGCCCGGGTCGCGTGCGGCGGCCTGGATGGTGATGATGCCGTCGTAGATCTCGGGCACTTCCTGCGCGAACAGCTTCTTCATGAAGTCGGGGTGCGCGCGGCTGAGGAAGATCTGCGGCCCGCGGTTCTCGCGGCGGACGTTGAGGATCAGCGAGCGGATGCGATCGTTGACGCGCACCACTTCGCGCGGGATCTGCTGGTCGCGGCGGATGACGCCCTCGGCACGGCCGAGGTCGACGACGACATGGCCGAACTCGACGCGCTTGACGACGCCGGTGATGATCTCGCCCTGGCGATCCTTGAACTCTTCATACTGGCGCTCGCGCTCGGCGTCGCGGACCTTCTGGAAGATGATCTGCTTCGAGGCCTGCGCCTGGATGCGGCCGAATTCGATCGGCGGCAGCGGATCGACGATATAGTCGCCGACGACCGCGCCCTTCTGAAGCTTCTGCGCCTGGGTGACGTCGACCTGCTTGAAATAATCGTCGACCGCCTCGACCACCTCGACGACGCGCCACAGGCGCAGGTCGCCGGTGTTCGGGTCGAGCTTGGCGCGGATGTCGTTCTCGATGCCGTAGCGGGTCTTGGCGGCGCGCTGGATCGCTTCCTCGAGCGCCTCGATGACGATGCTCTTGTCGATCATCTTTTCGGTGGCGACCGAGTTGGCGATCGCGATCAGTTCCGCGCGGTTGGCGGTGGCGACGGTGGCCATCTTACTTCTGTCCTTCGCTAAGGGCATGATTGTCGTTGGAGTCGGTGTCGTCGGACACCTCTTCGAATTCGTCGGCGCCGTCGCTCGACAGCGGCGCGGTGGCCGCGAGCAGGCGGTCGGTGATCGTCAGCTTGGCGTCGTGGATCTGGTCGAGCGCGACCGTCATCGGCTGATAGCCGCGCACGTCGATCGTCACCTTGTCACCATCGATGCCGACGAGGTCGCCGGTCAGGATCTTGCGGTTGTCGATCTTGTCGATCAGCGTGATCTTCGCCTCGTGACCCGCCCAATTGGTATAATCCTGCGGCCGGGTGAGCGGCCGGTCGATGCCGGGCGACGACACTTCGAGGCGATAGGCGTCTTCGATCGGGTCCTTGCCCTCGGCTTCCAGCGCATCGAGCACGTCCGAGATGCGGCGCGACAGATCGGCGCAATCGTCGATCGTCAGCTGGCCGGTCTCGGGGCGCTCGGCCATCACCTGCAACGTGGGGTCGGACTTGCCGCCGAACATCTTCACGCGCACGAGGTCGAAACCCAGCGCGCGGGCTTCCGGTTCGATCAATTGCGTGAGGTGGGCGATGTCCGCCATGCAGGCTCCAGATATGCGTGTCCGCCGCCGCGGAGGGGGTCCCCCGCAGCCTCTTTCACCTGACGATGTAAGAGAAGGCAGGCGTCATATACGCTTACCGCCGCATGGAAACAAGCATCCTCGTCGACCATCGTGCGTATAAGACGGCAACCGGGAGAATATCATGCGTCTTGCTCTATTTGCTGCCTTACCGATCGCCCTCATCGCCTGTTCGGGGAACGCCCCCGCGACCGACGGGAGCCCGCAGGCGGGCGAGACGCCGCCTTCGGCCAAGCCGTTCCGCGAGACGATCGTCGCCGATTTCGTCTCGCCCTGGGCGCTCGCCTTCCTGCCCGACGACCGGATCGTGGTGACCGAGAAGGCGGGGCAGATGATCCTGCTGTCGCCCGACGGCAAACGCCGCCAGACGATCGCGACGCTTCCCGTCGACACGGCGGGGCAGGGCGGGCTGATGGACGTCGTTCCCGCACCCGATTTCGCGACCAGCAAGCGGATCTATTTCAGCTATTCGACCAAGGGCGCGGGCGGCAAGGGCGTCGTGCTGGCGCGCGGCCGGCTGCGCGACGACGGCCGCGGCGGCGACCGGCTCGGCGAGATCGAGGCGCTGTTCCAGGCGCGGCCGTTCGTCGAAGGCGACGGCCATTATTCGGGGCGCATCGCCTTTTCGCCCGACGGCCAGTCGCTGTTCTTCACCAATGGCGAGCGGCAGAAGTTCACGCCGGCGCAGGACCCGCAGGCGACGCTCGGCAAGGTGCTGCGGCTGACGCTCGACGGCAAGCCGGCGCCGGGCAACCCGCTCGCCGCCAAGGGCTTCGCGCCCGAGGTGTGGAGTTATGGCCACCGCAATTTGCTCGGGCTCGCCTTCGACGGCGAGGGGCGGCTGTGGGAGCAGGAGATGGGGCCGAAGGGCGGCGACGAGGTCAATCTCATCATGCCCGGTCGCAATTACGGCTGGCCCAATGCCTCGAACGGCAGCCATTACGACGGTCGCGACATCCCCGATCACGCGCCGGGCGACGGCTACGAACCGCCCAAGGTGTGGTGGAATCCGGTGATCTCACCGGGCGGGCTGATGATCTATTCGGGCAAGATGTTCCCGCAATGGCAGGGCGATGCCTTCATCGGCGGCCTGTCGTCGCAGTCGTTGGTCCGCGTCGACCTCGACGGGCAGAATGCGAGGAAGGGCGATCAATGGCCGATGGGCGCGCGCATCCGCGACGTCGATCAGGGGCCGGACGGCGCGATCTGGCTGATCGAGGACGGCGGCAAGTCGCAGGGGCGGCTGATCCGGCTGACGGCGAAATAAGTCCTCCCCCGCCAGGGAGTGCCGGGTTGAACGGCCCCCGGCCGTTCAAAGTCATGCCGGGGGCATGGCCGACCCGGCACTGTGGCACGGCGAAGCCGTGACGGAGGGGGAGGATACGGTAGACATGCCGTATGCGGAAACGCCCCCTCCACCACCCGCTGACGCGGGCGGTCCCAGTGCAGGGTTGGATTGCCCCCAGCAATCCAAGATCATGCCGGGGGCATGATCGACCCTGCACTCCCGCTAAAGCGAGGGAGGAATTGAGAAGGAACGACCATGACCAAACCCCTGATCGGCCGTGATACGCGGCTGTGCATGTCGCTGTCGGCGCGGCCGAGCAATTTCGGGACGCGCTTCCACAACCGGCTCTACGAGCTGCTCGGGCTCGACTATGTCTACAAGGCGTTCACCACCACCGATCTGCCCGCGGCGATCGGCGGCATCCGCGCGCTCGGCATTCGCGGCTGTGCGATCTCGATGCCGTTCAAGGAGGCGGTGATCCCGCTGCTCGACGGGCTCGAAGGCTCGGCGGCGGCGATCGACAGCGTCAACACGATCGTCAACGACGATGGCCGGCTGACCGGCCACAACACCGATTATTCGGCGGTGCGCACGCTGGTCGAACAGGCCGGCGTGGCGGCGGGTACGACGGCGATGCTGCGCGGTTCGGGTGGCATGGGCAAGGCGGTGGCGACCGCGCTGCGCGACGCCGGCCTGACCCGCGGCACGATCGTCGCCCGTAACGAGCGGTCCGGTCGCGCGCTGGCCGAGTCGGTCGGCTGGGAGTGGGCGGCGGAGGTGGACGGTCGCACCGCCGGCCTGATCGCCAACGTCACGCCGCTCGGCATGGAAGGGCCGGACGCGGACGCGCTGGCGTTCGACCGCGAGACGATCGCCGCGGCGGAGCTGGTGCTCGACGCGGTGGCGCTGCCACCCGATACGCCGCTGCTCCGCGCCGCACGCGACGCCGGCAAGCGGGTGATCACCGGCGCCGCGATCGGCACGCTACAGGCGCTCGAGCAATTCGTGCTCTATACCGGTGTCACGCCGACCGCAGAGCAGGTCGCCGAGGCGGAGCGGGTGGCGCGATCCTGAAGCTTATCAATCCCGCACGATCAGATAGTTCATCCGGGCGCTGGCGATCGGTTTGGCGCGGTCGTCCTGCCACGCCACCGCCTCGACGTTGGCGATGCGCGTGCCGAGCCGGGTCACGATCCCCTCGGCGTGCGTCGGCTTGTCGCGGCCGCCGCGCATGAAGTCGACGGTGACGTTGACCGGCTTGATCCGGCCGCCGCCTTCCTCGGCGAGCGCATGCCGCAGCGAGACGATCGCCGCCACTTCGAGCAGCCCCGCGATCGCGCCGCCGTGCAGGAAGCCGGGGCGTCCGAGCACCGCATCGCGGAACGGCAGCAGCAGCGTCGGTGCGGCGCCGTCGCGCGGGGTCAGCGAGATGCCGAGCAGCTCGGCATAAGGCGGCAGGACGGACGGCGGCGTCATGCGTTGGCATCCATCAGCATGAACGTGCCCGCGACATGCGCGAGCGGATCGTCGGGGGTGTCGTCATAGGCGATGCCGCGCACGAAGGCGATCGAGCGGGTGAGGCGCAGGCATTCGCCGCGGCCGATCACCGTCCGCCCCGGCACCGCCGGCCGCAGATAGTCGACGCGCAGGTCGAGCGTCGCCTGGGGAGCGAATTTGTCGCGTTCCACCCACACCGCGATGCTCGTCGCCATATCCATCAGCGCGATGATCGGCCCCGAGGCGAGCACGCCGCTGTCGGGATCGCCGACGAGCGCGTCGGTATAGGGCAGGGCCAGCTCGACCCAGCCGTCGCCACGGCCATGGTAGACGATGCCCAGCGCCCCGGCATGGCCGCCGAACCGGTGCGCCATGAAGGCGTCGATGTTGAAGCCGCTCATGGCTTTGTCTCTACACGCCATCGGCGGTAGCGCAACGCACGGGGTGGCGGTAGCGTGGGACATATACCACCGCCCCAATCCGTTAGGGCTGAGCCTGTCGAAGCCCGCGCTCGCGATCGAACGCCGCCCTTCGACAGGCTCGGGGCAAACGGATTGGGGCCGGGCCACGGGAGAGAGAGCCATGAACGACCGCGTCACCCTCAGCGTCACCGACGGGATCGCCGACGTCCGGCTCGCGCGGGCGGACAAGATGAATGCGATCGACCCGGCGATGTTCACCGCGATCGGCGCGACGATCGACGCGGTCGCCGGACGGCGCGACGTGCGCTGCGTCGTCCTGTCGGGCGAGGGCAGGGGCTTTTGCGCCGGCCTCGACATGGCGAGCATGGCGCAGGGCGGCTCGGGCATGTCGACGACACGCAATGCGCAGGGCGCGATCCCGCCGCAGCACGTCACCTGGGGCTGGCGGCAATTGCCGATGCCGGTGATCGCCGCGGTGCACGGCGTCGCCTTCGGCGGCGGTTTCCAGATCATGTCGGGGGCCGATATCCGCATCGCCGCACCCGACACGCGCTTCGCGATCCGCGAGACGCATTGGGGGCTGGTGCCCGATATGGCGGGCTTTCCGATCTGGCGCGGGCTGGTGCGCGACGACGTGCTGCGCGAGCTGGTCTATACCGCGCGCGAGTTCGATGCGGCGGAGGCGCTGGCGCATGGCTTCGTGACGCGGCTGGCGGCGGACCCGCTCGCCGAGGCGCTGGCGCTGGCGCGGACGATCGCGGCGCGCAGTCCGCACGCGATCCGCGGTGCGAAGCGGCTGCTCAACATGGCGCATGACGCCGACCCGCGCGACATGCTGGCGGCCGAGACCGAAGAGCAGATGAAGGTGATCGGCAAGCGCAACATGATGGAGGCGGTCGCCGCCAATATGGCGAAGCGCGCAGCCGTGTTCGAGGATTGATCGCGGGCGTCCCGCCCTCGCCCTCACCCTGCGGCGCTGCGCGCCTTTTCCCTCTCCCGCCGGGAGAGGGAAGAGCCGGCGCAGCCGGCGATAGGGTGAGGGCGGGGGCGGAACGTTCGCGATCGTCCCGCTTAGAGGACCACGGTCTCCGGCTTCGACTCCTCGATCGCCGCCAGCACCATCCGCTCCCACACCGCGGGATCGCCCGCCGCCGCCATCTTGCGGTCCGGCTCGCGCAGCGTTCGCAGCACCGCGCGCGCATCCGCCAGATAGTCGCGCCACGCCAGATCGACCTGTTCGCCGGCGCTCTCGGCGTCGCCGCCGGCGTTGGCGCTGATCCGTTGCCCGGCGAGCACGCGGGCGATCCGTTCGGGCAGCGGGGTGGTCGATACGTCCATGGCATCATCTCCTCTGCTGGAAGAATGCCTCATATCGCAGCGGGTTGCCATGGATACGCAACGGCCCCGCAGGATCGCTCCCGCGGGGCCGGTCGATATCAGCGAACCCCGATACCATTCGCCCTGAGCCTGTCGAAGGGCAGATGGGTCTCACCCGTGCTTCGACAAGCTCAGCACGAACGGGGGAAGGGAGATCGATCGCGAGCCTTAACGCGCCGCGCCCGAGCCCTGACCGCGACCACCGCCGCCGCCACCCGAACGGCCGCCGCGACCGCCGCCGCCGCCGCCGCCGCCGCTACGCTGGCCGCCACGGCTGGCGTTGGCATAGTTGCGCGTCGCGGTCGGCGCATGCGTGGCGCGCGGACGCGCCGGCTGGCGCTGGCCACGCGGCAGGTCGGCGCGCGGCGCGGGATCGGCACCGATCGCCTTGACGCGGGTCGCCTTGATCTCGTTCGACAGGCCGGTGAAATTGTCCGGCAGCGGCCGCACCGCGACCTTCTGGCGGGTCAGCTTCTCGATGTCCTTGAGGTACGGACGCTCGTCATCGGCACAGAAAGCGACGGCGATGCCGCTCGCCCCGGCGCGCGCGGTACGGCCGATGCGGTGGACGTACTGTTCCGCCACGTTGGGCAGCTCGAAGTTGATGACGTGGCTGACGCCCGAGACGTCGATGCCGCGCGCCGCGATATCGGTCGCGACCAGCACCTTGGTCTTGCCGTCCTTGAACTCGCCGAGCGCGCGCTCGCGCTGGCCCTGGCTCTTGTTGCCGTGGATCGCGTTCGCCGCGATGCCGTTGCCGGCGAGCAGCTTCACGACGCGGTCGGCGCCATGCTTGGTGCGGGTGAAGACGAGCGCGCGGTTGATCGTCGGATCCTGCAGCACGATCGTCAGCAGCGCCTGCTTCTCCGCCTGATTGACGAAGGTGACATACTGGTCGACGCGCTCCGCGGTGGTCGAGGCGGGGACGACCGACACCGTCTTCGGCTCGTGCAGGAACTGGTTGGCGAGCTCGCGGATCGCCACCGGCATCGTCGCCGAGAAGAACAGCGTCTGGCGCTTGCGCGGGATCATCCGCACGATCTTCTTGAGCGCGTGGATGAAGCCGAGGTCCATCATCTGGTCGGCTTCGTCGAGGACGAGGATCTCGATCATCGACAGGTTGCACATGCCCTGTTCGACGAGGTCGATCAGCCGGCCCGGCGTCGCGACGAGGATATCGACTCCGCGGCTGAGGTCCTGGCGGTTCTTGTTGATGCTGGTGCCGCCGAACACGGTCGCGACCGACAGCTTGCTGAACTGGCCGTAACCGCGCGCATTGTCGGCGATCTGGCTGGCGAGTTCGCGGGTGGGGGCGAGGACGAGCATCCGGCAATGCGTCGGCAGCACGCGCTTCTGGTTCTCGGTGAGACGCTGGATCGACGGCAGCACGAACGCGGCGGTCTTGCCGGTGCCGGTCTGCGCGATGCCGAGCAGGTCGCCGCCTTCGAGCAGGATCGGGATCGACTGCGCCTGGATCGGGGTCGGGGTGGTATAGCCTTTGGCTTCGAGCGCGCGGACGAGCGGCTCGGCGAGGCCGAGGGTTGCGAATGACATGTAAAACGAGCCTTCAAAACGGGGCCTGACCCGCGCGCCGGATTCCATCATGGAAACGGCTCGCAGGGGGCGGGGGAAACTGACACCCCGCGTGAATAGGGAAGCCCTGAGCGTATCGACCGAGGCGGAGCCGGGGGTGGCAGAGCCAACCCGTTCACGCTGCATGACGCCTCGATTGACCGCCATGTGCGCTGCATCGCGGCAAAAGTCAAGTCGGAGGCGAAACGGGCATCGGTGTGGCTCGCGATCAACACTTTCACCATTTCCGATTCTATAATGGAAGGTTGACCTTCCTGCCGCCTTGACTTGCCCCCGGCCCCCAATAGGCTCCCCGACATTCGTGACCGTGAGAAGATCGGCCGAATAACAGGGGATTAGAATAGATAATGGCTAATACAGCATTGCGTGGCGCAGCCCGTCGCGTCCTTCTCGCCTCGTCGGCGCTGATCGCGCTGCCGGGCGCCGCCCAGGCCCAGGCCGCGACTTCGGATCTTTCGATGAGCCTCAAGGGCATCCTGCCGATCGCCGAGATGCAGGGCGGGTCGGCGACGACGACGCCGCCGCAGGCCGATCCCAGCGTCGTCATCTCCAATCCCGGCACGCCGAGCACGATCCTCGACCAGGGCGTCAATGGCGTCGGCCAGATGATCATCGACCAGAAGAACGGCTTCGTCGGCCTGTGCACCGGCACGCTGATCAATCCGCGCACCGTCGTGTTCGCGGCGCATTGCGTCAACGAAAGCCCGACCGGGACCGCGATGAACCCGTGGAACTACGGCAAGGGCGCCGGGCAGCTGCCGATCGGCTTCGGCTTCGAGGCGGACACGATTGCCGGCCAGCGCGCCTGGTTCCGCAGCAACTACAGCACCAGCACCGCCAACCATTTCTACAACGTCAATCAGGTCGTCTACAACGCGCAGTCGCTGAACCTCGGCCTCGCCAACAACTTCCTGCAGGCCGATGTCGCATTGGCGACCTTCGACACGCCGGCGGCCGACGTGCCGACCTGGACGATGCTCTTCTCGCCGCTGCCCGCGCCCGCGTCGATCAGCGACACGACCGGCACCGGCTATCACGTCACGGTGACCGGCTACGGCACCAACGGCACCGGCCTGACCGGCGCCAGCGGCGCGATCGATTACCGCCGCCGCGTCGCGGAGAATTACGTCGGCCT
Organism: Sphingomonas taxi; assembly: GCF_000764535.1. Lineage (NCBI taxonomy): Bacteria > Pseudomonadati > Pseudomonadota > Alphaproteobacteria > Sphingomonadales > Sphingomonadaceae > Sphingomonas > Sphingomonas taxi. The sequence goes on along the minus strand of NZ_CP009571.1, from coordinate 2,475,200 downwards.
GCTCGGCTCGATCGACGATTTCTATTTCGGCCTGTTCGGCGGCAGCGCCGGCCTGCCCGCCAATCTGTACCAGACCGACTTCGACGATCCGACCCGCCGCTATCCCGGCGATTACAACCTGTTCAAGGACGAGGCGCTGCCCCGCGAGGGGACGACCGGCCCCGGCGATTCGGGCGGTCCGCTGATCCTCGACCGGACGTTCAACAAGGCGACGATCATCGGCGTGCTGTCGGGCAGCTACACGTTCGGCGGCCAGATCCGCGGCGGCTACGGCACCACCGCTTTCTACCAGCCGCTGTATCTCTATTGGGACTATATCCTCGCCAACAATCCGTATCGCTACGCCAATACGGTCGCCGGGGACGGCAAGTGGAGCGATGCCAGCCACTGGGTGACGGCGCTCGACCCCTCCTATCAGGTGATCGTCAACGGCCAGCTCGCCAATGGCGTGCCGACCACGCCCGGCCTCGGCATCACCCCCGATACGGAGAACAAATTCGGTCAGGTCTGCGATCAGGAGCCGGCGTTCAACTACGACCAATGCTATGACGTGAAGACCAAGATCACCTATGTCGACGGTCAGCCGGTCGCCGCCGCGCAGCCGGGCGTACAGGGCGGCACCGCGAGCAGTGGCAACGATCAGGCGACGGTGCGCAAGATCGATGCCGACGCCACCGCTGCCGTCGGCGGCGACGCGGTCGCTGCGGCGCTGCCGGCGGCGACGCTCGCCAACGGCCTGCCCGGTGCGACCAACTTCGTGCCGAACAACATCGATCCCGATGCGGCGACGCGGCGCAGCGCGCGGTATTATGACGTCACGCTGAGTGCGGCGGGCACGACGACGCTCGACACCGCGGTGACGATCGACCGGTTCAGCGTCGCCGGCACCAATGCGAAGCTGGCGATCACCTCGGCGGGATCGCTGACCAGCCTGATGGCGGTCAACCAATATACCGGCGCGGTGCAGGTCGACGGCACGCTGTCGACGCGCGGCGATTACTTCCTGATGAGCGGCCTGCTCACCGGAAGCGGCCGGATCAACACGCCGTTCCTCACCAGCGCCACCGGCATCATCGCGCCGGGCACGATGGGGACGATCGGCACGCTGACCGTCGGCGGCAACCTGATCCTCGCTTCGGGCAGCACGTTGCTGGTCGACGTCGGCCCGAACGGCACGTCGGACCGCGTCGCGGTGGTGCGCAACGGCACGACCGACGGTGTTGCCAGCATCGGCGGCCGCGTCGGCTTCGCGCCGGTCGCCGGGCACATGATCCGCTACAACGATCTCTACACGATCGTCACCGCGGCGGGCGGGGTCGTCGGCACCTTCCAGTCGCCCTCCGCCCTGTCGGCGATCCTGACCCCGCAATTCGTCTATTCGGCGAATGCGGTGCAGGCGCGGATCGTCGCCGGCAGCTATGCCAGCGTCGTCGCCGCGACGCCGATCCAGACCGCCTTCGCCGGGCTGCTCGATCGCAACCGCGCGAGCAACTACAATGCGCTGTCGGGTCTGTACGGCATCCTCGATCTTCAGGATGCGGGGACGATCCGTGCGACGCTGGAAGGGCTCGCGCCGCGCACCACGCCGCTCAAATACGGCATGGGCACGGTCGCGACCGAGAATATGTCGCGCTTCTACCGCCAGCATCTCGCCGGGATCGACGCCAGCCAGCCGCTGTCGGGGACGCTGACGATGACCGGTCAGCCGCTGCAATTCGCCGCGCTGATGGCGAGCGACCTGCCGGTGACGCAGGCGACCGCGAGCGACACCACCTCGACCACGGTGCGTGAGGGCGTGCTGCCGGAGAACGTCAACGTGTTCATCGCCGGCGGGTACGTCGACGGCGACAGCCGCAGCCTGCGCGATGCCAATCCATTCGGTGGCCGTGACAATTTCGACGGCTTCTACGTTGTCAGCGGCATCGAGGCGAAGGTCAGCGACACCGGCGTGCTCGGCTTCGGTTTCGGCTATACCAAGCTCGACGGCACCACCGGCGGCGTCGGCCAGTCGGCGCGCGGCGAGCTGTTCCAGGGTACGCTGTTCGGCAAGCTGCAAGCGCCGGGCGGGCAGGTGCTCGACGCGCAGGTCAGCGGCGGCGTGTTCCAGGCGTATACGCGGCGTACCGTGGCGATCGCCACGGTCGCCTCGACGCTGCGCAGCCGCGACGATGCGCTGGCGGTGTCGGCGGAGGTCGGTCTCGGGCAGATGTTCGACTTCGGCGGCTTGCAGATCGGGCCGCGGATCGCGGCGCGGGTCAACCACATCGGCTTCACGCCGACGGTGGAGACCGGCGGCGACGGCGCGCTGCGCTTCGACCGCTACAATCTCGACAGCGCGCAGGGTCGCGCCGGGCTGCAACTGGCCGGCGGCGACGTGATCAAGCCGTTCGCCTCGGCCTATTACGTCCACGACTTCAAGGACCAGCCGGGCGTGTTCACCGCCAATTTCATCGGCGGCACCGCACCGGCGGGCTTCCGCCTGTCGAGCCAGGACCAGAATTGGGCCGAGCTGGCGGCGGGCCTGTCCTATGCCACCGACCGGATCGAGCTGTCGGTCAGCACCGACACCACCGTCGCGCGCAAGGACGTGCGCAACCAGGCCTATCGCGGCGCGATCAAGTTCAAATTCTGATCGATCGTCGCACGTAAAACCGGGGCCGCTCTCCCGCAGGGGAGGGCGGCCCTTGTCGTTTGTCCCATTCGTCATCTCCACCGTTCGTCATCCCGGCGAAAGCCGGGACCCATGGTGGCGGCGAACTCGCGTAGGCGCGCATCATCGGCGGCGGCGCATCCATGGGTCCCGACTTTCGTCGGGATGACGATTGGGATGGAGGGGCCTCCCGTATCCCCCGATACTTTTCCGTCGCAACCCGGCACGCCAGCCGATACACCGTCGGGCCAACGACATGAGAGGATGCGCCGGATGAAACTCGCCAGTCTGAAGCAGGGCCGTGACGGCAGGCTCGTCGTCGTCTCCACCGATCTCGCCTGGTGCGCCGATGCGACGCATATCGCGCCGACCTTGCAGGCGGCGCTCGACCAGTGGGACCGGTTGCTGCCCGACCTCCAGAACCTCGCCACCGACCTCGACCACGAGGTGATCCCGCGCGAGCGCTTCCACGAACATGACGCCGCCTCGCCGCTGCCGCGGGCGTATCAATGGGCGGACGGCTCGGCCTATGTGAACCATGTCGCGCTCGTCCGGCAGGCGCGCGGCGCCGAGATGCCCGAGACCTTCTGGCACGATCCCCTGATGTATCAGGGCGGCTCGGACGGCTTCCTCGGCCCGCGCGATGCGATCCCGCTCGCCGACGAGGCCTGGGGCTGCGATCTCGAGGCCGAGGTGGTGGTCGTCACCGGCGACGTGCCGCTCGGCGCGAGCCGCGACGAGGCGCTCGCCGGCATCCGGCTGGTCGGGCTGACCAACGACGTCAGCCTGCGCAATCTGATCCCCGGCGAGCTCGCCAAGGGCTTCGGCTTCTTCCAGTCCAAGCCGGCGAGCGCCTTCTCGCCGGTATTCGTCACCCCGGAGGCGCTTGGCGACTGGTGGCGGGACGGCAAGCTGCACCGCAAGCTGCACGTCGATCTCAACGGCCAGCCGTTCGGCCGCGCCGATGCGGGCGAGGACATGACCTTCGACTTCGGAACGCTGGTCGCGCATGCGGCGAAGACGCGCCGGCTGGGGGCGGGGACGATCGTCGGCTCGGGCACCGTCTCGAACCGCGGCCCCGATGGCGGTCCGGGCCAGACGATCGCGGCGGGCGGCGTCGGCTATTCCTGCCTCGCCGAGCTGCGCACCGTCGAGACGATCGCCACCGGCACGGCGACGACGCCGTTCCTGCGCAAGGGCGACACCGTGCGCATCTGGGCGGAGGACGACAAGCACCATCCGATCTTCGGCGTGATCGAGCAGACGGTGGGGTGAGCCAATCCTCCCCGGCACGGGGAGGGGGACCGCCCGCGCAGCGGGTGGTGGAGGGGGCGGGCCGCAGGCGTGGCGCCTGTGGACGCCCCCCTCCGTCAGCGCTTCGCGCCGCCACCTCCCCGTGCCGGGGAGGAACGGGGTCGCCCGGCACACGATCCGTTTCGACCGGTACAGCGGAATCGCTCCGCCCACCGAAAAGCCGCTTGAAATTTAATTACAGCCGCGCAACACGATCCAACAACAGCGCTGGCGACCCTCGTCGGACGTGAAGGAGAGAGATGGTGGCCAGCGAGCATCCTCGCGCCAATGCGCAGCCGCCCCGGAACCTGCCCGGGCTGACGCTGCACGTGCCGGAGCCCAAGTTCCGGCCCGGCGATGCGGTCGACTTCGTCGGCGTCGACGTGCCGCCCGCCGGTGCCGCGCGGCGCCCCGATACCGCCGCCTCGGCGCACGATTTCACCGATCTCGCTTATACGTTGGTCCGCGTCCTCGACGAGGACGGCCGCGCCGTCGGGCCGTGGGACCCCAAGCTCTCGCCCGACATGCTGCGGCGGATGCTGCGCAACATGGCGCTGCTCCGCGCCTTCGACGAGCGGATGTTCCGCGCGCAGCGGCAGGGCAAGACCAGCTTCTACATGAAGGCGACGGGCGAGGAGGCGGTGGCGATCGCCGCCGCTCAGGCGCTCGACTTCGAGGACATGTGCTTCCCGTCCTATCGCCAGCAGGGGCTGCTCATCGCGCGCGGCTATCCGCTGGTCGAGATGATGAACCAGATCTACTCGAATCGTGGCGACAAGCTCCAGGGCAAGCAGCTGCCGATCATGTATTCGGCGCGCGACCACGGCTTCTTCTCGATCTCGGGCAATCTCACCACGCAATATCCGCAGGCGGTCGGCTGGGCGATGGCCTCGGCCGCCAAGGGCGATACGCGCATCGCCGCGGCGTGGTGCGGCGAGGGCTCGACCGCGGAAGGCGACTTCCACTCCGCCTGCACCTTCGCCGCGGTCTATCGCGCGCCGGTGATCTTCAACGTCGTCAACAACCAATGGGCGATCAGCAGCTTCTCGGGCTTCGCCGGGGCCGAGGCGACGACCTTCGCGGCGCGCGCGATCGGCTATGGCATCGCCGGGCTGCGCGTCGACGGCAATGACGCGCTGGCGGTCTATGCGGCGACCCTGTGGGCGGCGGAGCGCGCGCGTACCAACGCCGGGCCGACGCTGATCGAACATTTCACCTATCGCGCGGAAGGCCATTCGACCTCCGACGACCCGACGCAATATCGCAGCGCCGGCGAACCGACCGCCTGGCCGCTCGGCGACCCGATCGCGCGGCTGAAGCAGCACCTCATCGTCATCGGCGAATGGGACGAGGAGCGCCACGCCGCGCAGGACCGCGAGCTCGCCGAATACGTCAAGGCCGAGCAGAAGGAAGCCGAGAAGAACGGCATCCTCGGCCACGGCCTGCACCAGCCGCTCGATACGCTGTTCGACGGCGTGTTCGAGGAGATGCCGTGGCATTTGCGCGAACAGCAGGCGCAGATGATGGCCGAGGAAGAGGCGAGCGGCCGGCCATGGGCGCGCAAGTGATGACCACGCACGCCGTCACCCCGGGCGTGACCCGGGGTCCCGCTGTTTCTTTCCTTCCGCGCACGATAGCGCGACCCCGGGTCGAGCCCGGGGTGACGAGGATTGTGGAATGACCGACATCACCACCCAGCCAGAACCCGCCGCCGACACCGGCACCGCCCGCATGAACATGATCCAGGCGATCAATAGCGCGCTCGACATCTGCATGGCGCGCGATCCCGACGTGCTGGTGATGGGCGAGGACGTCGGCTATTTCGGCGGCGTCTTCCGCGCCACCGCGGGCCTGCAGGCGAAATACGGCAAGACCCGCGTCTTCGACACGCCGATCACCGAGACGGGGATCATCGGTGTCGCGATCGGCATGGGCGCCTATGGCCTGCGCCCGGTCCCCGAGATCCAGTTCGCCGATTACATCTATCCCGCGCTCGACCAGCTCGTCTCCGAGGCGGCGCGGCTGCGCTATCGCTCGGCGGGCGAGTTCATCAGCCCGATGACGGTGCGCTCGCCGTTCGGCGGCGGCATCTTCGGCGGCCAGACGCATTCGCAGTCGCCCGAGGGCATCTTCACCCACGTCTCCGGCATCAAGACGGTGATTCCCGCGACGCCCTATGACGCCAAGGGCCTGCTGATCTCGGCGATCGAGGACAACGACCCCGTCCTCTTCTTCGAGCCCAAGCGCATCTACAACGGCCCCTTCAACGGCTATTGGGACAAGCCGTCGGAAAACTGGTCGAAGCACCCCGCCGGCGAGGTGCCGACCGGTTATTACAAGGTCCCGCTCGGCAAGGCCGCGGTGGTGCGCGAGGGCGAGGCGCTGACCATCCTGTGCTACGGTACGATGGTCCACGTCTGCACCGCGGTGATCGCCGAGCACAATATCGATGCCGAGATCGTCGACCTGCGCACGCTCGTGCCGCTCGACATCGAGACGATCGAGGCGTCGGTGAAGAAGACCGGCCGCTGCATGATCGTCCACGAGGCGACGCGCACCAGCGGCTTCGGCGCCGAATTGTCGGCGTTGGTGCAGGAGCGCTGCTTCTACCATCTCGAAGCGCCGATCGAGCGCGTCACCGGCTATGACACGCCGTATCCGCACAGCCTCGAATGGGCGTATTTCCCGGGGCCGGTGCGCATCGGCCAGGCCCTCAAGAAGATCATGAAGGACGCATAGGATGGCCCGCTTCACCTTCAAGCTGCCGGACATCGGCGAGGGCATCGCCGAGGCCGAGATCGTCGCCTGGCACGTCGCCGTCGGCGATCGGGTCGAGGAAGACCAGAATATCGCCGACATGATGACCGACAAGGCGACCGTCGAGATGGAATCGCCGGTGTCGGGCGTCGTCGTCGAGCTGGCCGGCGAGGTCGGCGATCAGGTCGCGATCGGCGCGGCGCTGGTGGTGATCGAGACCGAGGATGCGGGCGAGAGCGCGGGAGGGGGCGAGGCGATCGCCGCACCGCCGAGTGCCGAGCAGGCCGAGGTCGCCGAACAATATGAGGCGGAAAACCCGGGCGTCGAGGAAATCCTCCCCGGCACGGGGAGGGGGACCGCCGGCGAAGCCGGTGGTGGAGGGGGCGCTCCACAAGCGACCCCGCCCGTAAGGCAAGACGCGAGCGCGTCGTCCGTGGCAGCCCCCCTCCACCATCCTTCGGATGGTCCCCCTCCCCGTGCCGGGGAGGAGCCTAAGGCCCTCGCTTCCCCCGCCGTCCGCGCCCGCGCGCGCGATCTCGGCATCGACCTCGCACAGGTGAAGACCGACGCCGATCGCGTCCGCCACGCCGATCTCGACGCCTTCCTGCGCTACAACGCCGGCCAGGGCTATCAAGCCCCCGGCGCATCCCGCGCCCGTGCCGACGAGCAGATCCGCGTCATCGGCATGCGCCGCCGTATCGCCGAGAACATGGCCGCGTCGAAGCGCAACATCCCGCACTTCACTTACGTCGACGAGATCGACGTCACCGCGCTGGAGGCAATGCGCGCCGACCTCAACGATCATCGCGGCGCGCGCCCCAAGCTCACGCTGCTGCCGCTGCTGATCGTCGCGATCTGCCGCACGCTGCCGCAATTCCCGATGCTCAACGCGCGCTACGACGACGAGGCGGGCGTGGTCACGCGCTCGGGCCGCGTCCATCTCGGCATGGCGGCGCAGACCGATGCAGGCCTCACCGTGCCGGTGATCCGCGACGCGCAGGACAGGAACGTCTGGCAACTCGCCACCGAGATCGCCCGCCTCGCCGAGGCGGCGCGCGCCAACAAGCTGAAGCCGGAAGAACTCGGCAACGGCACGATCACCGTCACCTCGCTGGGGCCGCTCGGCGGCATCGCGACGACGCCGGTCATCAACCGCCCCGAAGTGGCGATCATCGGTCCGAACAAGATCGTCGAACGCCCGGTCTTCACCGGTCGCGGCGACGAGATCCGCCGCGCCAAGCTGATGAACCTGTCGATCAGCTGCGATCATCGCGTCGTCGATGGCTGGGATGCGGCGAGCTACGTCCAGGCGCTCAAGACGCAGCTCGAAACGCCGGTCCTATTGTTCGCGGACTGACCGATCGGCGAGGCGGGGGGCGGCATGCCGCCGTGCCTCCGCCTGCGCCAGCCGCTGTTCGATGCGGCGAAGCATCGCGCAATAGCTCCGCCGCTCGTCCGGGCTGAGCGCCGCGCCACGCTGGACGTACTGGTCCACCCCGTTCCATATTCGCGTCAGGTCGTCGCGCATGAACGCCGCCGGCCCCGGTGCGACCAGCCCGGCGCGCCGCTGCCGGTCGAGCCGCTCGCCGAGCAGCGTCAGCCGACGCGCGAAATAAGCTTGCTGCTGCACCGCGCGGCTCGCCATCAGGCGGCGCTCCGCGGCATAAGCGGAGCTCGACGTCGCGGGCGGGACCGGCAGTCCGGCCACGGCGATGGCGCCCGACAGCGCGAGGACGAACATCTTATGGGTCATATTGCGTCCGTAACGGACAAAGGTAAAGAAGCCCCCAAACGCCCGGCGCCGCTTATTCTCTGGCTGGCCACGGTCGCGATGCTCGCCGCCTGTTCGAACGACGACCGCGCGGCGCGCCGCGCCGCCGCCGGTCCGTCACCCGATCGGGCCGCGCTGCTGCGCGTCGCCAGCGTCGCCGCCGGCGAGCGTCAATTCGCGCGCTGCGCCGCCTGCCACGCCATCCGCCGCGACGCGCCCGACCGCAACGGCCCGACGCTGTTCGGCGTCGTCGGCGCGCCGGTCGCCGGGGTCAGCCCGCGTTTCGGCTATACCGCCGCGCTGCAACGCGTCGGCGGCCGCTGGACGCCCGAACGGCTGGACGCCTGGCTGGCCGACCCCCGCGCCTTCGCCCCCGGCACCTCGATGGGCTTTCCCGGACTCGCCGACCCGCTCGACCGTGCCGACGTGATCGCCTACCTTCAGGCGCAGCGATAGCATCGCTGCGCCGATCGGGCGGCTCAGGGCCAATCGACGTTCATCGCCGTCTGCCCGTCACCCCGGACTTGATCCGGGGTCCCGCTACGTCCTTTGACCGATGCGGATCAGGAAGAAGCGGGACCCCGGGTCGAGCCCGGGGTGACGAGACGAGGGATGCACCGGCGCCCGTCGTCGTCCGGAAACGCCGGAATCTCGAGTGATTCATCCTGGCGCCCAGCCGGCCCTCACTTCATCAGCACCAGCTCTTCGGCCATCGTCGGATGGAGCGCGACCGTCTCGTCGAACTGCGCCTTGGTCAGCCCCGCCTTCACGGCGATCGCCGCCGCCTGCAGGATTTCCGGCACGTCGGGCCCGATCATATGCAGTCCGACGATCCGCCCGGTCTCACCGTCGCATACCATCTTGTACAAGGCGCGCTCGTTGCGGCCGGCGAGCACGTTCTTCATCGGCCGGAAGTCCGACGAATAGACGCGGATCGAGCCGAGCTTCTGCTTCGCCTCGCTCTCGGTCATGCCGACGCCGGCCATCGGCGGGTGGCTGAACACCGCCGCGGGGATGTTGGAATAATCGACCGTGGTCGGCTTGTCGCCGTAGAAGGTGTCAGCGAACGCCTGTCCCTCGCGGATCGCCACCGGGGTCAGCTGGACGCGGTTGGTGACGTCACCCACCGCGAAGATGCTCTCGATGCTCGACCGGTTCTGCTCGTCGACGACGATCGCGCCTTTTTCGAGCTTCACCCCGATCTCTTCGAGGCCGAGCCCCTCGGTGTTGGGCACGCGGCCGGTGGCGAACATCACCATGTCGACCGTCACCGGGTCATGGTTCGACATACGGACGGTCAGGCACCCGTCCTCGCCCTTCTCGATGCCTTCGAAATTGGCGTCGAACTTGAACTCCAGCCCCTTCATCATGCTGATCTGGAGCAGCCGGTCGCGGATCGACAGGTCGTAGCCGCGCAGGATGTCCTGCGTCCGGTTCATGATCGTGACGTGCGCGCCGAGCTGGTGGAAGATGCCGGCAAATTCGTTGGCGATATAGCCCGCGCCGGCGATCAGGATGCGCTTGGGGATCGCATCGAGATGGAACGCCTCGTTGCTGGTGATGCCGTGTTCTGCACCGGGGCAGTCGGGCACCGCCGGATGCGCGCCGACCGCGACGAGGATGCGCCCGGCGGTCTTCTCGGTCCCGTCGGCGAGGCGGACGCTATGCGGCCCGGTGACGACCGCGCGCTGGTGGATGATCTCGACGCCGTGCGTCTCCAGCGTCTGCGTATAGGCGCCGTTGATCCGGTCGACCTCTTCGAGCACGTTGTCGCGCAGCGTCTGCCAGTCGAACGCGCACTGGTCCGGCACCTGCCAGCCGAAGCGCTTGGCGTCCTTCAGATCCTCGGCGAAATGCGCGCCGTAGATCAGCAGCTTCTTGGGCACGCAGCCGCGGATGACGCAGGTGCCGCCGACGCGATATTCCTCGGCGACCGCCACTTTCGCGCCATGCGCCGCGGCGACGCGGCTCGCGCGCGTGCCGCCGGACCCCGCGCCGATGACGAACAGGTCATAATCATAGTCGGACATCAATTCACTCCGGGAGCGTCGAGCGCCGACCGAAGGCCGAGATGCTGGACGAAAGGGTCGAAATCGCGATCGCTGTACAACAGCGGAAGGCGGTCAAGGATGCAGCGGGTGGCGATCAGCGTGTCGATCGTCTTGCGGATCGTGATGCCGAGACCGCGAAGATGGCGATAGTGGCGGGCGGCTGCAACGGCGACATGATGGTCGCTGATCTGCACCATGTCGAACTCGGCGAGCAGCGCTTCTGCATGACGATAGGCGCGCACGTCGCGCGTCCCTTGCAGGACCTCGACCAGCATCAGATCGCCGACGCCGATATCCTGTTCCGCCAGGATCAGCGCTTCCAGCACCTCGGTCTGTACCGTTCGGCGGTGCGCCAGTTTGTCGATCCAGACGCTGCTGTCGACGAGGATCATTCGTCGGTCGGCAGATATTTGCTCGTTCGCATGTCGTCGAGATCGCCCTCCCAGCCGAGCCCTTCCAAGCCGCGCAGCGCCGCAAGCTGGCGTCGCGCACGGATCGTCCGCCGCAGCGACTCGATGACCGTGTCACGTTTGGTCTTGGTGCCAAGGGCCTGCATCGCCTCGTTGAGCAGGTCCTCATCGATGTCGATATTCGTCCGCATGTGTATGCTCCGCCTGTGCTCTACACATAATCTTCGGGAAGCGGCGGTGCAACGCTACCGCTCCCCGGCACGCCGCATCGGCATCGCGTCGATCGTCTCCGCCAGCACCTCGGCCGCGATCGGCTTGGCCGAGCGCAGTTTCTCGCCGCCGTCCTTGCCGATCAGGATCGCCACGAACCGGCCCGCCGGCAGCCGATAGCGTTTGCGCAACCCCGCCGCGCCGTCGTCCGCGCCGCTCACCCGATCGCCGACGATCGTCACCACCGCCAGATCGCGCTCGCGTGCCGCAGCATCCCAGCCGGCGAGCGCCCGCCGCTGTCCCGCCAGTCCCGCGTCATCCGCGCGCGGCGCCGACAGCAGCAACACCCGTCGCTCCCAGCGCATCTTGGCGACGGTGGCGGGAACGGGCGCGAGCGCCGCGGCGAGCAGGAGCGGGATCATCGCGCCTCAACGCACGACGATCCCGAATGCTTCGATCACTCCAGCCCGGCGCGCCGGATCAGATCCTCGGTCGAGGGATCGAACGACTGGCCGCCTTGGTCGGCGGCCTTCGCCATCTCCTTGCCCAGCTCGACGCCGAACTGGTCGAACGAATTGATGCCGAGCAGCACCCCGTTCACGAACACGCGATGCTCGTAGAAGGCGATCAGCGCCCCCAGCGTGCGCGGATCGAGCACGTCGAGCAGCAAGGTCGACGACGGCCGGTCGCCGCTGTACGAGCGCGCCGGATCCTCGACCTGCTTGCCCTTCATCAGCGCCGCCCCTTGCGCGAAGGCGTTGACCAGCAACTGGCGATGATGGTCCTCGGCGAGCGTGTCGCCCGGCTCGATCACCGCGATGAACTCGACCGGCACCAGATGCGTGCCCTGGTGCAACAACTGGAACACCGCATGCTGCGCATCGGTGCCGACCCCGCCCCAGGTGATCGCCGCGGTCGGCCGACCGACCGGCGTCCCGTCGGTCTTCACGCCCTTGCCGTTCGATTCCATCTCGAGCTGCTGGAGATAGCTCGGCAGCAACCGCAGCCGCTCGTCATAGGCGAAGGGCGCGCGCGTCTCGGCGTGGCGCACCTGCGTGTAATAGAGGTCGGCGAAGGCGGCGAGCACCGGCGCATTCTCGTGCAGCGCGGTCAGCCTGAAGTGGCGATCCATTTCGGCGGCGCCTTCGAGCAGTTCCTCGAACGCGCCCCAGCCAAGCGCGATCGCCGCCGGAAAGCCGATCGACGACCAGAGCGAATAGCGCCCGCCGACGCCTTCGCCGAACGGCAGGATGCGCGTCTCGTCGACGCCCCATTCCATCGCCTTGTCGGGCGCCGCGGTCAGCGCGATCACCTTGCCATAGGGGTCCTCGACGCCATGTTCGGTCATCCATTGCAGCGCCGATTCGGCGTTGAGCATCGTCTCCTTGGTGGTGAAGGTCTTCGATGCCACGACCAGCAGGGTCGCCGCCGGATCGAAATCCTTGATCGCATCCTCCAGCGCGACGCCGTCGACGTTGGAGACGATCGCGACATCGTAGCGCGCATCCTCGCGTCCCAGCGCATCGACCAGCAGATGCGGCCCGAGCGCCGACCCGCCGATGCCGATATGCAGCACGTGGCGGATGTCGCCGAGCGCGCCGCCCTCGATCGCGTCGATCAGCGAGCGCATCCGCTCGTGCAGCTTGCGCGCCAGCGCGACGCTCTCCGCATCGCCCTCGCCGCGCTCGGCGGCATGGAGCACCGGCCGGTCCTCGGTGACGTTGACGTGCTCGCCGCCGAACATCGCGTCGCGCTTGCCGGCGAGGTCCTGCGCCTGCGCGAGCGCGGCGAACGCCTCGACCGCCTGCGTCGTCAGATGCGTCTTCGACCAGTCGAAATGGATTCCGGCCACGTCGAGGCTGAATTTGGACAGCCGCTCGCCGTCCTGATCGAACAGCTCGACCAGCTTGGGGGAGGGGAGGGCTTCGATCGCAGACCAGTCGCTCATGTCTTGTCGTCCTTCGGGGAAGGGAGTTCGTGTCAGTCCCGTATCGATCCTGCGCGGGCGGGCAAGCCCTGTCGGTCGGAACGACTACTCAGGACGCTCGGGGGACGCTAAGGCTCCCTCGCTATGGATCAGACACCGACGCCGGCCCCCGCGGCCACCACCGCCACCGTCAAGCCGCCGCGCTCGGAGCTGAACGAGACGCTGCGCTTCCTCGTCAAGCTGGCGATCGCGGTTCTGATCCTCAGGAGCTTCCTGTTCGCGCCCTTCTCGATTCCCTCGGAATCGATGCTGCCGCGGCTGCTGATCGGCGACTATCTGTTCGTCACCAAATGGAATTACGGCTATTCGCGCTGGTCGCTGCCGGGCGGCGTGCCGTTGATCCCGGGGCGGATCCTCGGCCGCGATCCAACGCGCGGCGACGTCGTCGTCTTCCGCTCGCCCGAGCCCGACGATCATGACGTCATCAAGCGCGTCATCGGCCTGCCGGGCGACACGATCCAGGTCCGGCGCGGTCAGGTGATCCTCAACGGCAAGCCGATCCCCAAGCAGCGCGTCGCCGACTTCGTGCTCCCGCTCACGCCGAACTTCGACGCGCAGAAATGCGGTTCGCAGTTTCAGGACGTCGATGCCGCCGGCGTGCCGATCTGCCGCTACCCGCGCTTCCGCGAGACGCTGCCCAACGGCAAGAGCTACATGGTGCTCGATCAGGCCGACATTCCGCAGGCAGACGATACCGGCCTCTACACCGTGCCCGCCGGCGACGTTTTCCTGATGGGCGACAATCGCGACGACAGCGCCGACAGCCGTTTCCCGGCGCCGATCGGCATGGGCTACATCCCGATGGAGCGGATCGAGGGCAAGGCGGTGGTCACCTTCTTCTCGACCGACGGCAATGCCTCGTGGATCAACCCGGTCAGCTGGTTCACCGCGGCACGCTGGCAGCGGATCGGAGAGGGCTTCTGAGCATCGCGCTGCCCGAATGGCTGACCGAGACCTTCGGCCGCCGCCCCGCCGACATCGCGCCCTATCAACGCGCGCTGACCCACGGCAGCCAGGCGGCGGAGAATTACGAGCGGCTCGAATTCCTCGGCGACCGCGTCCTCGGCCTCGTCATGGCGGAATGGCTGTGGGAGCTCTTCCCCAAGGAGCCCGAGGGACAATTGTCGAAGCGGCTCAACGCGCTGGTCACCGGCACGGTGTGCGCCGACGTCGCGCGCGAGCTGGGCGTGCGCGCGCATCTGCGCCTCGGCAAACAGGCGCGCGACGACGGTGCCTATGAGAGCGACAATATCCTCGGCGACGTGATGGAGGCGCTGATCGGCGCCTGGTATCGCGAGGCCGGGCTCGACGCCGCACGCGCCTTCGTCCGCAAGGCCTGGGGCCATCGTGTCCAGCACGGCGACAAGGCGCCGCAGCATCCCAAATCGGCATTGCAGGAATGGGCGGCGGCGGCCGGCCGGCGCACCCCGGAATATGTCGTTGTCGACCGCTCCGGCCCGCACCATGCGCCGCGCTTCACCGTACAGGTGAAGATCGGCAGCTTCGCGGACGCGACCGCGACCGGCGCGAACAAGCAGATCGCGGAGACGGCCGCGGCAAAAGCGCTGCTGGAGAAGCTCCAGGGGTGAGGCACGTCACGCTCCGCCCCCCGTTCGCCCTGAGCCTGTCGAAGGGCACCTCTCCCCGGGGGGTGGGCAGGGCTATCGCATATGGCTGCGGTAATGAGGCTCGATCGCTTTCCTTACCAATTTCGTCACCCCGGACTCGTTCCGGGGTCCACCGGGCCGCGAGAGAATGGTGGTGGATCAAGCCTTTCTCCTCGCCGCAGGGTGGACCCCGGAACAAGTCCGGGGTGACGGGGTGGGCGTGGAAGACGACCGGCTCGCACGAGCGTCCATCTGCGATTGCCCTGGGGAGTGGGTAATGGCGTTCTGGCCCTATATCCTCCTCTGCAACGACGGCAGCTATTACACCGGCCACACCGACAACCTCGACCTGCGCATCGGCCAGCACCAGACCGGTGCGTACGAGGGCTATACGTCGGAACGCCGCCCGGTGACCCTCGTCTGGTCGCAGGATTTCCCCTCGCGTCTCGAAGCACTCGAAGCCGAACGCCGGATCAAGGGCTGGAGCCGCGCCAAGAAGGAAGCACTGATCCGCGCCGATTGGGAGACGCTCAGCCAACTCGCGCGCAACCGCCAGGCGGAACCCAGCCCTTCGACAGGCTCAGGGCAAACGGGCGAGGGGGATGGCCCAGCCATGAATTCCGTTCGCGCTGAGCCTGTCGAAGCGCACCCATCCCCAAACGCATCGCTTGCGAATCCATCCCCCATTACGCCCCAGCCCGTCGAAGCCCGCCCCTCCACCACCGCAAAATCAGCGGCGCAACCGCCCGCTCCCCAAACCCCCGTACCGGACCAGAACCCATGACCCAGACCCAACATTGCGGCCTCGTCGCCGTGGTCGGCGCGCCCAATGCGGGCAAGTCGACGCTCGTCAATGCGCTCGTCGGCCAGAAGGTGGCGATCGTCAGCCCCAAGGCGCAGACGACGCGCACCAAGCTGCTCGGCGTCGCGATCCAGGACGAGGCGCAGATCCTGCTCGTCGATACCCCCGGCATCTTCGAACCGCAGCGCCGGCTCGACCGCGCGATGGTCGCCGCCGCCTGGACCGGCACCGAGGGCGCCGACCTGATCGCACTCGTCGTCGACGGCAAGGGCGGCATCGGCGGCAAGGTCGAACGGATCGCCGAGGCGCTGAAAGACCGGCCCGAGCCCAAGATCCTGATCCTCAACAAGGTCGACATCGCCGACAAGCCCCGGCTGCTGCTCCACGCGGAAAAGCTCAACGCGCTGATGCCCTTCGCCGATACGTGGTTCGTCTCGGCGCAGACCGGCGACGGCCTGCCCGAGCTGAAGTCGGCGCTCGCCAAGGCGATGCCGGAAGGTCCGTGGCATTATCCCGAGGATCAGGTCTCCGACGCCACCGAACGCGCGCTCGCCAGCGAAGTGACGCGCGAACAGCTCTACCTCCAGCTCCACGCCGAACTGCCTTATGCCAGCACGGTCGAGACGGAGAAATACAGCGAGCGCGAGGACGGCTCGGTCGAGGTCCACCAGCAGATCCTCGTCGAGCGCCCGACCCAGCGCGCGATCATCCTCGGCAAGGGCGGCAGCCGCATCAAGGAAATCGGCGCCCGCGCCCGCACCGAACTGGCGAGCATCCTCGGATCGCCGGTCCACCTCTACCTCCACGTCAAGGTCAAGCCCGGCTGGGACGAGGACCGCGACGTCTACCGCGACATCGGCCTCGACTGGGTCGAGTAACCGCAAATCCTCCCCCGCCAGGGGGAGGGGGACCGTCCGGCGTAAGCCGGGTGGTGGAGGGGGAGGACAGGGCGGGAGCTTGGTGACAATACTCCCGCCCTATCCTCCCCCTCCGTCAGCGCTGCGCGCTGCCACCTCCCCCTTGCGGGGGAGGACTATCGCATATGGTTGTGGCGATGAGGTTCGATCGGTTTCCTCATCTAAATCGTCACCCCGGACTCGTTCCGGGGTCCACCGGGCCGCGAGAAAATGGTTCCGGATCAAGCCTTTCTCCTTGCCGCATGGTGGACCCCGGAACAAGTCCGGGGTGACGGGGTGGGCTTGGAAGGCGACAGGCTCGCACGAGCATCTATATGCGATTACCTTGCCCTTGCGGGGGGAGGATTGGCTACTGCCCCAGAACCTCCCGCACCCAGTCCGGCACCAGCACCCCCGCCGGCCCCAGCCGCGTCTCGGCGAAGAACCCGCTCCCCGCCGACCGCTCCAGATTGAGCTCCAGCGTCTCCGCACCATAAGCGTCGGCGAGCTGCACGAACCCCGCCGCCGGATACACCGCGCCCGACGTGCCGATCGACACGAACAGATCGGCCCGCGCCAGCGCCGCCTCGATCCGCTCCATCTGATAGGGCATCTCGCCGAAGAAGACGATGTCGGGGCGCAGCGCCGCCGCCCCGCACGCATCGCACCGTGTTCCCGGCGGCAGCGCATCATGCCACCCCCGCCGTACGCCGCAACGCGCGCACAAGGCCGAGGTCAGCTCGCCATGCATGTGCAGCAACCGCCGCGCCCCGGCGCGCTCGTGCAGGTCGTCGACATTCTGCGTCACGATCAGCAGATCGCCCGGCCATGCCGCATCCAGCTCGGCCAGCGCACGATGCGCGGCATTGGGCCCGACCCCGGCGAGCGCCGCCCGCCGCAGATCGTAGAAGCGATGCACCAGCACCGGATCGGCGGCGAGCGCTTCGGGCGTGCACACATCCTCGACGCGATGCCCCTCCCACAGCCCGCCCGGCCCGCGGAAGGTGGCGATCCCCGATTCGGCGGAGACGCCCGCCCCGGTCAGCACGACGATGTTGCGGATGTCGGTCATTCCGTTCCAGATAGGCGCGTCGCCCGATCCTGCAACGCGTCCGGCAGCAGAGGCGGTCATGTCCGACAGGTCCGCGGTAAAAGGTAGCGTTAACAACAGCTTGCGCGATAAGCTGTCCTACAGCCCGGCCTTGTGCCAAAAGGCCGGCATGACCCTCGCCCCCTCCGCTATGCGTGACCTTCGTGAAGTTAGGAGCCTCGCATGACCGCGATCGGCATCTATGGCAGCAGCGGCCGCATGGGCCGCGCGATCACCGAGCAGATCGATGCGGCGGGCGCGACGCTTGCCGGCGGCGTCGATGCCGGCGGCGATCCGGCGGTGCTCGCGCGCATGTCGGACGTGCTGGTCGACTTCTCGACCGCCTCGGCGATCGAAGCGCATCTCGCCGCGGCGCGCGCGGCACGCACGCCGCTGGTCATCGGCACCACCGGGCTCAGCCAGGCGCAGCATGCCGCGATCGACGCCGCCGCGACCGAGATCGCGGTGCTCCAGACCGGCAACACCTCGCTCGGCGTCACCCTGCTCGCACAAATGGTCCGCGAGGCGGCGGCACGGCTCGGCACCGACTGGGATATCGAGATCGTCGAGAGCCACCACCGTCACAAGGTCGACGCCCCCTCGGGCACGGCGATCCTGCTCGGCGAGGCGGCGGCGGCGGGGCGGGGGACGACGCTGTCCGAATTGCGCGTCGATGGCCGCGCCGGCCTCACCGGCGCGCGCACCGAGGGGACGATCGGCCTGTCGAGCCTGCGGGGCGGCTCGATCATCGGCGATCATACCGTGTTGTTCGCCAGCGAGGGCGAGCGGATCGAGCTGTCGCACCTCGCGCAGGACCGTTCGATCTTCGCCAAGGGTGCGGTGCGCGCGGCGCTGTGGCTCGCCGGCCGGCCCGCCGGCCGCTACCGTATGGGCGACGTGCTCGGCCTGTGAAGAAGGCGGACGTCTTCGAATTCTACCGCCGGCTGGCGGAGGCGAACCCGCATCCCAAGACCGAGCTCGAATCGGGCAATGCTTATCAATTGCTCGTCGCGGTGGTGCTGTCGGCGCAGGCGACCGATGCCGGCGTCAACAAGGCGACGCGCGCATTGTTCGCCGAGGTGAAGACCCCCGAACAGATGGTCGCGCTCGGCCTCGACGCGCTGAAACAACATATCCGCACGATCGGCCTGTTCAACACCAAGGCGAAGAACGTCATCGCGCTGTCCGAGGCGCTGGTTGCCGACCATGACAGCGCGGTGCCGAACGATCGCGACGCGCTCGAACGCCTGCCCGGCGTCGGCCGCAAGACCGCCAATGTGGTGATGAACGTCGCCTTCGGTGCCGAGACCTTCGCGGTCGACACGCATATCTTCCGCGTCGGCAACCGCACCGGCCTCGCCCGCGGCAAGACGCCGCTCGCGGTCGAGCTGAAGCTGGACAAGGCGACGCCGCAGCCATTCCGGTTGCACGCGCATCACTGGCTGATCCTGCACGGCCGCTACGTCTGCAAGGCGCGGCGGCCCGAATGCTGGCGCTGCATCGTCGCCGACCTGTGCGCGTTCAAGCCGAAGACGCCGCCGCCCAAGGCGCTCGCCGCATAAAGCCTCTGGCGCCGCCGCCGCGGCTTTGCTAGGCGCAGTCTTCAGGCACCCGTAGCTCAGCTGGATAGAGCGCTGCCCTCCGAAGGCAGAGGCCACTGGTTCGAATCCAGTCGGGTGCACCATCACCGATCAGCGTTGTTTTCCCCGCTTGGTTCGCGAGTCGGGATCTCCTGAATGCAGTTGGCCATCGTCGGTCCGATGCATCCTGCCCCTGTTGCGATCCATGACGCAGCCGCCCCTCGGCCGCAGGCCGCCCTGAATGCGGTTTGAGACCTCACGATCGCTCTCTATCATGGATCCGGAGCCAAATGGGGCGAGGGCGGCGTGGTGATCGACTTGAGGACGGTGGAACAGCTTGCCGCCGACCAGGCCTCGCTCAAGGCTGCGGCGGGTCTCGCGAAGCCCGCACGATGGTCCGGCATCGGCACGAGTCACGACGCGGCGCTGATCTGGGGCGAATGTGCCGGGTCCGGCGCCAATCCCTATCGGGTGATGGCCGACCTGCGCGACCTGGCGAGCAAATGCACCTGCCCCTCGCGCAAATTCCCGTGCAAACACGCTCTTGCATTGTTCTGGCTGTATGCAGAAGCGCTTCTTGCCTTTCCCGCTGCGGAGACGCCCGCGTGGGTGACCGAATGGCTGGGGCGTCGACGCTCGACCGCAGCGCCCAAGCCCCTGATGCCGGTGGCGGACAAGAACCTGCACGCTGCCCGGATCGCCGAGCCTGAAGCGGTTCCCGACGCCAGGACCGCGGCGCGACGCGCGGCGGCCGGGGCCAGGCGTGCGGAAGAGACCGGGCGGGCGATCCGCGACGCGTTGGACGCGCTCGAGCAATGGGTAGGCGACCAGCTTCGCCTCGGCCTTGCCGGTTTCGTCGACGACGTGACGGTGCGCTGTCGCCGCATCGGCGCGCGACTGGTCGACGGCAAGGCAGCCGCATTGGCAGGCCATGTGGACGATTTGCCCGCTCGATTGCTCGCGCTGCCGGCCGGCGACCGGGTGCGCGGCGCGGTGGTGGAACTGGCGCGGCTGGTGCTGCTCGCACGGGCCTTCCGCGCCGATCCCCGCGACCCGGAGCTGCGGCGCGCCGTCGCATCGGCCGAGAGCCGCGAGA